>CALXXN010000014.1 GCA_944392695.1 uncultured Spirochaetales bacterium | reverse complement strand
TCGAAGGTGCAGCCACTGATGACGGCATCCTCCTCCCCATAGAGCGCCCTCTCCTCATCGAAGACCTGGTTCTTTATTTCCTTCATCTCAATCCTCCATCCTTCTCAATCTTGTGCACAAGATAGTCAATGCGGCAAATCTTCTGCTCTTCCTCATGCACCCTGTCAAGAATAGTGCGGCGGTGGGTGGCGAGCAGGCGGAGGCGCCCCTTGTCATCGAGCTCCTCATAGCGTCCTGCCTCTTCCTTGCTGAAGCCTGCATCCCGCAGGTTGTCCATCACTGCCTTGTCCATACGTTGCGGAAGATAACATCCCGATTCCTGGATAGCAAATACTTATTTCCTATCTTTTACGATAGTCCTCCGCTATGGTAA
Source organism: uncultured Spirochaetales bacterium (assembly GCA_944392695.1). GTDB lineage: Bacteria > Spirochaetota > Spirochaetia > Sphaerochaetales > Sphaerochaetaceae > Bullifex. Next base: position 54,614 of record CALXXN010000014.1, on the reverse strand, counting down.
CATCGAGGTATGGAAATAAGGGTCTTACGCTACTTCCTCGCAGTCGCAAGGGAGCAGAACATCACCGCGGCGGCTGAGTCGTTGCACCTTTCACAGCCGACATTATCGACCCAGCTCAAGGCCTTGGAGGAGGAGCTGGGCTGCCAGCTCCTGGTCCGGGGTTCGAAAGGAACCCGCAGGGTCACGTTGACGGAGGATGGGATGATCCTCCGCAAGAGGGCGGAGGAGGTCATCGCCTTGGTCGACAGGATTCCTGACGAGCTTGGCCCGGGGGATGGGCCCGTCGTCGGGGATGTGTGCATCGGTGCGGGTGAGACTGATGGCATGAGGCTTTTCGCCAGGGCGGCAAAACGCCTTCAGGAAGAACATCCGCAGGTGCGTTACCATATTTCAAGTGGCAACTCGGCCTATGTGATGGAGATGCTCGACAAGGGGCTCATAGATTTCGCCTTGGTCTATGACAATGTCGACAGTACACGCTATGAGAGCGTCCTCCTGCCATTCGCAGACCGCTGGGGTGTGCTCATGCGCAGGGATGACCCATTGGCTGCAAAGGAGCTTGTGCATCCTCAGGACCTGAGGACCCGTCGTTTGATCATATCCCGTCAGGACAATGCGCTTGCAAGGATTTCCGAATGGCTTGGCCTGCCTCCTGATGAGATGGATGTCGCTGCGACCTATAACCTGGTACTGAATGCTTCCATACTTACATCAGAAGGGGTGGGGGTGACGCTTTGCTTCGACAGGTTGGTCAGCAATTCCGAGGGCCTGGTCTTCCGTCCTCTGGAACCTCAGGTGCTCTCAAGGCCCTGCCTTGTATGGAGGCGCTACCAGGTCTTCTCCAAGGCGGTCTCGCTCTTCCTGGAGGCATTGATCGATACGACAGATGGACATGTATAGGAAGAAGCTATTTGCACGATCCACATGCTGCTTATATATTCAATCCAGTAACAGGAGGAATGGAGAATGAGTGTGAAACCCATACCTGGAAAAGATGGAGACAAGTACACCGCCCCAGAGATGCGTAGCGGTGCCAAGAGCGTGGTCTTCTTCACCCGCGACCTTTCCGCACATGGGCTTGAGAAGATCAGCCGCCGTGTCGAGTCAGTGCTTTCAGGAAAGATCGCGATCAAGTTGCATACAGGAGAGAAGAATGGTCCCAACATCATCCCACGCCCCTGGGTCAGGAAGCTGACAGATGGTGATCTCAAGGGAGCCACGATTGTTGAGACGAACACTTACTACGAAGGTGACCGCTATACGACAGAGGCGCACCGTGAGACACTGGCGGTCAATGGCTGGGATTTCTGCCCTGTCGACATCGTCGATGACGAGGGTACTGCCGACTGGCCTGTCGAAGGCGGACGCTGGTTCGATCATATGAGTGTCGGCAAGGGGCTTGGGAAGTATGATTCCCTCCTTGTGCTCACCCACTTCAAGGGGCACACCCAGGGTGGTTTCGGTGGCAGTGCGAAGAACATCGGCATAGGTTGTGCTGATGGCCGTATCGGCAAGGCCATGATCCACACCACGCCTGGCTCTGATGACATGTGGGACATCGCCAAGGAAGAGTTCATGGAAAGGATGATGGAGAGCGCCAAGTCGGTCGTCGACCACTATGCTCCACGCATCGCCTTTGTGAACGTCATGCGCAACATGTCTGTCTCCTGCGATTGCGAAGGTACGGCTGCGATGCCTGTCGTCACACCAAATGTCGGCATCCTCGCCTCACTCGATATCCTGGCGATCGACCAGGCCTGTGTCGACATCGTTTATGCGATGAAGGAGGACGAGCATCATGACCTCGTCGAGAGGATGGAGAGCCGTCATGGACTCAGGCAGCTGAGCTATATGAAGGAGCTTGGCATGGGCAACGACCTCTACACGCTGATCGACATCGACAATGATGATGTTGAGATCAAGCCTGCGGATGCTGTGAAGGACCTCAAGCCTTTCAGCCTCTGATATTCTTGATGCCGCATGACAGGAAGGGCTGCCAGATGGGCGGCCCTTCCTGTGTCTAGGTGTAAGACTTCATCTCCGGGAACATATGCGACTTTGCTTCAAATGGTCCGTCAAGGGACAAGGACCTCTGTGTGGTGGAGGAGGCCTGCCAGTGCGTGTGGGAACCGTGCCTGAGGATGCGGCTCCTTGCTTGCTATCCACCCTGTGGGCTGGGTTATGATGGAGGCGGAGGTGGGACATGCTCGACATGATAGTCCGTGCATCCTTCTTTTTCCTGATGATCGCCTTGGCCTATGGCCTCAAGAAGGCGGGTGTCCTGAGGAAGGAGGACGCAGAAGCCCTTGGCCGCATTATAATGAACATCACGCTGCCTGCTGCGATACTCGCATCATTCAGGACCTATGTCTTCGACCCTGCGATGATGCTCCTGCCTCTTGCCGGCTTCCTGTCGAACATCGTCATGCTTGCAATCGGATGGCTTGGTACGAGGAGGCGTTCACGCGATGAGAAGATCTTCTACATGCTGAACCTCCCTGCCTACAACATTGGGAACTTCACTTTGCCATTCGTATCAGGTTTCCTTGGGGCTGGAGGTGTCGTTGCGACCTGTCTTTTCGACATGGGCAACTCTGTCATGTGTGTAGGGGGCAACTATGTCTTCACCCAGATGGCCGCTGATGGGCGGGGGAAGGGGAGGAGCCTCGTCCGTTCACTCCTAACGGTTTTCACGAAACCCGCTTTCGCGACCTACTTCATCATGCTGGTGCTCTCCATCATCGGCATCACGCTTCCTTCTGTCATTTTTGATTTCGCGTCCTCCATCAGCCCAGCTAATGGTGTGATCTCCATGTTCATGATTGGCCTGATGTTCGAGTTCAGTTTCAGCCGTGACAAGCTGAAGGAGGTCTCTGTTGTCACAGTGCTCCGTCTTTTGATGGCGGCCTTGATCGCTTCGCTTTTCTATTTATTCAGCCCATTCAGCTATGAAGTGCGTAAAGCCGTGGCTGTCACCGCCTTCGCCCCGATCAGCAGCGCCTCGGGCGCCTTCTGCCAGGACCTCAAGGGAGACCAGGCCCTTGAAGGTTTCGCAAGCGCTGTGTCCATCATCATCTCCTTGATACTGATCCCCACATTGATCGCCGTGCTCTGAACCAGGTCCGACCTTGCGGTACAGTTGTTTCTTTGTTTGCTTTCCTTATTGTTACCATTGACATTACATCATGATGAGCTTATCTTGCCCGTGTGAAGTAACTATAGATGTTACATCAAAGGAGAAAGATGAAATGGAAAACAAGAAGACAAGGCTTGGTAACGGCACGGTGACGCTTATTGAGCAGGGTGGCATCACGATCCATTGCTATGATACTGCGGATGCGCTTGCGGATGCCGCTTTCCTTATTGAGGCGGAGGATGCCCTGGTGGGACTTGAGCTGCCTTCCTTCAAGGCTGACAGCGGGTCGTGGAAGGGGTATATCGAGGCGCTTCCCCGCAGGGTGGATGCCTTCTTCGTCTCCGCCCATCCCGCTGGAGGGTCCTTGGTTGGCGACACTCCGGTCTATGCGACAAGGAAGGCTGAGTGCGCCATGCATCATGGTTCGACCCAGGCGACGACCGATGGACTTGGTGCCGCCTTCGGCCCGGACTTCCAGGCAGCTGACAAGGTCAAGGTGACTGATGTCGTGGAGCCAGGGGACTTGCGGATACGTTCCCTCCAGCTCAGGGTGGTCGATCAGGGGGATGTTTACGACCTGGTGATCCCCCAGGCCAAGGCTGTCTACATGCACATGCTTGGGAAGACCGTCCACTCGATCATTCCTTCCATTGAGGCGGCCAAGGCCATGGCTTCGTCCTTGGAAGCTTATCTGGATGAAGGCCTTGAATACTTCCTCTCATCGCACAGTGGCATCGAGGGACGTGATGCGGCGCAGGAGAAGATCCGCTACCTCGACAAGCTTGTCGGACTCGCATCGGCTTCTGCTGATGGACAGTCGTTCAAGCAGGCGATGGAGGAGGCCTTCCCTGGCTACGCGGGAGGCAATTACCTTGATATGACAGTGGGGATGCTCTTTGCATGAGGGCCACACAGGGGCCGCCTCGTGTCGGCCTCTGCTTGGAAAAGAGGCGCACTTCGCAATAGAATCGCGTTGAGGACTCATATGCAGATATCAAGCAGGTTCACAATCGCGCTTCACATCTTCGCCTGTATCGAGGCGTTCAATGGCAAGGAGAAGCTTACAAGCGACTTCCTTTCCCGTTCCATCAACACCAACCCAGTGATCGTGAGGCGCATACTCCTCCAGCTGCGTGATGCAGGACTGCTCAGCGTACGTCGTGGCACGGGTGGAATCAGCATCAGCAAGCCTCTTGATGCTATAAGCTTCTACGATGTCTACAAGGCGGTCGAGGCTGTCGATGACAACGAAGGGCTCTTCCATTTCCATGAGAACCCATCCCAGGAATGTCCTGTGGGGAGGAACATACATGCGCTGCTTGACGACAAGCTTGCCGCGATACAAGAGGCCATGGAGGCGGAGATGCGCCACCACAGCCTCGCAGAGCTTTCAGCCGATGTGAGGAGGATTGTCCAGCAGTAGGATCAGGTGCGTCCGGCTTTGAGTGCCCGTATTGCGTTCAGGACCGCGATCACCATCACTCCAACATCTGCGAATATGGCAAGCCACATGTTGGCTATGCCGAAGGCTCCCAGGAGCAGGCAGATTCCTTTGACACCAAGGGCGAAGATGATGTTCTCCCACACGATCCTCATGCAACGCCGGCTGAGCCTGATGGCTTTTGCAACCTTGAGCGGATCATCGTCCATCAGTACGACATCGGCTGCCTCGATTGCGGCATCAGACCCCATGGCACCCATGGCGATACCGACATCAGCACGGGAGAGCACGGGTGCATCGTTGATCCCATCACCGACAAAGGCGGTGAGGGCCTTGCCGCTTCCATCCATCAGGCCTTCCAGCGCGCTGACCTTGTCTCCTGGCAGGAGCTGTGCATGCACTTCATCGATGCCAAGCGAGGATGCGGTATCCTTTGCAGCTTCCATCCTGTCCCCTGTCAGCATGACACAGCGCTGGACCCCACTGGCGTGAAGGGCGTCGATGGCCGCTTTCGCATTTGGTTTGATGACATCGCTGATCACGAGATGCCCTTCATAAGATCCATCAACTGCGACATGCACAAGCGTTCCACTGCAATGGCATCCTGGGGCCTCGATGCCCAGTCTTGACATGAGGCGTCCATTGCCAACGGCCACGGCCTTGTCATCCACACTGGCGGTCACCCCCTCTCCTGGGTACTCTTGGATGCCGGCTATGCGTTTCCGGTCGACCTTGCCATCCCAGGCTGCCTCGATGCTACGTGCAACCGGGTGGCTGGAGGAGGCTTCAGCATGGGCGGCCAGGCCAAGGACCTCTTGCCTGGGGAGCTTGTTGTGATGGACTTCGTTTACAGTGAAGACACCCTTGGTCAGCGTACCGGTCTTGTCGAATACGACAGTACGCACCTTTGACAGCGCCTCCAGGTAATTCGAACCCTTGACGAGCACGCCCTCCCTGCTTGCTCCTCCGATGCCGGCGAAGAATGAGAGTGGGATGCTTATCACGAGCGCACAGGGGCAGCTGATGACAAGGAATGTCAGTGCACGGTAGATCCAGTCATGCCATGTCGGAGCCAGGCCCATGGCAAGGCGGACCAGCGGTGGTAGCAGGGCGAGGGCGAGTGCCGCGATGCAGACTGCTGGCGTGTAGACCCGTGAGAAACGTGTGATGAAGTCCTCGCTCCTCGACTTGCGTGAACCCGCGTTCTCGACAAGGTCAAGGATCTTGGAGGCAGTCGATTCACCAGCCTCCTTTGTGGTCCTTATATGGATTTCCCCACTTAGGTTCACGCATCCACTTGCGACCTCGTCGCCTTCGTGGATGGACCGTGGTACAGGCTCTCCTGTCAATGCGCTTGTATCAAGGCTTGATGCCCCTGATGTGACAACGCCATCGATAGGCACCTTCTCACCAGGGCGGACGACGATGATGCTTCCGACGGCCACGTCATCAGGATCCACGGTGACAAGGCTGCCGTCCTGTTCGATGTTGGCGCTGTCCGGCCGGATATCCATCAACTCGCTGATGCTTTTCCTGCTTTTTGATACAGCATAGCCTTGGAAGAACTCTCCTATCTGGTAGAAAAGCATGACTGCGACAGCCTCAGTGTAGTCCCCGCTGCCTTCCCAGATGGCGAGGGCGATCGCACCAAGTGTGGCCACGCACATCAGGAAGCACTCGTCAAACACCTGGCCATGGGCTATGTTCCTGGCTGCCTTCAAGAGTATGTCGTAGCCAATCACGAGGTAGGGGATCATGTACAGTATGAAGCGTAAGAGCCCTGTTGATGGTATGAAATGGAGCACCACGACCATCAAGGCGGCGATGATGATGCGGCCAAATGTCTTCTTCTGTTTCGCTGTCATTGTCATGGCCATGCCTCAGATGAAGACTTCGCAGTCAGCCTCGACCCTCTTGCATGCCTTGCGTACAGAGGGCATGACAGCGCCAGGATCTGTTCCTTCCTCGAAGTCCACCTTCATTTTCAGCGCCATGAAGTTCACAACAGCATCCTTGACGCCTTCCACCTTCTTGGCGGCGGCTTCCATCTTCGCAGCACAGGCTGGGCAGTCGACATCGATTTTATAGTTCCTGGTCATCTCGGCCTCCTTTGATTAAACTTTTGTTTAATCGTTTGATTGTATACTAGGCGGCAGTTTGTGAATCGTCAAGTCTTAATTTGCCTTTTCCTGTAATTCCGGCAATATTAAAATGAAAAGAGGGGAGGGAGGATCGGATGGGACAACTACCCCATGATCATGGACATCTCGGCTTCGACCTTGGTGTCATACCAAAGGACGACGATTTCCAGATTGTCGCAGACATATTCAAGCAGCTGTGCGATGGCAGCAGGATAAGGATCTTCTGGGTCCTCTGCCACTGCGAGGAATGTGTGACGAACCTTGCATCCATTGTCGGGATGAGCGCTCCAGCGGTCTCCCACCACCTGCGTTCCTTGAAGACTTCCGGACTTATCGTGAGCCGCAGGGTTGGCAAGGAGGTCTACTACCGTGCTGCTGACACAGACCAGGCCGGCATACTGCACAACACTGTCGAACGTCTTGTACAGGTGACCTGCCCGATGGAATAGGAGTACTGGATTGGACTTCATCAGGCAACTGAAGGAAGTGACACTGTCAGTCCTTCCAATCGGTCTTTTCGCAACCATCCTGTCCTTCATGCTTGGTGTGATGGATGGCAGCCAGCTGGCAGCCTTCGTAGTGTCCTGCGTCCTTGTGATCATTGGACTGACCTTCTTCTTGACAGGTGTCGACGTAGGCCTCCTGCCAATGGGAAGCAGGATAGGATCGGCTTTGACGAAGTCGAAGCGGCTTTCGGTGATGCTTGTTTGCGCCTTCATACTGGGTGTGATCATCACGATACCTGAGCCTGACGTCCAGGTCCTGTCAGGGCAGGTGCACCAGGTCGCGTCATCAATCCCCACGATGACATTGACGGTCTTCATCGCACTTGGTGTCGGACTTTTCCTGGCCATCTCGCTTGCACGCACGGTACTTGGGTGGAAGATGAAGGCAGTGCTATGGACCTGTTATCTGGTGATCTTCGCTGTTGCCGCCTTCAATGATGACTTCTTTGTCTCTGTCGCCTTTGACTCGGGTGGTGCGACAACTGGCCCTCTCTCAGTGCCATTCATCATGGCCTTGGGCATGGGTGTGGCTTCGCTCCGGAAGCATGATGATGAGGCCTCGTTTGGTTATGTCGCCCTCTCATCGACAGGGCCTGTGCTCGCGGTGTTGCTCCTTGGCCTTTTCAGCGGTGGCCCTGGTGGCTCCGCTGTCTTGTCGGGAGATGAGGCCGCGCTTGGTCTTGGAGGACTCTTCCTCTCGAAGCTTGGCGAGGTCGCGCTGTCCCTGCTTCCGCTTGTCATCGTCTGCATCATGGCCCAGGTCTTCTTCCTGAAGTTGCCGAAAATGGAGGCGGTACGTGTCTTCTCTGGCATCTTCTGGGCTTTTATCGGCATCGTCATCTTCTTCACAGGGGTCGAATACTCATTCTCGTCCCTTGCCCGGGAACTGGGTGCTGCCCTGCTCGCGGCCGGTGGGCCCTGGCTTTATGTTGCCGGCTTCATCTTTGGCCTCTGCGTCGTCCTGGCAGAGCCTGCCGTCATTGTCCTGACTGGCCAGGTGGAAGAAGCCAGTGGGGGCAGGATACCCAAGCGCCTCATGCTGGCCACGCTGGCACTTGGCGTTGGACTGGCAGTCGTCCTGGCCTTGGTCAGGACCGTATGCTCGTTCTCAATCTGGTACCTCCTGCTTCCTGGCTATGCGCTGATACTGGTTTTGATGATCTGGACGCCTGGGCTTTTCTCTGCGATCGCTTTTGATTCCGGCGGTGTCGCCACTGGTCCGATGAGTTCGACCTTCCTGTTGCCTCTGGCCATGGGGGCCGCATCCGGCTCGACGAGCGCGTCCTTCGGCATGATAGCCATGATTGCGATGATGCCTGTCCTTCTGACAGAGCTCCTGGGTATTGTTTATAGGATCAAGAGCGCCAAGGGCGGGGAGGTCCAAGATGGGAACTGACATGTTGCTTGCCATAGTCCGTCGTCACCAGGCGAAGGCTGTAATGGAGGCCGCACGCAAGGCCGGAGCCACAGGGGGCACTATCAACAGCGCCAGGGGCACGGCTTCAAACACTATACTTGCAGCCCTGGGCCTGGGCGATAGTTACATGGAGGTCCTGACGAGCTTCGTCCGGAAAGAAGACGCGCACTCTGTATTCAAGGCCGCTCAAAAGGCCAAGGCCAAGGGCATGCTGCTCCTGGCGGGAGAAGGAGGGGATATGGGAAAAGGTTGGACACTTGTCGAAGTGATTTGTGAGGAAGGTTTCAGCGAGGAGATCATGGCTGTGGCGCGCAAGGCTGGAGCCAAGGGTGGCACTGTCGTCGATGCACACGGGACAAGCACGGAGGCTGATGTGAAGTTCTTCGGCTCACCGCTCGTGCCGGAGAAGGAAATCCTGATGATTGTCCTTGAAGATGATACCGCAGCCCGTGTCATCGAGGCGATAGAGGGCATGGAAGTGCTCAAGAAGCGTGGCCGTGCTGTGATTTTCTCAGTCCCTGTGCGTGAATTCTCCACTTTGGGTTGATTGTCTTGCCCCTGTAAGCGTAGGATGAGGGTGGGGTGGGACGGGACCAGGCCTGAGGCCTGTGTCCGGCAGCGCATTTCCCACCCAAGGGGGCTTTTGGGGAATATGCGCTCACAGGGAAAACATTTGGCAGGATCAAAAAGCGTGCTAAGATGGAAGAAGCCAGGAGGTTCTGCCTTTGGACGCTAAGTACGCTATTGAGATGCATGGCATCACGAAACGCTTCGGCTCTGTGACCGCCAACGATGGCATCGACCTTGGAATCCGGCGGGGTGAGGTCTTGGCCCTGCTGGGTGAGAACGGCAGCGGCAAGACCACGCTGATGAACATGCTCTCAGGGATCTACCAGCCTGACGAGGGGCAGATCCTGAAGGATGGTTCGCCCATCTACATACACTCCCCAAGGGAGGCCTTCGAGCATGGAATCGGCATGATCCACCAGCACTACAAGCTGATCGAGGTCTTCACAGCGGCACAGAACATCATCCTGGGTTTGAACGATGGCCGCATGGACCTGGCGGCAGCAAACCGCAAGGTCGCTGGGATTTGCGAGCGCTATGGCTTCGACATCGACCCAGTCAAGAAAGTCTATGACATGTCGGTCTCCCAGAAGCAGACGATTGAGATTGTCAAGGTCCTCTACCGTGGCGCCGACATACTGATCCTCGATGAACCCACGGCTGTCCTGACTCCACAGGAGACACAGAAGCTCTTCAAGGTGCTTGGCAACATGAAGGCTGATGGCAAGGCGGTCATCATAATCACCCACAAGCTCCATGAGGTCATGGAAGTCTCTGACAAGGTGACGGTCCTGCGCAAGGGGCGTCTTGTCGGGACAGTCAACACCTCAGAGACCAACCCGCAGGCCTTGACCGATATGATGGTCGGACATGCGGTCAGCTTGAACATCGACCGCCCGCTCTGCAGCAACCCTCGGAAGAAACTGGTTGTCGAGAACCTCACCTGCCTCGATGCAGAGGGGGTCAAACGCCTCGACAAGGTCTCGTTCACTGCCAACACAGGGGAAATCCTTGGTGTAGCTGGAATTTCAGGATCCGGCCAGAAGGAGCTCCTTGAGGCGGTCACAGGCCTGTATCCCATCAAGGAAGGCAGTGTGCGCCTCGTCAAGGATGATGGTAGTGAGGCTGAACTTGTCGGACTGACACCTCGCAAGATCCGCCAGACAGGGGTTGGCATGGCTTTCGTCCCGGAGGACAGGTTGGGCATGGGCCTGGTCGGTTCGATGGGGATGACTGGTAACATGATGCTCCGCTCATGGCGCAATGGCCGTGGACCCTTCACAAGGCGTAAGGAGCCAAGTGAGCTTGCGGGCCATGTCTTGGAGGAGCTCGAGGTCGTGACACCGGATGTCGATTACCCTGTGCGGCGTCTTTCCGGAGGTAATGTCCAGAAGGTCCTGGTAGGACGCGAGATCGCAAGCGAGCCGGAAGTGCTCATGACGGCTTATGCGGTCCGTGGCCTGGACATCAACACGTCATACACGATCTACAAGCTGCTGACAGAACAGAAGATGAAGGGTGTTGCCGTTGTTTATGTCGGTGAGGACCTTGATGTGCTGCTGGAGTTGTGTGACCGTATCCTGGTCCTCTGTGGTGGCCAGGTCGCTGGACTTGTCGATGCAAGGAAGACGACCAAGGAAGAGGTCGGGTTGATGATGACGCAGTTCAACAGCGGGGAGGTGGATGCATGAGAGAAGAGAAGACAGCCTTCATCCGCTTGGCAAAGCGTACTGACATGGATCCCCGCAAGGTATGGATGATCCGTGTGGGTTCAATTGTCGTCGCCCTGCTGCTTGGTTTCGTCCCAATGCTGCTGACTGGTACAAATCCAATAGAGGCCTATGGGGTGATCATCTCGGGTTCGCTCTCCCGTCCTGTCTATATACGCCAGACGGTGCGTACAGCGATTCCTCTCCTTGGCTGTGCATTGGCGATCGCGCCCTGTTTCAAAATGCGTTTCTGGAACATCGGAGCGGAAGGCCAGATCACAATGGGAGCCATGGCCGCGACTTACTTCGCCCTCTACTGGGTTGGCAAGGTCCCTTCGCCTGTCCTCTTGGTGATCATGTTCCTCGCAGCAGCCATCATGGGTGGCCTGTGGGCCTTGATTCCTGCCTTCTTCAAGGCGAAGTGGAACACGAACGAGACCCTTTTCACGCTGATGATGAATTACATCGCCATCGGAATAGTCGCCTGGTTGCAGGGTGGTCCTTGGGAAGGACGCAAGGGCAGCCAGCTGATCCCCATGTTCGATGACGCGGCCCGCCTCCCTGAGGTCCTTGGTGTCAACTGTGGCTGGATCATGGTCCTGGTGCTGACCGTGCTGATGTACTTCTACATGAACAAGACGAAGCATGGTTACGAGATCGCAGTCATCGGAGATTCGGTCAACACAGCCCGCTATGCAGGCATGAACGTCGGTTGGATCATAATGCGCACGATGTTCATCTCCGGTGCGATCAGTGGTGTCGTCGGATTCATCTTCGTCTCTGGTGCCAACCATACGCTGTACAGTGGTGTCGCGGATGGCGTTGGTTTCACAGCGATCACGGTCGCCTGGCTCAGCCAGCTGAACAGTTTCGCGATGATTGTGATCTCCTTTGTCCTTGCTGTGCTGGAGAAGGGTTCCAACACCTTGCAGACAAGGCTCTCGGTCCCCGCCTCGATCGCAGATATCATAACCGGCATACTCCTCTTCTGCATGCTGAGCTGTGAGTTCTTCATCAACTACCGCCTGATCTTCAGGCGTAAGACGAAAGAGGAGGTGGCGTCATGAGCACATTGATCGCCTTGATTGTCGCAGCCGTCACTTTCGGCACTGTCTTGATGTATGGCACGCTGGGAGAGATCCTGACTGAGAAGTCAGGCAACCTCAACCTTGGTGTCGAAGGCATCATGTACATGGGAGGGGCCTTCGGCCTTGCGGGCGCCTTCTACTACGAGAAGGCCGCAGGCGCTGCCGCATCCGGACCGGTGGCCATCGTCATCGCCATCCTCTGCGCCATAGCCGCAGGCATGGCTGCAAGCGCCATCTACAGCTTCATAACCATCACGTTACGTGCGAACCAGAACGTAACCGGCCTCGCACTCTCGATCTTCGGCACAGGCATCGGCCAGTTCGTAGGTGAGTACATGCGTGTCAGCGAGGGTGGTTATGTAGCCCTCGGCAATGGATTGAAGGACGCTTTCAATGCCACGGTCTTCCCCCAGGCATTGATCAACATCCCTGTGCTGGGGCGCATACTCTTCTCCCATACGGTTTTCTTCTATCTCGCCATAGTCCTGGCCATAGTGATGCACCTCTTCCTGAAGCGCACACGTTGGGGACTTTATCTGACGGCGGTAGGAGAGTCTCCATCCACAGCAGATGCCGCTGGCATCAACGTGACGAAATACAAGTACCTGGCCACAGTCATCGGAGGCGGCATCTCCGCCATAGGTGGCATGGTCTATATCATGACGACAGCTGGTTGCGTCTGGAACCATGAGGGCCTGGCCGGTGTAGGCTGGCTCGCAGTCGCCCTCGTCATCTTCTGCATGTGGAGGCCGCTGAATGCGATCTGGGGCTCTGTGATCTTCGGTGCCATGATGATCATGTACCTGCGTGTCCTGATCCCCTTCATCCCGACAGAACTGTACAAGATCCTGCCGTACATCGTCACTGTCATCGTCCTGATAATCACCAGCATGCGCAACAGCCGGGACAAGCAGCCACCGGCCTCGCTGGGCCTGAATTACTTCAGGGAGGAGCGCTGAGTAAGCCATTGGTAGCCGCCGCGTTGCGCGGGGGCGTGGAAACACTAGGAGGAGGTGCCTCCTGCACCTTCACAAAGGAGTTTGATATGAAAAGAACGCTTAGTGTCCTGCTGGTCCTGATTGTCAGCTGCGGTTTCATCTTCGCCGCTGGTGGAGCCGAGACCACGACGACAGCCTCTGACCCCAACACGGTCAAGGTCGCCCTCCTGTGCATTGGAGATGAGAACGACCAGGGCTACACCTACAACTTCATCCGCGGTCGCGACAGGGCGACGGAGATGCTTGCTGCTGACGGCATCACGGTTGAGTGGGTGACGAAGTTCAACATCGGTGAGGATGCTTCCTGCCGCGATGCGAACATCGAAGCCGCTGAGGAAGGCTGCCAGATCATCATCAACAACAGCTTCGGTTTTGAGCCATACATGCTCGAGGTCGTCGATGATTATCCAGAAATCGAGTTCATCAGCTGCACGAACAGCGCTTCTGCTGTTGATGGCCGTGCGAACACGCACAATGCCTTCGCCAACATCTTCGAAGGCCGCTACCTTGCTGGTGTTGTCGCTGGTATGAAGCTCCAGCAGATGATTGATGAAGGCCAGATCACACCAGAGGAAGCCGTCATCGGTTACGTTGGCGCCTACTCATTCGCCGAGGTCATCTCCGGCTTCACGTCCTACTACCTGGGCGCGAAGTCTGTCTGCCCCTCTGTCACCATGCTTGTCTCCTTCGTCGGTTCCTGGTCGGATGCCACCGCTGAGTCCGATGCCGCCCTTGCCCTGATTGACCAGGGTGCGGTCATGGTCAGCCAGCATTCTGACAACACGACCCCTGCTACAGCCGCCCAGAGCCGTGGCGTCTTCCACACGGGTTACAACAACGACATGACTGGTATCGCCCCCAACGCCTCCCTCATCTCCACAAGGATCGACTGGAGCATCTACTTCTACGAAGCCATCAAGACCTATGTCGAGGGTGGTGAGATCCCACAGGATTGGTGTGGCAGCTGGGCTGACGGATCCGTTGTCATGACAACCCTCAATGAAGCTATTGCCGCTCCTGGAACCGCTGAGAAGCTGGCCGAGGTTGAAGCCGGCCTTGCTGATGGTTCCATCCAGGTCTTCGACACCAGCACATTCACAGTTGGTGGTGAGGAGTTGACACATGCCTTCGCTATCGACACTGATGGTGACTTCACCGCTGACAGCGAGGAAGCTGTCTACGATGGCGCCTTCCATGAATCCGTCTTCCAGAGCGCACCTTACTTCACAGCGCAGATTGACGGAATCACCTGGCTCAACGCTGCTTATTGAGCCTGTCTCACATGACAAGATGGAAGACCTCCCTCCGGGGAGGTCTTCCTGTCTTTGCACTGCCTGTCCACGACTTTGGTCATATGGAAGCAATGGGTTGAAGACAATGCAGGTCTGCTTTTCCCTGCTGTCATATGTCATCGTGGAAATCCGGCCCAGTCTGGATGAATGACATTGTCACAAGCCCGGACAGGAATGCCTTGATTGTGCTTGGCGGATACATTTTTCCAAATGGTGCCATGAGAAAACCTGTCAGGCTTATCCCGCAGGATGGAAAGCAGCTATGCACATGGTCAATGCAAAGCATCTGGTCCGTTCACAGGACAGCAGGATCCATTACATTGCTTGAAGATGCCTGCTCTTGGTGCACCAGGTAATGTGGTACTGCGGGGGACCCGCAGGGGATACGGATGGAACTCATTGGTTCATCCGCTTTGTTCCATGTGAAGATGCCCCGGGTCGATATGGCCCGGGGCGGTGTTTGTTCACTCGACATCTTGGAGTGCGGCGTAGTCTTCCTCGCCGGTCCTGACTTTGACAACCCTTGTGACGTTGTAGACGAAGATCTTCCCGTCTCCGATATGCCCTGTGTAGAGCGCTTTCTTTGCAACTTCGATGACAGAGTCGACAGGAATCTTGCTTACAACGACTTCCACCTTGACCTTCGGAATCAGGTTCACATCGACTTCGACGCCACGGTATTTCTCTCCAGCGCCTTTCTGCAGACCGCAACCCATGACCTGTGTCATTGTGATGCCAGTTACTCCAAGCTTGTTGAGTGCGCTCTTGAGCGCGTCGAAGCGTGATAGGCGGCATATGATGCTGACTTTGTGCATGCCCGTGTCGTATACGCCGTCCACAATGGTTTTCCTGCTCGTGACTTTGACAGCGGCCGCTTTCTGCTCAGCAGTCGCCTTGTCATAGTTGTCCTCACCCAGGTCTGTGTTCTCATTTGCTTCCATCTCAAGTGCGGAGACATCACTGATCGCGAAGCCTGAGTAGGCAGATGCGAGGCCGTGCTCATGGATGTCCAGACCATCGATTTCCACTTTCGCAGGAACACGCAGTCCTACTGTCTTGTCAATGATTTTGAAGATGATGAACATGACGACGAGCACGTAGCATGCGACTGATGCGATTCCAGCAAGCTGGACAAGCAGTTGGCTGAGACCTCCCCCATAGAACAGGCCCAAGCCCACTCCGTTGCCTCCTGTGCTGAAGAGGCCGACTGCGATCGTCCCCCAGATGCCATTGACCATGTGCACGGAGACCGCACCCACAGGGTCGTCTATTTTTGCGACTTTGTCGAAGAACTCGACAGAGAAGACGACGAGGATGCCAGCAACCAGGCTGATGAAGAATGCCCCCACAGGTGATATGCAGTCGCATGGGGCGGTGACAGCGACGAGGCCTGCAAGCGCTGCGTTGAATGTCATTGAGACATCAGGTTTGCCGTAGCGTATCCAGGTGAGGATCATCGCTGCGACGGTTGCGACCGCTGCCGCAAGGTTTGTGTTGAACATCACGAGCGAGGCGAGTTCCATGTCGGCATCAGAGCTCATAGCGACAGTGGAGCCTCCATTGAAACCGAACCAACAGAACCAGAGTATGAATACGCCAAGCGCCATTGCTGTCAGGTTGTGTCCCGGAATCGCCTTGGGCTTGCCATCCTTGCCATATTTGCCAATCCGTGGCCCGAGCATGGCTGCGCCAAGACATGCGACAAGGCCACCTACCATGTGGACACAGGTGGAACCTGCGAAGTCATGGAAGCCAAACCATGAAAGCCAGCCTCCTCCCCAGATCCAATGCCCGGAGATAGGGTAGACGATAAGGCTGATCGCCGCACTGTAGATGCAATAGGCTTTGAAGTTCGTGCGCTCCGCCATTGAGCCAGACACGATTGTCGCCGCTGTTGCACAGAAGACCGTCTGGAAGATCGCATAGCACCATGTAGGCAATGAGCCGAAGTCGTAAGCACCTCGGATCAGCGGATCGAAGCCCCCGATCAGCGGTCCGCTTCCTGCGAACATGATTCCAAATCCGATCAACCAGAAACATGGGACTCCAATGCAGAAGTCCATCATGTTCTTCATCAGGATGTTCCCTGTGTTCTTCGCCCTTGTCAGTCCGGCTTCGCACAGTGCGAAACCCGCTTGCATGAAGAACACCAGGATAGAGCCGACAAGTACCCAGATCACATCTGTCGCACTATACATTCCTCTCCCCCCTTGCTTTGGATTTGCCTGAAAAAAAAAGCACATCGCCGATGACGCTCATCATTGATGCACTTCCTTGTACAGGCATTGGAAAAGAGAAAAGCGCCCTGGGAAACACCCAAAGCGCTTTTGCTTTTGTATGTCATTTACGTTTTTACAGCCCACCGTGTCAATATGCATCCCGGGATGGATGGTCGTTTCGGCAAAATATTTGATGAGGTGCGCGAAGGGGATATCTGCGCCTTTCACTCTTCGACAGTTAAAACATCTTCGATTGTGGCGGAGAACGCTTTCGCTATATTCCAGGCCAGGACCAGTGACGGATCGTACCTGGTTTTCTCCAGGTTGCCTCTGACCACAAAGCAAGACCACTGTCCACTTTTGATTATCTATAGGTGTTGATGACAAGACTCGCATGGGGCCTTGCGGTTTTTTGATGAGTTGGGAATTCCTGTATCCGCATCACCTGACACGGTCCATCCATTGTCTGAACTTAGTGTTTTCCAAGCCATGCTCAGTGATTATGAGGAGAATGGTGCGGATGCCTCGTGGATGGAATGGAAGGGCTTCGGCCTTGGCTGTGGATGATGGCATATGGGATTTTGACATGGATGTCAAAAAGTCTACAGCACCATTGTATTCATTAGGCGATTCAGAGGTGGGGCACGTTGTTGATGAGGTGATGGAAGCAGTATCCCACTGGCAGTAGGAGGCCTGTTTGCTTGGTCTCTCAAATGAGATTGGGCTCATGGGTGCTGTATTCACTCTTTGATGCATGAAGCCCCAACGGGTGATGCGTTGGGGCTTCCTTGTTGCTTTATGGCTTTGATCAGGCTGAGGCCTTCTCTTTCCTTGCCATGCCGAATTCATAGACAACGACACAGACCATTGTGACGAGTCCAAGCAGGTCACTGATCGTGCCAGGCACGACCATGCACAGGCCTGCCACCGCCAGTATCAGACGGACAAAGGGGTTGAGGTGGCGTGCAAGAAAGCCGTTCAGGGCCGCGGCTATGCCAAAGATGCCGACCAGTGATGTGATGATGATCTGGATGACTTCGAAGACACTGGTCACATTCACGAACAACATCGCAGGATTGAGTGCGAAGACGTATGGCACTATGAATGCCGCGATGGCGAGCTTTGTCGCTGTGAGTCCAGTCTTCATCGGGTCTGATTTCGCAATCGCCGAGCCAGCATAGGCTGCCAAGGCCACTGGTGGTGTGATATCAGCGACGATGCCGAAATAGAAGACGAAGAAGTGGGCGGCAACAGGTTCGACGCCAAGAGCGATCAGGATGGGCGCACACACTCCTGCCATGATGCAGTAGTTGGCTGTTGTCGGGACACCCATGCCAAGGACGATGCAACAAAGCATTGTCAGCACCAGGGCGACCATGACGATTCCATTCGAGAGGGCGACAATGGCGCCTAGCAGCATCGATGCAAGTCCTGTGACTGTGATGCAGCCTGAGATGATACCAGCGATTCCACAGGCGACGACGACTGCGATCGAGTTGCGCGCACCGTTCTCAAAGGCGTCAAGGATCCAGCGGAATGAGAGACTTGGTTTCTCCCCTTTTTCCTCTTCCTCCTCACCATCCTTGGAGAAGCCGATGTGTGGGATGATCTTGTGGATCACTCCGACAATCATGGCGACTATGATGGAGAGTGTGGCGGAGTAGGCCATCGTGTATGTGTTCGAACCAACCAGCCAGATGAGGGCCACCAGGGGCAGGAGGAGGTAGATTTCCTTTACAAGGTCCCTCATGCGTGGAAGCATTTCACGTGGTATGCCTTTGAGCCCCATCTTCTTCGCCTCAAGATGGACAGCGATGAATATGCCTGTGAAATATAGCACCGCAGGTAGGATGGCCATGACCGCGATCTGTGCATAGGGGATGCCTGTGAACTCTGCCATCAGGAAGGCTGCCGCGCCCATGATAGGAGGCATGATCTGGCCACCTGTGGATGCCGCGGCTTCGACTGCTGCCGCGAACTCAGGGCGGTAGCCCATCTTCTTCATCATGGGGATTGTGATTGAGCCAGATCCGACTGTATTGGCGACAGAGGAGCCAGAGGCCATGCCTTCAAGTGCGGATGCCACGACTGCGACTTTGGCAGGGCCGCCGGTGAAGCGTCCAACTGCCGCATTGGCGAAGCGGATGAAGAAATCCGCAACACCTGTGCGTTCCAGGAAGGCTCCGAATATGATGAAGATCACGATGTACTTCACACAGACCCCGACTGGAGTTGAGAAGATGCCGTTGGCTGTGTAGAAGAGGGTCCGGATCAACAAGGGCACAGAGGTTCCTGAGGCCAGTGTGTAGATCACGAGCACTCCTGCGACGCAGAGGATGGGAAGTCCTACACAGCGGCGGCAGAGTTCGACGAGGGCCAGGATGCCGATTGCGCCGACAACCATGAAGACGGGGTTGGCCATGATCCGGGCTGAGAGGCGGATGACTGTCATCGCATTGGCCGCGTAGAAGAAATAGGCCCCAGCTCCCAGCACCATGATGATGATATCATACCAAGGCATGTGGTCAGGCTTCTCGACACCCTTCTTGATGGGGAAGGTCAGGAAGCCAAGGACCATGATGCAACCCATGAAGACCGAGTAGCGGACTTCCTGGATTGTCGTAAGGAACATCGCATCAATGATGCAATAGATGGCGAAGATGGCCATCAGGTAGTGGATGACAAGTTGCCTCCATCCTGTCCATACCCTCGTGTTCGACTCCCTGTCGTACTTCTTCATGACGGCTTCGACGTCTTCCATCGTGCCGACGGAGTCGTCATGAAGCAGTTCTTCTCCTTTTGTCTTATGTTTCCCTGGTTCCTTGTTCCTCAATAGTCTGTTCTCCTTGTGGTGTATTCATATAGAAGAGGGCTGCCAGTAGCTGACAGCCCTCCTTTGGAAAGCCTGTCCGCTTAGAGCACCGGGACTTCGATGCCCTGTTCGGCGAAGTACTTCGCAGCACCTGGATGGTAGGGTACTGTCGTGATGGATGTCGCAAAATCCAGGTCGAGCTCATTGCCCTTGTCATGACTCTGTGCGATTGCGGCCTGGTCGTTGAAGATAGTCGAGACGATGTCGTAGACAGCATCCTCGCTGACATCGTTGCGTGCGATGATCACAGCACCGACAGCTACTGTCTGGCAGTCCTCATCCGTGCCATAAACGCTGGCGGGGATGGTGTAGGGGCTGTAGTAGGGGGAATCCTCGAGGAGGATGTCGATGTGCTCACCATCGATTGAGACGAGACGTACGTCATGGGTCGTGGCGAGTGTTGAGACTGCGACAGTCGGAGCACCAGCTACGACGAAAGCGGCATCGATACGGCCATCCTGGAGGGCGTCGACACTATCTCCGAAGCTCTGATAAGTGGGGCTTATGTCAGCTTCTGTGATGCCATAGGCACCGAGGATGTCGAGTGCGTTGTAGTAGACACCTGAGCCGGAGGATCCGATGGAGACGGTCTTGCCACGGAGGTCGGCGACTGTCTTGATGTCTGGATCCAACGTGACAATCTGGACCTGCTCCATGTAGAGTGCGGCAACAGTTGAGAAGTCAGAGACCGCACCAGTCTCAGCGAAGAGGTTCGTACCATTGTAGGCGTAGCTCATGACATCGGTCTGGACGAAGCCGAGTTCATAGTTACCCATGTCCATCATCTCGATGTTGTCCTGGCTGCCTGCGCTGACAACAGCGACAACGGATGTATCGGTCTCAGATGAGATCCTCTGTGCGAGCACGTTGCCAAAACCATAATAAGTACCCTGGTCGCCACCTGTTCCGAAGTGCAGCGTACCTCCGTTTTCACTGGCACCACCTGCTGCGAGTGGGAGTGAGATGATGAGGGCGATGATGGCTATGAGCAAGCTTCTCTTCTTCATGTGGAGCCTCCTTCAGACTGGTCATGAATCTGTGATAATGGCACCACGTCCCCCCTGTCCCCGCGACAAATTGTGGTGCCGACGATGCTTCCACTATGTGTTAAAAGCCAAACCATGTCAATGTTTTGGCTGTTCATATGCAGGAATTTGCATAATTATGCAGTTATGTTGCTGTTCAAATGAGGAGAAAGAAGCTCCACAGCCCGCTGCATGTCAAAGGCGACCTGCTTGGACACTGCCTCAAGTCCATCCAGCCGCATGACAGGGCGGAGGAAGACACACAGATCCAAATCCATGTGCTGGTCATATATGTCCTCGTCGAAATCGTGGATGTTCGTCTCTATGGTGACCGCTTCATCCTCGTCGACACTGGGGCGGCGTCCGATGTTAGTGACACCGATATGATCTCCATCTCCGAGATGGACAATGGAGGCCCATACGCCTTCAGGCGGGGCCTCCTGTCCACTGTCAGGACACAGGTTGGCAGTAGGCATGCCGACCGTGCGGCCAAGCCCCTTGCCATGTACGATGGTACCTGAAACCCTCAAAGCCTTACGACCTCGGAAGGTGCGGTGAATGAAGAGAAGGTGGCTTCCCCTTCGACCAGGGCGAAGATTTCAGTGTTGCCATCGTCTTCGTCATACATTGCGCGCAGTGAGGGGTAGGCATCAAGCATTCTCTTACGGGCTTCCCTCTTGTCGTTCTCGACCGCCTGCGCACTTATCCTCAACCACTGGGAACCGTCGAACGCACAAATCTCAATCCAGGGGTTTGCGTGGATCTGCCTTGAGACCGCCTTCTTCTTGCCTGTCTGGATCTGCAAACGGCCTTCGAAGATGTCTACAGTGCCAAAGGGCCTGACCCTTGGCCTTCCATCTTCATCCACTGTTCCGAGATAGTAGGTTCCAACCTTCTTCAGGAAGGCGGATACATCTTCAAGTGTCTTCATAAAAGCCTCCTTGGAAATGATGATAACACAAGAGGGGCCCGGAGGCCCCATCGTGTACCGCATGAGTCATTATTTCAATACGTTGTGTTCTCTGCAATCCAGGCTTCGACAAGTCCTGCTATCTCAGCATTGTTGAGGTCCTGGAAGAGGAAGTGGTCATTACCGTGGATTCCAATCTTGGGTAGGTCGACGACAGTGGAGTTGCCACCAGCTGCGTTGTAGGCTTCTGTGAAGTCATAGCAGCCCTGCCTCATCCCCTGCCATGCTGCAGTGGCTCCAATTGCAGGGTCTCCATTGTCGATGTAGTCTCCAAAGTACATGACGATGTCGATGCCTTTGTCCAAAAGTGCCTGGAACTCTTTGCTGTCCGGTGAAGGCGCACCGCCTGGCTCTACTGCGACAATGGCTGCGATATGGTCTGTGTAGAGGGCTGACGTCCAGCCTGGACCACCTCCCTGCGAATGGGTGACGACGATGCTGTCCTTGTCAGTCATCTCATAGACATCATCGATGACAGCGGCCAGGGCTCTTACGACTAGTCCGTTGTCGAAGCCAGCACCCCGGAAGAACTCCAAGCCGTGCCTTATGACAGCCTGGCCGCGGCAGGGGACAGGGCCTTGGTCGAAGACGGTGAGGAGTTCCAGATCCCTGCTGCCCTTGGTGGCGGTTACAGCCTCTCATGGGAGCCTGTCATAGATGGTGATTTCCTTCCTGTGGACCCTGTAAGCGAGGATGGCTTCGCTCCTGGTGCGGAGGACATCCCCCTCCTGATTGGTTCCAACCTCACGGAATGGGAAGCCTTTGGCCTCCTGGCCAATCCAGTGCTTGGACAGTTCGACACTCCCCGCACATGGAGTGATGAGGAAGCCTGGAGCCGTTTGAGGGAGAAGTATGGTGAGGATGCTGAAGAGGTCGTACGGCTCTTCATGGAAGCCTATCCGGACAAGAGCGTGGCTGATGCCTATTACATAGACAGCTCCGTGATCCGGGTGCCGATGTTGAAAATCATGAACGCCAAGGCGGGCAGCGGCGAGGCACCTGTCTATGCCTATGTCTTCAGCTGGGGCAGTGATGTGATGAACGGTGTCTTCTCCTCATACCATACATCAGAGATTCCATTTGTCTTCTACAACATCGACAAGGCGGACTCGACGACAGGTGGTGGTGCTGATGCCTGGGCCCTGTCTGATGTCATGAGCCAGGCCTGGATTAATTTCGCGCGTACTGGAAATCCTTCGGTTGATGGGCAGGATGCCTGGGAACCTTACACGCGTGAAGGTGGTGCGACAATGGTCTTCGACAATGATGTACGCCTGGTGCATCATCATGATGCAGAGTTGATAAGACTGCTCTCTGGCTACGAGGCTTGAGATGAGGAAGTGGCTTGCAACTGCCATTGCCATGCTCATGGCCTTGTCCCTGTACGCCGCTGCTGACTACAGGGGATTCACCCTTGAGAGCGTTGAAGTTGATGGGCGCACTGTCCCCTATTGGATCCATGTGGGGCCCGGGGCGGGCCCCCATGGGCTTTTCGTGACACTTCCTGGTTACGAGGGCTTGTGGTTCCAAGGTGAGGCGCAGAACCTGAGAAGTGAGGATTTCTCCTTTGAGGCACTTGAACACGATCCCTCCTTGATAGTGGTCGCACCTCAATTGATGGATTGGCGTGAGCGTTCTGCAAGGGAGGTGATAGCCATCACTGAACATGTCATCGCCTCTTACGATGTCGATACATCAAGGGTCTATCTTGAAGGTTTCTCAGGTGGTGGTGAGACGGGTTCCCTTGTCATGGGCATGAAGCCTGGCCTTTATACAGCCTTCCTTGCCGTCAGCACACGCTGGGATGGGGACCTGGAGGTGCTTGCTGATAGCAGGACTCCTGTCTATCTGGCAGTTGGTGAGGATGACAGCTATTACGGCTCTGGGCCATTGAAAAGAGCCTATGATGAGCTTGTTGACATCTATTCTGATATGGGAGTCCCCTCTGAGGACATCGATTCCCTTGTCGTCCTTGATGTCCGGGATGATGAGTTCTTCCGTTCACACGGCTACGCAGACCCGCATGCAGGAGGCAATGCCTTCGCCTTTGATGAAGCTGTCATGGGCTGGCTCTTCGGACCTCATCCAGATGTGTAGTTGAATGGATATGAAGTGGCCCTTGGCGATGAAACCAAGGGCCGTTCCTTCTTCAGTCGATGTTGACGATTTCGTAATCCCTTGAACCAAGGCCGAGCTGGGCTGCGGCTTCGACTGTGTGGATGCCATGACGTGAGTCCATACGCTCGATCAAGGCGGCCTTGCCAGGATCACTTGCATTCTTCACTGCATCGTAACAGGCCTGGTCGAGGGCGACAGGGTCTGTGGATGCATAGATGCCGAGGTCTCCCATCTCTGGTTCTGCGGGGTGGCTGTCACAGTCGCAATCGACAGAGAGCCGGTAGGCCACATTGATGTAGACCATGTTCTCCGGCTTCTTGTAGTCAATGACTGCCTTGCATGCGTCTGCCATGGACTCGAGGAAGTGGTCCTGTTCTGGCAGCATGTTGAAGAGCTGGGCTGGCTCGTCCGTCTTTCCTGCCGTATGGATCCTGGCCTTGCCACTGCTTGAGGCGATACCAATCGAGATGTTCTTCAGCGCTCCTCCGAAACCACCCATCGCATGGCCTTTGAAGTGAGAGAGGACCAGTACGCTGTCATAGGACGCGAAGTGCGAGCCGACTTTGTCGGCCTTCAGGTGGAAACCGCCTTTGACGGGAATCTCAATCGAACCCTCCTCATCCATGATGTCGCATTTGAATGCAGGGCGGAAACCATGTTCCTCAATCGCCTTCCAGTGTTCGGCGACGTCCATGCGGCGGCCTGGGTAGGCGGTGCAGCATTCGATGATAGTACCATCGACCTTCTTCACAAGGTCTCCAATCAGCTCAGGATGGAGGTAGTTGTCACCTCCTGGTTCCCCGGTTGAAATCTTCACGCCGACATTGCCCTTGAGTAGGGTTCCTAACGCCTCGAAGATCCTGGCGAGGGCTTCTGATGATACTTCCTTTGTGAAGAGCACTTTCGCTTTTTCCATGTGTCTTCCTCCTATTAGTAATGAAGCCAAGCCCTTTGTTCGTCAGGACTTGGCTTTTGTTTGTGATGCTTACTTGTGCCCACCGAATACGGCTGACATCGTCATTGAGGAGAGAGCCTCGTCTATGGCAGCCACATCCTGTGATGATAACTTCAGCTCCGATGCCCGGGCGTTCTCAAGCATCCTTTCCTTCTTCCTGGTTCCGGGGATTGGGACGATGTAGTCCTTTTTCGCCATCATCCAGGCAAGTGAGACGACAGCAGGTGTCGTATTGTGGCTGGATGCCAGGTCGTCCAACAGGCTGAAGAGCTTCCTGTTCTCCTCGTAGGCTCCAGGTGCGTACTGGGGCATGGAAGCCCTGTAGTTGCTCTTCGGATCGAAGGTCGATGAGGCGTCATATGCCCTCGACAGCAAGCCGTTTGCCAGTGGACTGAAGGCGACGAAGCCGATCTTCCGCTTTTCAAGCATCGGGAAGTAGGACTCGTAGTCACGCCACATCATCGAGTAGCGGTTCTGGATCGCTGTGACATGGAAGATAGCGTCCGCACGCTCGATGTACTCCTGGCTTGCTTCAGAAATCCCCCAGTGGAGGATCTTGCCTTCTGCTGCAAGTTCTTTCATCACCTGGGCAACGGTTTCTGGTTCAACCTTTGGGTCAGGCCGGTGCTGGTAGTAGAGATCGATGGCTTCGACCCCAAGGCGCTTGAGGGAACCCTCCACGCTCTTCCTGATCACTTCAGGACGGCTGTCAGGTGTCGGGGTGACACCCTTCAACGTCACACCGAACTTCGTCGCGATCACTGCGTCCTTGCGTCCATTCAGGGCCTTGCCGACCAGTTCCTCGTTCTCATAAGGGCCATAGCATTCAGCTGTGTCGAAGAAGCGGTAGCCGATATCATAGGCATAGCGTATGGCATCGATGCCTGTCGCTTCATCGACAGGTTCCCCGTAGGCATGTGAGAAGCCCATGCAACCAAGACCAAGGCCGGAGACCTCCAGGTCCCCGCCAAGGATACGCTTGTCCATCTCCGCCTCAGTCATGGATTTTCATGCCGCTGATCATGCGGATGAAGGCAGGATCATCGTGGTCGACGATCTCACTGTGTCCGATGTCGAGCTTGGCGATCTCATCCATGTCCTCGTCTGAAAGTTGGAAGTTCCAGATGTCGAGGTTCTGTTCCATCCTCTCGCGGTGGGTCGACTTCGGGATGACGACGACTCCACGCTGTACGTTCCAGCGCAGTGCGACCTGGGCGGCGGACTTGCCGTACTTGGCACCGATGGCTGAGAGCACAGGGTGTGTGAAGATGCCGTGGTTGCCTTCAGCGAAGGGACCCCAGGCTTCTGGCTGGATGCCGAAGTCATGCATGTTCTTCACTGCCTTGCCCTGCTGGAAGAAGGGGTGCAGCTCGACCTGGTTGACAGCTGGCATGACAGAGGCGTGCAGGGCGAGGTCGGTCAGGCGGCCTGCGTAGAAGTTACACACACCAATGGCGCGGACACGGCCTTCCTTGTAGAGTTCCTCAAGTGCCCTCCAAGCGCCATAATAGTCGCCAACAGGCTGGTGCAGGAGGTAGAGGTCGAGGTAGTCGAGGCCGAGCTTGTCGAGTGAGGTCTGGAAGGCTTTCTTTGCGCCCTCATAGGAGGAGTCCTGGGTCCAGAGCTTGGTGGTGATGAAGAGGTCCTCCCTGTTGACGCCGGACTTCTTGATGGCACTGCCAACAGCTTCCTCGTTCATATATGCTGCGGCTGTATCGATGAGACGGTAGCCGACGCTGATGGCATCCATGACAGCCTGCTCGCAGACCTTGCCGTCGGGAACCTGGAAGACACCGAAGCCTTCCTTCGGCATCACGACACCGTTGTTGAGAGTTGTTGTCTCCATGAATGTTTCTCCTTGTTGATCCAAACACTAAGGCCGGGATTTGGATCAGTACAGGACAAATTCGTCATGGTGGTATAGAATTTGATCATGCTGGGAGGTTGACATGCCTGAGTTCTACCAACTTGAGGAGCTGGTCGCTTTCGAAGACCATGGCACGATTTCGAAGGCCGCGGAGGCCGTAGGCGTCTCACAGCCTGCGATGTCGCGTTCGATGAAGCTCCTGGAGGATGAGCTTGGAGTGCCTATCTTCATACGTACAAGCAATACAATACAGCTCAATGACACAGGACGCCTTGCGGCATCATATGCACGTCAAATCGTCTCAAGCCTGCACAGGGCCATCGAGGATGTCAGGGCTTACGACAGAAGCCAGAAGACCATATTGGTTGGCTCCGTGGCCCCTGCGCCATTGTGGAGCGTCTTGTCGATGCTATCAGGATTTCATGCAGACAAGACAATCGCAGGAGAGATGAAGGATGTGAAGATCCTGGTTGATGGATTGAAGGGTGGTACATACAAGTACGTGATCACCACTGCTCCTTTGAAGATCCCGGGTTTCACTTGCTTGAGGCTTGGTGAGGAGAAGTTGTGCTTCGTGCTTCCAGAAAAACATCCCCTGGCATCAAGACGCAGCCTTTCCTTCGCTGACCTGGATGGGGAGAACATGCTGCTCTATGAGAACATCGGTTTCTGGAAGGGTCTTCCTGAGAGGATGATGCCGAATTCGAAATTCTTCATCCAGAGTGACAGGGTCGCATTTGATGAACTTGTGAGGAAATCATTGCTGCCTTCCTTCTCATCTGACCTGACATCACAGGAAGTGGAATGGAAGAAAGCGATACCAATCAGTGACAAGGAGGCCCAGGTCACTTTCTATGTCAGTAGCCGCAGCAGTGAGTTCGAGACGCTGTCAAAGCTTTCAAGGAATTTCATGGCGACCTTCCGTACAGGACAGTTCGTTACGATATAGCGTAGATGCGCATTGTGTGTGCATCATGCTATGTCTTCTTGCATGATGCTTTGATAATCACGTGCTGATCTGGACTTGGCTTGATGCCATATATCCGCACAGCAGGGTACTGGTAGTGGTGTGCTTGGATATTCCTGAGGTGGTGCCTGAATGGCATTCCTGGTGTTTTGAGGGCTTGCTTGAGATTCAATCCGTGGCTGGATTCCATAGTTGGAGCAAGTACTGTAGGGTTTTCAAGATGTATATGATATTATCATCATATGATTATTCTTAATTAGGAATGAATATTATGATTTATTGATGTCAGGTTGCTTGGCTTCTCCTTTTCCCAATGGCTATTAATTGTCAATGCCATCTTTCTGTATCGCGCGTTATAATTATCCCGCGTGTTCTAATCCTGTTTTAATGAAGATGCAGGACACTCAGGGTGGAGGACGAGATGAGAGTGCTTGTCGCAGAGGATGAAAAGGACCTCAACCGCTTGATCCGACGGCGTCTGGAAGACGAGGGCCATGCGGTTGATGCCGTGCTCAATGGAAACGATGCAGCAGACTATCTTGCGTCCACAGCCTGCGACGTCGCCATCCTGGACATCATGATGCCAGGTAAGGATGGCATCACAGTGTTGAAGGACTACAGGGCTGCGGGTGGAAAGACACCGGTCCTGTTCCTGACCGCACGTGATGCGGTCAGTGACAGGGTGGAAGGCCTGGACAGTGGAGCGGATGACTATTTGGTAAAACCCTTCTCATTCCAGGAGCTCCTTGCAAGGGTCAGGGTGCTTTTGAGACGTAGTGGGGAAGGGCGGTCGAACAAGCTTGTTGTTGGAGACCTGGAACTTGATATGGCCTCACACACTGTGTGCAGAGGAGGACGGAAGATAGAGTTGAGCTCGAAGGAGTACTCGATCCTGGAGTACATGATGCTCAATGAAGGGCGTATCCTTGAGCGTGAGAGCTTCCGATCACATATCTGGTCCTGGGACTATGATGGTGAGTCCAATGTCGTTGACGTCTACATACGATACCTTCGTAAGAAGATTGATGACGGTGAGGATGTGAAACTGATACATACAGTGCGTGGCGCTGGCTATATGATCAAGGCGGATGGCTGATGACGATCAAGAAGCGCATAGTGATATGGTACACCCTGATGATGGCGGTCCTTGGCGCCATAATGGTCGCAGCCATTGTCTCTGCAAGTGGGATCATGCTCCGTCAGGAAGCCTTGTCGGACCTGAGAGAGGCTGTGTCTGATGCTTCTGAGGATATCAGGTGGCGTTCTGGCAATCCTGATTTTGATGATGTGGACTTCTTTGATGAAGGCATCTACATCCAAATATTCGATGGGTCTGGAGCGTTGATTGAAGGCCGGGCAAGCGACGACCTGCCCTCCGTTCCTGTTTCCGTAGGTGACCTCAGGGAGGTCCCGGGCATCCGGGGGCAGTGGTATGTCCTGGATGAACTGGCTGGCGACGGGCTTGTGGTGAGGGGTATCCTGCGCTCCTATGGTGAAGGCGTATACATGAGCCTGATGGAAGTCTTCTCCCTCTTGGTCTTCCTTGTCGTGATGGCATTGGGCGGTCTTGGCGGCTACATCATCGTGCGTCGCTCATTCAAGCCTGTGGACCAAGTGATAGCGGCAGCTGATGATATCGCGTCATCTGGTGATGTCTCGAAGCGCATAGGACTAGGAGGGGGCTCCGATGAAATCCACCGCATGGCATCTTCTTTTGATGCGGTCCTGGAACGGCTTGAGGAGGCCTTTGAAAAGGAGAAGCGCTTCACATCAGACGCCTCACATGAACTGCGTACACCTCTTTCAGTAATACTCGCAGAGTGTGAGTACGCGCTTGAGCATGGAGATGACTGTGCCAGGATGGAGGAGTCGTTGTCTGACATCCAGCGCCAGGCAGGTAGGATGTCGCGCCTTGTCGAGGAGCTGCTGGCCTTGGCCAGGGCTGACAAGGGCACACTTAATGTGTCTTACGAGGATGTGGACTTGAGTGAGCTTGCCCATATGGTGCTTTCTAGTCTTGAGGACAAGGCGGCTTCACGTTCCATCACCCTGACATTGAAAACGGATCCTGCTGTGCATGTGGATGCGGACCAAGGCATGTTGACCCGTGTGCTGATCAACTACCTTGGAAATGCCATCGAGCACGGCAATGAAGGGGGTTGGGCGCTACTCCGGATCCGGGACCTGGGACAGGAGGTCGAGGTCAGCGTCGAGGACAATGGCCCTGGCATCGCCAAGGAGGATCTGGAGAAGGTCTGGGACCGTTTCTGGCAGGGGGATTCGTCCCGTTCTGCTTCTGGTGGGGCTGGTCTTGGTCTTTCAATGGTACGTTGGATCGCCCAGGCCCATGGTGGTTCTGTTGGTGTTGAGAGCAGCCCTGGAAATGGCAGTGTCTTCTACTTCACAATACCAAAGAAACCTGTTTGATGATTATCTTTGAAAATGTGATGGATCTAATTTTGCTTTAATTTACATCCCCGACAATGGGGTCATCAAGAATAGGAAAAAAACAAGGAGAAAAAGATATGAAAGCTAAGAAGACATTCCTCATGATCCTGATAGCCGCACTTGCGGTGACGACACTTGCCGCTGTTGACATCAGCCGCGACCAGGCCCTCCAGGCTGCCCTGTCTGATGCAGCCCTGGATTCCTCATCTGTCAGCCGCAGCAGGATCGAGAGGGACCGTGATGACGGAATCGTTGTCTATGAAGTCGAGTTCTTCTCAGGAGACTGGGAATACGATTATGTGATCAGCGCAGCTGATGGCAGCATCCTTTCTGTGAGCCGTGACCGTTTCAGCCGTTCTGGTGCTTCGAATGACATCGTCCTTACTGAAGCGGAGGCCCTCCAGGCGGCATTCACAGACTCTGGAGCATCCAGTGATGACTACCGCATCCGCCTTGACCGGGATGACAGGAGGATGGCTTATGAAGTCTCCTTCACCGCTGGAGGCTGGGCCTACACCTACAAGATTGATGCTGTTGATGGTTCTGTCCTGGAAGCTGACAGGGAGCGTGTGCCTGACCAGTCGGACCTGATCAGCATCGATGAGGCCACATCACTGGTACTGGAACGTGTGGATGGGGCACGTGCTGAAGATGTCCGCATCCGTGAGGACCGCGATGACGGACGCATCATCTACGAGGGCAGCCTCTGGACTGACCGCTATGAGTACGAGTTCGAGATCGATGCCGCCACAGGCCGCTTCCTCGACTGGGAGCGCGACCGCTGGGACTGAGATAGTGCGTTGACATGATGAGGGGGCTTTCCTGATTAGGAAGGCCCCCTTCTTAATTCACCAAGCTGTTTTGTCATAATGAGGTAGGGTGAAGTTGACTGAAGATGCAGGGGAGCCTAGCACGGCCTCCCGTTCAGCCTCGTTGTCATAGGTTATATGACGGAAAGCGTTCGAATAATCCTTGAGCTTTGTCTTCACCGCCTCATCTTGGATCCATCCATTCAGCCTCTGGCATTCCCTGTCCCATGATGGGAAGAGGTCTTCGATTTGTTTTCCTTCCTTACTTGCAAGGAAGCCAAGAATGGCAGATGCGTTCTCAAGCCTGTCCTCATCATAGAGTCTCGCAAGTTCCTTGTATGATGCGTGCATTGAGTCCCATGAGCCTACCCGTCCAGATTCGACATCGTTGATGAGGGCATCAAGTCTCCATGAAGGTACGAGCTGGCCGCCCATGTTCTCGAAGCGGTATAGCTTGGCATCTTCCTTCAAGGCCTCATGGAAGCTGAGCCCATGCCGCAGTGCATAGCATGAGACGGTCTTCATTCCATAGAACAGCAACATCTCATGGTAGGCCTTCCATGCCTTCGATGGCTTGAGGATCTTGACAGGAAAGGGGCTGCGCTCAACACCTTCTGCGAAGACATCGAAGCCAAGGCGTCCACCCTGTGAGAGCAGGCGTTGCCCAAGGCTTTGGGCTTCCTTGTCATCCATCACCGCATGGGGCATCGCACTGTGTCCACACCAAAGTTCAAGCAGGCGGACCGCCTCGATGATCTCCCAGGCTGTGTCAGGGGCGAGGAAGTCTGTTTCAATCATTACAGGCTTGTCATGGCGTTTGTCCCTGACAGAGAATTTCCAGGAGTTCCTGGCAAGGGCGTACATGTTGTACATCCACCAGTAGGCAGGCATTATCTCCCGCCGGCCCTTGTCTTGGTTGTCAGTGACCATGGAGAAGGGTAGCCTGATATCCAGCTCGCTAGGATAGTTCCCCTTTGTCAGCAGTACATAGGAGGCGAAACGACTGTCGTGCTTCACTGTTGACGATAGGGCAGGCCAGAATCCACGCCCTGCGACGAGCTCGCCATCATTGCCCCTGCTGTTGTGGTTGGATCCTACCGTCGCACCTGCGGCCATGTTCGACTGTCCCATGACAAGTGAGGCGATCAGGAAGGAGTTGTTATGGTGTTCCTCGTGGAAGGGGAAGACAAGGTTGTTGAGGACTTCGCAGCAGCTGATTGTACTGTTGTCTCCCAGGAAGGTATGGAGCAGTCTTGCACCGTACTTCACATTGCAGTGCGTCGTGATGACGAAGCGGATCGCCTTGCAACCGTAGAAGACACGGCTGCCCCGGCCGACAATCCCATTGACCAGTTCTATCCCTTCTCCCAGTTGTACTGGCTCTTCCTCACTTGAATCTATCGTAAGGTTCTTGAGTTTGTTGCAACCTTTCACATAGCATCCTGGTCCGAACATCACATCCTTGATGATGTGGCAGCTCTTGATCACACTGTGGCGTCCTACTTCACCATAGACACCACGTTTCGCAGTGACCACATCTTCAGTGAAGTCCTTGAAACGTTCCATCAAGCGTCCATGGTCTCTTTTCTTCGCCCAGAGCCAGGCATCCGCTGTGTTCATCCCTGGGAAGGCCATGACTTCCCGGCCTCCTGCTTCATTCATCAGGTCGATTGTGACCCTGACAGATTCCTCTTCGCCTTCTTTGACCACACCTGCACCGAACTTCGCATGATTGGTCGTCTGGAGTTCTCCTACCCGGTAGACGATCGACTCCTCTCCTATGATGTAGTTGCTGACATAGGGGCAGTTGTGGACGGCAGCGTTTGCCAGGATGTCGCTACTGATGATCCTGCTGTCAGTGATTCCTGTCTCGACATGGAAGTCATGGTAGCTGATCATCAGCTTCTCGAATGGGCCGAGTCGGCAGAGCCCCCATAACGAAGTCCTCCTGACCGTTGATGGGTCGAAGGGGTCTTTGACATACACATCATCCCAGTTGGGTGAGCTGTTGCCATAGGCCTTGAGGCTTTCGATTTCTTCGGCAGTGAGATGCCGGTAGCCCTCCATGCTGACGCGTTCGAAACGGAAGTGGTCACCATCCATGCCATCGGCGAGGAAGCGTTCTGGCACGAAGCCATGTCCGAAGCCCTCAAGTGGGGCGAGTGTCACGAGGTTGCTTTCTTCCATGGGAGAACTATGTACCCTATGGGACTGGCTGTCTATGGAAGGAAGGGGGCCGGGATGGTAAAATCTTTCGTTATGAAGCTGAAAGATGTCCTCATGATGTTCCCCGGTGGCCGTTACAAGGCCATGACATTGAGTTACGACGATGGGCACGTGGAAGATGAGCGCCTTGCCGATATCTTCCGCCGCCATGGCCTGAAGGCGACCTTCAATGTCTGTTCAGGACTCTGGCAGGATGACCCTGAGGTGCTTCCTCCTGAGCGGTGGAAAGAGGTCTACGAGGGCTTTGAAGTGGCAAGTCACAGCTACAGCCATCCAACCTTGACCCGTTGCCCATCATCCCGCGTTGTTTATGAGGTCATGGAGGACAGGCGTTTCATAGAATCCGTCATAGGCCGTCCTGTCAGAGGCTTTGCCTGGCCAAATGGCTGTTGTGATAGTTCCCTGGCGGCCCTGCTTCCATCGTTGGGCCTTGCTTATGCCAGGACAGTTGCCGACAGCCTTTCATTCACACTGCCTGAGGACTACATGATGTGGAATCCGACCTGCCACCATGACAACCATCTGATGGAGAAGGCCGGGGAGCTTGTGCGTCTGGAGAATCCACGCCGCCTCTGCCTTCTCTATGTCTGGGGCCATAGCTTCGAGTTCCCAAAGAACGGCAACTGGAACCTGATTGAAGACTTCGCCGCCTTCGCAGGTGGCCATGAGGATATCTGGTATGCCACCAACATAGAGATTCATGACTACATGGAGGCACTCTCAAGGTTGCGTTTCAGCGCCGACTGTTCCATTGTCGAGAACCCTTGCTCGATACCTGTATGGCTCCAGAGTGACGGCCGGACAGTCAAAGTGGAGCCAGGAAGCATGGTCAGCCTATAGTGTTCTCCCCGTTCCGCATGATATAGGCAGCGTTCTCAAGGATCTCTTCAGGGATTGTGATTCCCAGGGCGTCTGCGACATCAAGGTCGACATAATATTCGAGGTCGGCAAGATAGACAGTGCCGATTTCAGATGGCTCTTCGCCATTCAATATGCGTTCGACGATCTCCCCTGTCTGCAGACCTGATTTGTAGTAGTCGAATCCACCGGCGATGAGTACTGAGCTGCCAAAGGATGATGTAGTGTCAGCGCTGAACAGGGGGACCCCATGTTCGAGACAGACTTCGGCAAGTGTGTTGACGGCGCTGATCACGGTGTTGTCAGTAGAGATGTACATCGCATCGACCCTGTCGACAATCGAGAGGGCGGCTGTGCGCACTTCTGACGAGTTGGAAACAGATGCTGAGACGAAGTCCACACCAGTGGCTTCGCAAACCGCCCTCATGCCTTCCATCATGGAAAGCCCATTGGCTTCTCCTGCTGTGTAGACCATGCCGATGGATGATGCCCCAACGACATCCTCAATCAAATTGAAATGTTCTTGCAGTGGGACCGCATCTGATGTGCCACATACATTGGCAAGCCCTGCAAGACCCGCAGCCTCGACATCAGTGACTGTGGCATAGACGACAGGGATGTCCGTGAAGACATTCGCAAGCGCTTGCGCCGTAGGTGTGGCTATGCCGACTACGATATCGCATCCTTCACTCTTGAAGAGCTGGGCGATTGATGATGCTGTCGCAATGTCCCCATTCGCATTCTGTGTATTGAAGACAGCATCGATTCCAACCTGGTTGAGATGGTCCTGTATGCCCTGTTCTATCAAATCAAGTGCGGGGTGAGCCATCAGCTTTGATATCCCGATCCGGATTGGTCCCTCCTCTTCGCTTGCCGCTTGGGCACATAGCGTCGTGAGTGTGATGAGCATTACGATGAATATGGTGGAAAGCTTCTTGATCATGGTTTGGACCTCCTGTCAGCATGGCTGATGCTGTTACTGTATATAGAAGCATTGATAAGTGTCAAGATTCTTTTGATAGAAACATTGTGGGATTTCTTACATACGAACACATGTGCATATATGATATGATTTTAAGTTGTTAGATACTTTGAAAGATGAAAAGGTAGATTCTTATTGATATGTACGTTTAGGGGTGATGAGGCTGTCAAACAATGTGTCATCTTTGGACTTTCCATCCTGAAAACACATTTCAGCCAGGAGCCTGCATGCGGAGAGGGATCCAGGTGTTGAGGCTGAATCAGTCTTCGTTCATTGAGATATAAGCAGGTGGGATTGGATCCGACATGCAAATGTCCTCGTTGCCTTGGTAGAAATGGATGCCATCTTGCCAGGCATCGTGGGCCCTGACCTGTAGGAGGGGGGGATCGCTGTCACGGCGTCTGCCTGCATCCAGGGCTGTCTTCTTGGTGGATGCCAGGTGGACATGCTGTCGGTTCATAGGCTTGAGGCCTTCACGGAGTATCACAGGGAGGGCCTTGTGACTCGTGGCATGGTATAGGATTTCTGGAGGTTCGATGCAGGTCCGTTCGACCTCCGTTTTGAAACTGTGACCGTAGTAAGCCCTTATCCTACCATCTTCAAGGATGAAGCGTTTCTTACCCTTCATTGAAAGGACGGCATCGAGGTCTTCCATCTTGAATGGTTTCCCTAGATGCTTTGACAGACCTTCCAATAAGTCGTTTACAGCTACAGATCCATCAGTGGCAGGGTGGAGGCCGAAGGCTTCCGGATCATGGCGCAAGGCGTAGGCCACTGTCTTTGACAGCCGAACGAGATCCTCTTCACTTCTCATCGCTCTTCACCATCCATATTTCAATACTCATAAGTGGATGGTAACACCGCCCCTGTACCAAGTGAAGTCAGGACCTTTGGCTGTCATCGGTAAAAATTCTTACCGATGGAACCAGATGAGGACTGCATTCCAACACCTGTCTTGACCTTATCAAATGAGGTTTCCTGGTGTTTAAGGATTTACGGAAAAGCCTCCCATGCACTGTACAGAGGAGGCTTCATCCTTGGTTCATTGTGGCATGTATTTCTCGAGTTCCTTGACCACATCTGGAATGGTGTCAGGGGAGGCGAGGCGGGCGCCACAGGCGCATTCATGGCCACCGCCACCGAACTTCACTGCGACATCGACGATACGGATCCTATCTGAACGGAATTCGACCCGCACCTTGCCATTGAGGTCGGCGAAGAGCACGTAGATTGGATGTCCATCGATGTCCCTCATCACTGAGAGGGCCTGGGAGACCATGTCGGGGGTGAGGCAGAAGTGGTCAATCACATCCTGGGTGACATAGAGCCAGGGGATCCCTCCCTCGCTGATCTGGAGCTTGTCGTAGCAGTATTTCGTGAATTCGACAGATGCCCAGCTGCGTCTCTTGACCTGTGACATCAGCAAGGGGAGGTCGAAGCCGCTCTCAAGGAGGATTGATGCCACTTTCAGCGTCTGGCTGTCGACACCTGAGTAGGAGAAGGTACCTGTGTCTGTGACCATGCCTGTGTACAGGGCACGGGCTGCGTCCTGCCCTATCTTGAGACCCTTGGCAATCGCATGCTCGGCGATGATCTGGCAGCAGGAGGAGAGTTGTTCCTCTATGTTCCAATGTCCATAGCTGTCGACAACGATGTGGTGGTCGATCTTGAGGATGGCAGGGGCGTCCATGAAGGCCGTGTCGGCACTGCGCTCCCTGGTCGAGTTGTCGACCTGGATGACGAAGGCGTCAGAGTAGTCGATGCTGCCAGGAGCGGCCCAGCTGCCTAGGAAGCCCATGCTCTTGAGTGGTTGGTTGATGACGATTGCCTCTATGCCGTAGTTGTCCTTGAGCAGGTATTTGAGCCCAAGAGAAGAACCTGTGCAGTCTCCATCAGGCTGGATATGACCGATGATGACGGTCTTCGAGTACTTCGGGCTCTCGCGTTCGATGATGTCAAATGCGTTCATGCCATGATCTTAACAAGAGCTTCTGAAATAAGGAAGGCCGCCCTGGGACGGCCTTCCATTGATTGGCTTTGTGAGCACTGTGTCAGAGGGCTGCGATTGTGCGCTCTGCTTCAGCGATGAGTGCCTCGATGTCTGCGTTGGTGTCCAAGGCGATGGCTTCAACGACATCGGAGAGGGCAAGACGGGTCTCATAGCTGTTCTCGAAGACTGGGTCGTAGGCAAGGACTCCGTCGGGGTAGGTCGCGCTGACATCCTTGGCGGCAGCGGCGATACCACCCTCTGCGATGGAAGCCTTGTAGGCCTCGGTCTCAAGGCCGGCCTTGTTGCTTGGTGCGTAACCGGTGTTGGCGGCGTAGAGCCCGGAAGCCTCAGCGTCGTACATGAACTCGAGGAAGATGCTAGTTGCGAGGTCGACAATCGGATCACCTGTGGTGAAGCCACAGAAGTTGCCACCCTGCTGGATGACTGCAGGGTTGGGGCCGACTGGAGCGTAGGTCACGCCGCACTCGAAGCCATCAGGCTGGATGTATGACGTACCGGAGGAAGAACCGATGTAGGCGATGATGGTGCCATTGCTGAAGGGGCCTGAGCAGTACTGGTCTTCACCTGCTGTGCGGAAGTAGCCTTCCTGGATGCCCTTCTGCCACCAGCGGTAGAACTCCATGGTCGCATCGATGTTGTCATCATCGAAGATGTAGAGGTTGCCCTGTGGGTCGGCATACTGGGCACCGAAGTTGATCGGGCCATAGATGCCGAGGTTGTCCATCGAGTCGAAGCCGACAGAAGGACGGCCAGTGATCTCGCTGATCTGCTTCGCAACAGTGGCGAGTTCCTCGTAGGTCGTCGGGACCTGGAGGCCATGCTCGTCGAAGAAGGTCTTGTTGTAGAACATGACTTCGGTGCTCTTGCCGAGGCTGGTGGCATAAGTCCTGCCGTCGGGGAAGGCCTTGTTCTCCTCAAGGTAGCTTGGGACGACAGTGGCGAGTTCCTCAGCTGTGATTCCAAAACCATCGTTGAGGTAGTCTGTCAGGTCCATGAGCTTGCCACTTGGCATGTAGGTCATCATGTTGTTGTTATAGGCCTGGCTGACATTTGGGGCTGTACCAGCGGCGAGAGCGCTGACGACCTTGTTGTGTGTGTCAGTATAGCCGCCCTGGCAGGTGGCGTTGACTGTGATGCCGTACTCGTTCGTCTGGTTGAAGAGGTCGACGACCATGTCCATGGCCACGCCGTTCTCACCAGTCTGGGCATGCCAGAACTCGAGAGTGACATTCGCATTCCTCAGGTCCTCGGCTGTGATTTCAGTAGTGGCTGCTGCGGAAGTGGTGCTTTCGCTGCTGCCGGCTGCGAACACAGAGGTGAGGGCTATGGAGAGGATCATAAGCAGGACAAGAAGTTTCTTCATTTTCCTTTCTCCTAATAAATCGGACACATGTCCGTTGATTAACCTTTCAATCCTCCACGGGCGATGCCCTGGATGATGTACTTCTGGAAGATGAGGTAGATGACGATCAAGGGGAGTACGACAATTGTGGCACCTGCCATCATCAAGTGGTAGTCTGATCCGGAATCACTCGCGAAGTACTTAAGACCTATGGAAAGAGTCCTCTTGTTTATGTCTCCTGTGACCATCAGGGGCCAGAGGTAGGCGTTCCAGCTCGCGATGAAGTTGAACAGTCCAATGGTGACCAGGCTGCTCTTCGCGTTCGGTACCATGATCTTCCACAAGAATTTCCAGTCAGAGCATCCATCGACCTTCGACGCAAGGTACAACTGGTCAGGGATCTGGTTGAAGAACTGTCTGAGCAGGTAGATGTAGAATACACTGGCGCTGTAGGGGAGGATCTGGGCCCAGAGCGAGTTGTACAGGTTCATCCTCGTGATGGTGATGAAATTTGTGATGATGTACATCTGGCTTGGGACCATCATGGTCGCAAGCAAGAGGTTGAAGAGCTTGTCACGCCCCTTGAACTCAAGACGGGAGAATGCGAAGGCGCCGAGGATCGTGGTGAAGAGGGTGAAGACCGTGTTCACAATGGCTACGATCGTCGAGTTGCGGAAGTAGGTCCCGAATGGGTTTGATTCCATTGTGAGGACTGTCGTGTAGTTCTGCCACTGCATCTCCTCCGGCCACCATATGATCGCAGGACTTGTTATTTCCCGCAGTGTCTTGAACGAGCCGCTGATCATCCAGAAGAAGGGGAAGAGCATGACTACTGATCCCAGGAGCAGGAAGATGAAGGCTACCACCCTGGCATATGGATTGGTGATCTTGTTCTCTTGTTCCATCGTCCACCTCCTCACTGTTCCGCCTTCTTGTTGCTCATACGGAGCTGGATGAAGGTGAAGACCATGATGATCAGGAACATCAGCACGCCGCTAGCAGCTGCGATCGTGTACCTGTTGGCGTTGTAGAACTTGTCATACATGTAGTAGACCATGGTCGTCGCACTGTGCAGTGGTCCATCATCACCGAAGAGGCCGATGACCTCCTCGTAGCATTTGAATGCGTTGATTGTCGCTATGACGAACTGATATGCCATGATAGGACCCAGCTGGGGCAGTGTGATCTTGATGAACTGCTTCCACTTGCCGGCCTCGTCTATGCGTGCCGCTTGATAGAGCTGGGGGTCTATGCCCTGGAGTCCTGCCAGGAAGATGACGATCTTGAAGGCCAGTGCTGACCAGATTCCAAAGATGCACAGTGTGAACATCGACCAGTCAGGATCGTTCAACCATTGTATGGCGTCTATGCCGAAGAGGCCGAGGAACTTGTTGAAGACACCGAACTCACTGTGGAATATGAAACGGAAGGCGAGTCCGATGGCGATTGCGTTTGTGACATAGGGCAGGAAGTAGGCTGTCTGGAAGAACTTGCTTCCCCGGATCCTGCTGTCCAGGAGGATCGCTATGAAGAGCGAAAGGACTATTGAGACAGGGACGGTGACTACCGCATAGATGAAAGTGTTTAAAAGGGCTTTGTGGAAGGTCGGATCCTGGAGCACCCAGATATAACTTGAAAGTCCGAAGCCAGAACCTTCCTTGGAATAGATGTTGAAGTCCTCGTAGAAACTCATCCTCAGCGTGTGGAACATCGGGAAGATGACAAAGACCGCTACGACCAGGAGGGCAGGCAGGAGGTAGAGCATAGCTTTGAGGAAGGTCTTCTTGCTGTTTTGTCCTACCATAGTTCGATCCTCTCTCCTGCAGTGTCGAAGAGGTGGACACCACTGCGCTTGAGCGTGAAGGATGCCATTCCGCCTTCGGCGACCTGCCTGTCGGATTCGATCAAGGCCTCACAGAGCTTGCCATTTATGTTGAAACGCACCTGCGAGTCACGTCCGATTGTTGCTTTGAAGACCACTTCCGCATCAACACTCTCGTCAGTACCAGCCTCGCACAGGTTGAAGCTCTCAGGACGGATGCCCATCTGGTAATCACCGTCTGGAAGCACTGTCCTGATGGCCCGCTTGTCATTGAGGACAAAATGGCCACCCTCCACCTTGACAGGGAACATGTTGATTGGAGGGTTTCCAAGGAACTGGGCTACGAAGACATTCGCGGGGTGGATGTAAGTCTCCTGAGGCTCGTTGATCTGCTGTATGACACCACTCTTCATGATGATGATCTCATCTGTGATGCTCATGGCTTCTTCCTGGTCATGGGTGACGAAGACTGTGGTGATCCCCGTCGCTTTCTGTATCCTCCGGATCTCCTCACGGGTCTGGATCCTCAACCTCGCATCAAGGTTTGAAAGCGGTTCATCAAGAAGAAGGACCTTGGGCTTCTTGGCGATGGCCCTCGCGATGGCGACACGTTGCTGTTGACCACCAGAGAGCTGGGCGGGCTTCCTGTCCAGCAGCTCCTCGATCGCCACGATCCTCGCTGTCTCCTGGACGATCTTGTCGATCTCCATCTTCCGCTCCTTGGCATCCTTGTGCTCTTCCTTGAAGCTCTTGCTGTTCCTGAGGGGGAAGGCGATGTTGTCGTAGACCGTCATATGTGGATAGAGGGCGTAGTTCTGGAACACCAGACCGATGCCACGCTTCTCGGGAGGCAGTGCTGTGACATCCTCGTCTCCGAAGAAGATCTTCCCACTTGTCGGGGTCAAGAGGCCTGCCAGGAGGAAGAGTGTCGTGCTCTTCCCGCAACCAGAGGGGCCGAGCAAACCCACGAGATGTCCACTTTTTATCGTGAATGAGAAGTCGTTGACTGCGATTGTCTCATGGGTCTTGTCCTTGTTGGAGAATGTCTTCGTCAAGTTTTCAAGTCTGATATCCATAAAGGCCCTCTCAAAGAGTGTAGCATACAAAACCCATCTTAGACGCTTTTGTCCGGTTTTAAAATGGTAATTGCAACAATGATCCCGGTCTTGTGTTGTAAGTAACACTACAAATGTGTTGACAAGTCCTTCAGAGGCACAGTGTAATAAGTTCCAGAGAAGGTTTTGACATGTTGTATTACCCAAGCTTCAGGGACCACCTCAGGTCTCTCGATACTCATTCATTGCATTGGTATTCGGTCCGCGATGGAGAGGAGAAGGCTCTTTTCGACTCACTTTCCACCCTGCTTTCGCCTATCAAGGCCACTGGCATCAACAATGTCAGGGCCATATGGACCTCCATCCCTAGAGGACCTGAACCATCAGATGAGGAACTCCAGGAAGCTGTCGACTACGAAGAAGCTGATAGCAAGGAGGAAGCCCTCAAGGACTGGCTTGAATGGAACAGGGAGCCTGAGCACTTCTATGAAGTAGCAGTTGCCTGTCCGGAAGATGGCTTCCATCTCATTGCCGTGCAGCACCGCTTTGTCTTGCAGTATTGTGATGAAGACTACAAGTGGAAGCAGGAGCCTGAGTACACCTGGGACCTCGTGCCATTCCTCCAGACCCTCGTCGACGTTGCCACACAGAGCATGGAGCGGGTGAGGAAGGGAACCTATGATGAGTGGGTGCGCAGGAACCTCCCAATGCGCCACCGCTTCGGTCTCATTGTCAGGAAGGACTTGTGGAAAGCCCTCGGATACAGTGACAAGGAGGCCCGTGATGGCCTCAGTGAGGGAGAGGCCCTTGCCTTTGCAAAGGCTGTTGATGGCGGCATGGCTTCAGAAGAGTCCATCCACCGCTTGGAAAGCATGAGCGCAGGCCTCTTCTTCAAGGCCTGTGGTATCGGCTACCGCGCAGTTGGGAACCATGAATACGGAGTCAGGCTTTCAGCTGACACTGACCGTGGCCTCTATAAGCGCAATGCTGATATGAGGGACGGGGGCTTGTTGGACCTCCCTGAGGATGATCCTGCTGCATTTGAAACCTGGTGCACCAGTAGGAGCTACATGGGTGATCATCCCTGGGAAGTCTGCATGGGAGGAAACTCGACACATGTCAGTATGTATCCTGAGAAG
Source organism: uncultured Spirochaetales bacterium (assembly GCA_944392695.1). Classification (GTDB taxonomy): domain Bacteria; phylum Spirochaetota; class Spirochaetia; order Sphaerochaetales; family Sphaerochaetaceae; genus Bullifex. The sequence continues at coordinate 12,634 of CALXXN010000014.1, read as the reverse complement.
GATGAGAAGGGGTGGTTCTTCCATCTTGCAGGTGACTTCAGGCGCATGGAGGTTGTCAGGTTCCATCTCGCACTCACCAAGGCTGGCTTCCCTGTGGCTGTATACAATGCCCAGAAGCTCAAGAGGGCTGTCCTTGGTGAGGACAAAGTCGGCATCGTTCCAGAAGGCATCTATCCCTGGCGTTGTGACCATTACTTCCCAGGCGAAGACATGCTTGACTTCATGAATCTCCATCAAGAACAAGAGGACAACGCACTCTTCATGTCGAAAGTGAAGTTCTTTGACCCTGGACCATTGGAACTTGAATGATGGATACCCTGATTATCAGGTAGGGCCTCTCTTTCAACGCTCTTGGAAAGCTCTTTCCTAATGACAGGACCCATGCATTCAATCTTCCCTTCTGCAAGTAGTCCGTTGATGGCACTGAGGAGGCTGTCCGCTAAAACCCATTTGTGGAGCTACACTATTATGGTTTGAACCAGTCAAGATCCGGATCATTAAAGTACTGCCAGATGAAATTGGTTCCAATGAGTGCAGGAGTCAGCAGTTTTCCCTGTCATACAAGGCAATGAAATCTCTTGCCGTCATGATCCGTTCGTGTTGGGGGAAGTGCTTCAGATTCCCTGTAATGAGAATCGACTCATCTACAGCCAACAGTGCATCCAGAAACGGCCTGTCCTTTCCATCATGGAGTTCTACATCAGATGTGGCGGGATTGATTATCGAGGACTTCTTCAAGAGTGATAGATATTATCTGCCTGTAGTCAATGTTATAGGCTGAAAGTCCTGTACGGGGAAGTCAGAGAGAAGCTGATGCCCATCATCAAGCGGTTGTGCCATAACAAGGGACTGGAGATAGTTGAGGGGGCGGTGTGCGTCGACCATGTGCATATAAGCCTGAGGATCCCCCCCGAAACTATCAGTAGCGGAGGTGGGGCTACCTGAAAGGGAAGGGCGCGCTGCAGCTGTTCGACGAGAACCCGGACCTGAGACGTCGGACTGGTAGGGACAGGACGTTGTGGGCGCGTGGGTGCTATGTCAGCACGGTAGGGCTGGACGAGTCCGTGATCCGGCAGTACATGAAGGAGCAGGAAGAGGCCGACCAGTTCGGCGGCGAGTGACGTGAAGCGGCCCCTTTCAGGGGCTTCCCATACCACCAGCTAGGCTGGTGGTCATGATTTCACTGGAAGAACAGTCTCAGTTTGAGGGCTGCTCTTCCGATGTCTCTTGCTTGTTTTCCATGTTGTCCTGGTTGGCAGAAGGTGACTCGAGGGGCACATAGCGCTTCACCTGCCATACCATACAAAGTGTAGCAAAAGCGCATGCAGCAAGCCTGAAAATGGTGAAAGAGTCAGCTAGGTAGTATCTGTATCTTGTTTTAAAGAGCAGCACCTCGACAACCATAAAGGCAATCATGGAAACCCCTGCCCAGACAGGTTTCTTCTTCTTAACGATGAAGTACATGAAAAGCAACAGTGCAAAAACCGGGATAAGCGATAAAAGCAAATTCCTCAGACTAAATAGAATGGAAATCGGATAACCAATGGACATGCTTCTATAGATACCCCCACGGATTCCATCATATAGTATCGCTTTTATTGCCAGCACCCCAATCAGAACTATGCAGACAAGATGTGATGTTCGGGATTCTGATTCTCTATCCAGTGCAAGAAGAGGCAAGATGAGAATGAGTGTTGCGATTATGAGAGAATTGACCAGTCCCACAAATCCCAATCCATAAATCACAGAACATACGATATCAAGAATCAGTGAGATGATGCCGAATATTGCATACCATTTCACTCGGGCTGCAATCATGAAGCCGAGTGACAGAACCAAAGACAGAGTGTAGAAGGTGTATAAGCTTATTGCTGTATCATCGTCAAATCTGAAAACATAGAAAAAGGTCCAGATTACAGCACACGCCATGAGATTTGAAGGTGCTGTCGCATTGTATTTTTTCTTTATGCCAAGCAACCCTCTTATCAAGGCGATGAATGACAAAAAGACCATTAAAACAGCAGTAGACGTAAAAGGATCTGTTATTATTGCATATACAACGACACCAATCCAGAACAGGAGTGCAAAGAAATTGCCAACAGGACTCATGGCTACCTGTTTATAGTTATGCCCATCAGTTCCTTTGACGCTGCCAAAAACAGAACGCTCGTATTTGGCTCCCCATGAATCAGTATAAATTTTCTTTGACATGATACCCCCTCCACACAATAAGCATTCCATGGACTTGTTCATACTATCACCACTAAACACGAATCAACAAGAGCGGAAAGATGGCGAGACAGACTTGCTACAGAATCCTATGAGAAGCCCTTCAGTGAACTACCCCATCCTCTAAGCATCAGCGAAGGATGGAGTAGACAATGGTAAACGCTGTTATTCGGCGCAAAACATCCCGCAAAACATCCCGCAAAACATCCCGCAAAACATCCCGCAAAACATCCCGCTGGAAGAGTAGAAAAAGAAACAACTCCCTGTTTCCAAGGGAGTTGCTTCAAGTGGAGCTGATCGGGATCGAATGGATGTTGCACTCTCCGTGCTTTTATCAAACCTTTACAATTCTTTACATTACATGCAGATGTGTTGTATCAAACTTTGCGATTGTGTTCACTGCTGTGCAAATTTACCGATGGAGTACATTTTGCAAAACAATTCAGGAGAGCTCAAATCCTCTATTGATATGTGTATTGATTTGCAATTCTGAGAGCACATACGCTCAATGAAAATGATAGTACTGGATGACGGTGTGATTACTATACGAGCAAATGGCCAGCAAATGAAAATCGAGGTGCGATGATCGCAAAACATGCATTAGGGGTCTTAAAATCAGCTTTTTCCCTCCTAGGTGAGAGACGATAGCAAATGGCCAGCAAATGGCCAGCAAATGAAAATCGAGGTGTGATGATCTCAAAACATGCATTATGGGGCTTAAAATCAGCTTTTTCCCTCCTAGATGAGAGACGATAGCAAATGGCCAGCAAATGGCCAGCAAATGGCCAGCAAATGAAATTGTCATGCCCAGGAGGGGATGTACCTGATGTATCTATTTGAAGTCGAGTCATCCAGCGGTTTGATTATCTGTTCCTTCACTGCTTCTTTGATCAGCCTTGATATGCTGGCTGAGTAAGTGTCTGCAAGGCCGAATCTTTCCCTTAGAGACTTGTTGGTCATTGCATCATCCTGAAGATACCTGATACTTGCATGCTGATATACGGCACGGAGTTTTTCCTCCCTTGGAATCATGGTGAAAGGAATCGCGGAATATAGAATCACTCTGGTGTTTTCTGTGTATATGACCATCCTGGGGGCAGGAAGCTGCATTGCTTCGGTTGCTATGACAATCTTGTCCCATCCTGTTCCCAGCTCTTCACACAGGTTGAATCGTCTCATAAGTCTTGAGAGCTTCTCATTCCTTGATTTCGGAGGATTGTCGATGATTCTGTTTATATCGACGAGAGGTGTTCCTGGGTTTGTCACCTCAATTCTGGTATCGAAGATCTCGATTGTCGTACCAGCACCCGTCACTGTCAGGTCCTGATGGATCATCGCATTAGCGATAACCTCCCTGATTGCAGTAGGTGGATAAGCGTATTCTGTCTCCCTGTAAGCGCCTTTTATGTCCTCACTTGTTGGGGTCATTGCATAGATATACGTAAGGGCTTCTTCCATGCATACAGCATAGCCCTTGTCCAAAGTTACTTCCTTCAGCATTCTCACTCGACTAGATCCGTCGTACTGGATAATTCTTATGGCTTTTCTGTCAAGTCTGGAAAAGGAAGACAAGTTTCTTGCAAGAGTTATTCCTCCTAAATTAGTGATTGCATATTTCCCATTGTCCAGACGAGCCAGGATGTTCTCTTCAAGTAGAAAATGCGCGATACCTTCGTTGTCTGAGGGGAGAGGAAGCCGTCGGAGCTTGAAGTAAGTTGCATAATCTATGAGCCCGAAAGCTTCATTCAGAGTGAGATTCTGTTTCGCATATTGCATCTCGAAGTTTGTGTTGCGGAGTCTATCCCATAACTGGGCTTTCATGGCAGGCAGATCGCGGAGTTTCCTGGTATAGCTTCCTACTCTGATATACTCCTCTTTCTTGAATGTGGATGGTTGTCCCAATGGCTTCTGGATTTCGATTATGAAGACAGTATTCCCATCGTAATCAACTGAGCGTGTTGAGAATTCAGTGTTAGAGGAAAGCATATGTGTGAGCCAGTTTGAAAGCTCCTCCCTTGCACCTTCTTTATCGCCAACCTTCACCGATTGCAGATCCTCTGTTGTGCCGATAATTGCATGAGTGGTGTCATCAATACCCCATATCATATAGCTGCATGATCTCTCAGAAAGGACAGCACTGTTTGCGAGTGCAGATATATCTTCTCCAATCATATCAGGCTTGAAGTTGTTTACCTTGAATTCAAGCCATGGTGTTTCACTTGGTAGTGCACAAAGTGCATCAATCAAATCTTTATCATTATCGTTCTTCATATATTAACCACCTGTTCTTGTTCTGCAACTTGGACTGAATTCGTCTGATAATGTCAATTTTATCTGGCTTTTTATCAGCATCTCTCATATTTCAGTCCTCTATTTCCAGGCCATAAGAATTGTGCATTTTGTCCCTTGCGAAGTCAGTACCATAAGCGTATTCGACTTCTCTTGCGTTCTCATCATAGAAACATGAAAAATAGTGCGGCCTGGTTCGTTCTGTACTATACATCATGTCTGAATACGGAGTGATTCTGGCACCCGCTGCTATTTTGTTAATCTGGTTCAAACCGCCATAGCCAAGCGAGAAAATGGCATCAAAGAACTGGGCAAGGAATGGTAAGGACTTGAGATTTTCCTTGAGAACGTCATTTTGAATTTCATAGGTCTTTATAAGTTTGGTTATAGTACTGTTTTCAAGATGAGTTCCGATTCCAGGGAGATGGGAACGTATCCTTGTATCAAGATCCCCTAGATTGAGAAGTGCGCAAACCTTCCACACTGTTTCTGTTGATGGTGAGGATTTCGTCCTGGTTGCATCGTAGTAGTCAGAATAAGTCCTGCTGTTGATACCTGAGTCATTGAGGAATTTGGTCTTGTTGCTATAGACGCTGCTGTTTTTGACCTTTTTGTCTATTTCCTTCCAAAGATATTCAACGGGTAGATGCTTGTAGTCCCATAGGCAGTTTTCCAGTTCCTGCATTTCCATCAGCAGCGTTACTAATGGCCGGAGGTAATCATATCTTGATACATATCCTTCTTCGAGGATTTTCATCACACATTTGTAGATGTGAATGGCATCAACTTCCTCCGCACGAAGGAATGAAATAAAAACACTCAAACAGAGATCATCGGATGTCTCACAAATCAAAGGATCAGATAGAACACCTTTAGTGCTGTTGTCGTTCAGAACTTGAAGGGTCTTGCATATTGCAGTTTTGTCGGAGCAGTGCATCAGAAGACTTGAAGCAGCGGGGACACCTCCTGATTTCGTGACCCAATACAAGATGTTGTTCGTGTCTTCGTAGCTGTCGTTCTTACATTTATATCCATAGAGCAGAGCATCTACTGGGACGCCAAGCGCTGCCGCAATCCTGAAGAGGTCAGCGAACATCGGAATCTTATGTTTCTTGAAATTACTCAGAAATGTCGAGGGGAGAATTCCTGCCTGAACCGCAACTTCATTACGTGATAGTCCAAGCTGCATTCTCTGGGTTTCAATTCTTTCCAACACTACATCCGCATCGAGATCGTCATAAACCATTGTTTCTATCCTATCTACATTTTCAGAAATTCTTTGAAAGAGGTAAATCACAATCAGGATAAGAACAAAAAGAAACCTTGTGCAATGGGTACTCATTGTAGAAAAAAATACATAAGATTACCAATACAAAAAGATATCTATTGACATATTGATAAGAGTGTCATAGATTTGAAAGTACAAAACATGACCATATATAAAAGGTATGTTATATACACAGGAGGTAGCTATGGCCAGAGTCAATTCAGAACCGTATTACTATTCGAAAGCCAATATAAACGGAGGTAAGGATCGTTATGTTCTTGCAATCAGGGATTCCTCGAAGCGCTCTGGCTATAAGCAGATAATCTTTCATGCCTCAAGGCGCGAGGCTGGTATCAAGGCCAAGGAACTCTTTGATGAGTACATGAAGAAGAACACTCCTGTAGAAGAAAAGAGGGAAAAGCCGGTTACTGTAGCCTCCGCATGCAGAATCTTCATGACCAGAAGGGCGACAGGACGCAAGGAAATTTGCCAAAACCATTCGATTTCCCAGGTGACAGCAAGATTTGAAAATCATTTCATCCCTGCACTTGGGAAGAAGAAACTGTCGAGCCTCTCAGTTGAAGACATCCATGCTTACAAGAATTCCCTTGTCAGAAAAGGGCTTGCCGATAAGACAGTCCATTACTGCATCGATGAAGCCCGCGAGTTCTTTGATTACTGTGTCGAGGTTGGCTGGATGGAGCACACGCCATTTGATTCGACATTCAAGATGGCACGTCCAAAGCCCAAAAAGAATCGCATCCCAGGTAATATCGAGGACTATCGCAAGATGCTGATGAAGGGATGGAGCAATCCTATCAACCAGGCTGTTTCGATGGTCTGTTTCTTCACTGGCATGCGCGTCTCTGAGATCAGAGCGCTCAAGAAGGAAGACTTTGAGCCCTACTATGGCAAGAGTGAATGCGAGGACTGTGTTGTTCTCCATATCCGCAGGAGCCTTACGGAAAAGAACAAGGAGAAGAGTCCTAAGAATGGGCGTAATCGCCTTACTGTCATCCCTCGTTGGGTCTATGAGTTCATTCATCCTGTAATCAATCTCAGCAGGACGAATCTGTGTTTCTCGAACACTCAGGGTAAGAAGCCGATTTCTATCGACAAGAATCTCTACCAGTTCCGCAAGGAGCTTGGTCTTGTCACTGGAATGACTCCAGAAGATGTCAAGGAATCGGGTATCGACTTCCACTCGCTGAGGAAGATGTTCAACTCGATGATGACAGGCACTCTCTCCAGTGACATCCATCGCGGAATTCTGGGATGGACGAGTGAGAACGTAGCCCTTGAGCACTATTTCCAGGTTCTTCCAATCCATTACCAGAAGATTCTCGATGCCCAAAAGGTGCTCTTTGATGATGAATCAGTCGAGTGGTTCATGAATCATGACATTCTTGACCTCTCGGATGAATACAAGACTTCAAGGAAAAGAACAAGGAGGAAGACGTATGACTACATACTCGATTTACGAAGCAGCTGACAAGCTGGGAATCTCGGTTTCCGTCTTGAGACGTGAAATCTACAAAAAGAAACTTACAGGGCGTAAGTTCGGTGGACGTGTCTACATCCTGGACTCGGATCTTGAAGACTATGTGAAGCAGTGCTCGACTGATCCGTCTAACGATAAGGGCTATGAGGCACAACTTATATCCAGAGAGGTGTGATTATGTCGCTTGGGCGAAGGATGATCTCAAATGATGTCATCATGGAACCAGAATTCATCAAAGGTGGGGCTGAGGCTCGCTCCCTCTATATGTATCTTGTCATTTCGGCAGATGATTTAGGGATTGTGCCTTACCCAAGCATCCTCTCCATTTTCAACATGACAGAGGATGCTGAACCTTTTCGGTATCTGGTGAAGAACAAGTACATCATCACAGTACCAGGCTTTGAGTATATCGCCATCACTCACTGGCATCTCATGAACACATTCAAGGGTGACAGAAATTATCTGTCAACCCGGCTGGAGTTCAGGAAACATCTTGTTCGTGACAGATACACTGGACTCTATAGGATAAGGGAGAGGGGTGAGGCCGCCTACAAAATGGAGGAAGATTTGCCAAAGTCTACACGCAGGAAATCAACAAGGAAAACAGCATCACAGAGTGAGGATTCTGAATAGGTTTGTAACTGAAAATTCCTTGTAACTAAATATGTTACGAGGAATTCAAATGGTACTGGAATAGAATGTGGAATGACATCTGGAATCAAATATGGAAAAGGTTCTGGAATATGTTCTGACTTTATTCCTGGATAAAGATCCGGATCTGTTTCTGGATGTCGCGTTGATTCATCTTATGGCAGGGAATTAATTAATGAATGAAGCAACCAAGTAAGTAAAGGAGGGCTTTTTCGAGCCAGCGAAGTGTATCAACGACTCACACTTCGCTTAAAAAGCCAACTCCTTGGAACGAGTGGAAAAATGAAGAGGGGGAAAATGCGACCTTCAAAAAGGTGGAGCATTTTTCCACTCTAGAAAAAAATCAAAGGAACGGACAGCCGTTGAAAACGAAGGTATGCATGCGTGTTTCATCTCCGACTCTTTGATTTGATGGATGGATCTGAAATGGTCAATAAGGTCAGGAAAGAAATGCAGACTCCATTGATGCAGCTGAAACTGAAGATGATCCAGGATAATGTTGAACGCTGGGATTCTCTCTGGTCTACATATGAAGGACACTATCAGGAGATGTCTGACGCTGAGAGTCGGGTTTTCTATGCAGAGCTTCATGTCATTGCGAATGACACAATGAATGAGCTGTCGTCAATCAGGAAACAGCTGTTAAAGAGCAGCGTACCTTTGAAGAAAAGACGACAGAGAAGTCAGTCTCCAGGCATTGTGGACGCTGATAGATACAGCTTCTCTTAAGAGAAGAGTTTCAAGTCAGCGTGTACTTCAATCCCTTGGAAATGTGTACGTTGGGCAAGATAAATAAGGAGTGTTTACCTTTTAGAAATAACTGATTATTCTGTAAGCGTTTATCATGTTTACCATCCATCACTTGGAAAAAGGGAAGGTAAACGTTGAATGCATGATTGAACTTTTGGTTATGGGCAACCATTAACTGGCCGAGATGCGGTCTCAATGGGGTATACACCAGTGATACTTCTGAAACAGTCTCATTGAAGTTCGTTATTGAGACAAATCCGTCTCATATCTTCACCACCACTTTATTGGTACTTTGGGAGGTCATTATGACAGTTGGTTACATCAGGGTCAGCGCCGCTGATCAGAATCCTGCAAGACAGGAAGAAGCATTTAAGAACCATGGAGTTGAGAGAGTCTTCGAGGAGAAAATCTCAGGCAAGGACATGAATCGTCCGAAGCTGAGGGAACTATTGGATTTCGTGCGGGAAGGAGACACGGTGATTGTCGAGTCCTATTCCCGCTTGGCCAGGTCTACGAAGGATCTTCTCCTCATCATCGACAAGCTTCAGGAGAAGAAAGTGTCATTCGTTTCCTTGAAAGAGAACATCGATACTACGACACCTCAAGGCAAACTTATGCTCACCATCTTTGCTGGCCTTTCTCAATTCGAACGGGAATGTACTCTTCAGCGTCAGGCTGAAGGAATCGCCATCGCAAAGGCTGAAGGAAAATATAAGGGGCGGAAACCCATTGCGAAGCCTACAGAGTGGGATTATGTCATCGGACTCTACAAGGCCAAGGAGCTGACAGCTGCCCAAGCTCAGAAGAGGCTGGGGTTGAGTAGAGCGACCTTCTATAGAATGCTGAATGCCCGAAATAAGGCGTAAGATGCAATAACTCACCTGCTGACAGAATCAATAACGTTTAAACAAGGGTGAAGAGAGTTATCAAAAATGCATGCTTATGATAGAATTTGAGACAAAAGGAGAGTCCCCTAGATTTGTAAAACCACATGCATCAAAACGGGTGCTTTTCTTTGATGCATTGACTTCTGTCAGTTGCTTGTAAGGGGATGCTATGTCGGATGCTTTCAATGAAGCAGTCTTTGAGAATGCTTTAGTCCAATATCTTGTCGATGAGCTTGGATACACACATGTATTTGGCCCTGATGTGGATCGTGATTACAAGGATGTGCTTTATGAAGATGATTTGCGGTCATCCCTTGAGCGGCTCAATCCAGGAGTGTCCAGAGAGGCAATTGATGCTGCAATCTTCACTCTGAAGAACAGGCTGTCAGGAAATCTCATCCAACGGAATGAAATATTTACTGCCTATCTGCAGAACGGACTGACTGTAAGCATCATGGAGAATGGCAAGGCAATTTATCCACTGATAAAACTCGTTGATTACGATAACATCGATAACAACTCATTTATTGTCGCCAATCAGTGGACGATTATTGAGAAGGAGCAGAAACGTCCTGATGTTATCCTCTTCATCAATGGATTTCCTCTGGTCGTGATGGAGTTGAAATCTTGTTCCAGAGCTCAGACAAGTTACTCTGACGCATTCCTTCAGCTTGAGAATTACAAGATGGTAATCCCGTCACTTTTCAACTACAACGCTTTCTGTATCATCAGCGATATGCTTGTTACGAAAGCTGGAACTATCACAGCTGATGAAAACAGGTACTCGCAGTGGAAGACGGTGGATGGAGTGACCAGGAATGACAATCCTGATTTTACAGTCTTGATGAAAGGCATGCTTGAGAAGAGCAGACTTCTGGATATCATCCACAACTTCATCCTTTTCCAGAAGGAAGAGAAGGGTGATATCAAGATCCTTGCGGCCTATCATCAGTATCATGCAGTTAGGAAAGCTCTTCAGACAACGATAGCTGCTATTGGAAAATCAAGAAAGGGTGGTGTCTTCTGGCATACACAGGGAAGCGGAAAGTCGCTCTCAATGGTGTTCCTTTCTCATCTGCTGAGGAACACGCTTCCTAATCCTACGATAGTCGTTATAACTGATAGGAACGATCTTGATGATCAGCTTTACCTGCAATTCTCAAAATGCAAAGATTTCTTAAGGACAGATCCCAAGCAGGCTGGAAGCACGAGAGAGCTTACTGAAACGCTCTCAAATACGCACTATGGTGGAATCTTCTTCACAACTATGCAGAAGTTCGAGGAAGCGGATGAGCCTTTCTCCACGCGCGATGATATCATCGTCCTCGCAGATGAGGCTCATAGAAGTCAGTATGGCCTTGACGAACGCTATGATGTCAAAGCGCAACGAATGAAGAAAGGCACTGCCCGTGTTATCCGAGATGCATTGCCAAATGCAACATTTGTAGGATTCACTGGCACTCCTATCGCCAAGAAAGATCACAATACAATTGAAGTCTTCGGAAATTGCATTGATGTATATGACATGACTCAGTCGGTCATCGATGGTGCTACACGACCTGTCTATTACGAAAGCCGTGTCATGAACCTGAGCCTGAATAAGGACATCCTTGAGAATATAGACCATATCCTTCAGGACTACGTTGCAGAGGAAGAGCCTGAATACAGTGTCAATGCTGAGAAGACAAAGCGCGAGAATGCAACGATGGAGGCTCTGCTGAGTGCTCCTGAGACAATCCATACGCTTGCTAATGACATAATCACTCACTATGAGGCAAGAGAGGATATCCTGACAGGCAAGGCGCTTGTTGTAGCCTATTCAAGACCTATAGCCGTCCTTCTCTATCAAGAGATGATGAGGCTGAGACCCGAGTGGACAGAGAAGGTTAAGGTTGTCATGACTCATGGCAACAATGATCCTGCTGAGTGGTATGAGATTCTTGGAACGGAGTCAAAGAAAGAGCTGGCAAAGAAGTTCAAGGACGATAACGATCCGATGAAGATTGCCATTGTTGTCGATATGTGGCTCACAGGATTCGATGTCCCCTCTCTTGCGACAATGTATGTCTTCAAGCCGATGGCTGGACACAATCTCATGCAGGCCATTGCAAGAGTCAATCGTGTCTTCAAGGACAAAGAGGGCGGTCTGGTTGTCGATTACATAGGTATTGCTACGGCTCTTAAGGAGGCGATGAAGGAATACACGGAACGGGATCAGGACAACTATGGTGATACCGACATCTCGAAGACTGCTCTCATAACATTCCGTGACAAGCTTGAAGTCTGTATCGACCTGTTCCATGGCTTCAACATCAATCCATTCATTACTGGTTCTGACTATGACAGGGCAATGACTGTAACGAATGGCCTGAACTTCATGCTTGGAGATCAGAAGAAGAAAAAGATATTCCTTGATGCAGCTTATCAATTAAGACAGGCAGCATCTCTCTGTCGAAGTCTTCTTGATAAGAAAGAACGCTATTATGCGTCATTCTTTGAGACAGTCAGGATATCGATTCATAAGATTGAGGATCCTGGAACAAAAACAGGTCGAAGCCTGAAGGAGCTCTCAAAGCAGATCAAGGAGCTTCTGAATCAGTCCGTTACAAGCAATGGTGTCATCAATGTCTTTGAGAACATCGATACCGATTTCTCGCTCTTTGATGAGAACTTCCTTAAGGAGGTTAGTGCTCTCAAGGAAAAAAATATTGCATCCACTCTTCTCAGGAGACTTCTTCAGGATAAGGTTCATGACTACAAGAAGACTAATCTTGTGAAAGCTCAGGTGTTCTCAGAGAAGATGGAAGATATCATGAATCGATGGCGCAATATGCAGATTACTAACGCAGAGGTCATCGAGGAGCTTTTGAAGATTGCCAATGAAATCAAGGAGGCAGCTTCAGAAGCTAACAGTCTTGGACTTACAGACGAAGAGATGGCATTCTATGATGCTCTGACAAAACCGCAGGCAGTGAAGGACTTCTATGAGAATGACCAGCTTGTTGCAATGACCAAAGAGCTGACAGATATGCTCAAGAAGAATAGAACGATAGACTGGAG
>CALXXN010000013.1 GCA_944392695.1 uncultured Spirochaetales bacterium | reverse complement strand
CTACGATGTGAAGTGATTATGCCGCCTTCATCCTGCAGGACAAGCCTGGCAGGTTTTCTGGCGGCATACTTTATAAATCCTGCCGCCATCCGTATTCGCCATGGCGACCACCGCATCAATGAGGACAGAATCCTTGAGAGAGTCCCTATCGCTTTTGAATTCGATGTCCAGACTTTCCTTTCCTGCTATCATGCGTGACTCCGCTTGATCACATTTTATCGCTCGCAAGCGAATAGCGAGTGATTATCGAGCGGATAATGGACATACCCCCGGCAACCATTGCAGGAGAAGCAAGGCGATGGGCATCCTTGCAAGAGCATCGGTGGCCTGTTAACCTTGCAACATGCTTGAATTCCTGACGAACAACTACACTTGGATCCTTGTATTGATCCTCCTGATAAACTTCTCACAGCGCAAGATCCACGACACGAACCGCAAGAGGACGGCACTTATCTGGATGGCCGCGATCCTCCTGGCCTATTACCTTGTCGTGGTCGTGACAGCCATGTTTGGTCCACCATGGGACTTGATCGGCGTCTTCGGAGGCCTGGCCGTGATGCTTGCATGCATCATCATCTTCCGCCGCAGGGTCTGGCCATTCACCCTTCATTGCAATGAATGCCACAAACGGCTCAAATGGGAATACATCATCGGCCATGATGACTGCCTCTGCCAGGACTGCCACGACAAACACCACCCAGAAGAAGCCGAGGCAAGGAAGGAAAGGGAAAGGCAGATGGAGCTGGCGAAGAGGCCGAAAGAGGAATTGCTGAATGAGTCCTTCTCCTCCGCAAAGACCGTTGATGAGATAGACTGGGATATCTGGGAACCCAACCACCGCTGTGTGATCACCTATGTGGAGGATGGAGACCGCCTGCTCTTCATCGAGAAGAAACGTGGCATGGGTAGTGGCTATTTCAACGCGCCTGGTGGCCATATTGAAGAAGCTGAGACCGCGATGGAAGCGGCGGTACGCGAGGTCAAGGAAGAGACCGGGGCAGATATCAGCGGCCTTGAACTGCGTGGCACCCTCCACTTCCAGTTCTCCGATGGAGTGCGCGAGCTTGGCTACGTCTACTTCGCCAAGTACGAAGGCGGGGAACTCGCTGAAAGTGATGAGACCCGCCCCTTCTGGGTCGAGCGCTCCAGGATCCCATATGACAACATGTGGGCGGATGACAAGCTCTGGCTGCCACAGGCCCTCGGAGGACGCCGCTTCGACGCCTGGTTCATCTTCGATGACCGGGAGATGTTGGACAGCAAGGTCTGCCTGCTTGATGATGAGGAAGGGGATGAGACGCCCACTGTCGAAGACTGAAGCGGAAATCATTGTAAAGAAGTCACGCTTCATCGCCATCGCCATGCCAATACAGGGCCTGGACGAAGTCAAGGAGAAGGTCGCCCTTGTGCGCAGCTGGCATCCTGATGCGACCCATGTCGTCCATGCCGCTGTCGCAGGGGATGCGGGCACGCTCTGGTCCTGTTCAGATGACAGGGAACCCAAGAACACGGCAGGCCGTCCTGCGCTCGAGGTCCTCAAGGGCAGCGGGCTGACTGACATCATCGTCTGCGTCGTACGCTACTTCGGCGGCACCCTGCTCGGTACAGGGGGCCTGGTGAAGGCCTATGGGGACAGCGTGAAAGCCGTCCTACCCTTGATAGAATCAGAAGAGGTCGTTGAAAGGAAGCGCTTCCTCGTACGTTGTGGCTACGACGCCTACGAGAGGATCCGCCGCGCCCTCCCCTCTTACGACATCACAAGTCTTGAAGAAGACTTCGCAGAAGGTGTGGCCATCATGGGGAGCATCAGGGAAGAAGAGGCAAAGGCCTTCGAGGAGGCTGTAAGCTCACTCTCCCTGGCCCGCGCCACGTTCAGGTGGGGTGATTGAAGCATGGAAGACTTCACCGCATTCAGGGAAAGCCCTGCTTACAGGGGGAACATCCACTGCCACAGCACGGTATCTGATGGTGCGCTGACACCGCATGAACTTGTCAGGCGTTACAGGGAGCATGGATGGTCCTTCCTCGCACTGAGCGAGCACAACACCTGGTCTGACTATGGCGGCAGTCTGGACAGCAATGACTTCATCACCATCCCAGCCATGGAGCTTTCCGTACTCTGGTACAAGGAGGAAGGCAGTCCTTCCTTGATCAAGGCCCACCATATCCAGCTCCTCGCCGATCATGGCCAAGGCCCTTACAAGCACATGGAGGTCGTCGACTTTCCAAAGCTCCATGGTCCTGATGCTGACTTCGTTGGACTTGTACAAGCGGTGATCGATGCCCACAAGGGTATGGTCATCGGCATCAACCACCCTTCCTGGAGCAGGGTGCTCGACAGCGACCTGTTGCCACTCTCTGGTTTCGACCTTCTGGAAATCTACAACAATGAAAGCGAGATCTATTCATCCAACGGCCTCGACTGTGCAAGCTTCGTGAAACTGCTCGACAGCGGCCACGAAGTATATGCAGTGGCAGCTGACGACAACCACAACAGGGGCTTTGAGGACAGCTTCGGAGGATGGATCCAGGTCGACGCTGATGGACTCGACAGCACTTCGATCCTCAGATCCATCAAGGAAGGCCGCTTCTATACATCGACAGGTCCCTTGATCCACAACTGGGGGATCAGGGATGGACATGCATTCATCCACACCTCTACTGCACACAAGATCAGCCTGCACTCCGGCCCTGGGGTTGGAACCTGCAGCACGGTGTTTGGCGATGGCTTGGAGGAGGCCTCTTTCGACATCCCCGATGATGCCAGGTACATCCGCTTCGAAACTGAGGATGGAAATGGCGGAAGGGCCTGGACCAACGCCCACTTCATCAAGCGAGGGTGAAGCGCCTTGATGCGTCATCAAGGGCGGAAACCTTCTGAGGCTTGTCATCAGGAAGTCCTGCATCCTGCTTCTCGGCGATCCTGATGCAAATCGAGATCACCGCCTCCAGCGTCTTCAAATCGAGGTTCTCGACAGTGTCGTCGCTGGTATGGATCCTGGAGGACGATGTTTGAAGAGGCATGGCCATCAGCGTCGTGGCCTCAAGACCTGCCCTGGCGGCAGAAGCCGCGTCCGTCGCTCCGGAAAAGAGAGGAAGCGGTCCTGTGGAGGACTTGTACCCCATGCTGGCCGCGACCTGGGCACAGTGTGAGGCAAGTGGCTGTGACAATGCTTCAAAGCCACCCACATCCTTTGTCAGGAAGACCAGGTCCGACAACGAGAGAGGACAGTCGATGTTGATCACAGAGGCACCATCAACCAAATCAGCATGTTCCTTGTACCAGGCCGAAGATCCTGCAAGTCCGCACTCCTCGCCATCGAAGGAGGCGAAGACCAGGCGTGTGGACTTGAGTCCTTCCCCATTGCCTTTCTTCCATGAGAAATAATGGGCAAGCTCAGTCAGCATGCAAGAAGAGATGAGGTTGTCCCCGGCCCCTGGGGATGAGTCCTTCCCGACTAGGCGCCACAGCTTCATCTGGAAGGGTGTCAAAGCGGTAAGCGCAAGCATCATCACCATCATCGATGCCTGAGGGAGGCCAAATGAGAAGACCCCTCCTGTGGCGATGTCCCCGACGAACATGCTGAGCGAAAGCAGGCAAGCCATCAGGAACTGGGCTACGGGCAGGTACAGGCTGGTCAGGAGGCCATCCCTGCCACGCTCCATCATCCTGGCGCTATCATGATGGGCGGTGAAGACGACCGTCTTACGCACTTCCCCCTCAGGTTCGATCACAGCATCGACATTCAAAAGACCATCCCTGCCCTTGCATCCAAACGGACGGCATGTCAGTACCCTTGCCGCGTAAAGCGATGCGAGGACGCCAAGGACCAAGGAGACCAGGGGCAGTCCCACCCAGAGGAGTATTGTCATCAATACAGTGGCGATTGGTATGAGCTTATAGACAGCCCACCATGCAGCTGGATTGCCAGATGCCGTTGAAAGTGAAGCCTTGTCACAGACAGGGCGGAAGGCCTCAAGGAGCTCCCTGGCCGCCTCTGCCGCCCCTCCGGACCCAGCATCACGCCCACCAGCGCGGGATATGATTGAAGCGCACCTCTCCATGGCGAGGCTGGCAAGCCTGCCTGCCTTGAGGGCTTCAAGACCCTCGACCTTCCTCTTCGGAGCGAAATCCTCATCGAAGAGGTCCTTCGCCTCCTCCTTCCTGCGTCTGAATGGCAACTTCAACACAAGGGGGAATATAGCACCTAGGAGGGGGAAGATGCTAGGATTGGCCGCAATGGAAAGACCAGAGAGGACCATACTAGTACTACCAATCAAACCCGGCACAAGCATCAGGGAAGAGGAACGACGCAAGAATGAAGCGGTTTCCCTCCTGGAGACCTATGGGGCCCATGTGGTCGCATCAATCGCCTTCACCCTCAAAGGAGAGGACTCCGCCTTCTTGATCGGCCCTGGCCAGACAGGGGAGCTTAAGGAGGATTGCCTCTTCTTCGAAGCTGACAGCGTATGCTTTGACTGCGCCCTGCGTCCACGTACACAACGCAACCTTGAAGAAGTGCTCGGACTCCCGGTCATGGACAGGAATGAACTGATCATAGAAATCTTCTCACAGAGGGCGCACAGCAGGGAGGCACGCCTCCAGACAGCCCTCGCCAAGGCCCAGATGCTGCTCCCACGCCTCAAGCAGCGGGGGGCGGCCTTCGCACAACAGCGTGGTGGTGTGCGTGGAGCCAAGGGAGAGGGGGAGACCAGGATCGAGCTTGACAGGAGACATCTGGAAGAAGTCATCACCACACTCAAGAAAGAGATCGCCCTCGTACGCCGCCAAAGGGAGACCCAGCGTAAGAAACGCATGGGCGGGGGCATCGCCAGCTTCGCCCTGGTCGGTTATACGAATGCCGGCAAGAGCAGCCTGATGAGCGCCCTGACAGGGAAGGAGGCCTTCGCCGAGGACAAGCTGTTCGCAACCTTGGACACACTGGCACGCCGCCTTTCCATAGCCCCAGGTCTCGATGTCCTGCTTTTCGATACGGTCGGCTTTGTCTCCAACCTGCCACACAGCCTGATCGACGCATTCGCATCGACTCTTGAGGAGGCAGCCCTGGCCGATGTATTGATCATAGTACTCGACTCATCCGCCGATGACATCGAAGAGCAGATGGAGACCACGGACAAGGTCCTTGCGGAGCTGGGGGCGGAAGGCAAGCCCCGGATCATGGTCTTGAACAAAATCGACAAGGAAAGCGCGAACGAAGTCGCCTTCCGACGCGTCAGCCTGGCGGCAGGAGATGCCATAGCAGTCAGTGCGAAGACAGGAGAAGGCCTTCCCCTGCTCAAGGAACGGATGAAGGAGCTCGCACTACCTATCATGGGCATGGAGAGGAAGACGATAGCCCTCTGTGACAGCAGTGCCATAGAAGCGGCATATAAGACAGGCCGCATCGTCAGTGCCGATTACGGCCAGGAGTCTGTCACCTTCCTCTTGCGCCATCCTTGATTATGGGCCTCAGCCTGGTCACGAAGAGGACCACGGCGGTCAGGCTCGTCAGCATCACCGACATGGGGACCACGAACCAGATACCATCAAGTTTGAATGGTGAGAGGACGAGCATGCTAAACAGGGGGAAGACCAAGGCCCTGCATAAGGAAAGCACAGATGCCTCTTTGTTCTGTCCGATCGCGGATGAGAATGACTGCGTGGCATAAGGCAGCCAGAGCAACAGGTATGTGAGGCCCATGATGCTTATGGCCCTGACAGCCAGCGCCTCATCACCGCCCTCCTCGATGAAGAGGGCATGGATCTCATTCGGAAAGAGTTCGACAATGACAAAGGAGGCAAGGCTGATCACGGCAATCGCACAAAGGCAGATGAAGGCTATCCTCCGTACACGGTCCTTGCGGCCCGCCCCCCAGTTGAAACCTATGGCTGGCTGCAAGGAATCGAAGACCCCATACATGCAAGGCACGATCAGGCCATCCACATTCATCAACACACCATAAATCGAGACGGCGACCGCCCCACCCCAGCGCAACAGGAGGCTGTTCATCAGGATGGAAGAGATACGCCCTGCGATGTTGTTGAAGAAGGTTGGCAGGCCCTGTGCGACCATGTCGGCAAGCGCAACCTTGTCGAAACGTGGCCGCCTCAGGCGGAGTGCGAGGCGCCCTCTTGCAAAACGCAGGAGGCAGATCAGGCAGGTCACTGTCATGCCAAGGCTTGAGCCAAGGGCTGCGAAAGGCAGGCCCAGGTCAAAAACCAGGAGGAAGACTGTCTCGAAGACCAGGCACATGAGGGCCATGAGTATGTTCATCACCATCGAGAACCTGATCCTGCCGCAGATCCTGAGATAGTTGTCCAAGGCGAAGACCAGGCCTGTGAAAGGGCTGAAGACGGCATAGACCCCGAAATAGCCCATGGCATGGCGGATCATCTGCTGATCCGCGCCCATCAATGAAAGCAGGACAGGTACGACCAGCATCAGGACCACTGCGGATAACGCACTCAGGACCATGCATGTGACGACAGCGAGGGAGAACAGCCTGTCAGCCGCCTCCTTCGCACCCTCTCCCAGCCTTATGGCGATGCGGACAGAGGAACCAACGGCTATCAGGTCCGAAAGCGCGAAGTTGATGAGGACGAATGGCATGACGAGATTGGCGGACGCAAAGGCCTCCTGCCCGATCAGGCGCCCGATCAGGAGCATCTCAAGCGTGAAGTATATGCTCGATGCGACCATGCCGATCGCACCAGGCACAGCGGCACGGAGCACGAGACGCGACGGCTTCGTGTCTATGAACAATTCCCTGTCTGAAAGCATGGCATCCATCTAAAACCATGGAGCAAGTCCATAGTCAAGTGCTAACATCATTGGCATGAAAAACAAATCACGGGAATACAGCCCCAAACAGCTGGCAGCGATTTATGGCCTGCGTAAAGACACCCTGCTCTATTACGACAAGACAGGCTTGCTGAAACCCGCAGGCAGGAAGCCTAACGGCTACCGTTACTACACTTCATCCCAGCTATCGGAACTTGAAGCCATCCTGGCGCTCAAGGAACTGGGATTCTCCCTCTCCTCCGTCAAGGAAGCCACCCAGGGGCTCGACAGGGAAGGATTCATGGATGTCCTGGCAAAGGAGATGGAAGGCCTGGGTTCCCGGATTGACACACTCACACAGCGTCTTCTTGTGACCCAGTCGCTCTACGAACGCATGGATGAGGCCATGCATCACAATGAAGGGGACCTCTACATAAAGGAGATGTCCACTACAGGAATAGCATTGCAGGACATCCAGGGCGATGGCCCTACGACAGAGGAGGAATGGAACCGGTCCTTTGATGAACTGGTGCACCGCCTTGGCTTTGGACAGACAGCAGTGGCAGGCAGCATGCTTGACCTGGAGGCGGCCAGGTCAGGAGGTTCATCAGTCAAGGCGGTGTATACGATCTGCGTACCCAGAGGGGAGTCAAACATCCCGGCAGGGCATTACGCCTGCATGTGCTTCCATGGTCCCTGCAAGGACATGGGACCCAGCTACAAGAGGTTCTTCAATGAAGTCGATGCACGGGGCCTGTCCTTGGATGGACCTGTGTGGGAGGAGTACGCGGTATCATCAATGGTCACTAAAGAGACAAGTGAACTTGTGACCGTGGTGCGCGTCCGTCTCGCCTGAGGCTTCCCACATCAAGCCACGGGAAATATAATCCACAACGAATAGACCATGAGGTTGGAGCAATGAGCAAGTACCCATTCACAGAAATCGAGAAGAAATGGCAGCGCTACTGGGAGGAGAATGACACCTTCCATGTGACAGAGGACCCCTCTTATCCTGAGGACAAGCGCCTCTATGTGCTAGACATGTTCCCCTATCCCTCCGGGGCCGGGCTTCATGTCGGACATCCAGAAGGCTATACAGCCACTGACATCTACTCACGCTTCAAGAGGATGCGTGGTTACAATGTCCTGCATCCGATGGGCTTCGACTCCTTCGGCCTCCCCGCCGAGAACTATGCGATCAAGACGGGCACCCATCCCCGTGTGACGACGCACAAGAACATCGACAACTTCACACGCCAGATCAAGAGCCTCGGCATGTGCTATGACTGGGACCGTGTGGTGAGCACCTGCGAGGAGGATTATTACCGCTGGACCCAGTGGATCTTCCTCCAGCTGTACAAGAAGGGCCTGGCTTATGAAGCGCACACACCTATAAACTGGTGCCCTTCATGCAAGACAGGACTTGCCAACGAGGAAGTCAAGGAAGGCCGTTGTGAGCGCTGTGGCAGTGTCGTCGAGCGTAAGAACATCAGACAGTGGATGCTGAAGATCACGGCTTACGCCGATGAGTTGCTCAAAGGCCTTGATGACCTTGACTGGCCGGAGTCGGTCAAACTCATGCAACGCAACTGGATCGGACGCAGTGAAGGTGCCGCGGTCTTCTTCCAGGTCGATGGCATGGATGAGAAACTGGAAGTCTATACGACACGCTGCGACACGCTCTTTGGAGCGACCTACATGGTCGTCGCCCCCGAGCACCCCCTCGTACCCAGGCTGACCACACCTGGGCAGAAGGAAGCAGTTGATGCCTACATCGCCCAGGCCAGCCATAAGAGTGACTTGGACCGCACCGACTTGGCAAAGGACAAGACAGGTGTCTTCTCAGGTTCCTATGCGGTCAACCCTGTGAATGGCAAGAAGATCCCGATCTGGATTGCCGACTATGTCCTGATCAGCTACGGGACAGGTGCCATCATGGCTGTCCCCGCCCATGATACACGTGACTGGGAGTTCGCCAAGAAGTTCGGCCTCCCAATCATCGAGGTCCTCAAGAGCGGCGTTGATGTCAACGAGCAGGCCTGGACCGAGGATGGCATCCATGTCAACTCAGGCTTCCTCGATGGCCTGAACAAGGCTGACGCCATCGAGGCGATGCTCGCCTTCCTTGAAAAGAACAAGTGTGGACACAAAGCTGTCAATTACAAGCTCAGGGACTGGGTCTTCTCCCGCCAGCGCTACTGGGGTGAGCCCATCCCACTGATCCACTGTGACCACTGTGGTACAGTACCTGTTCCTGAGGACCAGCTCCCCCTGACCCTCCCAGAGGTCACGAAGTACGAACCTTCAGGTACAGGGGAGAGTCCTCTTGCAAATATCAAGGAATGGGTTGAGACGACCTGCCCTGTCTGTGGCGGTCCCGCTCATCGTGAGACGAACACGATGCCCCAGTGGGCGGGTTCCTGCTGGTATTACCTCAGGTACATCGACCCAAAGAACGACAAGGCCTTCGTCGACCCTGACAAGGAGAAGTACTGGATGCCTGTCGACCTCTACATCGGCGGTGCAGAGCATGCCGTACTCCACCTCCTCTACGCCCGCTTCTGGCACCACGTCCTCTACGACCTGGGCCTTGTCTCAACGAAGGAGCCGTTCCAGAAGCTTGTAAACCAGGGCATGATCACCTCCTTCGCCTATAAGAAGCCCAATGGTGTGATCATCGCTGTCGACAAGGTCGAGGAGACCTCTCCTGGCAAATTCATCGAGAAGGACACGGGGGAGGCGGTCGAACAGATTGTCACGAAGATGTCCAAGAGCCTCAAGAACGTCATCAACCCAGATGCGGTCATCCGTGACTACGGTGCTGACACGATGAGGGTCTACGAGATGTTCATGGGTCCTCTGACAATGTCGAAACCCTGGTCGACACAGGGCACGATTGGTGTCTACCGCTTCCTTGACAGGATCTGGAGGATCGCGACTGAGAAGAAGATCGAGGACATCGGAATCCCAGCAGAGCTCGACAAGCTCCTCCACAAGACAATCAAGAAGGTCACCCAGGACACAGAAGCCCTCAGCTTCAATACGGCGATCAGCCAGATGATGGTCCTGGTCAATGAGCTCAACAAGTGCGACACCGTCCCCAAGGCCCTCCTTGAGAAGCTCGCCCTCCTGCTCTCACCCTATACGCCACATCTGGCGGAGGAGCTGTGGGAGATGCTCGGACACGAACCCAGCATAGCCAATGCCGAATGGCCCAGCTGGAATGAGGCCCTCTGCCAGGAGGACAGCATCGAAATGGTTGTCCAGGTCAATGGCAAGCTCCGTGCCCGCATCCAGATGCCTGCCGCCGCCAGCAAGGAGGAGATGCTCAAGGAAGCCAAGTCTGATGCCCAGATCATCCCCTACCTCGAAGGCAAGACGCTGGTCAAGGAAATCGTCGTCCCAGGCAAGCTCGTCAACCTTGTAGTGAAATAAGGTGGATTGAAAACAAAGTGGAAAGCCCTGTCCCACATGGATGGGGCTTTCCTTATAAGCCCAATTGTCTTAAAAACCACTCATGGACAACTCGAAGGTTTTCAACATGGAGTTCGCCAGGACATACCCACTGCTCATCGCGAAAGCGGAGAGGAAGGGAAGGTCCAAGGAAGAAGTATACACACTCACAAGCTGGCTCACTGGTTACTCAACTGATGAGATACAAGCCCACCTGGACAGTGACATCTCCTATGGTGACTTCTTCTCAGGTGCTCCAGACGCAGAGGCCAACTCTGCATTGGTCAAGGGCACGGTCTGTGGTGTCAAAGTGGAAAAAATTGAAGATCCATTCATGCGTCAGGTCAGGGCGCTCGACAAGCTGGTCGATGACCTGGCCAAAGGAAAAGCTTTGGAGGACATCATCCCCAAGGCCTGGTGACAGGCTTACTTGATCAAGGCAAGACCACCCATGCTCGTCTCCCTGTAGAGGGATGGCAGGGCCTGGCCTGTCTCCATCATGACCTCCACTGCGGCATCAAATGACACTTTGTGGCGGCCATCACCCATCAGGGCGTAGAGCGCATGATCCAGCGCCCTCATCGCAGCCATCGCATTGCGTTCGATGCAGGGGATCTGGACAAGGCCCTTCATCGGATCGCAGGTCAGGCCGAGATGGTGCTCGAGACCCATCTCCGCAGCGTATTCGACCTGGTGGATCGTCCCACCAAGCAACTGGGCGGCCGCACCACCCGCCATGGCGCAGGCGACTCCGACCTCGCCCTGGCAGCCAACCTCGGCGCCGGAAATAGAACCATTCTCCTTGACGATGTTGCCTATCATGCCAGCAGTGAGCAGGGCACGCAGGATGCGTATCTCCGCGACTTCGTTATCAGTGGCAAGGTAATATAGGACGGCAGGAAGGATTCCGCAGCTGCCACATGTGGGGGCGGTTACAATCTGGCCTCCACCAGCGTTCTCCTCACTGACAGCGAGGGCATAGGCAAGAGGCAGGGCGTTGCCAGCAAAGGTTCCCTTGAAGTCACGTGCCTTGGCATAGTACTGGGCAGCCTTGCGCTGGAGCTTCAAGCCACCAGGAAGGACACCTTCATTATTGAGGCCACGGCTGATCGCCGCCTTCATCGTCTCCCAGACATCCTTCATATAGTCCATGATGCCCTGGCCCTCGACCTCAAGCACGACCTCCCAGACCTGCAGGCCTTCCTCCTCACAGTAGGCAAGGAGCTTGGCGAAGGATCCGCACTTCTCCTTGGGATAGACATCCGAAGAAGCCTCATGGCTGTCTTCTGTGACAATCCTGCCACCACCTACAGAGTAGTAAGTCTCCTCATCAGTGACAGAACCATCCTCACCAAGCGCCTTGAGTGTCAGTGCGTTTGGATGGAAGGGCTTGAAAGTCTCGGGGAACCAGGCGATTTCAACCTTGGCCCCTGCACCAGCGGCGGCCTCCCTCAGGGCCCTGTCGGTCAGGTGTCCCTTGCCTGTCGCGGCAAGAGAACCATAGAGCTCGGCCTCGAAGGTCTTGATACCAGGATTGCGGGAGCAGAAACGCTCCATAGCAGATCGCGGTCCCATTGTATGGGATGACGAAGGTCCATAACCAATCCTGTACAACTCCTTCAATGACTCCATGAGGGCTCTCCTACCAACCAACAAGACTGTAATCATGATAAGATACCCTCCCATCAGAGTAAACATAGACCATGTGCACCAGCCGTCTCTCCCTGTTATAGAAGCGATGCACACCAGGAATGAGGTTGAGCGTGACAGATTCGCCAGGATCCAGCTGGAAACGGGGGTCTTCATCATACTCACCGACGTAATAACCACTGGGAATGGCTTCAACCAAGACATCATGACGCTTCGCGCTAGGAATCCGGACCTGACCCAGCCGGCCTTCAAGGAAGGCTGCCTGCAAGGCATCCTCGTCCCAGTCATCAGGGAGGGATGAGGCAAGGGAATGGGCATCAAGAGCAGAGACGCCCTGCTTGTCGAAGGCAGTCATGTCCAGAAGAAGCGAGGCAAGGCGTCCTTCTTCAAAACAAAGCTTCACGACATCACCATCCCCTGGCACGAAGATGGCACCTTGTGGACGCAAGGAATCAAGAGGTGTTGCGGCAAAGGGACAGGTCGATCCCATTGCTATCCTGACACTGGCCTTCTTCACACCAGGCGCCAAGGCGAGATGTTGGACGGACCTGCCATCGAACCAGGACAACGTGTACCACATTGGACGCCCTTCCCAGTATTCCCAATAGTGCTCATCACAGAGCACGACCTCGACCGTCCTCATTGGTTGCAAGGTGCAGCTGGCAAGCAGCAGCAAGCAGAACAGGCATGAAAACTTCTTCATGCCTGTTCATATGCAAAAACCAGTGGGTTTGTTCCAAACAGCTTAGTGGCCGCTCTTGTAAATGCCCAGGAGCTTCAAACCATTGGTCCTGTCTTTGAGCTCCTCAAACGCCTTGTGGAATGTGTCAATGTCAGGAATGTCGATCTCTGCGAAGAAGAAGAACTCCCAAGGCCGTCCGGCGATCGGCCTTGACTCGAGCTTCTTCATGTTCAGCGAATACTTGTTCAGTATGACAAGGGCGTCATACAAAGAACCCGGGCGGTCGGCGACAGAGAAGCTTACTGCGGCCCTGTCAGGCTTGTTCGCGGAACGGAAGACCGCCGCATTCTCCTCCCTGCAGAGCACGAAGAAGCGGGTGTAGTTGCGGGGATTCGTCTCAATAGCCTCCCTTACGACTTCCATGTTGTTGTAAGCCGCTGCAGGAGCCCCGGCGATCGCAGCCGCATGCTTGTCTCCAGTCTCCTTGATGTAAGTCACAGCACCAGCCGTATCGAAGAATGGGATCACTTCGGCATTTGGAAGCTCCCTCTCAAGGAACTCCTTGCACTGGGCAAGTCCCTGGGGATGGGAATAGACACGTTCGATGTCCTCGAAACGCACGCCAGGATTGACAATGAGGTCATGGACGATCCTGACCTGGACCTCGCCTACTATCGTGAGGTTGGGGTACTGGGTCATCAGGTCGATGTTGTCACCCACTGCACCACCAAGCGTGTTCTCAACAGGAAGGACCGCATAGCGCACAAGTCCTTTGTTCACCGCCTCGAAGGTATCACGGAAGCTCTTGCACGGCAGGACACGTACATCCTCATCGAAGACACGTCGGACTGCGAGCTCACTGAAGGCACCCCTCTCACCTTGGAAGGCGACGACAAGCTCATCAGGCTTGGATGCGGTGGATGTATCAGCACTGCCCTCGTCCATGCCCTGGGGCATGATCCTGGGCACGCTCTCAAGTGACTTGCCAACGACAGGGCAGAGGGCCTGGACATCGCGAACCAGTTTCTCGAACTGCTGTGGCAGTAGGGACTGGGGACCATCTGAAAGCGCCTTGTCTGGATGGTTGTGTACCTCGACAATCAGACCAGAAGCTCCTGCCGCGACCAATGCAAGCCCCATAGAGGGGACCAGGTCCCTCATGCCAGTGGCATGTGAAGGATCTCCAATGACTGGCAGGTGTGTCAGTTTCTGGACCACAGGGATGGCAGAGCAGTCAAGCGTGTTGCGCGTCGCCTTCTCATAAGTCCTGATGCCCCTCTCACAGAGCACGACCTGGTCAGTGCCATTCGCCATGAGGTACTCAGCAGCCATCAACCACTCCTCGATTGTCGCCGAGATGCCACGCTTCAAGAGGACAGGCATGCCAGTACGTCCGACCTCCTTGAGGAGTTCGAAGTTCTGCATGTTCCTGGCTCCTATCTGGAACATGTCGATGTAGCCAGCCATCATCTCGACATCACGAGGGGAGACGACCTCTGTCGTAACAGGCATGCCAAACTCATCACCAGCCTTGCGCAGGTACTTGAGACCCTCTTCACCAAGACCTTGGAATGAGTATGGTGAGGTACGTGGCTTGAAGGCACCACCACGGAGGATCACAGCCCCTGCCTCACGCACCATGCCGGCGATTTCCATGATCTGCTTCTCGCTCTCAACGGCACAGGGTCCTGCGATCATCACGACGCGGTTGCCACCAATCTTCACATTGCCGACCTGGACAATCGTGTCTTCTTTCTTCAGCTCCCTTGAGGCGAGCTTGTATGGTTTTGAGATGGGCACGACAGAAGCGACGCCGTCCATCAGCTCGATCTGGCGGGGATCCATGCGGTTGACCCCGACAGCACCAAGGACCGTGTCCTCCTTGCCCCGGATCTCACGGACGATCAGTCCGTTCTCCTCCAGGAGGTCCTTTATATTGTCTTTCTGCTTTGGGCTTATATCCTGCTTGAGTATGATGATCATGGCGACATGCTATTTACATCGAAGTCTTTTTGCAACACGATTCCCTCCGCTGACATGAAAGAAAAACTGTTTGATGATGATTATTGGCAGTCTGTTTTCGACACATTCAAGGACGCCCTCCGGAAAGAAGGCGCCACCCTGCCCTCTGTAAGCCAGATCGCGGCGGAATACGGGCATGACCCTTATGCCATACTGGTCTCTACCCTGATTTCACTTCGCACCAGGGATGAAGTGACCTTGGAGGCATCCAGACGGCTGCTATCCCTAGCTCCAGATGTACATGCACTTGCAGGCATCAGCGAAGAGACGGTCGCCGATGCCATCAAGCCAGCAGGCTTCTACAAGCGCAAGGCCGCCCAGTTGAAGGCAATCGCAGGGATCCTGTTGGAAAAACATGGCGGGTGCGTGCCTTCCTCCCAGGAGGAGCTTCTGGCATTGCCAGGGGTTGGAATCAAGACAGCCAACCTGACACTCAACCTCGGCTTCGCAGTCGAGGCCATCTGTGTAGACTGCCATGTGCACCAGATCGCCAACAGGATCGGCTGGATTGATACAAACAGCCCGGAGGAAAGCGTCACCGCGCTTGAAGCCATCATGCCACGACGTTTCTGGATCGATTTGAACGAGCTGCTTGTCTCCTACGGACAGGTCATCTGCACCCCTGTGTCCCCGTTCTGCTCCAAGTGTCCAGCATCAGGATACTGTCCAAGGAAGGGTGTGGCAGCAAGCCGTTGACAGCGGCTCGGTTGCCACTTGAACAAATGACACGGTTTCATTAGACTTGCCTTGTTTTTACGACTTGAGGAGAGGTGTCCGAGTGGTCGAAGGTGCACGATTGGAAGTCGTGTAAGGTCAAAAGCCTTCGGGGGTTCGAATCCCCCCCTCTCCGTAATTCCGGTGACAGATACCAGGCAATAGGTGCCTCCCAACCCCGCCAGGACAGGAATGTAGCAACGGTCAGAGGAATTCCTATGTGACCAGGATCATTTGTCACCGGTTTTTCTTACTCCTCCCACTGTGTTATACTCCCAGCCATGGCATACGAAGTGACAGCAACCAGGAAGAGGCCACAGGTCTTTGAGAAGCTTGTGGGCCAGGAGTTCGTCGTCTCCACGATAGAGAACGCCATTGCCAGTGGCCGCATAGCCCACGCCTACCTGTTCTCAGGACCGCGTGGCGTCGGAAAGACGACATCAGCCAGGTTGCTCGCCAAGGCGCTCAACTGCGAGCATGGACCTACAGCCCATCCCTGTGGGCAGTGCGCATCCTGTCGCGAAATCACATCAGGAAGCAGTGTCGATGTCATAGAAATCGACGGTGCATCGAACACCTCTGTCAACGACATACGTGTAATCAAGGACGAGGTCCTGTTCCCTCCACAGTCATCACGCTACAAGATCTACATCATCGATGAGGTCCACATGCTTTCCAATTCCGCCTTCAACGCATTGTTGAAGACAATTGAGGAGCCTCCTTCGTACATCATCTTCATATTCGCAACCACGGAGCTCCAGAAGGTCCCCGCTACAATCCGCAGCCGCTGTCAGCAGTTCCATTTCCAGCTGATCGGCCTCGAGGACATCAAGGCCTGCCTCGCCGAAGCGGCAAACGAGATGGGGATCAAGGCTGATGATGACGCGCTGTTCTGGATCGCAAAGGAAGGAGCGGGTTCGATGAGGGATGCCTACACCCTCTTCGACCAAGTCGCGGCTTTCTCTGGTGACCATATCACCCTCGCAGGGATAAGGGACAAACTAGGCCTTGTCGGTTCCGACCAGGTGGGGGCCCTTGTCTCCCTCGCCATTGGAGGAAGGAGGAAGGAGGCATTGGAAAGCCTTGCCGCCATCCTCTCAAAAGGGGTCTCGGTCGAGCAGTGCATCCGGGATTTCACTGACTTCTTCCGCTCCCTTCTTTTCCTCAAGGATGGGATAGACAGCCCAGAGCTGCTGAGCGTCATGAAGGATGACATACCACAGGCCTTGGTCGAAAGCCTGAGCGAAGCACAGGTCGAGGCGGCCCTGCGTGGTCTCATGCAGACATACAGGGAGGTGCGTTACTCGATCTCCCCTCGTTTCGAGATCGAGCTCTTCGTATCACGTCTGTCATCATTGCGCTTCCTCACGAGTCAGGAAGAACTTGTTGCCCGTCTGGAGGCGATGAAGGAAGACATAGCCAATGGCAGGGCGACCGTCGTCAAGGAACCTGTCACCCTCCCCCCTGTCCAGGTCATACAGGAAGCAGGGCGCCCTTTAG
Organism: uncultured Spirochaetales bacterium; assembly: GCA_944392695.1. Taxonomy (GTDB): domain Bacteria; phylum Spirochaetota; class Spirochaetia; order Sphaerochaetales; family Sphaerochaetaceae; genus Bullifex. The sequence continues at coordinate 43,823 of CALXXN010000013.1, read as the reverse complement.
GGCAGCCCACAGCCAAGGCTGATGGTTGTGGGCAGGATGGAGACCAGGATGCGGAGCTTGCTTCCACAACCCAGCCAAGCCCAGGGCCCCAGGTCACACCAGGGCCTATGCCAGACCTTGTCCAGGATGAGTATGAAGAAGACGAGGCCCCGCGCTGGACTGATGACGGGGAGGCGATGGTGGAAAGCCCAGCCGACCCCGCGAAGGAAATCATGTCCTCCCTCGCCATGATTCAGGAGAAGGCTGAGGACAGTGGTGTCTTCGGGCTAGGCTCTTTGATTGGCGAAGTACATAGCGTCGTCCAGGAGGAAGGCCAGCTACTACTGTGTACATCGTCATCCTTCGCCCAGAAGTCGATTTCGACCAACATGTCCAGCGTAAGGGAAATCATAAGGGAGGTAACAGGCTATGCCGGCCCCCTCGGTTGCGTCGTACGCGACAAGGGAAGTGGTCCTGGAAACCCATTGCTTGAGAAGCTGGCAAAGGCACTCAGGGGCCGTATAGTCATCCATGACAAGGAGGAAGGCAATGCCTGATTTCAATTTCCGCGACCTGATGAAGATGCAGGGAGCGATGAAGGACCTCGCCGAAGAGGTCCAGAAGAAGCAGGAGGAGCTGCGTGTCAGTGCCGCCTCAGGAGGCGACATGGTCACTGTCACAGCAGATGGACACCCACGTGTGCGCCAGGTCCAGATTTCCGATGAGGCATTTGGACTTGGCAAGGAGGCCCTTGAGACATTGGTGATGGCGGCAGTGAACGCCGCAATCGACAAGGCCATGGCCGAGGTCCAGGCCCTGGGGCAGAAAAGCCAGGGAGAACTCCTTGGCAAGCTCTTCAGCAAGTGAGGTCACCGTGGAGCGTCTTGATGAGTTGGTGAAGCTCCTTTCCAGGCTGCCTGGCATAGGTGGCAAGAGTGCGACCAGGATCGCTTATCACCTGCTGACTTGCGATGAATCTTACAACAGGCGCCTTGGTGAGGCGGTCTCGACAATCAAGGAACATGTACACCGCTGCCCTACCTGCGGTTCATACACTGAGGATGAGCAATGCGGTTACTGCTCTGACGCATCACGCGACAGGAGCCTCTTGTGTGTTGTCGAACAGCCACAGGATGTCCTGACCATCGCATCATCTGGTAGCTACAACGGCCTCTTCCATGTCCTGGGTGGTGCGATCAACCCACTTGAAGGGACCGGCCCTGACAAGCTCAGCTTCAACGAGTTGCTGAAACGGGTCAGGGAGGGTGCGTTCACGGAGGTCATCATCGCAACGAACCCGACAGAGGAAGGTGATACCACCGCCCTTTATGTACAGCAGTTGCTCAAAGGCTTTGATTTGAACATCACCCGCCTGGCCTCAGGCCTCCCTATCGGAGGGGACCTGGAATACGCCGACAGGTTGACACTGGCACGGTCAATCCGTGGCCGTGTCAGGATGTGAGCTGGGCATTGAAGAAATAGAAGCCCCTGTACTCGATCACACCAACAAGCTCATCCCGTCCAAGGTAGCCGGAGAGGTAGTGTCCGGCTACTATGGCCGGCAGGTAGTCAAGACAATAGTCCTGGATGTCACGCCATGACGCCTGGGCTTCTCCTATTGTCGTGGAAGCAGAGAATCCAGCCATCATCTCCTGCAACCTGGCATCATCGGACCAACCAGGGTAATCAGGGGAAAGGAAGAGTTTCTGGGATGGTATGCTGACAGAAGTCATAGCTGTCAGGCAGATGTCCCAGCGGGATGGATCATTGCGCCAGGCCATCATCGTGGCCCAGTCGACTATTGTGAGCTCCACCTCGAAACCCGCCGCCTCAAGCTCGCTTTGTATGGCGAGCGCGCACTTGTCGAGGTTGGACAGGTTGCTTGAGAGCACCTTGATGGGAGTCCCATCGTAAGCCATGTCATCCAGCATCTGGCGTGCAGCTTCCTTGTCGCCTACATCATAACGGGGGTCCGAGTCGGACACATGCCAGAGGGTCTGGTGTCCCTCCATGTAATCGGGATGCATGACATAGCCTCCACTACCATAACAAGCCGCCATGACCACATCCAGGTCGAGGGCGGTGTTGACCGCCTGACGTATGCGTATGTCACTTGCAGGCCCACTCTTCTTGTTGAAGAGCAGGACGATGCTGCCAGCTTCATCCCCCCTGCTTACGAACAGGTCCTCATCCTCCATGAGGCGAGGTATGTCATCATTCATCACATCATTCATGTAATGATAGCGCCCAGTCTCACAACCGCTTGTACGTGCGAATGAATCAGGAACGAAGTGGAACTGGATCCGAGGCATGTAGGCATGCTTGCGCCCTGCAAGCCCATCCATCGGCCCTCCATATGCACAATAGTCATCGAAACGCTCAAGCAGGACATCCTGGCCACGGGTCCATGACACAAAGCGATAGGGACCTGTTCCTATATAATCCTTGATGAGCCCATCCTCCCCCAGGTCCTCAAGACATTCCCTGGCGAAGATGACAGCGGATTGCGGACTGGAGGCCATCATGTCAGGAAGGAAGAGTATGGGGTGGCCTGCCTCTATCCTGATCGTATGCCCATCAACAGCAGTGAACCTCGCACCGCCAAGCATGGCTGATGCTGCAGAGTCATGATCAATCCACCGGTTCAATGACATCACAGCGTCCGTGCTGTCCATCACACGTCCATTGTGGAACAGCACATCATCGCGCAAGGTGAAGACCCAGGTGCATCCCTCATCCTCACTATGGAATGACTGGGCCAGCTCAGGCACGGGGCGACCCTGGGAATCAAGGGTGACGACACGCTCTGCCACAGTACCCGCGATCACATAGCGGGCGACCTGGGATGAGTTGACATGTACATCAAAGGTCGGAGGTTCCTGTGAGACGGCGACGGAAATGACGTCATTCCGGCTTTCTCCTGAGGAACAGGATGAAAGGCTGCACAGCGCCAACAGGATCAAGGCAATGATGCGGAACATTTGGCCTCCATATATGAAAAGAGGGAGCTTGAGGCTCCCTCTTCCCTTTTGTTCCCAGGAAACTTACTGGGGCTGCTTGCCGATGTAGGCCAGGATGCCACCATCGACGTAAAGGATGTGTCCGTTGACGAAATTCGAGGCATCAGATGCCAGGAAGACGGCAGGTCCCTGAAGATCCTCGGCCTTGCCCCAGCGTGCGGCAGGAGTCTTTGAGACGATGAACTGGTCGAAGGGATGGCGGCTGCCATCAGCCTGCCTCTCGCGCAGAGGAGCGGTCTGGGGTGTCTCGATATAACCAGGTCCAATGCCATTGCACTGGATGTTGTACTCGCCGTACTCGGATGCGATGTTGCGGGTCAGCATCTTCAGACCGCCCTTGGCAGCAGCATAAGCGGAGACGGTCTCACGACCGAGCTCGCTCATCATGGAGCAGATGTTGATGATCTTGCCATGACCCTGCTCGATCATGTGGGGGATGACTGCCTTGGAAACGATGAAGGGTGCGTTCAAGTCAACATCGATGACCTGGCGGAACTCAGAAGCCTTCATGTCGCACATCGGAATCCTCTTGATGATGCCGGCGTTGTTGACAAGGATGTCGATCCTGCCGAAGTCCTTGAGGATCTGGGCTGTCGTCGCATTGACCGCATCCTCATTTGTGACATCGCAGACATATCCCTTGACGGGGATTCCAGCTTCCTTGTAGTTGTTGTAGCCACGCTCGACTGCAGCTTCATTGATGTCGTTGAAGCAGATCTTCGCACCAGCCGCGTGGAAAGCGGAAGCGATAGCGAAACCAATGCCGTAGGACGCGCCGGTCACCCAGGCGACCTTCCCTTCGAGGGAGAAATCTTTCATGTCCATGAGCTGTATACCTCCACGTTTTGTGAAACTTTATACTTGAAGTATAAAACCCGCTCCGGCTTCTTGCAACTGAAAAAACCGGAACATCGTTCCATTTTTCAAAGCTTGTCAATCAACATGCTGCACTTTCCACTCGGAATCGGCAGTGTCTTCTTCTTGTTCTCATCAAGAATCTCAATCGTGAAGTAGTAAAGCTTCTCACTCTCCAGACGGATCTCCCAGCCACGCTGGTTCTTGTTCGAGAGTATTGTGATGAAGTTCCTTTTCAACGAGAGGTTCTCAATACCCATGGCCTCAAGAGATGGCATCATCCAATCGACTGTCTTGCGGGGGAGCGAGATCTCAAGTCCGATGATGTTCTCGATCATCAGCGTGATTGTCGTCAACCCGAGCATTGGAAGGTAGCGCTTGCGGTTCGTATAAGAACCATCAGTCGAAATAGATGCACCCTCGCTTGTGGGCTTGTATGCCTCCCAGACCTCACCGACGGTCTCTTCATCTGGATGCAAGGTGTCCAGGATGAAGTACATGTGACGGATCGCACACTCGCGGGCGAAAATCGATGACGTGTACTTGTTCAATCCCTTGATCACCATGTAGGTGTAGAAGGGGACGACACCTCCCCTGTACCCCTCTCCATTGACCGAGTAATCAGGATTTGACACAGGCAGGCAGGGGAATGGGTTGTCGGTTCCGAACTCGTTCGGATCCTTCAACTGGGCGATCAGGTACTCGGCGTACTCGAAGTTGGGGATTTCCGCAAGCAGTGTCCAATAACAGCCAATGTGCTTGTTTGCGACAATCCTCTCCTCGTTGGCATCGAGGTCGAAATAAAAACGCTTGACCGGATCCCACATCATGCTGTTGATACGCGTCTTGAGCGAGAAATAGACCCTCTTGTACCGGAATGAGAGCTCCTTGTCATTCAGGATGTCGCCAATGTTCGACATGTAGAGGGCCGCCAAGGCCATGGCGGCGTTGAAGTCCACTGTATAGAGCGCATCATGACGACGGATGTTACCCATCTTGCACGCCTGGTAGGGGACGCTGTACAGGCCATTAGGGCGCTGGAAATTCTCAGCGAGCCAGGTCATATAGGACTCGAGATGCCCAATGACCTCCTTCAGCCTCTTCTTATTGCCGATTTTATGGTAAAAGACATATTCGACATAAGGAAGCAGGGGGAGTGTCACTCCAAGGGGGTTCTCCGCATCCGTCACAGCCTTTCCTTCAAGATAGTCATAGCGCTCGCTGATGCGGCCATCCGCATCCTGCATGGCATAGAAATAATCTATCTGGGGACAGGGGTCGAACTTCTGGTTGCTATAGACAAGGAAGAGTGACTCCAAGCAGCAGTCGAAGAGGCTTATGACGCCCTCCTCACCTGTGTGGAGGAAGCCCTGTGGGAGGAGCTGGCCTTGAACGCCCTCCTTCCATCCCTCTTCTATCCAGACCCAGGTCCTGTCATACATGTCGACGAAATCTTGATCGTAAAAATGGACACACGGCACAAAATCTTTAACCACGAACAACTCCCCAGGAGACTGGAAAAACCGCTACTTACCGCCTTTAATCTCATCATATACATTAAACCAGAACGCAGGGGCTGTCAAACAAAATTTTACCAAGACCTTCTTTATTGCATGGAAGGATTTATGCGGACAGTCTTAACCCTTGCCGCGATTACGGTGGAAGCCCGCCCTCACGTAATGGAGACGCAGTGCGCCTGGTAGCACACGGAGTTTCACACAGTCAGCATCAAGGCTCACGAACTCGCCATCGGTGTGGACAGACATGTCTTGCCCTGAGCTCCTGATGATGACCTCACGTCCACGCCTGGATGTCATGAATGGGCAGTCCTCCAACTGACTCCCCTTGAAAAAGGCGGCGGTCAGGGGGATGAGCTCATGGCGTGTCACAGGGCGCTTGGCGTAGACGATGTCGAGGTAGCCATCGTCCATCCAGGCATCAGGGGCCAGGATGAAGGCAGAACCCATGCGGCGGCCATTGCATACAGACACCTGCTGGCTTTGCACATGGATCTCTTCACCGTCGATCGTCATCACCAAGTCATATGGCCTGGGTATGTTGATCAGGCAGTGGAAGAAGGCCATGATGTAACTAGGCATGCCATTGATGTGCTTGTAACGGGAGGCCTGGAAGTTGATCATCGGCTCAAAGCCGAAACCCGTGCCATTCAAAAAGAAACGCCCTCCGGGGAAGATACCTCCCTCGAGATAGCCGACATCTATCGGACGGGCATCACTGTCGAGGACAAGATCCACAGCCGCCTTGATGTCACGAGGGATCCCCGCAGCCCAGGCGAAATCATTGCCTCGTCCAATTGGTATGACACCCATGGCTGCCCTGGCTCCCGAACGCATGATTCCATTGAGCACTTCATTGACGGTGCCATCACCTCCTGCGACCACGACAAGCCCCTCTTTGGCTTCTTCCGCGATGGAAAGCGCATCACCAGGGGCCTTTGTCAGACAGGTGCGTATCGTACAACCACGTGCCTTGAAGGCCTTTATTATGACGTCGGCAGAAGCCTTCCCCCGGCCTTTCGAGGCATTGGGATTCAAAATCAAGCAGACATCGTCCACATCCATGCCCATATGGTATTGCCACAGTTGCATACTTGACAAGAATGGACACCTTCCTCCTACCCGCCACGCCCACTTGTGGTGTATCATGCAATCATGAGCGTCAAATATGTACTTATCAATGGAACAGTGCTCTCAGGTGTCGCCAAGATCGACAACTGCGCCCTGGCAATCGACGATCAAGGAAAAATCGACGATGTCTTCAGGATGAAGCGCCTGGCTGAGAAGGCTTATGACAAGGACGTCATACTGATTGATGTCAAAGGCGCCTACATCACCCCTGGCCTGATCGACACGCACCTGCATGGCATCGGAGGTTATGGAACCGAGGACTGCAGTGTCGACTCAATACTTGGCATGAGCGACCGTCTCGCCGATTTCGGCGTCACATCATTCCTGCCGACGGTCTATACAGACACGATTGACAAGATGGAGGCCTCCGTCAAGGCCATCGTCGCAGCCATGGGCGAGGAAAAGGGTGCGACAATCGAAGGTATCAACCTTGAAGGCCCCTTCATATCACCCAAACGCATCGGAGCCCAGGCACCAGAGGGCTTGCAGGAGGTCAACCTCGATGTCTTCAACAGGCTCTACGACGCAGGAGAAGGCAAGATCGTCTGCATGACTGTAGCCCCTGAGCTGAAACACATGCGCACCCTCGCCTTGGAAGCACAAAAGCGTGGCATAGTCCTACTGGCAGGACATACAGATGCAGCCTACGAGAACATCATCGAAGGCATGCAGTGCGGCATCCTGCACTCCACCCACTTCTTCAATGCGATGAGCCGCTTGCATCACCGCAACCCAGGCTGTGTCGGTGCGATCATGATACAGCAGGACATGAAGGCTGAAATCATCTGTGATGGCATCCATGTCCATCCAGAACTGGTCAAGCTGCTCCTCAGGGAGAAGCCAATCAGCAATATAGTCATGGTGACGGACTCACTCAAACCGACGATGCAGAAGGAAGGCCCTCTCACAGCAAACGGAGTGCCGGCCATGCTGCATGATGGAGCCTTCGTCTCCGCCGAGGACCCCGCCCTCTTCCTGGGATCCTCTTTGACTCTGCTCAAGGGCGTACAGAATGTCGTAGAATGGGGCATCCCAATCGACCAGGCCATACAGATGGCCTGTTCCAACCCTGCACGCATCTATGATTTCCACAAGAAAGGAGCCCTCATCCCTGGCTATTGTGCGAATGTCGCGGTCATCAACAAGGACTTCAGCCTTGGTGGCCTCTTCATCAACGGACAGCTGGCCAGGGGGCTTCTAAGCAAGGAGTTCATCAATGTGGTTCGATGATTTGAATGAGAAAATGATGTGGTCCATCTTCGAGGAACTCTCCCAGATACCACGTGAATCAGGAAACGAGGAAGGAGTGCGTTCCTGGCTCCTCTCATGGGCAGGCAGGAACGGCCTTGATGCCAAGACCGACAAGATCGGCAACGTCATCATCTACGTCCCTGGCACAGGAGGCAAGGAGGCAGAGGTCCCTGTCTGCCTCCAAGGCCATATGGACATGGTCTGTGTGAAGACAGCTGAGAGCCGTCATGACTTCACAAAGGACCCAATCGAAATCGTCTGTGACGGTAAGACGGTCCGCGCCAAAGACACATCCCTAGGTGCTGACAATGGCATCGCGATCGCAATGGCGCTCGCTCTCGCAAGTGACAAGGAGCTCGCCCACCCGCCTCTTGAACTCCTCTTCACGATCAGTGAGGAGACAGGACTCACAGGGGCCTTCAACCTGGATGCCGACAAAATCCACGCCCGCCAGATGATCAACCTCGACAGCGAGGAGGAAGGAATCATCTACACTGGCTGCGCCGGTGGCATTGACACCGATATCTCAGCCAAGGCCAAGATGAAGGATGTGGACAAGGCACACTCATCTCACTTCCGCCTCTCAGTCTCTGGCCTGCTTGGTGGTCACAGTGGCGGTGAGATCCACAAAGGCCGTGCAAATGCCATCAAGGTGGTCGCTCGTATCATGCACAGGTTGCCGGATTTCATGCTGACAGGACTGGAGGGTGGCTCGAGGCGCAACGTCATCCCATCATCATGTACTGTCTCATTCGTAATAGACACAGAATACGAGGACACGGTCACAAGCATCACAGAACAGGTCCGCTGCGAACTCGCAGGAGAATACAAGGACAAGGACCCTGGCATCACTGTGACACTTGAGAAGCTTGAAGAAGTCCCATCTGAAGCTGTGAAGGCGAAGACATCAATGGCCTTCATGGAGGCCCTCTACCTGATTCCACACGGACCTCAATCAATGAGCGCGGCCTTCCCTGGCATCGTGGAGACATCAAACAACCTGGCCATCGTCTCGCTGAAGGATGGCAAGCTCAAGGCGCAGTGCTCGACACGCTCGCTGATTGAATCCGCACGCAATGAATGCGCCTACCTGGTCGCAGCAGCGGCAGAGGACTTCGGTTTCGATGTACGTCATGACGGGGCCTATCCCTCCTGGGAACCAGATCCCTCATCCGCACTGGTCAAGAAGACCGCGGCCCTGTGGAAGGCCTATACGAAGAAAAAGCCGGTCGTGACGACAATCCATGCCGGACTTGAATGCGGAATCATAAACTCTGTGATTCCTGGCATGGACTCTGTCTCAATCGGCCCCAACCTCTTCGATGTCCACTCAGTCAATGAACACATCGAGGTCGCATCGGCAGAACGCATGATGGGCTTCCTGCGTTACATGCTCTCTGAGTTCTGATCGACAGCCAGTCTATGCAAGAGAGGCTCCACATCGGAGCCTCTCTTGTCATATCCAACTTGTCTCAGGCTTTTCAGGCCTTTACCTTGGCAAGCAGGGCGCGGAAGGAATCCTCAATCCTCTTCCTGTCATCCTCGGTACCCTTGCCACGGAAGTCGAATGCATCGACGACATCGAGCTTCATCTTCTCAGCATAGGTCTTGAACTCTGCGGCTGCGCCACCTGACCAGAGGGAGGAACCGAAGTGCATGACCGCACGGTCCTTGACCTCCTTGCGGACGAACCAGTCGAGGCAGTGGGCCATCGGTGGGAAGAGAGCGCGCTCGTAAGTCGGGGCGGCGACAACGAAGGCCTTGCTCCTCCATACTTTCTCCAGGGCGTAGGAGGATCCGACATCCGGGATGCGGACCGTATGGGTCGTCACACCAGCCTCCTTGGCGATCCTCTCAAGATCCTGGACATAGCTGATTGTGTTGCCGTACATGCTGGAGACAAGGATCGTGACCTCATCCTCCCTGGGGCCTTCGGCATATGAAGCGAGTTTCAGGTACCAGTTGACGACATAGGAAGGATCCTTGCGCCAGACGATGCCATGACTTGGGCAGATGGTCTTGATATCAAGGCCGGAGAGAGACTTGATGCCACGGATGACGAATGAAGAGAAGCTGGCGACGATGTTGGCGTAGTAGCGCTCCGTCTCTGGTTTCAGCAGGGCCCATTCACGCTCGGTGAGCTCGTCATCATAGACGCTCTGGTAAGCACCGAAGGCACCAAAGGCATCGCAGGAGAAGAGGATGCCATCCTCCTTGAGGTAGGTCATCATGGTGTCCGGCCAGTGGATATTCGGTGCAGCATAGAAGACCAGTGTCATGCCTCCGATGTCCAGCTCCTCGCCAGAAGTGATCACATGGACGTTCTTATGACCATAGAGGGTCTCTGTCTCTGTGGCACCAAGTTTCGTCGCATAGACCTCGATTGATGGGTTGCGGGCGAAGAGTGTCGACAGGGCGCCAGTGTGGTCAGGCTCCATATGGTTCAATATGAGGACGTCCAGGTCCTCGATGCGGAGACCGAGGCGTGCCAGGTCGTCATCGAAGGAGGCTCCGGACTCGACATAGTCGATCAGGACTTTCTTCTTGCTGCCAGTGAGGCAGTAGGAGTTGATGGAGACTCCATCGTTTATAGGCCAGCAGCCCTCGAAGAGGTCGTCGTGGCTCTTCTCAAAACGCAGCAGATGAACATTATCTTTGATTGTGCTTAACATGTTTCCAATCTTAGCGAAGTGGACGCATATGGACAATGGTCAACAAGGCCACCAAGGCATACAATGCTGACATGCTTTTCACACTCAACCTCGCCCATGCCTTGGAATACAGGGCTGATGATGTAGACCTCACCTCGATTGATGACATGCCGATAGGTGCGGAGACCTGCTTCGCCTACACCTTCTCCTATGATGATGTGATCTTCCGCATGGAACGGGGCTGGTCTGGCAGCAGGGAACCATTCACAGCCCAGGAGAAGGCCATTGTCGAGGCGGGAGAGGTCCTGCCACACAGGCCAGGACACGACCTGCTCATCCCCACAGGACGCTATAGGCTCCTCCAGACAATCCCAATAACAGATGAGGCTTCGCTACGCCGTACGGCGATGCCCTTCGCAGGGACCGAAGCCTCTGGCAGGCTCTATGTGCGCCTCCTGAAGGAGAACGCCTTCGAGTGCGTCATGCAACTCTTCCTCGCGATCTAGAATTGCCTCAGGCACCTTTATTGAGATAAATTCTTTGTCATGACAGTCGAGACGATAAGTGACACGGTGCACAGGTTGTACCTGAAGGACCAGGAGATCATCCTGGTAGGTACGGCACATGTCAGCCAGACCTCTGTCGAAGAGGTCGCCGCCATGATCGATGAGAACAATCCTGACAGGATCTGCATCGAGCTCGATCAGAGCAGGATGCAGTCGAAGAGCGACAAGCGCTCCTGGCAGGACATGGACATACGCAAGGTCATCAAGGAAGGACGAGGCTTCTTCCTTCTGGCCAACACGGCCCTCGCATCCTTCCAGCGCCGCATGGGCCAGCAGACAGGGACCAAGCCTGGTGATGAGATCCTTGGGGCAGCGAAGCTCGCCAAGGAGCGTGGCATCCCACTATCACTGTGTGACCGTGAGATCCAGACGACATTCAAACGGGCCTGGGCCAAGAGCTCGTTGTGGAACAAGTGCAAGCTGCTCGCATCATTGATCTCTGCAGCCTTCTCCAACGAGGAGATCAGCGCTGAGGAGCTAGAGGAGCTCAAGAAACAGGACACCCTCCAGGCCATGATGGATGAAATGGCCAAGGAACTCCCCACCGTCAAAGAGGTCTTGATCGATGAGCGTGACAACTACCTTGGCAGGTCGATCTACGAAAGCGAAGGCAGGAAGAAAATAGCTGTCATCGGTGCCGGCCATACAAATGGTGTCATTGAGACGATAAGGAAACTCGACGAAGGACAACAAACGCCAAGCCTCGAGGAACTCGACAACATCCCCAAGGGGAAGCCGGTCGGGAAAATCGCTGCCTGGGTCATACCACTGCTGATCGTGGCACTCATCGTCTATGGAATCGTATCGGCGGGTTGGGACCAGGGGCTGAGGCTCTTCCTTACCTGGATCGCGGTCAACTGCGCGTGCACCTTCATCGCGACCCTGGCCTCCCTCGCCCACCCATTGAACATATTGGCATGTACGGTCACGGCTCCCTTCTTCGCCTTGAACCCAGCCCTTGGTGTCGGCATGCTCGGCGGCGTGCTTGAAGCCACACTGCGCAAACCAAAGGTCAAGGACTTCGAAGGTCTGAATGATGATGCGATGAAGTTCCGCAGCTGGTACAAGAACCGCATACTCCATGCACTGCTTGTACTGCTCTTCTCGTCGATCGGCAGCATGTTCGGGACCTTGATCGCCTTCCCTGTGCTGATCAGCCATCTATGAGGAGGCGATGATGAAAAACAAGACGTGGGCCCTGGTGCTGGCACTTGCCATCTGCATCGTCTACATGTTCTGTGACAGTGTTGGTGTGCCACTGTCACCAATAGTCACAATACTGCTCTTCATCGTGGCCACCTGCCTCATGGTGGCTTACATCGTCTCCAACTACAAAGGGAAGGAGCGTTAAGCCTCCTCCCTCAGTGCGCGGCTGATCATCAGGGCCTGCCTCATGTTGCGGCACTCTGAATAGCCTTGTGAGCCACCTGTGAACGAAGAGGGTGCCAGGATTTTGTCAAAACCCATCTCAAGGGAGGCCTTGATCCTCCTCTCAAGGAAGGAAACTGGTCGCACCTCACCTGCGAGCGACAACTCGCCAAAGCAGACCTGACGGCCAGAGAGTGGCGTGTCAGTGCGGGCAGACCAGATCGCCAATGCCAGCGCAAGCTCGATCGAGACCTCGTTCAACCTCATCCCACCAGCGACATTCACATAGATGTCGCTGTCTGACAACGTGAGCCCGGCATGACGTTCCAGGATCGCGGCGACACGGTTTACACGTGCGTTGTCTATGCCATCTGAGTAGACCCTTGATGAACCGCCCTTGCAAGGTACGGTCAATGCCTGGATTTCGACCATGAACGTACGGGACCCCTCTGTCACCGCAGTATAGGCGATGCCGCTGGGTAGCGTGCCTCCTTCACGTGCGCTGATGAAGAAGGTGCTTGGTTCCTTTACAGGCGTGAGCCCCTTCGCATCCATTCGGAAAAGACCAATCTCATCAACAGATCCAAAACGGTTCTTGACGCTCCGCAGTATCCTGACACCAGCCTGCGCGCTCTCGAAATAGAGCACCGTGTCGACAAGGTGCTCGACAATCTTTGGGCCAGCGAGCATGCCATCCTTCGTCACATGGCCGATCAGGAACAAGGCCATGCCCATTGCCTTGGCCTGCATGGAAAGGGCCATGCAACATGCCCTCATCTGGTTTGGGGAACCAGCGATCGAGGTGACTGTTGTCGTTGACAAGGTCTGGAGTGAGTCGACGACCACCATGGCGGGTTTGAGGGAGCTTACCGCATCCATCAGTGTCTCAAGCCTGGTATCGCAGAGTATGTTGATGTCCTCAAGCTTCAAGCCAAGACGCTCAGCCCTGAGGCGTACCTGGCCAGGGCTTTCCTCCCCTGAGACGTAAAGTACAGGACCTGCCCCATGACAGGCTGCCGCCAACTGCAGCATGATCGTGGATTTGCCGATACCAGGCTCACCTCCTACCAAGACGGAGGAAGGACGCATCACACCACCACCAAGCACACGGTCAAGTTCACTGAGCCCTGATTCAAAACGCACAGACTTGTCGACACTGACCTCGGCAAGGCTCTTGAGCTTCGCATCAAGCACTGGCACGGCCTGCATCGCAGGGGAAGAGGACTCCACAGGGACCTTCTCCTCCTCGAAGCTGTTCCAAGCCCCGCAGGATGGGCAGCGTCCCAGCCACTTGGTCTCAACCCTTCCACAAGCTGTGCATACGAACTGTGTTGCTGCTGACTTGGCTTTCATAAGCCCCCCTGACTAAAAAGCAGGGGATTCCATCCATCCCCTGCTGATACATTCACAAGACCTCTGGCTCAGAAGTCCAGAAGCTCGACATCGAAGATAAGGTAGGCATTCGGAGGAATCACACCGGGGATGCCATGAACGCCGTAACCCAGCTCAGGAGGAATGATCAGCGTACGCTTCTCACCCTTGCTCATCTCCTGCAGGGCTTCATTCCAACCATCGATGACTTCGCCGACACGGAAACTCGCGCTCTTGCGGCGTGCGATTGATGAGTCGAACACACGACCATCCATCAGTGTGCCATGATAGTGGACATTGACCTTCTGCCCCATCTTGGGAGAACCCTTGCCATCACCTTCTTTCTCAACCACGTACCAGAGTCCAGAAGGCTTCTTCACAGCATCTGGGTAGCGGTTGTCGAGTTCAGCCAGGACCTTCCTCCTCTCCTCGATCTCCTTCTCCCTCGCCCTCTTGTCGACATCCTCGACAAGGCGTTCGAAGTCCTCAGGAGTGGCCTTGTAGGCCTCGGCCTCATCACCGACGCGGACAATCTCGATGGAGTCGATCCTGTCTCCAGCTTCGATCGCATTGACTACATCCTGACCTTCGACGACATGGCCGAATACAGAGTGCTTGCCATCAAGCCAGGGTGTTGCGACATGGGTGATGAAGAACTGGCTGCCATTGGTATGAGGACCGGCGTTCGCCATCGAGAGCACGCCAGGACCATCATGCTTCAGCGTGGCATCGAACTCATCTGGGAAGCGGTAGCCGGGACCACCTGTTCCTGTGCCCTTGGGGCAGCCACCCTGGATCATGAAGTTGGGTATGACACGATGGAAAATCAGTCCATCGTAAAATGGCTCACCTGGCTCCTCCTGGTTGAGGACACCCTCTGCCAGCCCTACGAAGTTCATGACCGTCATAGGAGCCTTCTTCCACTCAAGGGCGCATATGATATCACCCTTTTCCGTATGGATGACGGCGTAAAGACCGTCTTTCAGCTTTGACTTATCCATAGTTGGTATTCCTTACTTAATCCTCACTCCTCATCATCGAAGAGGCCTGAGCCTCCGACCAAGGAGTAGATGCGTTCAAGTTCAGCTTCAGTGCGGTAGGGGATCACAAGCTTGCCACGGCGTAACGAGCCCTTTATCTCGACACGGGTCTTGAAGGCTTCAAGCAGCTTGTCTTCAACCGCTTGGACATCAGGATCCACAGGCCTCGATGCCTTCTTGCGCAGAATGAGCTTTCGTCCCTGGTTGAGGTTCTCCGCCTCAGCCTCGGCAGCCCTGACCGAGAGGTCCTTCTCGACAATCATGTTGCGCAGGAGGATCCTGTCAGAAGGGTTGACAAGGGAGAGGATCGCACGGGCATGGCCAGCAGTGAGCACACCAGAGACAAGGTCGTCCTTGACCTGGTCAGGGAGCTGGAGGAGGCGCAGGCTGTTGGTGATTGCGCTGCGGCTCTTGCCCACACGCTTGGCGACCTCGTCCTGTGTCAATCCTGACTTCTGGATCAGGAACTGATATGCGGCAGCCTCATCGACTGGATTGAGGTCCTCACGCTGGATGTTCTCTATGAGGGCGACCTCTATGCGCTGGACCTCGCTCATGCGGCGCACAAGGACGGGGACCTTATCAAGTCCTGCGATCTTGGCGGCCCTGTAGCGCCGTTCACCAGCTATGATCGAATACTTGCCAGGAGCATACTCCTCGACAAGCAGTGGCTGGAGTATGCCCTGCTTCTGCACAGAACCTGCAAGCTCATTGAGCGTCAGCTCATCGAAGGACTTCCTAGGCTGGTCAGGATTTGGGATGACATCATCAATAGGAACCTCCCTGACCGTATCAGAGGCAGATACTTCAGGCTTGGAAGAAGAAATGGCTTTCTTCTCCTCCACAGGCTTCACATCCTCGACCTTTGGCTTCTCCACAACAGGAACAGGCTCCTCAACCTTCACTTCTTCAACAACAGGAGGGGCGGCTTCCGTAGGAGCAAATTCCTTCATTGACTCCAGCCTGCGCTTCTCAAGCTCATTGAGGATCTCATCAGCTGATGAGTTGATGTCGTAATCACCAAGCAAGGAGCTTATTCCCTTGCCCAGGCCATGACTTTTCTTAGCTTTCATAGACACGTTTCACCACCTCTTTGGCCAGCGCGTTATAGGCCTTGTTACCGGCATTGGCTATGTCATAGACGTTGATCGGCATACCATAGCTAGGAGCCTCAGCAAGGCGTATGGTGCGGGGGATCATGGTCTTGAACACGAGGTCAGGGAAGAAGGAACTCGTATCCTCCACAACCTCGGCATTGAGCTTGTTCCTCTTTGAGAACATCGTGAAGAGTATACCCAGGATCTTGATATCAGGATTGAGACCCTTCCT
The DNA here is from genome assembly GCA_944392695.1 of uncultured Spirochaetales bacterium. Taxonomy (GTDB): domain Bacteria; phylum Spirochaetota; class Spirochaetia; order Sphaerochaetales; family Sphaerochaetaceae; genus Bullifex. The sequence continues at coordinate 27,745 of CALXXN010000013.1, read as the reverse complement.
GACATTGCTGACAGTGCGCATCAGCAAGTTCAAACCCTCCATTGCGAAGTATTCACACTGCATTGGGATGATTATGCTGTCACACCAAGCCAGGGCATTCATGGTGATCACTCCAAGGGATGGAGGACAATCCACTAAGATGAAATCGTACTCATCATCAAGGACCTCGAGCCTTCTCTTAAGGTAATAGTTCCTGTCATCCTCATCTGCAAGCTCCACTGTAAGGCCAGCGAGGTCGATTGAGCCAGGAATAAGATAGAGGTTCTGGAAAGGTGTCTCCTGAACAGCCGCAGGGGCATCCACCCGCCCCGTGATGACATCATACATCGTGGCCTTCCTACCATCCCCGGATACAGCACCTGTAAGATTACCCTGTGAATCGAAATCCACAAGGAGGACCTTGTAGTTCAAGGCTGCTAGTGATGAGCCGAGGTTGACACAAGTCGTTGTCTTTCCGACCCCACCCTTTTGATTGAGCAGGATTATCTTATTCGCACTCATGAGTAATAATATAGAAGTTAAAATGACCGTTGTCGATATCCAATCCTTGACCGCGGATAATACACTATAGTATTTTAGTCGAAGTTAATTGGAGGAAACTCAAATGGCTGATATGACACTTGAGCAGAAAGTAGCTGACGCTATAAATCAGATCAGGCCGTCCCTGCAGAACGACGGTGGTGATATCGAATTCATCAAGATCGACGAGAACAAGAACGTCTTTGTCAACCTTGTCGGGGCTTGTGCTGGATGTCCCATGTCCCAGATGACGCTTAAGAACGGCGTTGAGAAATACCTCAGGGCCACAGTGGATCAGGGCATTGAGGTCATCAACGCAACACAGGCTGCATTCTAAGCAGTTCCTCAAAACACCATTACAAGCCTCCCCTCTTCGGGGAGGTTTTGTTTCACGTGAAACAAGTCAACGACCTTTAGTTCAAGCCCATCAGGTATTCAAGGTAGCAGAGCTTCACAATACTCAGCATGAATGCGCAAAAAGTACTAGCTATAATTACTATACAACTAATATATTAGATACTTCACAAAAACAAGAACCTTACACATAAATACCACAATATAAATTAGCTCGTATCACAGCAGTCAAAAAAATATTTGTAATGTAAGATACATACGGCAAAGCAAAATCCTATAAAAGAACAAAAATTAAACAAACAAAACATGACACATAACTCTAAAATAGTTTCACGTGAAACCAAACACAAACCCTGATATAAAAAACCTCTACAAACAAGAAAACTCAACAACATGCTTTATTCAAACCAAAATCAATCATCATATCAGAAAGCATAAAAAAATAAGAACAATATGCTTTCACTTACAATTCTATAAACCAGCTTAAAACCAACATCACTATACACATTAAAAAAAAAACTACATAAAACTATCACACCAAACAAGGCAAGGAGAAAAAACTGGTTTTAAAAAGCACATACTTTCATATATTCATCGATTTGAACGTTTCACGTGAAACAAACTATAAATATCACTACCTTAAGAAAAGAAAAGCAAAATCAAATACTTCTATAGTTCAAATTGAAAGTAAACCAATGATGGTTTCACGTGAAACATCTGGGATTACTAATTACGAATAAGTGTAAAAACACGATTTCATACAATTTCATCCAGAATAAGACAGATAGAAAAAAAGCAAAGTGACACACCGCCACTGTTTCACGTGAAACCTGCTATAAAGAGATGGCTGGGTACTCAGTCATCTTTGGTTTTACCCCTGTGATACCTCAGAAAACCATGTTCATTCTTTAGGGGACCCGTTCTGCTCCAAAAACCCCAAATAAACGCGCCATTTGCGGTTTTTGAGGCAAGGTTTCTATATATAGATACAAAAATAATTGGACAAAAACAAGGTTTTCTTATGATTTTCAGTATATTGAATATTATTTTTCTTAACTAAAAGGCTGCCTTGGAGCATCCAAAGCAACCTTGTTTGTGATACATTTGTCCTGTCAGGCTTCGTTTCCGCCTTCAGGAGCAGCAGGAGTCTCAACAGGAGTGGTTTCTGAAGCCTCTTCTGTAGCTTCTTCTTCCTCTTCATCCTCCTGGTAATCAGTCATTGCCATGGCAACAACCTTGTCAGAGCTCTTCTTGAAGCTTACGACCTTCACACCCATGGCAGAACGTCCCTGGATTGAGATGTCTTTTACATGGACTCGGATCGTCTGCCCATTCATCGAGACGAAGACGACATCGTTGTCATCGTTGACAGCCAAGGCTCCAACAAGGTAACTAGTCCTGTCATCGATGGTGTAAAGCTTCTGGCCCATGGTACCGCGGCCATGTGCCATGAACTCTTCAAAGCGTACCTGCTTGCCCTTGCCGTTCTCAGTGACCATCAGGATGCGGCGGCCTTCCTCGACCTTGACGACTCCGATGATCTCATCGTCATCAGCAAGCTTCATGGCGCGTACACCATGTGTGGCACGTCCCATGGTCCTGACGTTCTCTGAAGATGTCCTGAGGCCCTTGCCACGCTTGGATACGAACATCACATCATCACCACCGTCGACGAAGATGGAATTCACAAGCTCATCATTCTCATCGAGGATGATGGCCTTCACACCTTTCTTGCGTGCATTGACGAAGGCGTTGAGCTCGACCTTCTTCGTGATACCCATCTTTGTGACCATCAAGAGATACTTGTCCTCTGTGAACTCTTTGAAGCAGATGATGCTCGTCACCTTCTCCTGGTTCTCAATCTGGAGGAAGTTCTTGATATTAGCTCCCTTGGCGGTCTTGGCAGCCTCTGGAATCTCCCATACGTACGAATAGTAGGCTTTTCCGAAGTTCGTCACGTACATGACGATATCATGAGAAGAAGCGATGAAGAGGTGCTCGACGAAATCACCATCGACAAGCTTGGCACCCTTGACGCCCTTGCCTCCACGGCTCTGGGCCCGGTACTCATCAATCGGAAGCCTCTTCGCGAAGCCCTTGTTGGAGATGGAGACGACGACCTGCTCCTCCTTGATGAAGTCAGCATCAGTCGCATCCTCAAGCTCACGCTCCTGGATTTCAGTGCGCCTCCTGTCACCATACTTCTGTCCAATATCGCGGATCTCGTCCTTGACCACACCAAGTATCTTGCACCTGTCGGAGAGGAGGTCCTTGTAGTAGGCGATCTTCTGTTCGATTTCAGCCAACTCATCAAGGATCTTCTCTGTCTCAAGATGTGAAAGACGGCCAAGACGCATGTCGATGATCGCATCTGCCTGGACCTGTGTCAGGGAGAAGGCCTTCTGGAGCTCAAGGGAGGCGACATTGTTGTCCTCGCTCTCCTTGATGATCCTGACGACCTCATCGATGTTGTCCAAGCCGATTTTCAATCCCTGTAGGATATGGGCACGTTCCTCGGCCTTCCTGAGGTCGTAACGAGTCCTGCGTTCGATGACCTCCTCACGGTGGTCGATGTAGCTCTGGAGCATCTCACGAAGAGTGAAGACCTTTGGACGGCCGTCTTTGAGAGCCAGGTTGTAGACATTGAAGTTGGACTGCAGGGCTGTGCGGTTGAAGAGCATGTTCAACACGATGTTGGGCACGGCACCCTGCTTGAGGTCGATGACGACACGTATGCCATCCCTGTCAGACTCATCATGGATTGATGCGATGTTGGGGATGATGTTGTCCTTGCGCATGTCATCAATCTTCTTGACCAGCTCTGCCTTGTTCACCTGGTAGGGGAGCTCTGTGAATATGATCCTGTCATGACCCTTCTCATGCTCCTCGATTTCATAGCGGCTGCGCATGACGATCTTGCCCTTGCCAGTAGTATAGGCATCCATGATGCCCTTGCGGCCGCAGATGATGCCAGCGGAGGGGAAGTCTGGCCCTTTGATGTAATCCATCAGCTCAAGGTTGCCAAGATCAGGATTGTCAATCAAAGCACAGACAGCATCTACGATCTCACCAAGGTTATGTGGCGCCATGTTGGTAGCCATACCGACAGCGATACCACTTGTGCCGTTGGCAAGAAGGAAGGGGAAGGCGGCAGGAAGGACAGACGGCTCCTCAAGTGAGTCATCGTAGTTAGGACCGAAATCGACCGTCTCCTTTCCTATGTCGCTCAGCATCTCCTCGCCGATGCGGCTCATCTTGGCCTCGGTGTACCTCATGGCGGCTGGTGGGTCGCCATCGATGGAACCGAAGTTGCCCTGTGGCTTGACGACAGGGTAGCGCAGTGAGAAATCCTGGGCGAGACGGACCAGTGCATCATACACTGAAGCATCACCATGTGGGTGGTACTTACCAAGTACGTCACCAACGATACGGGCACATTTCTTATAAGCACCACCAGCCTTCAAGCCCATCTCGTACATATCGTACAAGATCCTCCTGTGGACAGGCTTGAGACCATCCCTGACATCAGGGAGTGCACGGCTGACAATGACGGACATCGCGTAGTTCAGATAGCTGGTACGCATCTCCGATGCGACATCAACGACCAATGTACGGCTGTCGATGTCTTCGTTTCTTGTGATATCCTCATCCATAGAGGCTCTTCTCCTTAAACGTCAAGGTTGGCGACATAAGTCGCATTCTGCTCGATGAAATCCCTCCTGGGCTCTACATCCTCACCCATGAGCATGGAGAAGACACGGTCTGCCTCCTCGGCATCCTCGAGGTGCACACGGCTGATCAGCCTGGTCTCAGGATTCATCGTCGTCTCCCAGAGCTGCTCTGGGTTCATCTCACCAAGGCCCTTGTAGCGCTGGATGGGGATTTTGGCCTCATCCATGCCTGAAGCATTCTCCTCGATGATCCTCTTCTTATCAGCCTCGTCATAGGCATAGAAGACCTTCTTCCCAAGGGTGATCTTGTAGAGTGGAGGCATGGCGAAGTAGATGTAGCCAGCTTCGATCAGAGGCCTCATGTAGCGGAAGAAGAAGGTCAGGAGCAGGGTACGGATATGGGAACCGTCGACATCAGCATCAGCCATGATGATGATCTTGTGGTAACGGGCCTTTGTGATATCAAAGGTCTGCTCATCATCGCCATCAGCGTTGCTGTTGTTGTTATAACGGGTGAGACCAGCTCCGATTGTGGAGATGACAGGCTGCAGCTTGTCATTGCCAAGTACCTTGTACTCCTGGGCCTTCTCGACATTCAGCATCTTGCCCCAGAGGGGGAGGATCGCCTGGAAACGGCGGTCACGGCCCTGCTTTGCGGATCCACCTGCGGAGTCACCCTCGACGATGAAGACCTCACACTTGGCCGGATCTTTCTCAGAACAGTCGGCGAGCTTGCCTGGCAGGCCACCGCCTTCATTCTTCTTCCTGATCTGCTCACGAGCCTTACGTGCCGCAATACGGCCAAGAGCAGCGCTGATCGCCTTGTCAAGGAGCAATTCGATATTGGCAGGGAACTCGTCAAAGTAGTTGTTCAGTTTCTCATAGACCAAGGATTGGACGATGCCACGCACATTGGCATTTCCAAGCTTCATCTTGGTCTGACCTTCGAACTGGGGATTGGCGATCTTGATTGATACAACACCTGTAAGACCTTCACTTATGTCAGATGACTCCAGCTTGTCATTGCCGAATTTCTTCAGCATCTTCTGGTTCTTCTGGAGTTGGTTGTTGACAGCCATGAGGATGGCGGTCTTGAAACCGGTCAGGTGTGTACCACCTTCACGTGTGTTGATATTGTTTACGAAGGAGTAGACCTTCTCATCGTACTTGTCGTTGTATTGCATGGCGACTTCAACAACGACGTCATTCTTGACCGCTTCGAATGCAACAGGAGGGAAGAGGGTCTTCTTATATTCGTTAAGATAACTTACGAACTCGGAAAGTCCTCCCTCAGAATGGAAGTCCTCGGTCTTAGGCTCCTCGCCACGCTTGTCTGTGATTGTTATACGTATGCCATGGTTGAGGTAGCTGAGCTCCCTGAAACGGGCTGACAGCGTCTCATAATTGAAACTGTTAGGCTCCATGACATCGAAGTCAGGAGAGAAGCTTATCGTCGTTCCATGGCGTTCTGGATCACATTCTCCAATAACCTTGACATCCTCTTCTGGAATGCCACGGTGGTAGACCTGATGGTAGATCTTGCCCTCATGGTAGACAGTGGCCTCCATCCAGATGGAGAGTGCGTTGACACAGGAGACACCAACACCATGCAAACCACCAGAGACCTTGTAGGCGCCCTTGGCGAACTTACCACCTGCATTAAGCTTGGTCAGACAGACCTCGAGGGCTGACTTGCCAACTTGAGGATGTATGTCGACAGGGATTCCACGACCATTATCCTCAACCGTACAGACCTCACCATACTCATTGCGGTCGAAAAAGATCTGTATGTGGTCACAGAAACCAGCCATGGCCTCGTCTATGCTGTTGTCGAGCACCTCGTAGACCAGGTGATGAAGTCCATCGATACCAGTCGTACCAATGTACATGCCTGGGCGGAGCCTGACATGCTCGAGCCCTTCAAGGACCTGGATCTCACTACTGTCGTACTCTTCGGCACCACCAGTGACAACACCCACGTCCTGGACGCTGAGGTCTTCATTCAGATTCTCTTCACTCATGCGTTTTCCTCTATGAAGCTGTTCTAAATGGGGGCGGGCCCCATATATAATAACCTTAGATATTCTATTACAGATGATGCAGGGGTTTCAAGATAGTCCACACTAGTAAGACATCAATACAAGTTATTGTATCAGATGAAATAACAACCTCACATCCCGCCTGTCTTGAAAAAGGGCGTCACCACCCATATGATAGTGGTCATGTTGGAAAACACATGGTACAAGGCGCTTGAGGAGCTTGGAAGCTCGATGCCACAGTCGAGCACGCTCTGGTTGGACTATGTCAGTTATGCAGGAGAGGATGGTGACACACTACATCTCACCTGTGATTCAGTCATGGTCAGGACCAACTTCGAGAAGTATTGCAAATCAGAACTCGAACGCGTCATGGAAGAGCTTACAGGACGCAGGATAAACCTCGACATCAACATCACGACGGATGAGATGATTGAAGGTGGTGACGATGATGAGGCACAGGAAGTCGAAACTTATCATGACAACAGGGCATCTGGAAGGCGCAGCCTGCTGAACCCTGCCTACACCTTTGACAACTTCATCCCATGTGAGAACACGCTTTTCGCTTACAACGCAGCGAAGGCCATTGCCATGCACCCTGGTGTAAGCTACAACCCCTGCCTGATCTATGGTGGTGTAGGCTTGGGCAAGACCCATCTGCTCGAATCAATTGGAAACTACATTGAGAAAGAGGATCCAAGGAAGAACGTCGTGTATGTGACAGCGGAGACCTTCACAAATGACTACATACAGTCATTGACAGATAAGAACACCTCACAATTCCGCATCAAGTACCGCAAGGCAGACGTCCTGCTTGTTGATGACATCCACTTTTTTGAGAAGAAGATCTCAACACAGGAGGAACTCTTCCATACATTCAACGACCTTTATGAGACGAACAAGCAGATTGTCTTCACCTGCGACCGTCCAATCAGTGAGCTCAAAGGCTTCACAGACCGCTTGAAGTCACGTTTCAGCCGTGGTCTCAACATCAACCTTACGGCTCCTGATTATGAGACACGCGTCGCCATATTGAAACGCAAGTGTGATGACAAGGGCGTCAGGATTTACGACAGCGTCCTCAATTACATCGCAGAGAACATAAAGACCAATGTCAGGGACCTGGAAGGCTCACTCACCACTTTGATAGCCTATTCCAACCTGATTGGATCAAAAATCACACTGGAAGTCGCCCAGGAGCAGTTGAAGAACATCATCGCAGCTCCAATGGCAGGTGAGCAGGACATCTCGATTGGAAGCATAGTGAAGGAGGTATCCTCCTATTACAATGTCGAAGTCAGCGAGATCAAGGGCAAGAAACGTACAGCCATCATCAAGGACGCACGTAACACTGCGATCTACCTTACACGCAAGATAACACAGTACTCGACAACTGAGATCGGCACCTATTTCGACCGGGACCACTCGACAATCACACATTCAATCGACAAGGTGGAGAAGGAGAGGAAGACCAACGCCGAGCTCGCAAGCGCATTGGATGCCCTTGAGACATCGATACGCAGCAAGTCACGCTGATCATACCCAACGTAACATGAAGCCCCAGTCCAGTGCTGGGGTTTTGTTTCATCTACGTGAATTGTGGAAAACTTGTTGAAAAGCTGTTGATAAGACTCTCAAAAGCTGTTGAAAGGTCCTGTGGAAAAAACAGGCTTTGTTGAAAACACAAGAATGACTGTCCGGCTTTTCAACGATCCAACGATCACAGCATCAGGATCCAACAGGTTGTCAACAAGACTTTTGCTCTTTATAAAAACAAATCTGAAAAAGACTTGAACAGGTTTTCAACAATTAACAGCCATTACTATTACTACGACGAAGTCTTGAAAATACCTTTAATAGTAATGGTAGTAACATCAGTCGTCTTGTTGCCAAAACAGCTGCTTGATGGACTGTACATGCGAAAGCAGCATCCTGCTGTGATTTTTCCCATCCAGCTGTTATACTTCCATCAAGACTGCTACGAGAGGAGTAAGACATGAAGTTCATATGTCAGCGGGACACGATCCTCAAGGAAATAGAATACGCGAACAGCTTCACCAGCCAGCGCAATGCGCTCTCCATCACATCGAACGTCCTTCTTGAGAACTATCAGAACAGCCTTACCATCAAGGCCACTGATGGCAGCAAGATGGGTTTCACCACAAGCTTCCCTGTGATCACAGCTGTTCCTGGAGCGATCACTGTCACTTCAGACAAGCTGCTTTCCATACTAAAGACACTTCCATCAATGGACCTTGTCTTCGAGGATACTGACGACAAGCTGAACATCTCTCTCAGCCAGGAAAGCAAGGTGAGCTTCAACCTCCGTACCCTTGATGCGGACAAGTTCCCCTCGCTACTGCAGTGCACAAGCGAGTACTTCCCGCTCTCGCAACGCGACTTCTTCGACATGATCCAGAAGACATCTTTCTCTGTCAGCACTGATGAGTCCAAGTTCTTCCTCACTGGTGTCTACATGGAGAAGAACGATGTCGGCCAACTCGTCATGGTCTCCACTGATGGCAAGAGGCTTTCCTGCTCACGCAAGGTGTTCGAACAGGAGATACCGGATTTCAAGCCTTGCATACTGCCACCGCGCTTCCTCCAGCACCTGGTGTCAATCGGAAGCGGGGAAGGACTCTTCAGCTTGGCTGTCTGTGGAACAGAGGTATTCGCTGAAATCTCAGGTCATACGATTTATTCGACACTGATCACTGGCAACTACCCAGCCTACCAGCGTGTCATACCACCAAGCTTCAAGTATGAGTGCCGCATTCCTGTCCAGCCACTCCAGGAGGCACTCGCACAGGTCGCACTCTGCGTCGATTCAAACAGCCGCAAGGTCTTCCTCGATCTCGCACCTGGTGGAATCCTGCTCAGCAGTGAGAACTCCGAGGTCGGTGATGCCAAGATCATGGTCCCATGCGAGTACGATGGTCCTGAGACGACAATCAGCTTCAACTACAGCTTCCTGCAGACACCGTTGAAGATAATGGAGAGTGAGGTCATGAGGATCTGCTTCAACAGCGCAAACACTGCGATTGCTGTCCTGCCTGATCCAGAAAGGGACTACATCTTCATCATCATGCCGATGCACTGATGCGTTTCAAGGAAATCCGCCATCATAATTTCCGCAATCTCCAGGATGCTGTCATCAGGACTGATGCGCGGGATGTGGTATTCGAAGGTATGAACGGGCAGGGCAAGACCAACCTGCTCGAGTCAATCTACATGTTGTCATATGGTTCGTCCTTCCGTACGCCATACGCCAAGGAGGCTGTACGCTTTGGTGCTGATGACATGTCCCTTTCCGCATTGGTCGGGATGGATGATGGCGACATGCGCAGGATTGACTACCAGCTTGTCGATGGGAAACGCCGGATCTTGTTGGATGGAAAAGAGGTCAATGACCGCAAGGAACTTGTCTACAACTTTCCTGTGATTGTCTTCTGCCATGATGACATCGACTTCGTACGAGGGGAGCCTGAGCGGAGGAGGCGCTTCTTCGATCAGACCTTCAGCATGTACAACCCGCTCTACCTCGACAGCCTGCGGCGTTATAGGATGATCCTTTCCCAGCGTAATGCGGCGATCAAGGCAGGACAGTCCTCGTTGCTGTCGTTGTACGATGGCCGTCTTGCGAAGTATGGTCTTGAGATTGTCAGGGATAGGGAGGAAGGAGTGAAGAACTTCAACCAGATATTCCCAGGACTTTACAAGGCTATTTCCGGTACTGACAAGGAGGTCGTCATACGTTACCAGCCTTCTTGGAAAGAACTGAGAAGCGAGGATGAGGTCACCAGCTATCTTGAGAGCACGAGGGACCGCGACATGAGGATGCTCACCAGCACTTCTGGAATACATCGTGACCGCTTCACTGTCTGCGATGAGAACGGACCATTCAGCCAGAGCGGTTCCACCGGACAGGTGCGCCTGGCATCAGTGCTCTTCCGTCTCGCCCAAGCCAGGTTTTACATGGAAATGACTGGAAAAGAGCCTGTAGTGTTGCTTGATGATGTCTTATTGGAGCTTGATGCTGCCAAGAGGGCATCGTTCCTTTCTCATCTGGATTCTTACAGCCAGGCCTTCCTCACCTTCCTTCCAGATGAGCGTTACTTTGGGTCGGATGATGGAGGACGCCTTACCTATATCGTGGAGGATGGACATGTACGACCCAGATGATGCGAGGCTCATGAAGAAAAGGGAAGGTACGCTCAACGAGTACATGGGTGATTTCGAGCGTATGATGGTCGATTTGAATGGTGGTGAGGAACCTGTGATCTTCCACTGGGATGAAATCATCGGGCATGACATGGCGGAGCATGTCGTCCTTGAGAGCGCAGATGAACGTGAGGTCGTGGTCCGTTGTTCACATCCTGCATTCGCTTCCTGGTTGCGTCTTAATGAGCGTGATGTGCTCTCCAGGCTGCGCCGCCTGTTCCCACGTTTCGCTGGCTGCCGTCTCAAGATCCTGAGCTAATTCATTCATTTGATACGATTTAATTGCGATACAACATGCAATGTCAGGCAAGCTTGACTGTTTTTCTTTTATCTTATAGAGTTGCAAGTCGGACGCTTTTCATAGCATGACTTATCACCAGCCCTCCGGGGCCTGAGATTGGAGACATAGAATGAGCTACAAGGGAAAAAGGACTTATCAGCCCAGCAAGATGAAGAGGAACAGGAAGTTCGGATTCAGGGCACGCATGGCCACCAAGGGTGGACGCCTCGTCCTCGCCCGTCGCAGGGCGAAGGGCCGCCACAGCCTTACCGTCTCAGATGAGAAGAAGCCTTACTAAGAGCTGCATAATCAATAAGAGACAAGACATCGACCGCATTTTCAAGCATGGGAGGAGGATTTCATGCAAGGGAATGCGGTTGATGGTTGTGGACAACAGCCTGGGCTTTGATCGTTTCATCATCATACCTGCGAAGCACTATGGCAACGCAGTTGAGCGCAACAAGCTCAGGAGAAGGGCCAAGGAGCTCTTCAGACTTTATCCTAAAAGGAACATGACCGGTCAGGATCTTTCATCCACCGCTCATGACATTGCCTTGGTGGTCTACCCCGGAAAGGTCTCATCCTATTCCTTGCTTGAGTCTGACTTCTACAAGTTGTTGGACAGGATAGGTTGAAGATAGTCCCTATTTCCTCTTTGAGCAGAGTGTTCCCATTCCAACTTTCCGTTTTCCATAAAAGGCAGAAAAGGAGAATAAATGGATAGGAATACCATTATCGCGATTGTCCTCTCCGTCATCGTCATCACAGTGGGCATGACCATCAATTCGGTCTTCTTCAACGATTATGCCACTGATTACACGACGGTCGATGAGACAACCACGCCTGTCATCGAAGAGGATCCCATAACGAACCGGATCACCGCCAGCGGGGCAGCTGACGAGGTGCCTTTCACGATAAGCACTGAAGCCTACAGTGTCACACTGGAACCGCGGGGCGCCGCAGTCTCCAGCATCATGCTCAACAACCAGTTGGACGTTGATGGCGAACCTGTGGAGCTGGTCCTTGCTGATGCGACAGGCCGCAATGCCTTCCTCCTCTATCTCAATGATGACCTCGGGAACCCTCTTGAGGCTGCTTTCAACCACACTGTTGAAGAGACGGATGACATGTTCCTGGTTGACTTCAGCCAGGACTTCGAACTCGATGGCCATGCCTTCCAGATCATCAAACACTACGCCTTCCCGAAGGCGGAAGAGTACCTTTTCCGTGTTGGTGTGGAGTTCAAGTCACTTGATGGAAGCCAGGTTCCAGTCGGAAGCTATGCATTGGGTTACGACCCACAGGTCGGTCCTGCCTTCGAGTCGCTCTCCAGCAACTATGGTGAGTTCAGGAGGGCTTATTACACTGAACTTGATGGTGCCCACATGCGCCAGGTCAATAGTTTCACTGATGGGTATGCGGCTGCTGAGGATCCTGTCCTCTGGGCAGGTACGAGTGGTAAATACTTCGCTGTCATGGGTGTGCCTGACTCATCGAAGGGCTTTGACACCATTTTCCGCCAGGAGGCCTCAGACGGCGTGCTGACACAGTCCAACGCCTTCTATTTCTCACGCACGCTCGATGGTGGTGACAACAGCGATGTCTTCAGCTACTACGCAGGACCAAAGCTCTCATCAACGCTGGGTATCTACGACCATGCGAATGAGAACAGCTTTGGATTGGAAGGACTCGAGCTCAGGGAGGTGCTTGATTCCTCATCATGGCTTGGTTGGCTCCAGAACATCCTGAAGTGGGTCCTGGACTTCTTCTACCGCCTGATTCCGAACTATGGTGTCGCAATCATCCTTCTTACGCTCCTGATAAAGCTCCTCCTGCAGCCGCTGTCGAAGAAGGGCATGGACTCGACTGCCAAGATGTCCGCACTGAGTCCGAAGCTTGAGGAGTTGAAGGTCAAGTATGCTGACAATCCAGAGGCGATGAACGCCGCCATGGCGAAACTGTACAAGGATGAAGGGATCAACCCGATGGGCTCATGCCTGCCGATGCTTATCCAGTTCCCAATCCTGATCGCCCTTTATGGCATGCTCAACACGCACTACGACCTTCGTGGTGCCATGTTCATCCCTGGTTGGATTCCAGACCTCTCAGTCCCTGAGACAATCTTCACATTGCCATTCAACATCCCGTTCCTTGGCAACCAGGTCCATCTGCTGCCCATCATCTACACGGCATCGATGATTTTCTCAATGAAGATCACCCAGACGACCAACACCCAGAGCGCTGGCAATGGCATGATGAAATTCATGACATATGGCATGCCGATCATCTTCTTCTTCGTGTTGTACAACACACCTTCTGGGCTACTGGTCTATTGGACGATGATGAACTTCATCTCAATCATCCAGCAGGTCTACGTCAACAGGAAGAAGAAGGACAAGTTCGTCCAGGAGATCGCGGAGCGTGATGAGGCTGCTGCCAAAGCCAAGGCTGCCAAGAAGCTGAGCAGGAAGAAGAAGTGAGGAAGTGAAGATGTATAAGGAATTTGAAGCTAGGAGTGAGGAGGAGGCCATCGACAAGGCTGTGGCCGAACTCGGACTCAAGAAAGGTGATTTTGATGTCGAGGTTGTCTCTTCCCAGAAGAAGGGTCTTTTCCGAAAGGGCAGTGTGACGATCCGTGTCCATATCCCACAGGAAGAAGAAGTCATTGAAGCTGTGGCAGACGTTGACAGCACACCAGCAAGCAATGAACAGGCGCTCGAGGTTGAAGATGATGATGAGGCCAAGATCATGGAGTTCGTCACGACCATGATCAACAAGATGGGCTACAAGGCCACTGTCAGGATCAGTTTCCGCCGTGACCGCAAACTCGGACTCTCGATTGACAGCCCAAGTTCTTCCATCCTGATTGGCCGCAAGGGGCGCAATCTTGATGCCATACAGCTGCTTGCCAACGTCTACGCCGGTGAACTGGACAAGGATTACAAGGTCATCATAGACACAGAGAACTACAGGATGCGTCATGAGGAGCAGATCATCCGCATGGCTTTCAAGAACGCTGAGTTCGTAAGGCGCACACACCGCAGCAAGCTGCTGCCACCGATGAACCCCTTCGAACGCCGCTTGGTCCATACAGCCCTCAACGACTTCAATGGAGTCACGACAGAGAGCGAGGGTGAGGGGCTTTACAAACAGGTACGCATCCTTCCTTCCAACGAGGAATGAGGTGGAATTGGTGGAATTCATGTACGACGGGTTGCAATCAGCTTCCCGTCGTTCTTTTTAGTTGACAACCACCGTGGTTGTCATTATCCTTAAATGAGAATGATTACTAATAAGGACACAGCAAAGGCAAGTCAGCTACGCAACACGGCACAGAGGAACCTCGTGCTGGAAACTGTGCGTTCGATGAGCTGCCACCCAAGTGCGGAGGAGGTCTATGAGGCTGTGAGGAAGAAGGATGGACATGTGAGCAAGGCCACTGTCTACCGGAACCTCTCCCTGCTTTCAAGGCAGGGCCTGATACGCAAGGTCTCAATGCCTGGGACCTGTCCTGACAGGTATGATTTCAACCTGACACCACATTTCCACGCGCTTTGTGGAAAGTGTGGTAGGATTATCGATGTGGATGCCATGGGTGATGTCCCTCACCTTGTCTTCAGCGAGGACTTCGCCGCTGAGAGTGTCGAACTGGTCGTGATGGGCATTTGTGGCTGTTGTTCAAATGAATGAAACCGGAAGCATCCGGAATGAAGGAGTAGATTATATGGAACTCAAGGGTAGCAAGACTTGGAAGAACCTCGAGACCGCGTTTGCCGGTGAAAGCCAGGCAAGGAACAAGTACACCTACTTTGCCAGCAAGGCAAGGAAGGAGGGCTATGAGCAGATAGCCGCGATCTTCGAGGAGACCGCCAACAACGAGAAGGAGCATGCCAAGATGTGGTTCAAGCTCCTCCAGGAGAATGGTGAGATTGGTACGACCGCAGAGAACCTCAAGGCCGCCGCTGCTGGCGAGAACTATGAGTGGACCGACATGTATGCCACTTTCGCCAAGGAAGCTGATGAGGAAGGCTTCAAGAAGATTGCAGCCCTCTTCCGCGGTGTCGCAAAAATCGAGGCTGAGCACGAGCAGCGCTACCTCGCCCTCCTGAACAACGTCGAGAATGGCCTGGTCTTCTCCCGCGATGGAGAGATGATCTGGAAGTGCACCAACTGTGGTCACATCCACGTTGGCAAGAAGGCCCCAGAGGTCTGCCCAGTCTGCTCACATCCGCAGGCTTATTTCGAGCTCCAGGCCAAGAACTACTAAGCTTGGATGCCAACACAGGAGCCCCTGCCTTGTCACAGAAGGTGGGGGCTTTTCACATCTATGCACATCTGAAAAGCGTTAATATATTTCCATTCAGGAGTAAGAGTGATGAGTGCTTATCAGGAAGACAATAGCGGCAGGAGGGATGACCGTGGGACGACACCCTTGGTGCTCGGCATCATAGCCCTCGTGTTTTCTGTGATCGGGCTGCGTCTCGTAGCAATCGTGCTTGGAATCATAGCAGTATGCCTCTCACATGAGGAAAGGCATTACAGCGAAAGCGCCAATGCTGGTTTCATCATGGGGGTGATAGCGATCAGCCTGTCATTGGTGATCATCGTAGGCGCCCTGTTCCTGTCATTCAGCATCTTGATGCCATTCTTCTGGCTCATCTGAGTCAACCAAGATAGGTCTTCTCCACATGCTCCCTCAGTTCTTTTGCCTTGGCTGCTGAGAACTGGGTTCCAAGCTGGGAGATGACCTGTCCTGCCAGATAGGATGCGATTTGTCCTGATGTGGCCATGTCACATCCCTTGGCGACACCATAAAGGAAGCCTGCGGCATAGGTGTCACCAGCCCCTGTTGTGTCAACAGGGTTCGTAGAGCCCTGCAATGGCACCTGTACTATCCTTCCATTTTCACATACATATGAACCCTTGCGTCCATTCTTGACGACAGCGACATGGCAGAGCTTGCCCATGCTGCGGCAGCATTCATAGGCATCGTAATTATCGAAGAGGAAACGTGCCTCCTCGCTGTTCGCGAAGACGATGTCACAGTACTCCTCGATCAACGAGAGGAAGGTCTGACGGTAACGTCCGACGGCGAATGGATCCGCTATATCGAAGGCGACACGGATTGAATGCTCCTTACAGTAGGCCAGGGCCTTCTTGACAGCACCCTTCTGCGCCTCTGTATCCCACATGTAGCCAGTGAAGTAGAAGATTGATGCCTTGGCCAAGGAGTCAAGGTTCACATCATCGGCGTTGAAACAACGGTTCGCCCCAAGGTAGGTGTTCATGGTCCTCTCCCTGTCTTCTGTGAGGAGTATCAGGGAGGTGCCTGTGGACTCATCATAGGAGATTAGTTCGTCATGTACGCCTACCTTGGCCAATTCCTTGCGATAGGTGTCTGCAAGACTGTCATGCCCGACACCACCAGCAAGCGTCGTCTCTATGCCCATGGCACGTAGTGTGACCATGGTGTTGGGGCAGCTTCCTCCTGGTGAGTAATGGAGGTCATGCCCCTTGAGGTAGTCGACGAGGAAGGCATGGCGTTCCCTGTCGATCAGGTGCATCGTACCCTTGTGGAGACCGAGCATCGAGAGGTCCTCCTCCCTGATCATGGCCTGGATGTCAATCAAGGGATTGCCTATGCCGTAAATCCTCATCGCTTCCTCCTCAGTACAGGTCCCACTGCTCGTCCATGCTGTGGATCAGGGCAAGCTGTGTGCGTGTCCTGACGAGGTTGTGGTCTTCATATGCGGTATGGTAGTAGGTGTCTCCTGCGATGTAGTCAGTCAGGAAGCGCACGGCCATGATCTGGGTGATCACGCGGCCGGATTCCTTGATCAGTTCACCTTCATCTGCAGTGAGGAAGTCCTTTGCGATTTCCATGTACCCCCCAATCAAGGCCTTGTACATATCCCTGTTGAAGGAGATGAGGGAAAGGTCTTTCTCATCCTCTGCGCCTGTGTTGCAGGCGGTACGGATCATGTCGCCTGTATCGAAGAGGATCGTACCTGGCATGATCGTGTCAAGGTCGATGACACAGACAGCCTCGTCAGTGACAGGATCGAATAGGACGTTGTTGATCTTGGTGTCGTTATGGGTGACACGGTTGGGCAACTTGCCACTCTCGAAAGCATCCCAGATCCTGCAACCTCGTTCCTTGTTGGCCATGAGGAAGTCCAGCTCCTCTTTCACGAGTGCGACACGGCCTTTGGGATCTGCCTTGATGGCTTCATCCAGCTGTCCATAGCGCATGCCCATGTCGTGGAAGCGTGGGATTGTGATATTCAGCTGGGCTCCATCGAAGTCGGAAAGCTGCTTCTGGAAGGTTCCAATACCACGTCCAAGGTTCCTTGCCGCTTCCAAGGAGGGGATTGTGTCATAGGTGTTCACATCCTCGATGAAACCGTAGGTCCTCCAATAGCCGCCTTCTGGGTCTACATGCCAGGGCCTGCCATCCTTGGCAGGAACGACATGGAGGCAGCGCCTTTCCTTGTCAGGGCAGGAGAAGACTTTCTCCTCTATGTGCTTTGTGACCAGGAGTATGTTCTCCATAACCTCTTCAGGCTTCTTGAAGACATTTTGGTTGATCCTCTGGTGGGTGTATTTCCGCTTGCGTCCATCTTCATCTTCGAAGGTTGAGATGAAGGTCGAGTTTATGTGGCCCTGTGTGTTGACCTTGATATCCACAAGACGTCCAGGGATCTGGAATTCCGATACGACAGCTGCTGCCGCTTCGCGATTGCTTTCCATATGTTCCTCCTGTGACCATGATACCCCGGAAATGGCTGGAGAAGATAGCCCGTCATGTTATCATGGAGGCATGGCTTCTTATGTGATTCAAGGTGGATCCGCCTTCAATGGGACTGTCAGGATAAGTGGGAACAAGAACGCGGCCTTGCCATGCCTGGCGGCCAGCCTGCTGACTGATGAGACCGTTACATTAAGGAACATCCCAGCGATCAGGGATGTGTCAGTCATGATCCGCCTGCTTGGTGAGCTTGGCAGCCAGGTCATAGGACTAGGGGACGGTTGCTACTGCATCAGGAGCGATGTCCACTTCAATGGGCTGAGCCCTTCACTGGTCGATTCCGTACGGGGATCCATACTTTTCGCAGGTCCTCTGCTTGCCAGGGGCTTTGATCTTGTGCTCCCACCTCCAGGAGGCGATGTCATAGGACTGAGGAGGATAGACAGCCACTTCCTAGGCTTCAGCTGCCTTGGTGTCGATTGCTCCGTCAGGGAGGATGGCATGCTTGTCTTGAAACCAGGTGGACGCCTCAAGGCCGCATATATCCACTTGGATGAGGCTTCAGTCACAGCCACCGAGAACATCATCATGGCGGCCGCCCTTGCGGATGGTGTGAGCACCATCTACAACGCAGCCTGTGAACCTCATGTCCAGGACCTCTGCCATATGCTTGGTGCGATGGGATGTGAGATAGAGGGCATAGGTTCAAACCTTTTGCGTGTCCATGGCGTGGAAGCCTTGCATGGTTGTGCTTTCCGCATAGGGGCTGACTACATGGAATGCGGCTCTTTCATAGGACTTGCCGCATGTACCAGGTCGTCCTTGCAGCTGACAGGCATCGATTCATCCTTCATACGTCCAATCAGCAGGGGGTTTTCAAAGCTTGGAGTGACATTCAGCGTGTCCGATGACGTCATTTCAATCTCCGATGAGCAAGCCCGGGTCATTGCCCGCACTGGCAGTGGGGTGACTGAGAAACTTGATGACGCACCTTGGCCGGGATTTCCTGCAGACCTCCTGTCGATAATGGCAGTCACAGCAACACAGATGGAGGGAAGCATCCTCATCCATGAGAAGATGTTCGAAAGCCGCATGTTCTTCATCGACTACCTGATCCGCATGGGGGCTGACATAATCCTCTGCGACCCCCACAGGGCTGTTGTCAGGGGACCGGGCCGCCTGCGTGGACGCGAGGTCACCAGTCCTGATGTCAGGGCGGGAATGGCCCTGCTCGTAGCCGCATTGTGCGCCGATGGAAGCTCCAGGATCCATAACATCGAGCAGATAGAGCGGGGCTACGAAGACCTGTTGACCAAGCTCTCCATGATAGGTGCTTCAATCAGGCGTCTTGATTGAGGCAAAAGCTTGTCAGGAATACAGGAAGCGCAGGAGAGTGTCCTATGATGCCTTTCCTGCTCCCTTTGTCCCGAGGGGCACTATATATGGTTTTCCACTGGGTTTTCCACATGTTTTCAACAAGCCTGTGGAAAAGTTGGTGTAAAAGTGGAAAACTTCTGATCGCATATGCCTCTGACACTATTTCGACTCAAAGTTGAAACTTTTTGTAATTAATTCATACGAAAAGAATTATTTTAAGTCATATGCAATTGGAACGCATCAGGAATTATATAGGAATGACTTTTCAACAAGCTTGTGGAAAGTCAGAAAAAGACCTGTTGAAAAGTCAGTTTTCAACAGGTTTTCAACAGTTTCAACAAAATCTGTGGATTCTCACAACTACCCATCCTGCATGAGATAAGCCTGTGGAAAACCCCTTTTGGTCCTGTGGTGGCGTATGGTGTGCCAGACGCTCTTACTCCATGAAGAGGCCTTCCTCGAAGCGGCTTGATAGGGCGAAATCAGTACTTTCCAATCGGGCACTTGCCTTGCCCCTGCGGTGGATCATGCCGATAGCATTGACGAGCTCCCTTACATTGCCAGGCCAGGAGTAGGCCATGAGAGAGTCCAGGTCCTGGATAGGGTCCTCCCCATAGCCAAGCAGTGCTTCATGGTGACGTACGATTTCTCCTATGTCCTCTGGATGTTCACGAAGTGGTGGGAGTTCGATCAGCTCACAGGCTATGCGCATGAAGAAGTCAGGGCGCATGCGTCCTTCCTTACGCAAGCTGGTCACACTCTTGTTTGACATGCCTATCACCCTGAAATTTACCTGACGCTCCCTGTCTGCTTCTCCGATACGGTTGTAACCATGGCCATCGAGCACTCTCAGCAGCTTGGCTTGTACACGAGGAGGCAGTTCCTCCAGTTCATCAAGCAGGAGGCTGCCTCCATCAGCCGCATCAAGTATCCCCGGGCTGTCCTCATAGGCTCCAGTGAAAGCTCCTTTCTTGTAGCCGAAGAGGTGGCTGTCGACCAAGCCATCACCACCTAATGCGGCACAGTTCATGAAGGCCGTCTTGCTGGAACCGCCAGCACCAGCCACCGCCCTGGCGGTGTCTTCCTTCCCACTTCCGCTTTCCCCACAGATCAGGCAGTTGCAACCGCTCCTGCCTATCTGGATGATCAGCTGCCTGAGTTTCCTCATGATGTCAGATGAACCGATCAATACATGGGAAAGCCTCTCTTCATCGACATCCCTGCCTGATGCCTCCTGGGGCTGTGGGAGCAGGGCTGGCAGGAGCAGTCCCAGCTGGTCTTTTGTCGTGAAATGCACATGACTGTGGGCTACATGTATGCCTGGATGGTCTGAGCATGGCACTAGGAAGATTATGAAGATGACACGGCTGTTGTGGAGGAAGTCCACAGATACCGCCCTTATGTCCTCGACACTGGCATCCTCGCCAAGGATGATTCCAAAATCCTTCCTACAGGCTGCAGCCTCCTTTGCGAGCCTTTCATAACTTGTGACGAACCTGGCCCTGTCTGCCGTTGACCAGCTGTTTGCCATGCGCCGCAGGGAACGGCTGCTGGATAAGATGAAGAACATGTCTTTCCTAGGAAGCTTCCCCCGAGGCCCTCACACACGCAGAAAACTTCTTTCCTCCTTGTGAATTTTCACATAGGCTACAACCAAGCAACACAGAATGATAGGTTTAGAGCAAGATAGTTACAGAAAACATGTATATTCGCGTTCTTATAGCGCTTATGAGTGTCTTATCCTGCTCCAAAAGGCCTGGATTACTGCTACGGCATAGATTCCTGCCGTCTCCGAACGCAGGATGTTGGTAGGCAGCAGGCTGCAACAGGCCCCTTGGGCAAGTGCCATGGCGACCTCGTCATCGCTGAAACCACCCTCAGGACCAATGAAGATGGAGATTCCATCATCAGGGATGTTGGTTTCATCCAGCAATGTGGGGAGGAGCTTCGTCTCACCAACGGCTGCCTGATGGAGTAGTATCTTGAGACCTTTTGCGCTCTTGATGGCATCTTGGAACGTCATCACTTCTTTCTTCAATGGCGCTGTCTCAGAGCCGCTCTGCTGTACGGCCTGGTCCATGACAGTGCTGATCCTTGAAAGCACATGTGCATCGTCGACACCTGGCTGGGAAAAACGGCTTGTGATGAAGGTGAGGTCGCTCACACCTGCTTCGACCATCATCCTTGCCGCATCCTCGTTGCGGCGGCTGCGCACAAGGCCCTGGTAGACATGTATGACAGGAAGGGCCTCCTTGTAGGCGGTGAGCTTGTCTGTATGGCTGTCGGCTGGCTTGTCAGAAGGTTTGAGAGAGAGCGTGTCCCTGTCCTTGATCGTGGCTTCGTAATAGGAGCCACGCTCATCACGTGCGCTGACAAGTGCGCCCACCTCGAGGCGCAGGACCTTCATCAGATAGCGGCGCTCCTTCACAGAGAGCTGATAGCTGTCACCTTGGACCCTGTCCGAGGCAAGGAGCATTATCCTCATTTCCCCTCCAGGAGTGAGACGGCCTCCCTCAACGCGGTGTCATATACAGGATCCATCACAGGACGTTCCTCTGCTGGCATGGCTGTGATGTATTCGTTCCGGATGAGTATCCTCAGGTAGAGGGGGTCGAATGAGACCTCATCTTCCCAGGTCTTGGCGAAGGCCTCGATGTTGTCCACGTTGTAGTCAGGATGCTCATCAATCCATGAGAGCAGGTCTTCCTGATGGGCTGAAGCGAATGCGAAGTAGGAGGCTGCTTCCTCCTCATCCAACCCCTCCTCCTCGATTACGACATCCGGGGTGATCCCCACTTCGTGTATGTCATTGCCTTCAGGTGTCAGGTAGTGGGCGCTTGTGTACTGGATATACCCGTCGTTCCATGGCACGACATCCTGGATGATGCCCTTGCCGAAGGTCTGGCTTCCTATGACCATGGCACGTCCATTGTCCTGGAGGGCGGCTGAGAAGATCTCGCTGGCTGATGCTGTGCCTCCGTTCACCAATATGGCTACAGGAAGGGTGTACTTGCGTGTAAGATTGCCTGCCTGTAGGGAGAAGTCCTGATGTGATGAACCCTCTTTGAACTCCACTTTGACGACAGGTGTACCTTCCTGCAGGAAGAAGTCGGAGACCTGGTGTGCTGCGCTTACCAAGCCTCCTGGGTTGTTCCTGAGGTCTATGACCAAGGCCTCCATGCCTTGGTAGGAAAGTTGTGACAGGGCCTCGCTGACCAAGGACAGGGTGGATTCTGTGAAGTCATCGATGGCCATGTAGCCAATTGATGTGCCTGGTATCATCGCGGAGTCGACAGATGGTGTGACCACGACCTCTGGTGTGAGTGTGACATTGAAGACACTGTCCCCGCGGTGGATTGTCAGTGTCATCTCGACACCTTCCTGTCCACGGAGGAGCTTGCTCGCCTCATCAGCATCCATGTCCGCTACGATCTGTCCATCAATATGGCTGATCATGTCACGGGCCTTTATCCCGGCAAGGTCGGCAGGACCTCCGGGGAAGGGGCTTTCGACATGGATCATCCAGCTTCCAGGATCATCCCAGTCGATGAACAGTGGGTCCATCTTTGTCAGATAGATGCCGATCCCCACATAGGTGCCGCTGATTTCCTCATCGACTTCCTTTGACGTGGATACATAGCTGGCATAGGGGTCGTCCAGTGCCGCCATCAAGGCCCTTGTCAGGTTGTCTTCGACAAGGCTGTCATCCAATTCATAGAAGGCATTAGTCTTGAGGTACTGGTAAAGCGTGTTTATGTTGTTGAGTACGGCGGAGATCGAGCTCTGTCGTAGTCCTATGAACTGTGGTGCGGCCTGGGCCTCCATGCCACCACTTGCCAGACAGGGCAGGGCGAGGGCCAGGAGGCAGAACAAGGCGGCTGCTTTCCTCGACTTGCATCTCATGACTTGGATTCTAGACCAAAGGAAAGTGGCACACAATCCCGCGTGAATTGACCCGCCTTGAAGCAGTGACTACACTTCTGTCCATGCCGCTCTACATAGACTATCCATCATGGCTGGACCCATATGTGGTCTCCTTCCTACCGATACGCTGGTACGCGGTCATGTATATCGTGGCCTTCGCAGTTGCCTGGCTCCTGTATCGCTGGCAGCTGAAGAGGGATCCCGGTCCAGGAATAAGCAAGGAGGAGAGTGAGAACCTCTTCATATGGGCGGTCATCGGCCTGCTGATAGGAGCACGCCTGTTCTCTGTCTTCTTCTACAGCGATGGCTGGTATTACCTGACACATCCATGGATGATCTTCTGGCCTTTCAGGGATGGCCGGTTCGTGGGGCTTCCCGGCATGAGCTACCATGGTGGGGTCGTCGGAGCGCTTGTTGCAGGCTGGATCTATGCCAGGAGGAGGAAGTTCAACTTCCTGCGCCAGGTCGACCTGATTGTCACTGGCATACCACTAGGTTATACCTTTGGACGCCTTGGAAACTTCATCAATGGAGAACTCTATGGAAGGGTGACAAGTGTCCCCTGGGGCATGATCTTCCCGACAGCCCCTTCTTTCGACAGCTCCCTGCCTTGGGTGCAGGAGGTGGCATCCAGGGTCGGAATGGACATCGCAGGCCAGGCCTATGTGAACCTGCCACGCCATCCTTCCCAGCTCTACGAGGCCCTTTTTGAAGGCCTGGTGCTCTTCCTTGTGTTGTGGTTCATCTGCAGGCCTCTTATCCGCAGGAAGTCATTGAAACCAGGATCGATGCTTTCCTTTTATGTCTTCGGCTATGGTTTCGTGCGCTTCCTGATCGAATACTGCCGTCAGCCTGATGCTGACATCGGTTATGTCATGGCCCTGGGGGCTGAGAGTGACAACATCGCAGTGTTCCAATCATTCCTGAACATCTCACAGGGGCAGGTCTTCTGCCTCTTGATGATGGCGGCCGCCATCGTTTTCTTCATATACATCAACAGGAGGAAGGCCTATGTCGGAAAACAAGGTCATGCAAAGGCTGGCAAAGCTCAGAAGCGGAATGGCCGCTGAGGGGCTGGACTGGTACATCATCAATGGCAGTGATGCCCATATGAGCGAATACGTCGCCCCTCATTGGCGCACCCGTGCCTTCATCTCTGGTTTCACGGGATCGGCTGGTACCGTCCTCGTTTCCAAGGATGGTGCATGGCTGTGGACAGATTCCCGTTACTTCATCCAGGCCGCAGAGCAGTTGGATGGCAGTGGAATCGAGTTGATGAAGATGGATATGGAGGGGGTTCCCACGATTGACGACTTCATCATCTCACATTCCACGCCAGGGGCTGTCATCGGCACATGCCGTTATGAAATCTCATTGAAGGAGCTCTGGGCCAAGCAGGAGCTGTTCCAGCGCCGCCAGGTCACTTACCGCGCCACTGACGACCTCCTGGACAGGATCTGGGATGACAGGCCTGGTCTCCCTGCGACGAAGCTGCATGACATGCCTGTCAGCATCTGCGGCAGGAGCCGTGAGGACAAGCTTGACGATATCAGGAAGGCCTTGAAGGAGAAGGGAGCCTCCTGCACACTTGTCGCAGCCATCGATGACATCGCATGGATCACCAACCTCCGGGGATCCGATGTCGAGTGCAACCCGGTCTTCCTTTCCTATCTCTTCATCAGCCAGGACAGGGCCGTCCTCTTCACGGATCCTTCCCGTTTCACCAAGGAGCTTGCCTCTGAAATCGGCAAGGCCTTTGAAATCAGGCCATATGATGCGGTCATGGAAGACATGCCTGGCCTGTTGAAGGATGGTGGTGTCGTCCTTTACGACCCTGCACGTATCAACGCAGGTTTCGCATCCTGCCTTGGAGGCAAGGATGTGGATGTCCACTCCCGTGATGTCTCGACAGACCTCAAGGCCTGCAAGAACAGCACAGAGCTCGAAGGGATGAGGAAGAGCCATGTCCTCGATGGCGTGGCCTTCGTCAACGCATTCAGCAAGGTCGACTTCTCAGCGGTCGACGGGACTTATGATGAAATCGCCATCTCAAGCCTCTTTGAAGCTGAGCGCAAGAAACTCGAGGGCTACCAGGGCCCTTCTTTCAACCCGATTTCAGGCTTCGGACCACATGGTGCGATGTGTCACTACAGCGCGACTCCTGAGTCATCGGCAAGGATCGATCATGATGGATTGCTGGTCCTGGACACGGGCAGCCAGTTCGACTTCGGCATGACTGATATCACACGCACCTTGCTGTTCGGAGAGGCCACAGCTGAGCAGAAGAAGGACTACACCCTGGTCCTCAAGGGGCATCTCGCCCTTTCCCGCCAGCGTTTCATCGCAGGGACCAGGGGTTATCAGCTCGATGTCCTCGCCAAGCAGTTCATGTGGAATGAAGGCATGAGCTTCTATCATGGAACAGGCCACGGGGTTGGTTTCAACCTCAATGTGCATGAGGGGCCGATGAAGATCTCAGCACATCCGGTGGATGTAGCATTGGAGCCTGGCATGGTCGTCTCTGATGAGCCCGGCATCTACAAGGAAGGCCGCCACGGCATCAGGATAGAGAACCTTGTTGCTGTCAGGGAGGAGGGCAGGACCGAGTTTGGGCTCTTCCTTGGTTTCGAGGTCCTCACCCTGGTTCCTTATGAGAGGCGTTTGATTGACACAAGCCTCCTGACTGAAGAGGAGAGGAAGCAGGTCGATGATTATCACAAGCGTGTCCATGACAGCCTGGTCGACCTTGTTGACAAGGATGCCAGGCCTTGGCTGGAGGCAATGACAGCACCACTCGAGTGATGCTAGAATCATAGAGGATTGCAAACAAGGAGAAACAAATATGGTTGAAGCCTTGAAGAAGAACGGCAAGATCAGCCGCAAGGGACCAGTCGTCCTGGTCATAATGGACGGTGTTGGTTACGGGAAATATGAGGAAGGGGACGCTGTCAAGTCAGCGATGACCCGCCATCTCGACCAGCTCCTCAAGGATTATCCGAACACGAAGCTGAAGGCGCATGGGCTGGCAGTAGGCCTTCCTTCTGATGCCGACATGGGCAACAGCGAGGTTGGACACAACGCCATGGGTTGTGGCCGTGTCTTCTCACAGGGCGCCGCCCTTGTCAGCCAGTCGATCAAGAGTGGCCTGATGTTCCAGGGTGACACTTGGAAGAATCTTGTCAGCAACGTAAAGAAGACCGGTGGTACGCTTCATTTCATCGGACTGCTGTCTGATGGCAATGTCCACTCCCATATCGACCACCTCAAGGCCATGGTCGAAGAGGCGAAGAAGGAAGGTGTGAAGAGGGTCCGCGTACACGCACTTCTTGATGGCCGTGATGTAGGAGAGGTAAGCGCTCTTGACTACTTCGACCCCTTCGCGGAATTCCTGAAGGAGCTGTCTGTTGATGGTTTCGATGCGAAGATCGCCTCTGGTGGTGGACGCATGGTCATCACAATGGACCGCTATAACGCCAACTGGGACATGGTCCGCCGTGGTTGGGAGACCCACGTCCTTGGTGAAGGACGCCAGTTCGCCTCTGCACATGAGGCTATTGAGACGCTCCGTGCTGAGACTGGTGCGATCGACCAGGACCTTCCTCCTTTCGTCATCGCGGAAAACGGCAAGCCTGTCGGTACGATCGAGGATGGGGATTCTGTAATCCTGTTCAACTTCCGTGGTGACAGGGCGCTTGAGATAACCAAGGCCTTCGAGGCCGATGAGCTCTCCGAGTTCGACCGCAAGAGGCATCCCAAGGTCGAGTACGCAGGTATGATGGAGTACGATGGAGACCTCCATGTCCCCCATCAGTACCTCGTCTCCCCTCCTGCGATTGACCGCACCATGGCTGAGTACCTCTGTGCCAGCGGCGTCAAGCAGTTCTCCATCTCAGAGACCCAGAAGTTCGGTCATGTCACCTATTTCTTCAATGGCAACAAGACCGGCAAGTTCGATGAGAAGCTTGAGGAGTACGTTGAGATTCCAAGTGACAAGGTCCCCTTTGAACAGAGGCCTTGGATGAAGTGTGCTGAAATCGCCGACCGTGTCATCGAAGAGGTCCAGAGCGGCAAGTGGGATTTCATCAAGCTCAACTTCCCTAATGGTGACATGGTTGGACACACCGGCGTCTACGAGGCTGTTGTATGCTCCATGGAGGCCATGGACATCCAGATCGGCCGCATCTGGGATGCCGTAGAGGCTGCTGGTGGCATCATGGTCGTCACTGCTGACCACGGTAATGCAGATGACATGTACGAGCATGGCAAGGATGGCAGTGTGAAGAGGAGGGCGGATGGTGAGCCGAAGAGCAAGACCTCCCATTCCCTCAATCCTGTCCCCTGCATCATATGCGATGCCGGATACAATGGTGAGTATTCAAAGGAACTCAAGGAAGGGCTTGGCATCTCTTCAATCGCCACGACCTGTATCACGCTCCTTGGTTTCGTACCACCAGAGGATTACGATCCATCGATTGTCACACTCAACTGAGTTATTACCAGCTGATGAGAGGGTGCGGTGTTCCCGCACCCTCTTTTTGAGGTTCTTCACGGAAAGATAGGGGATGAAGGACTAGATTGAAAATAAGAGCATGTGCGTTCTAAAGTTTAGATACCA
>CALXXN010000012.1 GCA_944392695.1 uncultured Spirochaetales bacterium | reverse complement strand
CCGAGGCCTCAAAGACCCGCATTCTGCATATTCATGCAGCTTTTCATTGTAGACCTGAGTTTTGAAAAAAGCTCTCTAGATGAAAAACGTGCTCACACTTCCTGAAGACAAGAAGATTTTCTCTGCAGAGGAACTGAGGGAATGTGGCCTTTCCCAATACAGGATTGGCAGGCTCCTCGCTGGGGGTGGGCTATCCAAACTGAGTAAAAGCTATTACCAGAACGAAGATTACAATGGAGAGGAATCTGATTTCTATTACGTAGAGGCTTTTGCTCCAAATGGTGTGATCTGCCTGATGAGCGCAGCAGTCTATTATGGTCTGTCAACTTTCATTCCAGACGCAATCGATGTCGCCATACCGCGTAAGTCAAAGGTGTCAACGATGCCAGATTGGCCACAACTGGAAATACACTATTACACAGACGACAGGTATCTGCTTGGGATAAGACTGGTTGAAGAAGGCAGGAATGACTTCAAAATCTACGACATGGAGAAAACCATTGTCGATATAGTCTTTTACAAGGAGATGGTTGGGATTGAGGAGACTAAGGAAATCCTCAGGAACTATCTGCAACGTGAAGACAGGGACCTGGATCGGCTGATGAGATACGCAAAGCTGATGAAATGCGAGAAGGCCATACGGACTTATCTGGAGGTACTTGTATGACGAGTGCTGCTTCTGTGAAAGCGAGATTGAGGAACTTGGCGGTCGCTGAAGGTAAATCGCTACAGTAATTGTTGACTTTGTATGGACTCGAGCGGACTGTATATAGGTTGTCTAAATCTGATTACAATGAGCGTTTCTCCCTCAAGGGTGGTATATTCCTATATGCCCTTTTCAAAGGGGATTTCGTGCGGGCGACCAGCGACATAGACTTGCTGGCAAGAAATGTTCCCAACAACGTGGAAAACATTAAGAAAATATTTGAAGGTGTGTTCTCCATAGAATGCGATGACGCATTGCGGTATGACCTATCAACGCTTCATGTCAAAGAGATTGTAGAAGTTAAAGAATACCATGGTGTGAATGTATCCATCACCGCATATCTGGACAGGACAAGAGTGCCTGTATCAATAGACATCGGATTTGATGATGTTATTTATCAGGACGCCTTGAAATGGAATTTCCGACAATCCTCGACATGGCGGCTCCTACTATATATGCATACTCCATCTATTCTGTGATAGCAGAGAAATTTGAAGCCATCGTATCCCTGGGAGACGTCAACAGTAGATACAAGGATTTCTATGACATCTACATGCTTGCCTGTAAGTACGAGATGGATGGGGAGGATTTGAAAGAAGCCATACAGTGTACTTTCAATCATCGGGGGACAGGATTCCATAAAGTCTTTGCTTTCGAAGATGATTTCGTCAGTAGTGAAATCCACCAACATAGATGGAATGCCTTTGTGAAAAAGAAGAGGGCGATGGTGGAGGTAGGACTTGAAGATGTGATAAGACTACTTAAATCGTTGCTTCTCCCTATTATCGATAGCATAGTCAGCGATAGCGATGAATACGAAGCTACTTGGAATCATGTCTCTCTTGCATGGGAGTAGGAGGAAATGAGGCTTTCCGACTCATCTCGCAGGTATGAATCCAAAGTGAATCATAAGACCCCACGTGGCATTGTCCTGCTCCGTGGGGTCTTGCTTCATAGTTGCTTATGAGGATTTCAGCCCTCAAGGGCTGTGATCTTGTCTATCCTCTTCTGATGGCGTCCACCTTCGAAGGAGGCGTCGATGAAGGCATCGAGCATGTCCTCCACGCTGTCATGGTAGGCCACGCGGCCACCGAAGGCGATGAAGGAGGGGTTGTTGTGGCGTTTGGTCATCTCAGCTGAGAACTTGTCCCCCACCAGGGCGCAGCGTATGCCATGGATCTTGTTCGCGGCGATCGAGATCCCTATGCCCGTGCCACAGCAGAGCACCCCGAACTCATAACCACCCTTGAGGTACTCCTCACAGGCCTCCTTGGCCTTGTCTGGGTAGTCGACTGACTCTTCCTTGTCAGTCCCCAGGTACACGACTTCATAACCACGCTCTTCGAGGTGGGCTTTTATCCTTGCGGCCAGGGCGACCGCGCCATGGTCGTTGGCAAGCACTACTTTGCTCATCGTCTTCCTCCCAGGAGGAGTCTAACACAAGCTTGTGGACTGATGCCATCTGGCATAGAATCACCACATGGAGACGATATTCATCACAGGCCACCGCAATCCCGACCTGGATTCGGTCGCGGCCGCATTATCATACGCAGCCTTGAAGGACCAGGTGGAACCTGGGATCCGCCATGTCGCAGCGGCGCTTGGTCCGCTCAATGCCCAATCGAAGGCGGTCCTCAAGTCACTGGGCTTGGAAGACCCCGTCTTCCTGAAGGATGTCTTCTGCCGGGTCTCCTCCGTCTACCGGAGGCCGACCCTGGTCCTCGCCCCGGACGACCCTGTCTACGAACTGGTCAACATGTATGCCCAGAACAACCCCTCTGTCGTACCCATCATGGATGGGGATGTCTTCATGGGACTCCTGTCGATCGATGGGATCAACAGCTACTTCCTCAGGGAGAACAGGGAAGGGCGCCCTGTCTATGACATACTGCTTTCGAACATACTCCGTACGATCAAGGGCTTCTTCCTGCGCCGTGGCTGTGCCACCAGCGTCCACGCACCAGTCATGGTGGGCGCGATGGATTACAAGGTCTTCCTCAAGCGCCTCAAGGCCTGCCAGGAGAAGCCAGTCCTGGTTGTCGGCAACCGTACTGACCATATCAAGGCGGCGATGGAGGAGGACCTCCCTGGACTCATTCTCACCGGCATGGATGAGGACAGCCTTGAAGCGATCGACCTCACGGGTTACAAGGGTTTCATCTACGTCTCCTATGAGGATACTGCTGAGACGATCAGGCTCTTCCGCCTCGCAGTCAGCGTGAAGACCCTGCTGACAGGTGAGGAGGCTTCGCTGAAGGTGATGGACGACATGCTCTTCGAGACAGCCAAGGGCATGCTCGCCGACTCCGCCCTCCGTGGCCTGCCCGTCTTCTGCCATGAGGATGGCTCCTTCCTAGGCTTTGTCACAAGGCGCTGCTTTTTGAACATGCCACGCCAGCGTGTCATACTCGTCGACCATAACGAGGCGGCCCAGTCAGTGCCTGGACTGGAGGATGCTGAGATCGTCGAGATCATAGACCACCACAGGCTGGATGCACCAAAGACCCACCAACCGATCAGGATCACCGCAGCCCCTGTGGGTTCGACCTGCACGATGATCTACCAGGAGTGGCAGCGCCATGGGATCAAGCCAGACGAGGCCATCGCCAAGCTGATGCTGGCAGGAATCTCATCAGACACCCTGATGCTGCGCAGCCCCACGACGACAGTGGTCGACAGACGGGCGGTTGATGAACTGGTCCGCCAGCTCTCACTCGATTACGACGACTTCTGCAAGGACCTCTTCTCGCATGGCTCCTCGCTCTCACGCCAGGATCCTTCCAGTGTCGTATCCGGAGACTTCAAGACCTACACCGAATGCTCCGTGCGCTTTGGAATAGGGCAGGTCGAGGTGACAACCTTCTCTGATGTGCCCTCCGTCAAGGAGGATTATATCAGGGCATTGGAGGCGGTCTCGAAGCGCGATGGGCTCGAGTGGGCCATGCTGCTCGTGACGAACGTGATGAGTGAGGACTCCCTCCTGATCTGCACACCATACAAGAAGAGCTACAAGCTCCTCTATGAGGAGAAGGAGGCAGGGCTCTACCACCTTCCTGGTGTGCTCTCAAGGAAGAAGCAGCTCCTGCCTGAAATCATAAGGGTGCTGGGTTAGGTTGGATAAGGGATGATGGGAAGAGGCCTCTTGCTCACGCAGGAGGCTGGAGAGGAGAAGGTTTCATGTATATCTGGCAAGAAGGGGACTGGCCATGTTTCACCTGGGATGATGATTTCATCAATCCATCCAAGACCCAGGTTGTGGAAGCTGCCGCAAGACTGGAAGAAAGGCTTGGGGCGTTGGATGAGGCAGGGCGTGATGCCTTCCGCCTCTCGATGCTCGAAGATGAGGTCATTGCCTCCAGCTTGATCGAGGGTGTGCGCCTTGACCACAATGATGCACACGCAGGACCCGCATCCATCGTACAGGATGCACAAGACAACCATGACAGCCCTCTGACAAAGACCAGGCTGCTTGGCTGGCATCACCAGCTCTTCCCAGATGGCATCAGTGAGGGACGCAGGATCCGGACAGGGGCGTGGAGGCAGGGACCTGTCTATGTCGTCTCTGGACACATGGGTATGGAGGTTATTCATTTCGAGGCACCTCCAGCCAAGGTGTTTGATGCCTTGTGGTCTGGGGATGATGACAAGCTTACTGATGTCGTCTCCCAGTTCCTCTTTAGGACAATCAGCTACTACGACTACAAGGAAGACTACTACCATGCCTTCCTTGCCGGACTGTTGACAGCCGATGGATATGATGTGAAGTCAAATATGGCGACAGGTACAGGGCGTGCTGATATCGTAATCTTTGATGATTCCAAAAGACGTGCAGCGGTAATCGAAGTCAAGCGTTCATCTTCCTATGAAGGTATGGAGAAGGATGTCCAGAAAGCCATCGCCCAGATTAAAGAGAGGCAGTATGGACAGGACTTTACGGATTACACGACTGTACTCAAGTATGGAGCGGCTTTCTTTGGCAAGAGCGTCATCTTCAAGTCTGCTGAATGAGATGGTGGCCAGGTGACAGCCTGGTCATCATCTGCTCTTGCAGGATCCTGATCATGTTTGTGGAGGTGGGCTGTGTTGCTGACTTCCTGCCTCACGCTCCCGCTTGTTTTGAAAGCTGATTATGTTTGGAATCTGCTTGCTTGGTTTTGTCATGCGTAATTCATTAGGATTCAATATGTTGCCTTGTGTTGCGATAAGACGGGCGGGGTGATGTCGCCAAGCCCCTCAAGAGCCAAGGGGAGGTGAGGGCTTCCAGAGGCCTTCTATTGTAAAAAAGAGGTCATGTGGATATCATCATGACCTACGATCCCAGATACATGGAGAGATGATAGAATGTTCGACCCTGTAGGCAATAAGGCGGATTTCCCCGCGATGGAGGAGCGCATCCTCCAGTATTGGAAGGATAACGACATCTTCCACAAGTCCGTTGAAGGACGCAGCAAGGACCAGGAGTACGTCTTCTACGACGGCCCTCCCTTCGCGACCGGCCTTCCCCATTTCGGCCACTTCGTCCCTGGTACGATCAAGGATGCGGTCCCCCGTTACCAGACCATGCGTGGCCGCCGTGTCGAGCGTGGTTTCGGCTGGGACTGCCACGGCCTTCCTGTCGAGAGCATCGTCCAGAAGGACCTTGGCATCTCAGGACACAAGGCCATCGTCGACTATGGTGTCGACAAGTTCAATGAGCGTTGCCGCTCTGTCGTCCTGCGCTATACCTCGGAGTGGAAGGAGAGCGTCACACGCATGGGACGCTGGGTCGACTTCGACAAGGGCTATAGGACGATGGACAAGGACTACATGGAGTCCATCTGGTGGGTCTTCAAGACCCTCTACGACAAGGGGCTGATCTACGAGGGCTTCAACATCCTCCCTTATTCACCGCTCCTTGCCTGTCCTCTTTCAAACATGGAGGTCAACCTCGGTGGTTACCGCGACGTCCACGACCCAGCTGTCACCGTGCGTTTCAAGGTCGATGGTGAGGATGACAGTTACTTCCTTGCCTGGACGACGACTCCTTGGACACTGCCCAGCAACCTCGCCCTGGCTGTCGGTTCGGACATCGACTACGTCAAGGTCCGTGACGAGGAGGGTGGTGAGTACTACTACCTGGCTGAGAAGCTGCTGAACAAGTACTACAAGGATGGCAAAGGCTGCCAGGTCGTCGCAAGGATGAAGGGCAGCGAGCTCAAGGGCAAGACCTACGAGCCACTCTTCCCTTACTTCGCAGAGCTCAAGAAGCAGGGCGCCTTCGTCGTCGTCTGTGGCGATTATGTCACGACAGAAGATGGCTGTGGCATCGTCCATACGGCTCCTGGCTTCGGTGAGGATGACTACCGTGTCCTCCGTGGCACAGGCATCCCGACCGTCTGCCCGATCGACGAGGAATGCCGCTTCACTGACGAGGTCCCTGATTGGAAGGGCATGTTCGTCAAGGATGCCGACAAGCCCATCATCGAGTGGCTCAAGGCAAACGGCAAGCTCGTCAAGAAGGAGGACTACCTCCACAGCTATCCCTTCTGCTGGAGGACTGGGAGCCCACTGATCTACCGCGCGATGAGCTGCTGGTTCGTCGATGTCCCGAAGATCCGTGACCTCCTCCTTTCCTGCAACGAAGAAGTCACCTGGGTGCCCAGCCACATCAAGCATGGACGCTTCGGCAAGTGGCTCGAGGGTGCGCGCGAGTGGGCGATCAGCCGCAACCGCTTCTGGGGCAACCCGATTCCTGTCTGGAAGTGCGATGGCTCAGACTACATCGAGGTCATCGGCTCTGTCGCAGAGCTCGAGGCCAAGTGCGGTCACAAGGTCGATGACCTGCACAAGCACTTCGTCGATGAGATCACCTGGCCCAGCCCCGATGGCAAGGGCACGATGAGGAGGATCCCTGATGTCCTGGACTGCTGGTTCGAGTCAGGCTCGATGCCCTATGCCCAGATGCATTACCCCTTCGAGAACAAGGAGCGCTTCGAAGCTCACTTCCCGGCTGACTTCATCAACGAGGGCCTGGACCAGACACGTGGCTGGTTCTACTCCCTCGCTGTGATCGCGGCTGGACTCTTCGAGAAGCCCGCCTTCCTCAACTGTGTCGTCTCCGGCATCGTCCTCGCAGAGGAT
Source organism: uncultured Spirochaetales bacterium (assembly GCA_944392695.1). Classification (GTDB taxonomy): domain Bacteria; phylum Spirochaetota; class Spirochaetia; order Sphaerochaetales; family Sphaerochaetaceae; genus Bullifex. The sequence continues at coordinate 55,375 of CALXXN010000012.1, read as the reverse complement.
GGCAAGAAGATGTCGAAGAGCCTGAACAACTACACAGACCCGATGGAAGTCGTCGCGAAGTATGGTGCTGACGCACTGCGCTTCGCCCTGATGAACAGCCAGGTCGTCAAGGCTGAGGACCTGCGCTTCAGTGATGACAACGTCAAGGATGCGATCAAGTTCCTGATCCTGCCACTTTGGAACGCCTACAGCTTCTTCGTGACCTATGCGAACATCGATGGCTACGAGCCATCTGAGACGGCTTACGACAAGCTGACCAACCCGCTTGACCGCTGGGTCGTCAGTGAGCTCAACCGCCTGGTCGATGACGTGACCGCCTCCTTCGAGGCCCTCGACATCCAGGGTGTCTGCCAGGACCTCCTGGGCTTCATCGACAAGCTCAACAACTGGTACATCCGCCGCAGCCGCCGCCGCTTCTGGAAGAGTGGCAGCGATGAGGACAAGAAGATGGCCTACGACACGCTCTACAAGGTCCTGATGACCTATGTGAAGCTTGCCTGTCCGCTCGTGCCCTTCATCACTGAGGAGATGTACCTCAACCTCCGCACGGAGGGCATGCCTGAGTCTGTCCACCTGAACGACTGGCCGGTCGCAGAGGAAGGTGCCCGCGACAGGGCACTCGAGGATGAGATGGCGCTCACGATGAAGTGTGTCACGATGGGACGCAGCCTCCGTGCCTCGAGCCTCCTGAAGGTCCGCCAGCCACTTGCCCGCTTCTTCGTCGTCGACCGCAGTGCCGAGGAGCGTGCCGTCATCGAACGCAACAGCGACATCATCGCCGAGGAGCTCAATGTCAAGGCTGTCTCCGTCGAGGCCGATGAGTCCAAGCTGGTCAGCTACAGTGCCAAGGCCAACTTCAAGGTCCTGGGCTCCAAGCTCGGAAAGTCGATGAAGGAAGTCGCTTCCCAGATCCAGGCCCTCGGTTCCGCCCAGATCGCCTCCATCCTCGATGGTGGCACTGTGACGATCAATTACAGCGCAGGTTCGATCGACATCGCAGAAGGCGACATCGTCGTCCAGCGCAGCGAGATGGCGAACGTCAAGGTCCTCAACGAGGGTTCGATCACAGTCGGCTTCGATACCGAGGTCACCCAGGAGCTCCTGGATGAGGGCATCGCACGTGACATCGTCCGCTCTGTCCAGACCAGGCGCAAGGACAGTGGCCTGTCCGTCAGCGACCGCATCCGCCTGAGGATCTGGGGTGACGAGGTCATCAACAGGGCGGCCAAGTCCTTCGCCTCCTATATCTCATCCGAGACGCTGGCTGATGACTACGCTGTCGAAGAGAACAGCGGAGAGGCTGTCGAGGTCGCTGACCAGCAGGTGGCCCTCCTGGTGGAGAAGGCATGAGGAAGCTCATACCACTTTGCATCCTGGCGCTGGTACTGACAGGTTGTGTCCACGAGTCCCCCTTCAACGAGGGGGAGGCCTACTTCCAGGCCATGGGCCGGGATGCGGAGATCGTGCTCACCGCCGACACCCAGCGCCTGCCGCTGTCGGATAGCGCCACGACTGGCATGATGGGCGACATCATCGAGCGCTCATCACGCCTCTCTGTCGCTTTCTACAAGGATTCCTACAGCGAAGCGGACCGGTATCCTGCATCGCTGTCGGACTTCGACTTCTACGGTGGGATCGAAGGTGACTACGGCTCCTTCACGATCAACACGGCACTCTCCTGGTCGAAGGAGTTCCACAAGGAGAAGGTCGACGGGGTCAAGTACTACACCAACGAGGCAGGCTCCATAGAGCTCGCCGTCCCAGAATCGGGGATCATCCTCTTCGCGTCGAAGGACTATGTCGATGCTTACAGGAGGACGGTCGAGGAGCGTGTGCTACTGATTGACGATGAGACAGCCAGGTTGATGTCATCAAGCGTCCTTGGCATCTACGTCAAGGAGCCTGAGACGATGATCGACCTCGGCTTCGAGCTTCCTCTTTCCGTGATCATGAAGATGTCGGATGCCCTGATCTTCGTGAACGAGGATGGGGAAGGGGGCTACGAGCTCAACGCGCAGATCCTGATGGATGATGAGTCACTTGCATCGACACTCTGCCAGCTCTTGCGCCAGCAGGTCCTGCAGCAGCTGCGTCTTGAAGGGGTGAGGCCGGACTTCGCCGCCCTTTCTGAGCAGTACAAGGCCGAAGGGCGGACGGTGATCGTCCGTGGCATGGAGATGAGCCGCGATCAGCTCATGTCCTTCTCCTCGGCCATAGATGAAGTCATGGGAGGATTGGGCTGATGCCTATTTACCAATACAAGTGCTCGAACTGCGGCAAGAGCTTCGAGCGCATGCAGTCATTAAGCGAGGACAGCATCAAGGACTGTCCCTACTGCTCCGGCAAGGGCAGTGTCCACAAGGTCTATGGCGACGTGCCTGTGATCTTCCACGGCAGTGGCTACTACTGTACAGATCATCCACACAGCAGCTGCGACAGCTGCCCACACCACGAGGGAGGTAACTGATGAAGAGGATCCTGACAGGTGACAGGCCTACAGGCAGGCTTCATATCGGGCACTATGTCGGCTCGCTCCAGCAGCGTGTCGAGCTCCAGGGGCAGTATGAGGAGTTCATCCTGATCGCTGATGTCCAGGCATTGACGACCCACTTCGAGAACCCGGAGCTGATCAACGAGTCGATCTACAACGTGTGCATGGACAACATCGCTGTCGGACTCGACCCGGAGAAGGTCACCTTCATCCAGCAGTCCATGGTCCCATCGATCGCCGAGCTCACCATGTTCTACAGCATGCTGACGACAGTGAACCACCTCCTGATCAACCCGACTATCAAGAGCGAGGCCAGGAACTATGGCTTCGGCGAAGGGCAGGGCGAGTTCAGCTATGACTTCAGCCGCCTGACCTATGGCTTCCTGGGCTACCCCGTCTCGCAGAGTGCTGACATCACCTTCTGTAATGCGGACCTCGTACCGGTAGGTGAGGACCAGGTTCCTCATATCGAGTTCACACGCCGCCTTGTGAGGAAGTTCAACGAGCTTTATGGCACCAACATCACAGTGCCAGACTACAAGCTATCGTCCACACCACGCCTCTGTGGCCTTGATGGCAACAGCAAGATGGGCAAGAGCCTTGGCAACGCGATCTACCTCTCCGATGGTCCGGACGAGGTCTGGAACAAGGTCCGCAACGCTGTCACCGACACCAACAGGATCAGCGTGAAGACACCAGGCAACCCTGATGTCTGCCCGCTGTACAAGTACCACCAGACCTTCAACGCAGGGGAGGCTGACAACATCGCTTCGATGTGCCGTAACGCCTCAATCGGCTGTGTGGCTTGCAAGAAGCTGATGAACGAGTGTCTGAACAAGTTCCTGGAGCCGATCCGTGAGCGCCGTGCGACATACGAATCAAACAAGCCCCTCGTCAAGGAAATCATTGAAAGCGGTACCGCCAAGGCCAATGAAATCGGCAATGAGCATATCGCGAAGATCAAGGACGCGATGCACGTCAAGATCTGACAAGACCACAGGGCCCCTCACACGAGGGGCCTTTTCATCGTAAATGGACGACATTTCATCGCAGGAAGCGACTTATGTCATAAGTTGCTCAACTACTTCATCATTCCCATACAAGAAATTACACAAATAAACACCTCAAAAGCACTCCCCAAACCACTTCGATATTGACAGAAGTTTGGCAGAAGCTATACTTGAGAATGCAAAAGGGAAAACAAATCGTGTAACTGGAGAGCTGTCCCTCCAGGCAGGGGAAAACAAGGCGATGCTGAAGATATCTTCCATGCTTAGGACCGCGTTACATGCATGCTCAAAAGGTGCATGTGTTTTGTCATGCAATGATGGGAGGATTGGATGAAACGGCTCTTGGTCTTCCTTACTATGATGTTAATTGCTTTTTCAATCTTTGCATTTAGCGGTGGTGGTGAAGAAACAACACCACCGACTGATCCTATCGGGACTATTAGGGATTTGACTTTCTCATATGTGACATCAGTAGAGGCATCTACGTCTCCAACTGTGCATTTTTATCTAGCCTCTGATATGAGTTATTCTGACCCTAAAGAAGAGATACCGTTGGAATCTGTTAATACAGATACATCGTGGGGGTCCATTCAGTATAGAGTGAGATATAATCATAACGGATCCAGGGATTCGTATAAGGTGACTTTAGAGTTCTCTCCATTTAAAAGAGAAGGCTATGATCCCATTGGATATGAGGTTTTGATGTATTCAATCTCATCTCCTTCAAATTCAAAATCATGTTCCGTTCCAGGTGAGGATGATGGTAGTGCTTCAGTGACAAGCGAAGCTCTTTCTTCTCAAACTTTTTTTGCAATGTATTATAGGTTTAAAAGCGATGACATAGATCTGCTTCCTGCGGACAAAGAGTTTTACTCCTCTGTTACTGTTACTATGGAGGCTGTATGAGAAGAATACTTATCCTGATGATTCTATGTTGCATGCATTTGTTTGCAGAAGAATCGTTAACTGAGAGCTTTGAGTTCCAGGCGGTTAAGGTAGGTAATCAGGACGTAGATCTTGATAGCTGGGATTATTCGCTTTCGATTGAAAACTTCTACGGTACTGCTTCTCCAGTGAATGGTGGAGAGCGTATCATGTACAACCTTGCAGATCTGGATGTCAGTCAATATGAGGAGTTCTTTCGGGTTACATATACTACGAATAGTTTTCACTATCCGGTACGTTTCTCGATTAAATTTACTGATTTTGAGAATTCCGCAGGGAATCCCTCAACTGATGGAGACATTAACTGGACCAACGAGGTTCCAATTGATGGAAAGGTTGTACCAACATTAACATATATCCCTCATGGTGGATCGTGGCCTTCTGGTATAGACAGTTCCGATTTCAGTAATTCATATTCAGCTGTGACGTATCCGGAAGAAGGCGTTCAAAAGGGGCATGAAGTTCAAGACTCTACTACAGGTGTAAATACAATGGTGCTTGAGCTGTATTACAATGGGGATGACGGCGCAAACCATGGATTCTCATCTGATGAATTCCCAACAATACGTTTTAGCTCTGATGGCAATAATTACGGAGCTTATGCTGTTTTCAAGATGCCATGTACATTTCGATTTGGAAAAACCATAAAAGAAAGCGATGGTGAATACTTCAACGTCAATGGATATAAGGATGAGGGAAAAGAGTATAAATTCATACCCGGATCCTATGTCATGACAATCTCTGTCATAGTGGAGTGTGGCGCATGAGATGTCTTGTCTGCATTTTTGTCATATCTTTTTTCACATTAGTACAATCATTTGCAACAAATGCGATGCTAGATTATAAATCTCCGAGCCCTCAGACACAGATGATGACCATTGGAGGAAGTCTGGCAGAAGATTCTTCTCTGGGTGTTGATGTCATCCAAGGAAGTATAACGAGTGCAGAAGGAACGCCTTTCAATATCCAGGGGACTGATGTGTTGATGAGTGTAGATAGCGAAGGTGCCATTGATAACTATTCAATGGGGAGGAGAATCGCTTATTGGACATTGACTTCAAACACTTCTCCTCGACAACTTACAATCACAGCGACTCCATTGAAACATTCAACAGGTGCAACAGTCCACTATATCCTCCGCTTCAGCTACCGATATCAAGTTGGAAACACAGACACATATGAGGGGGGAGAATTCTTCATTGCTTCTACTGGATATAATATAGAAGGAGCAGATCAATTTTATAGAGGGCTTATTGATGCTGATGGTGTTGTAATTATTGGACCTGATAGTGGTAGGTTGCAGATTACAAACAGCGAAATCCGGGTATTCATTCCAAAAGATCAAGCTGATTATGTGAACAGCGATTATGTTGAAGCATCAGGAGCTCCGGCGGGAGCATATAATGCTACTGTCACCATAACACTGCAAGGGAGCTGATTAATGAAAAGGGTTTTATTTTCGTTTATTCTCATACTGTTAGTTATACCTCTTTTTGCAGAATATACTTACTATCAGCCTTTCCCCAATTGTTTCTCTGTTGACCTCGATGGTACTTATGACGGAGCTGGCGAAGGATCGTGGAATGAAGGTGATTATAATCAAAACGATATGGTTGGGCTGATGGGGATGACTTGGGCAGAAGGGTCAGACGCCATCCTCCCCAAAAACACAACATATCTGATTGAATTCCAGTTTATAGATTTATCAGGAACAGCAAATACAGAACCTTGGATGTTCTCATCTGCTAGTGATCCGTCGCTTCAGATTCCATTTGGCTTGGATTTTGTTGTCAAACATGTTGATACCAAACAACATGTTTATCCTGTAGGGTATCGGAATGCAGAAGATACAGAGCCAGATGCTTTAGAGGATCCTATTTCCATCACTACGAGTGAAACTGAAGATTGGAGCGCGATTTGGATGGATATAGTCCTTGTCTTGCCAGATGGTCTGAAGGAGAACATGGCTAAGAAAGGTATGATCCGTTATGCCGCTGCAGATGATTACAGGGCTGCCTTCCAAGTTTCCTTCAAGAAAATCGTTAATGACGTTGCGATTGATATAGGATCCGTTTTCCATGTCTACATCACTGGTTATTATGGGGATCTCTATGATTCCTCAACGATGTCGCTTGTTTTCTCTGTGAATCCATTGCCTTCATCTAGGACTTTGAATTTGACAGACATGGATGGTTCAAGCCAGGCTGTCGAGATAGGTAGCTATTTTTACACAACCAGTGCATTAAGAAGTGCTGCTTATACAGATGGAACCGGAGACGGTGAAGGGTGGACATATTCATCACCATTTGAGCTTTTTGTGTCGTCCTCCAGTGACCCAACAAATCCAGGTGAAGAGTTTTGTCTGACTCATATCAATGATCCGACAATGACAATACCGTTTGAAATTGGGCTGGATAGTGATTATTCGGCACAAGATGTCACCAACTGGTATGATGGTACTGGATACATGGGACCATATACAGGCAGTTCGTCGGGGCATGATTATCCTTATTCATATGTGGAAGGCAGTGGAGATGCCTCGACTACAGGCCGTGCCGTGTTTGAGACTTCTCGCCCTGGTGACATGGCCTCGTTGACATTTGATGATGAAGGTTCAATCTTATTTAGGCTTACCGAAAAGGTGACTGAGGAATACAAGAGCAATTTGGTCGGTGGCTATTACAGCGCTGATATTTACTTTCACTTGGTCAGTAACTACTAAGGTTTGACTGTGGATATGAGGGGGAGTCCTGGAGACTCCCCCTTTGTTGCATTTGTCCTGCACGGGCATCAATTTGATGGAGAAAGTCCACTACGAGTAAAGCTCGGGCCATGGAGTGTGAATCGTTAGCTTAGGGCAATAGTGTTGCCATGAGGCAGTGTCTTGGAAGCTGGATGCAAAACAGTGAGTGCATGGACATGAATCGCATTTAGGCTATCTGCATGGATGAGACTGCACAATAAGATGAAATCCGAAGATGGAAGATGACAGTAAATATGGCGGCTACTTGTAGTTGATGGGTATTGATGCTCTTGTGACAGTTCTCGGTGCAATAGGAGCACTTGGTGCATGTTCTGCTTCTTCTTTGATGGTTTATCTTTCTATCGACATATACATCTCATGTTAGTATGAATAATTAACATTGATATTGAGGTTCTTATTATCATCAGTTGTGTTGCTAAGTCTGCTAATCGTGTATGATAATCAAGTCAAGAGGAGAGATGATGTTATGCACCCTTATTGCAGAAGCAAGCATATGTGATTTCAAAGAGGCACTTGAAACAAAGAAGCCCAAGAGCTGGCTTAAGAGTGTCAGTGCTTTTGCAAATACAGTGGGAGGTACTCTCTTCTTCGTGATTGATGATGATCATAACATCATCGGACTTGAAGATCCCCAGAAAGACGTGGAGATAATGACACAACTGATACGGGATAGGATATCCCCAGTTCCTCGATTCATCATCACAGCGGAAGAGGAATATGGAAAGGCGTATCTTGTCCTATCAGTTCCTAAAGGTACGCATACTCCTTACTACTATAAAGCTGATGGAATACGGGAAGCATATATCAGGCTTGGTGATGAAAGTATTGTCGCTTCAGACCATATCCTCAATGAACTCATCCTTGATGGATTGAATGCGTCATTTGATGCCATAGTCTCAAAGTATGATGCTCAAGACTATTCATTATCAAAGCTGATGGAACGTTATAAGTCGTGGACAGGTAAAAGCTTTGATAACAAGTTCCTCGCATCCTTTGGGCTTGTTGATGAAGAGAGTGGAAAGCTCACAAACGCAGGAGTCCTCATTGCTGATGACTGCCCATTGGGGCAGTCAAGGCTGTTCTGTGTTAGATGGAATGGACTGACGAAAGCTGGAGGACTGCTTGATGCTTTCGATAGTGCAGAGTTCACAGGAAGTATCATCAAGTTGCTTGAAGATGGTATTTCCTTCATCAAACGCAATACAAAGATGATGTGGATGAAATCCCCTACATCCAGGATTGAGATGCCTGAGTATGCAGACAGGAGCTGCCTGGAAGCTCTTGTGAATGCCATTGTCCATAGATCGTACCTTGAGCTTGGAAGCAAGGTGCATATTGATATCTTTGATGACAGGATGACCATCTATTCCCCTGGTGGTATGGCAGATGGCAGCCTCATACAGAACCAGAAGCTGAGTGAGGTTTCCTCAAAGAGACGCAATCCTGTTCTTGCAGATGTTTTCGCGCGCTTAGGCTATATGGAGAGGCAGGGAAGTGGTCTTGGGAAGATCATTGAATGGTATCAACTGTGTTCGAACTACAGTGAAGATAAGATTCCGACATTCTCATCTACACCTTCCCAGTTCATAGTCACATTGCCTAACCTGAATTATGGTGCGGAATCTGGCATCCCATGGAAAAACCTGGTGTTTGATAGTGAAAAACTTGGTGTTTCCACAGAAAACTTGGTGTTTGACAGTGGAAAATCAGGTGTTTACGCAGGAAATCAGGTGTTTGATGTTCCTCTTGATTTCATTGACACGCTACCGCTGAACATTCAGCCAAAAAGGAACATACGGATACTGTATGATCATTTCAGAGCTGATGATGTGTTCTCCAGGAGAGATATCAGGGCTTTGTGTGGGCTCTCAGACTCCTCTGCGGGAAACCTGATAGAAAAGATGAAGAGACTGAACTTGATTGTGTCAGCTGGAGGTAAAGGAAAGTATAGATTCTCCTTTGATGGAAAGTGAGGCTTCAGCTGCGTGCTGTTCAGTGCGTCTGTACAATGCATGTGAAAATCAAATGCCTAGGTCCATAGAAAAAGCCAGACACTGTCTGTCTAATTGATCAGGTCGCATTACTGCGAACTTCTGGCAATCGCGGATGATAGCAACCGCTACTTCAACGAGAAGAGTAACTCTGCTGAGGTTGTGATTGATGGCTGGAGATGGAATCAGGCTACCTTGTTGGATAAGATAGCCTGATTGGGTTTTTGTTGGTATTGCTCAGCTCTCAAGGTTCCAGACAGCACTCTGGAGATGGCGGCGGATAGGGAGGTGCTGGGGGCAGGCCTTCTCACAGCGGCCACAGTGGAGGCAGTCTGAGGCTTTGGCTTTGGTGGTTACTTTTGCGTAGTCTTCCTTGGGGCGCTTGCCATTGAGGATGGCGATGATGGAAGGGACATCGATGCCCTTGGGACAGACCTCGGTGCAATAGGAGCACTTGGTGCAGGCGATGGCACCTTCCTTCCTGATGAGCTCTGTCACCTTGTTGATAGCTTCTGTTTCCTCAGGGGTGAGTGGCTTGGCTTCCTTGATGGTCTTGATGTTGTCTTCGACCTGCTCGGTGCTGCTCATGCCTGAGAGGATCATCTTCACATTCTCAAGTCCTGCGACGAAGCGCATCGCATAGAATGCGTTGCTGCCCCTGGGTGAGAGCTGGTCGAAGACCCTGTCAGCTTCGGGGAGGAGCTGGGCGAGGGTGCCTCCCTTGACGGGCTCCATGACGATCACTGGCTTGTTGAACTCGACACAGGTCTCGTAACAGAGCCTTGACTGGATGTTGTCGCTATCCCAGTCGACGTAGTTGAGCTGGAGCTGGACGAACTCGATCGTGTCCCCCTGTTCGCTGAGGATCTGGCGTAGGACCTCGGCAGAATCATGGAAGCTCATGCCGACATGGCGGACAAGACCTTCCTCCTTGAGCTGCCTTGAAATCTTGAAGGCATCGCATTTGACATACTTCTGATAAAGGTCCTTGTTGATCGCATGCATCAGGTAGTAGTCGAAGTATTCGACACCACAGGCCTCGAGCTGGCTCTTGAAGAGTGGCCTGATATCCTCAGCCTTGTTGAAGAAGGCGCTTGAGAGCTTGTCGGCAAGATAGTACTCCGATCTCTGATGGCGGCTTGTCAGGGCCTCGCGTACCATGCCTTCGCTCCTGCCATCAAGATAACCATGGGCGGTGTCGAAGTAGTTGAAGCCGGCTTCAAGGAAGCGGTCGACCATCTTCATGACCGTGTCCTTGTCGATTGACTTGTCGGTGTTCAAGGGGAAGCGCATGCATCCCAGGCCGAGGCGGCCTTTGACGCCGCTGAAGATGTCTGTACTCATTTGGTTCTCCTCCATCGTGTGTTGTCCTTGATTATACCAAAGGGAGGGGGCTTTGTGTCAGATTGCCTTAACGTGTTAGAATCAGCTGCGGGAGAGTTTCTTTCATGACTATAGTGGGTATGATGATATGATCAGCTGGCGTTCGATCATACGCTTCCTTTCCTACATCATGTTCTTCATCGCCCTTGTCATGATGGTGCCATTGGCGATTGCCTGGCGCTGTGGGGAAGGTGAGGCACTGCAGGCCTTCGTCATGACGATAGGCGCCATGCTCGTCACCTCCATCGCCTGTCTCTCGGTCACGCACAGCGAGGATGAGATGCAGATTGGCACGAAGGAGTCGATGCTGATCGTCTCATTGACCTGGGTGGTCATGGCGTCCTTTGGTGCACTGCCTCTTTACCTGACCTCATCACTTCCGTCTTATTCGATGTGTTTCTTCGAGATCATGTCAGGCTTCACCACGGCAGGGGCTTCTGTCCTTACCGATGTTGATGCGCTGGACCTGTCGGTCGCCTTCTGGCGCAGCCTGACGAACTGGTTGGGTGGCATGGGTGTCGTCGTCCTCTTCGTCGCCGTGCTTCCCTTCTTCGGAGTGAGGGGGAACGCGTTGGTTGGTGCGGAGGCGGTGGGACCCTCGAAGTCGAAACTGACACCGACGATCCGGGGGACGGCGCTTGCGCTGTGGATGATCTACATAGGCCTGTCCGCCTTGCAGGTCATCCTGCTGATGCTTGGCGGACTCCCGCTCTTCGATGCCATGACACTGATGTTCGGCACGATAGGGGCTGCAGGCTTCACTGCTCACAACAACTCCCTTGTTTATTACAACAGCCCCTATGTCGATTGGATCTGCGCCATCTTCATGTTCCTCTCGGGAATCAACTTCTCACTTTATTTCCACGCGCTGCGTGGGCGTTTCTCGAAAATCAAGGCGAATGGTGAGCTGAGGCTCTACTGCCTGATCATGATGGTCGCAAGCCTGCTTGTCGCTGTGCAGCTCATGGTCAGTGGTGTGTATACCGCCTTTCCAGATTCCCTCCGAGAGTCGGTCTTCCATGTCGTATCTATGATGACCACGACAGGCTTCGTCTCCGCTGATTTCAATGCCTGGCCGATGTTCAGCCAGATGCTCCTCCTGGCTGTCTGCTTCGTCGGAGCCTGCTCAGGTTCGGCTGGTGGTGGCATGAAGGTCGTCAGGATTGGTGTCATGTTGCGCCTTGCCAGGAACTCCATGTTGAAGCGTGTCCATCCGAACATGGTCGGCTCCCTGCAGATGGGAGGTGAGCATCTGGATGACAAGGCCGCCTTGTCAATCGCGGGCTATGTCGGTTGTTACTTCGCCACGCTCTTCCTCGGCGCTATCGTCATAGCACTCACAGGACAGGACTTCCTGACCTGCCTGATGTCGGTCTTCCTCTGTCTTGGAAACCTGGGGACGGGCATGGGCGGACTTGGAGTCTATTTCGCCTTTGACATATTCCCTGACTGGTCGCTATGGGTCTTCTCCTTCCTGATGCTGGTTGGCCGTCTTGAGTTCTACACGGTCTACACGCTCTTCGCTAGGGACTTCTGGATGCGTTGAGCCCCGTTTGGTGTTAGAATCAGCATCATGGAAAAACTGACAAGCCTGCTTGCAGGCATGCTGCTGCCAGAGGGCAGGGGAGTGCTGTCGATCACCGGGGCGGGTGGCAAGACGAGCGCCATGATGGCCCTTGGACGCCACTTCAGGGACTGCGGGAAGAGCGTCCTCCTGACCACGACGACGAAGATCCGGAGCGCAAGGCTCCTTGATTATGGTGTGGATGATGTCATCTCATCAGAACCTGATGCCTTGTTGTATGAGCCTGTCCCGGGACGTAGCGCCCTTTATGCTGAACAAGCCTTGATGGATCCGAAGAAGATGGTGAGTCCACGCCTTGAGGTCTTGTCATTGCTCTTGCCACGCTTCGATGTTGTCATCATCGAAGCGGATGGTTCGAAGGGCTTGCCGTTGAAGATGCACACTTCCCGCGATCCCGTGATCCTGGAAGGGACGGATGCGGTGCTTGCCATCATCGGAGCCACGGCCTTTGGCGACATGGCTGACAATGTCTGCTTTGGTTACGAAGGACGTGAAATGGTTGATGAGGCTTTCGTGTCAGCCTTGACCGCCTCACCCGAGGGTGCATTGAAGGGTCGTGTTGGACGTACTGTGCTTTTGATCAACCAAGCTGATGAAGTACAGCCTGACATCAGCCGTATCGAGTGCCCTGTGCCATTGGTGCTGGGCTCCTTGAGGGAGGACAGGGTTTATGGATGCCATCTTCGCTGAGGCGGCGAGGAGGGAGGCGTTGAACCTTCCCTTCGCCATTGTGACGATCATAGGGGCCAACGCGGTCGTCCCACGCAGGAGTGGGCGCATGCTGGTCGATGAGGAGGGCGGCATCGTCTCTACAGTCGGTGGCCACTTGATCGAGTCGAAGGCTGTGGAGGCCGCAGTGGCTGCGATCAGGGAAGGTCGTGGACGCAGGCTCAGCGTCCAGATGCCAAGCGGGGAGGTGGAACTCATGATAGACGTCGTCAATCCAATAAAGAAGGCTTGCATCGTAGGCTATGGTCATGTGGGCCAGGCCCTGGCCCCGCTGCTCTTCAGCGTGGGTTATGCGGTTTACATCTACGACATACATCCAGTGGGCGATGTCCCCTTTGCCGCAGAAGTCCATGTGGGTGGCAGCTGGCAGGAGGTCTTCAAGGACTTCAAGGCTGACAGCGACACCGCCTTCATACTCACCGCCCATGACTATGATGTGATTTCATCTGTCGTTGATTTGTCCGGGTGTTTCTATGTGGGCTCCGTCTCATCCCGCCGCCGTCTCTTGAAAAAGGGTGGTGTGAAAGCTGGGGTGAACATGCCAATAGGGCTTGATATAAAAGCGGAGACCCCAGAGGAGCTCGCTGTCGCCATCACGGCCGAGGTGATGCGTGTGCGCTCATCATCAAGCGGCTCATCTCTTGCTGACAGGCTGCGCCGCCTCATCGTCGTGAGAGGGGCGGGGGATCTTGCGACAGCCACGATCATCAAGCTCCACCGCGCAGGCTACCAGGTCGTTGCATTGGAAGTCCCACAGCCGACCCAGGTCAGGCGCAATGTAAGCTTCGCAGAGGCGATGTACGAGGGTGAGTGGGAGGTTGATGGCGTCCGTGCACGCAGGGTTGATGATGTGAAGGACTGCTTCACCGTACTCGATGAAGGGCTTGTGCCTGTGCTTGCCGACCCCGATGCCAAGGCTATTGATATCCTGCATCCCACTGTCGTCATCGACGCCATCATAGCGAAGAAGAATCTTGGCACAAGGATCGGCATGGCTCCGCTTGTGATCGCCCTTGGACCTGGCTTCGAGGCGGGTAGGGATGTCGACCTCGTCATAGAGACTAAGCGTGGTCATGACCTTGGGCGTGTGATCAGGTCTGGATCCGCCGCTCCAAACACAGGAATCCCAGGCGAGGTCGCAGGTCACTCTGTTGACCGGGTGGTCCGGAGTGATGGTCCTGGCCTCTTCAAGGGTGTGAAGACCTTTGGTGACCTCGTCAAGGCAGGTGAGGTGATCGCCTATGTCGATGGGCGACCACAGCGCAGCCTGATAGACGGCATGGTGCGTGGGATGCTCCACGATGGTCTTGCCGTCACAGAGGGCTTCAAGATCGCCGATGTCGACCCCAGGGGGGCTTCGGTCGACTACCAGAGCCCCTCTGACAAGGCACGTGCCATCGCAGGTGGCGTCCTTGAGGCTGTGGACAGCTTCTTCGCCTCAGAAGGACTTGTGTGAAGATTTTGCAGGTCTCTCCACAAACCCGTGCTAAGCTGTGCTTGATGGGAGTGTGGATATGGATAAGAAGAAACAAGTCTTCGAATACGGCTTCTTCGGTAGCCACCCCGTTGCCTATGCCCGGGGTGGCACGGCTTTCGCCTTAGCCCTTATCGCTGTTTTGACCGTACTGGTGTGGCTTTTGAACCGACTGGGGGATGGTGCCCTGGTCGCAATCAGCTTCCCCCTTGTGCTGGGCCTTGCCCTGGCAAGTGACGATTATTGAGAAGTCTCCCCGGATCCGCTATTCTTAGGCCATGCATGACGACGAAAGGAAGTATGGCCTCCTGAGGGAAGCGGCCTTGTCACTTTCACTGTTGACGGATGAGGAGCGTAGCGGCATGCTCTGCCGCCTCGCTGATGCGCTCGACAAGAGGCGGGGTGCTATCCGCGCGGCCAATGAGGCCGACATCGAAGCCTCCCGTGGGAAGATCCCTGATGCCCTGCTGCACAGGTTGACGCTCTCTGAGGGCAAGCTTGATGGTGCGATCGAGGGCTTGAGGGCGGTCGCCGCCCTGCCATGCCCTGTCGGACGGGTCAAGGAGCGTAGGCTCCTGGATGAGGGCCTGGTGCTTGAGAAGGTGACCTATCCTCTTGGTGTCATAGGCATGGTCTTCGAAGCCCGCCCTGATGCCCTGGTCCAAATCGTCTCCCTTGCTCTCAAGTCCGCCAACGGACTGGTGTTGAAGGGTGGCCGTGAGGCTGACAGGACGAACAGGGCCATCGTCGACATCATCAGGGACTGTCTTGATGGAGCTCCCTGGCTCATGTTGCTCTCAAGCCATGGCGATGTCGATGAGATGCTCTCCATGGAGGGCCTGGTCGACCTTGTCATACCACGTGGCTCCAACGCCTTTGTCCGCTATGTCATGGACCATACGCACATTCCAGTGATGGGGCATGCTGATGGCATCTGCTCAGTCTATGTCGACAAGAGCGCAGACCCTGATGAAGCTGTCAAGATCGTCGTCGACAGCAAGACCCAGTACCCTGCCGCCTGCAATGCGGTTGAGACGGTCCTTGTTCATCAGGACATTGCTGCTTCATTCCTTCCACGCCTTGCCGAGGCCTTCGCATCCTTCCCTGTGGAGATGCACTGTGACGAGGCCTCATATTCCATCATTGGAGGCTGTGGCCATGCCTGCCATGCCACTGATGAGGACTGGGACAGGGAGTACCTGGCCCTTGAATGTGCCATCAAGGTGGTCGCATCGGCGGATGAGGCCATCGGTCATATCGCAAGACATTCATCCCATCATACCGATGCCATCGTCTGCCAGGATGAGGCGCTCAAGCAGCGTTTCTTCCACGAGGTCGACTCGGCTGATGTCTTCTGCAACTGCTCGACGCGCTTCGCAGACGGGTTCCGCTTCGGTCTTGGGGCTGAGGTCGGCATCTCCACGAGCAAGATCCATGCCCGCGGGCCTGTGGGCCTCGAGGGCCTGACGACGACCAAGTGGCAGCTCTCTGGCAGTGGCCAGGTCGTCAAGGACTACGCCGAGGGCAGGAGCCGCTTCCTCCACAAGGAGCTGCCGCTATGAGGGACTTCTCACGCGTGAAGCGCATCGTGGTCAAGGTGGGCACGAACCTCCTCTCCAGCGAGGAGGGCATCGACAGGAAGAGGGTGGAGGACATCTGCCATCAGATCGCAGAGCTCAAGGGCATGGGCTTCCAGGTCATCCTGGTCACCAGTGGGGCCATCGGCCTTGGCGCCAAGGAACTAGGCCATCGCAACAAGGTCGTCCACATCCCCATGCGCCAGGCCTGTGCCGCCATCGGCCAGCCCATATTGATGAGCCATTACAGGGATGCCTTCAGGAAGGAAGGCATACTGACCGCCCAGGTCCTCCTGACACGTAATGACATGAACAACAGGAAGACCTACAACAACCTGCGCGCCTCTGTCGCGACCCTGCTGTCGATGGGTGTCGTCCCGATCTTCAATGAGAACGACGTCGTATCGACGGCTGAGATCGGCAGCGCCTTCGGTGACAACGACAGGATGAGCGCCATGGTCGCAAGCAAGATGGACGCAGGACTCCTGGTCCTCCTGACTGATATCGACGGACTTTATACCGGGAACCCGAAGAAGGATCCTGATGCCCATCTGGTGACGGAAGTCGATGAGATCGACGATGAGGTGCTCTCCTGGGCCAAGGGTGCGGGCTCGACCTTCTCGACAGGAGGTATGAAGACCAAGGTGCTGGCAGCCAGGATCGCCTCCATGGCCTCCTGTGCGACAGTGATCGCCTCTGGATACAAGGAGGGCGTACTTGCCGCGATTGCGAGGGGTGAGGAGGTAGGCACCTGGTTCCACCCACATGCGGCCCTGACACAGCGCCAGCGCTGGATCATCAACAACAGCCATCAAGGTGCCGTGGTTGTTGATGAGGGGGCGCTCGAGGCCTTGAAGAAGAAGCGCAGCCTGCTTCCTTCTGGTGTCATCGGGGTCCAGGGTGTCTTCGATGAAGGTGATGTGATCAAGGTCCTTGGACCTGATGGGACCACCTTTGGAAAGGCGGTGACAGGCTTCGACAGCACGGCGATCAGCCGGATGATGGGCCGTCATAGTGATGAGGTCGACACCCTCTTCGGTGTCGATCATGGGGACTGGTGCATCTTCCGTCCCGAGGACCTGGTGGTTGGCGATGAGACAACATTATAAGACGATACAGCGGAGGCAGGATGTCGGGATGAGGATCTCGGCCCTCTACCGCCAGCAGCAGCTCTCGATTGGCATACTCGACCTCTCCACCCCGGAGGTCCTGCGCTCAAGCCTCGAGTGGTACATGGAGAACATGAACTGCACGCTCCATGTGATCACACTTGAGGACAGCTTCGAGGAGGGCGGCCTGGGGACTGCCTATCCTGATGTGACCTTCATCTGCTTCAAGTCAGCTGTCTCAGTAGGGGAGATGATCAACGCCTTCGCGGATGAATGCTATGCCTCCTACTTCCTCGTCGTCAGGAGCGACATGCAGGTCCTTGGCTTCGATGGGGCGGAGCTGATGAAGCTCATGGCTGACAAGAGCCACCCTGCGATGCTGGCACCGGTCATGCTGAACCAGGACATGGAGCTCATGCCTACCTTGCGCGCCCCCTATCTGAAGGGCAGGAGGATAGAGCCCATCTCTGCCATGCCTGCCCTTGAGCCTGGCTCGTTGTCGATGAACCTCTATCCAGTGATGGGCATAGGACTGTACGACAGGGCGCTCTTCCAGCGCCTGCGTGGCTATGATGAGGAGATTAGCGGGGAGTTCTACCAGCTCTTCGATTATGGTACGCGTTGCCACCTCTATGGCTTCCCCATATTCACGATGAGTGATTTTGCGGTGCGCTTCACGGACAAGCATTCTGTCATAGAGGACCTCTCGGACTGCGAGGGCATGGAGAGGGCTTACACCAGGGCGCTCTCGGTCCACAGGATCGCCGGCAAGAACGTCGTAGAGAAGTGGAAGCCCTATGTCGACAAGCAGCTGTTGAAAGAGGAGGTCAAGACCAAGCAGACGATCCTCCAGAAGACAGACTTCTTCACCTTGATCAAGGACTGGAAGCTTCCAGAGGGCGGGCAGTGAGGAAGCTCCTCCTTGCCTTCCTCCTTGCCGCCACCTGCCTGGCCCCTCTCATGGCCGGGCCCTACGATGGCGGCCCCTCGCTTGTCGTGCTCGACCCTGGGCATGGCGGTGAGGATCCAGGGGCTGTGACAGGTGATGTGCTTGAGAAGGACCTTGCACTTGCCTTCTCCTTGAAGATCGCTGAAGCGCTTGAGGAGAGGGGCGTCCCTGTCCGCCTGACGCGTAGTGATGACAGCACGCTGACACTGCAGGAGCGCTGTGACAATGCGAACAGCAGTGAGCTTCCTGCCGGGGGCTATCCAATACTTTTATCAATACATATGAACTCTGCAGGCAACAGCACGGCTTCTGGTTTCGAGGTCTACACCAGGCTGCCTGGACATGACCAGCAGATGCTGGATGAGCATGCTTCTGATTCCCTCGCCTTGACTTATGCTTCTTATGACAATGAGGAATTGAACGAAGCCTGCTTCTCTTGCTCCGAGGACCTCGCAGGACGCCTCTGCCAGGCCTTTGCCAGGCGCTTCCCCTCCATCCGGATGCGGGGTGTCAAAAGCTCCGACCTCTGGGTGCTGAATGCGAGCTGGATGCCTGCCGTCTTGATAGAAGTGGGCTTCATGTCCAATCCCGATGAGCTGGAGCGCCTGTGCGACCCTGCCTTCCAGGAGGATTTCGCAGACCTGGTCGCTGACGTGGTCATCTCGTTGTATTAGTCATATTCCGGATCCATTGTGAACTCGACCTTGTAGTCCGGGTAGCGTTCGTTGACCGCCTTCTCAAGGATTCCGGACAGCTGGCTGAGGTTGCGGGCGCGGAAGTCGATCACGACATCGAAATGGATGGTCTTCGTGTCGAAGTGGACATGGAAGGCATGGAGTGAGAGCACATGGGGGCTGGCCGCCTTCATGGCTGCAAGGACCTCCTCCTTCATCTGCCTGACATCGCTCCTGTAGTCGTTGACCGCGTAGAGTCCGAAGGTCATGTGTATGCCCGTCTTCTCCCGGATCTCCTTCTCGGCATCCGTCATCGCATCGAAGACATCCTCCGCATGGGCATCGATCGGCACTTCGACATTGCAAGTGCCGAGCACACGTTCAGGTCCGTAGTTGTGGAGCATCATGTCGTACCCGCCCTTGAGGGGAGGGTGCTTGCCGACGAGGCTGCGGATCAGGGCGACTGTATCAGCATCAGGGCGTTCGCCCATGATCGATGAGGTCGTCTCAAGGATCGACGAGATCCCGGCCCAGAGTATGAAGAGGGCGACGACGATTCCCACCACGCCATCAAGTTGGAGGCCTGTCAATGGGACAAGCAGGGCGGAGACCAGGGTGAGCCCTGTGACAAGGGCATCTGAAAGCGCGTCCTTGCCTGTTGCGACCAGGGCGTCGGAGTCTGTCTCCTCCCCCGCCTTCTTGTTGAGGCGTGAGAGGAAGAGCTTGGCGATGATCGACAGCACGACCACCGTGTAGCCGAAGATGTCCAAGCGCACATCCTGTGGCTTCCTGATCGCATCGATGGATGAGGAGAGGCAGCCAAAGCCTGTCATGATCACAAGCATGGACACGACCAGGGCTGAGAGGTATTCCATACGTCCATAGCCCAGGGGGTGTTTGCGCGTGGGACGGCGGCGTCCCACCGAGTAGAAGACCATGGTGACAAGTGAGGATATGCTGTCCGTCGCATTGTTGACCGCGTCATTGATTATCGCAACCGATCCCGAGGCCGCACCTACCGCGGCCTTCACGAGGGAGAGTGCGATGTTCATCACGATTGACGTGATGCTCACCCTGGTGATCTTTGCCTGTCTCTCTTCTGCCTTGGCCATGGCATGGGATGTTAATCCGCACCCATCCACGCGTCAAGTTGGACAGGATGGGCCCTGATGGGTTAAGGTAGGGGCCTATGGAGGAAGTCATGGACAAGGCCTTGGAATATCATTGCATGGATGGAGTGCCGGGCAAGCTCTCCGTCGTACCGACCAAACCCTGCGCCAGCGCAGAGGACCTCTCTTACGCCTACACCCCTGGTGTTGCGAAGCCCGTCCTCGAGATAGAGAAGGACAGGGAGGCGGCCTACCGCTACACGGACAAGGGCAACCTGGTCGCCGTGATCTCCAATGGCACTGCCATACTCGGTCTTGGTGACAGGGGCGCCCTGGCATCGAAGCCTGTCATGGAGGGCAAGGGCGTCCTCTTCAAGCGCTTCGCCGACATCGATGTCTACGACATTGAGATTGATGAGAAGGACCCGGATCGTTTCATCGCGATCGTGCGTGCGATCTCGCCCTCTTTTGGAGGGATCAACCTTGAGGACATCAAGGGGCCTGAGTGTTTCAGGATTGAGCGTGAGTTGATTGAGAAGTGTGACATCCCGGTCTTCCACGATGACCAGCATGGCACGGCGATCATTGCCACGGCGGGGCTTATGAACGCCCTGTCGATTGTAGGCAAGGACATTTCCTCTGTGCGTGTCGTCGTCAATGGGGCAGGGGCTGCGGGGATCAGCTGCGCCAGGATGTTCACCGCCGCTGGTGTCAGGAAGGAGAACCTCATCATGCTCGACAGCAAGGGTGTGATCCATACAGGGCGTGCGGGCCTGAGTGAGGAGAAGGCCTCCTTCGCCCAGGACACCACGCTCAGGACGCTCGAGGAGGCGGTGAAGGGGGCTGACGTCTTCATGGGCCTGTCTGTCGCAGGCTGCCTCACTCCTGACATGCTCCTTTCAATGGCCGCGGACCCTGTCGTCTTCGCCATGGCGAACCCCGACCCTGAGATCAGCTACCCGCTTGCGATGGCCACCAGGTCTGATGTCGTCATGGCTACAGGACGCAGCGACTATCCGAACCAGATCAACAACGTGCTGGGCTTCCCCTTCATCTTCCGTGGTGCGCTTGATGTAAGGGCCTCACGGATCACAGAAGGTATGAAGATGGCTGCGGCCAAGGCCCTGGCGGACCTTGCACGCCGCCCTGTGCCTGAGGAGGTCAGGAAGGCCTATGGAGGCCAGGACTTCTCCTTTGGACGAGGCTACATCGTGCCCAAGCCCTTCGATCCACGTGTGATCGAGGAGGAGGCCGTGGCAGTGGCCAAGGCCGCAGTGGAGGAGGGCGTCGCAGCCAAGCCCATCACGGACTGGGATGCCTACCGTGCCTCCTTGAGGGCACGCATGTCCAAATGGTGGTCCTGAGGCGCCTTGTCAAGTCAGGTTGTCTTGATGATGCTGCCCATCAGATATTATATTTTCCCTCAACATGCCATGGCGCATGCCGCCTTGTCATGTCATTGGATGAGTTATGGAAGATAAGAAAGACGAAGATATCAAGACAGGTCAGGAGCCGGAGAAGGAACCAGGCTCCAAGCCTTCACCCCAGGACGATGGCCGCAAGGACGGCCAGCGCAAGGAGAAGAAGGACAATGTCTACGACCAATACCGCTACTGGGGTTCTGGCGGCAAGGATGATGGTGGCAAGTTGAAGATGAACGGGCGCAACCGTTTCACCCTCTTCATCTTCCTGGCCTTGATCATCTCCTTCGCCTTCCTCTTCCTCAACCAGGGTGGTGGCAACAGGCCGGCGGAGGTCGCCTGGTCAAGTTTCAGCGATGCCCTTGATTCAGGCTCGGTCACCCAGGTCGACATACAGGACGAGACGACTGTCACCTTCCTCACCTCCGAGGGCTTCTATGGCCAGACGAGGATCCCCTACTACGATTCCAGCCTGATGTCACGCCTCGAGGAGCATGCGGTCACGACCACAGGTTCTGTCGCCGGTGTCTCGTTCTGGGTCGTGCTCCTCAACCTCCTACCCTGGATCATCTTCCTGGTCGTCATCTTCTCGATGTACCGCCAGGTCGGTGCGGCCGGTGGCAGCCGTATGATGGGGCAGTTCGGCAAGAGCCATGCAATCCAGTACTCAGACAAGGACAAGAAGGTCTACTTCAAGGATGTCGCTGGTCAGAAGGAGAGCAAATACGAACTCCAGGAGGTCGTCGACTTCCTCAAGAATCCTGAACGTTTCGTCAAGATTGGAGCCCGCATACCCAAGGGCGTACTCCTTGTCGGTCCTCCGGGGACGGGAAAGACCCTGCTCGCACGTGCTGTCGCGGGTGAGGCTGGTGTCAATTTCTTCCACACCTCTGGCTCCGACTTCGTCGAGATGTTCGTAGGCATGGGTGCGGCCAGGGTACGTGACCTCTTCGAGACGGGACGTAAGAACGCCCCCTGCATACTCTTCATCGATGAGCTCGATGCTGTCGGACGCAGCCGTGGCAGTGGCCTTGGTGGTGGACATGATGAACGAGAGCAGACGCTGAACCAGATCCTCGTCGAGATGGATGGCTTCTCGACCGATCCTGGTGTCATCGTCATCGCTGCAACGAACCGCCCGGACGTCCTCGACCCGGCCCTGCTGAGGCCAGGCCGTTTCGACCGCCAGGTCGTTGTCGACCTGCCAGATGTGCAAGAACGCCTCGACATCCTGCGCATACACGCAGGCAAGGTGAAGTGTGCTGACTCGATCGACCTCGAGAGGATCGCAAGGGCCACCCCTGGTTCCTCCGGTGCCGACCTTGCCAACCTCGTCAATGAGGCGGCCCTCTTCGCCGCCCGTGCAGGACGCCAGGTCGTCACGATGGATGACTTCGAGCAGGCCCGTGACAAGATCATCCTCGGCGTGGCCCGTTCCAGCCGCTTCATGACAGACGATGAGAAGAGGGCGACCGCCTACCATGAGGCAGGTCATACGCTCCTCCACTACTACCTAAAACATGTCGACCCCTTGCACAAGGTCACGATCATACCCCATGGCCAGGCCCTGGGCCTGACGATCTCACTGCCAGAGAAGGACCAGTACACGCTGCGTGAAGGCTACCTCAAGGACCGCATCATCATCTGCATGGGCGGTTACGTCGCAGAGGAGCTGGTCTACGGTGAGACGACCACAGGCACTTCCAACGACATCAAGCAGGCCACGACCCTGGCCCGCCGCATGGTCACGGAGTGGGGCATGAGCGCCCTTGGCTTCATCAACCTCTCTAGCGAGGGGGAGCCGCTCTTCCTCGGACGTGAGATCACCCAGCACAAGGACTATTCCGAGGCTACTGCGAAGAGGATTGACGAGGAAGTCGACAAGATCCTCGATGAATGCCTGGCCAGGACACGTGAGATCCTCAGCAGCCACCGCGACCAGCTGGACAAGCTGACCGATGAGCTCTGCGTCAAGGAGACGCTTGACGACGCCGAGATCCGCACACTGCTTGGCTTCGAGCCTGCTGTACATACAACGGAGCTTCACTGATGGCTGTAAAGGACACCAGGTACAAGCGTAATTTCTGCATCATCGCACACATCGACCATGGCAAGTCGACACTGGCGGACCGCTTCATCGAGCGGGCCCGCCTTGTCACAAGCCGTGGCCCTATGGGGACGCAGCTCCTCGACAACATGGATATCGAGAGGGAGCGTGGCATCACGATCAAGAGCCAGGCGGTCACCATTCCTTACAGGGCTGAGGATGGTCATGATTACGAGCTGAACCTTGTAGACACCCCGGGCCATGTGGACTTCACCTATGAGGTCAGCCGTGCGATCTCCTCCTGCGAGGGTGCCCTCCTGTTGATCGACGCCTCACAGGGTGTCGAGGCCCAGACGTTGGCCAACCTCTACCTCGCGATGGAGCATGGCCTGGAGATCATCCCTGTGATCAACAAGATCGACCTCCCCTCGGCCGACATCCCCTCCTGCCTCCACCAGATCGAACATGACCTCGGCCTGGACAGCGAGGCCGCTGTCATGGTCTCTGCCAAGACAGGTGAGGGCGTTGATGGCCTTTATGAGGCCATTGTCAAACAAATCCCAGCCCCCTCTGGGTCGGATGATGAGCCACTCAAGGCCTTGATTTTCGACAGCCACTACGACTCCTACCGTGGTGTCGTCGTGCACTGCCGCCTCTTCGATGGCACGCTACGCACCGGTGATGAGATCCGCTTCATGCACTCAGATGCCATCTACAAGGTCGAGGACTGTGGCATCTTCCAGCTCCAGCTCGTCTCCACAGGCGAACTGAAGGCGGGTGATGTCGGTTACTTCATCGCTGGTATCAAGACGATCAGCGACATCCGTGTCGGTGATACCGTCACTGGTATCAGGAACCCTGCCGCTGAGGCCCTGGCCGGCTTCAAGGAGGTCAAGCCTGTCGTCTTCTCCTCAATCTATCCTGTAGACAGCAACGACTATGAGGAACTCCAGGACGCGATCGAGCGCTTGAAGCTCAATGATGCGAGCCTGGTCTATGAGAAGGACAGCTCAGCCGCCCTTGGTTTCGGTTTCCGCTGTGGCTTCCTGGGCCTCTTGCACCTCGAGGTCGTACAGGAGAGGATAGAGCGTGAGTTCGACCTCTCAATCGTCTTCACATCCCCCTCTGTACGCTACCGCGTGCATATGAAGAACGGGGAGGTCCTGCAGATCGACAACCCGCTTGAGTACCCTGAGGTCATGAGGATCGATTATGCGGAGGAGCCCTACATCAGGGCGGATATCATCACCCCCGTGACCTATGTCGGTCCCGTCATCTCGCTCTGCCTTGAGAAGCGTGGTGTCCAGACTGCGATGAACTACCTCGATGAGAAGCGTGTCGAGCTGATCTACGAGATGCCACTGGCAGAGGTCCTCTTCGACTTCTACGACCGCCTCAAGAGCATCTCACGTGGCTACGCGTCTTTCGATTACGAGGTCACTGACTACAAGAGGACGGACCTGGTCAGGCTGGACATCCTTGTCAACGGTGACCCTGTCGACGCCCTGAGCCAGCTGGTCTTCAAGGACAACGCCGTCCAACGGGCCCGCCAGGTCTGTGAGAGGCTGAAGGACGAGATTCCCCGCCAACAGTTCAAGATCGCGATCCAGGGTGCCATCGGTGGGACGATCATCTCGCGTGAGACGATCTCCGCCTACCGCAAGGACGTCACTGCCAAGTGTTATGGTGGTGACATCTCACGTAAGCGCAAGCTCCTTGAGAAGCAGAAGGAAGGTAAGAAGCGCATGAAGATGGTCGGCAATGTCGAAATCCCGCAATCAGCCTTCCTTGCCGTCTTGAAGACGGAGGATGGGAAGAACTGATGTGGCCTGATGGCTTCAGCCTCCTGGTGCGCATACGCGATGGAGCCACGATTGATGAGCTTGCCGCACAGGCCGCGTCCTCCCCAGAGGCGGTGAGGCGCAGCCTCCAGGCCCTGGGCCGGGACATCCCCATGCCGCTCTTCGATGAGCTGGGTGCCCATGAGGTTGTCTTGTCAGAGTGTGGCGTCATCTGGGCCGAGGCTGCCCGCCAGGCCATGAAGCTCCATACCCAGGCCATGTTGAAGAGTGAGTCCATGGCCAGGGAACGTCGTGAATCCCTCTTCATAGGTTGTATGACCAAGACTGTCGACAAGGCCCTCAGGAGCCTTGTGCCATATAAGCTGAAGCCCCGTTTCACCGACCTGTCTGACAAGGAAGCCCTTGACCAGGTCAGGCATCCTGGTGGGAAGCTTGATGCGGCGCTCTCGATTTACGATGAAAGCTTCCTGAAGCGTACACGGCTCGAAGCCGTACCGCTCTTAAATGCCTTCCTGGCCCTTGCCTATGATCCAGCGCACAGCGAGGTCAAGGGAAGACGTTTTGATATCGAGGACCTGTATGGCCAGGTCCTGTACCTGCCTCCTGAGGGTTTCTCCCGGAGGATCGACCTCCTTGCTAGCGACCTCGAGGACTTCCATTCAAAGATAAGCCTCTTGCGCACATCTTATTCGACATCGCTCTTCAAGGCTGTGCAGGAGGAGGGGGGCTTCATCCTCGTCCATCCATCGCAGGACCTCTCGTCCTACGGCCTCAGGACCGCCAAGGTCGACTGGGGCTACAGCGCCACCTACGGCCTTGTCTACAGCCAGAAGGCGGATGAACGTGTCATGGCCCTGGTGCAGGCACTTTCACAGGTCGCCTCCCCCTAGATTCCAAATGATCGCCATATGGCTTATCATGGGGACATGAAACGTTATCTCGCACTCCCAATGGGAGAGGCAGCTGGTATATCAGCCGAGCTTGTGGTGAAAAGCCTCAACAGTGAGGAGCGCCCTTCTTTCGGCTCCGTCATCACGATTGGCGACAGGCGGCTTTTCTGTCAATCCTATCTGTGTACAGCGTTCTGGGTTTCATGCGATAAGCGGAAAAGGGGGAATATGCCAGATTGAATTGATTTGGCAGTTGCAACTGCCAAATTGTAACAAAGAGGATGCCACAGTTTTCTTGTCGGGCAGCTTTACAACTCACTGCCTGATATTGGAGAAGGTGAAGAATCTTGATGATCGCTTATTCTACATCAGACGCTGCGCTGTAGCACATATGCCCGTACAAACTCTGAAGATAAGCATTGCACCAGATGCTTATTGACTAACGCTGTATACCAAGGAGAGGAAAGACAAGATTGAAAGGCTAAGGCTTTGAGGTCAGACTCCTCATTTAGGGAACGTAATTGGCTGTTAGGATGGTGTTGGGTAAGTTGAAAACAAATTGGGGGAGAATTCCTCTGGATTCCAAATGATTGCCATATGGCTTATCATGGGGACATGAAACGCTATCTCGCACTCCCCATGGGCGAGGCGGCAGGCATCTCCGCCGAGCTTGTGGTGAAAAGCCTCAACAGTGAGGAGCGCCCTTCTTTCGGCTCCGTCATCACGATTGGCGACAGGCGGCTTTTCCGCAAGCTGTCCAAGGACCTGCGCCTGCCATTGCCTTTCACCGCTTATGTAAGCAGCGACAGTGAACTGGAAGCGGCCATGCTGAAAGGAGAGGCCACTATCTTCTATGACATGCCCTGCCTTGACATGGACTCCTATGAGTATGGCCAACTCAGTGCTGACACAGGCATGGCCTGTTTCGCTGTCACAGCCAAGGCCGTCTCCTTGATCCAGAACTCTTACGCCTCCTTGCTGGTGACACCACCCCTCGATGCCAGGTCCCTTGCCATGGCGGGAATCAGCACGACGCGTTATGAGACGATGATCAGCGAGCTGACGACCTGCCAGCGTGGTCTTACGATGCTCGATGCCGGTGGGGTGAAGATCTTCAGCCATACCCACCACATGCCACTCAGGGAGGCCTTGGAGGCCATCAGCTTCGAACGCATACTGGACACGATCATCAAGGTCGATTCGCTGACACAGGACAACAAGATCTTCGACCAGGACCGTCCGCTGGCGATCGCCTCTGTCAACCCGCACCATGCTGACTCCCTCAGCTGGGGGCAGGAGGAGGTCGATGCCATCATACCCGCAGTGGAGAAGGCCAGGGAAATCGGGATAGATATCCTCGGACCTGTGTCCGCCGACCACCTGATGCACCGCGCTTCCAAGGGGCTTTATCGGGCGGTGATTGCGCTCTTCCATGATCAGGCGCATATCGCAGCGATGTCACTGGACTTTGAGCACACCGTCACTGTCAACTGGGGCTGGCCCTTCCTCGCCGTCCGCGTCGACCGGGGCAGCCAGCTGGAGAAGGCGGGCAGGGGCCTTGCCGATCCGACCCCATTGATCCAGGCATTGAAGGTCGCCCGCGACCACATCGTACATGGAGTGATAAGCTGATGCGCAGACTACTCTTGCTCCTGGCAGCCGTCATCGTGCTGCTCTCGTCCTGTGCGACCTCTGTCGAGATCTCCTACATGAGGCCCGGCGATGTCGACATGGGGGCCTATCGGAACATAGCCCTGGCTTCCACAGTCCCATTCAAGGGTCTCAAGCGTCCTTCGCGCTATGTCAGGGCTGCTGATGGACAGGCTGCGAGGCACAGCCTGGTCGTCTCGTCTTACGATACTTCGATTACAAAGGAGGCCGCGGACCTCTCGACCCGCCTCTTCCTGTCAGACCTGGAGGACACGGGATTCTTCCAGATCACAGGCCCTTCTGTCACTGACAGGCTGATCTCCCTCAGCCGCATGGGCTACTCGATCGAGGATGAGGTTGAGCGTCTTGGCATAGACGCCTTCGTAATACCACGTATCGTTTCAATGGACATCGATGAGTACATCTCAAGCGAGGTCTACTACATCACCGACTATTCGAAGACAGACGATGAAGGGCGCCCCTTGAGGATCCGTGATTGGCATTACTACCTGACCCAGTCGGTCTCCCTCGTCTGGTCATATACTGTCATCGATGCCGATACGATGACAGTCTACGTGACCAAGAACTTCTCTGACAAGATCGAGGAGACCTTCGATATCGACCGCTTCGGTTTCTTCGCGCCTGACCCTATGGAGATGGTCTCGGCCATGCTGGACAGCTTCACCCGCATCGCGGCACTGCAGCTCGCACCCAGCAGGGTCCGCACGACGATCGAGCTTGTCGGGAACGACCCAAAGCTTAAATCTGTCGAGGATGCCTACAAGCTTGTCGATGATGGCTACCTGGTCCAGGCCCGTGACCTCTTCCTATCCGCCTGGCAGGAGCAGGGCCATGTGCCCTCGGCCTGCAATGCCGCCATCCTCATGGCGGTCACAGGCGACATCGATGGGGCCATCAGCCTCCTTGATGAAGCCGACAGGATGTCTGGTTCCACTGATGTCGACAGGCTGCTGTCATCGCTCACCAGGATACGCAGCCTCTCAGAAGAAGCCCTCTCCCAGATGGACGGTACTTCATCCCCAGGGGCGGCTCCTTCTTCGGCTGGTGATGTATTCACACTTGTGATGGGGGCTTGACATGATAAGACTGACAAGTGACGACGGACGCGCTCTTGTGGAAGGGAGGAAGGCGGCCTATCTCTGCCTCGGCACCCCTCCCTTCATCGACCCTGCCATGAAGCGCTTCAAGGAAGGTGAGGAGCGCAAGCTCTATGAGACACTCAAGCGCTTCATCTCCTCCGGCTCTTTCGAGGCCATCGTGGTCCATGGCTTCGACAAGGTCCTCTCATCGGCGATCAAGGACGAGGTCTGCCAGTGGCTTGCCGACCACTGTGCAGGGGATGGGCTCTTGCTCGTGCTCTGCCCTGTGGAGGCTGACAAGGCAGGTTTACTTGATATCCATTAAGTAAAAATTGGAAAAAAATACACAACGATGGCCTGAAATAGCCATCAAAAACAGAAAACGGTGGCAAGTTGGCTCAATCTGCCATCGTTTTCATGCATCAAGCCTCGCTTCCTGAGCACTTTTTCCACTTCCAGAGTGGCTTTCCGCTTTTTTCTTGCACTTTGCCCTTGCGCCGACTTAGACTGGTCTTATGACAATAATCGACATCCACTCGCACCTCCTTCCGAAGGTCGATGACGGGAAGCTCAGCCGCTGGTCCTTTCCATCGATGATGGCCCGGTATCGGGACGCAGGAATCAGCAACCTGGTCTTCACGCCACATATTGACGACCCCTATGTCGACACGAGGAAGGACAGGATCCAGGAGACATTCGAGTGGGCGAGGGAGAAGGCGGCCAGGTTTGGCATACGCTGTTTCCTCGGCTCGGAGTACTTCCTGCGTGACCAGGGTGGTGCGTCATATATCCCGATGTTCGGGACCCATGTCCTGTGCGAGACGGATACGACCTTCGCACCTGCGGGCTATGTCGATTCGATCAGGGCCATAAGGGATGCCGGCTACAAGGTGATCCTGGCCCATGTCGAGCGATACAAGTTCCTCTCGCCGGATTGTGCCCTCTTCGAGGAGTTGCATGAGGAACTTGGCTGCCTGGTCCAGGTCAACGCACGTGGGGCCAGGACTGATGCGGGACGGGCCTGGCTGAAGAGCGGGGTGGTGGACTTCATCGCCACCGACAACCATGGCGATGACGAGCTGCCACTGGCCCTTTACGAGGTCCTTGGACAGTACCCGGATGTCGCAAGGAAGATGGACGCCTTCGTCCAGGAACACCTGGGATGATGGAGAAGACCACGCGGGCCTGTCCCGTGGAAGGAATTAGGAGGAAGCTATGCTGCTGAACATGACCATCGCGAACTTCAAGTCCGTGAAGTCGCCTCAGAAGATCAGTTTCGAGGCACTGAGGGACAACCGCCTGCCGGAAAGCAAGACCATACAGATCAACGACAGGCTGAAGGCGATCAAGACCAGCGCGATCATCGGACCCAATGGGGCAGGCAAGAGTTCGTTCGTGCGCGCCCTGGAGGTGCTCAACCGCGTCGTCACCAGCCCTGATGAGAACGAGAACCCGCTCTCTGGTGCCCTGGCCGGCACTGTCTTCGCCTATGGCGTCGACAAGACGACTCCTGCGGAGATCGAGATCGAGGTCCTTATCGAGAAGGGTGCCTGGACGGAGGAGGAGCCGACGGTCATCGCCCGCTACCGCTTCGTCGCCAACAAGGACCGCATCTGGGAGGAGTCGCTCTCCCATGTCGTCAACGGCTCGAAGAAGCTGATCTTCGAGCGCAAGTACGTTCCTGAGGAGAACGCCTACGCCTACCGCTATGGCAAGCTCTACCGTGGTGAGAAGAAGCGCCTGGCTGGCAAGATCGCTGATACGGTCAGCTTCCTTGGTGCATCGGCACGCAAGGGCAGTGAGACTACAGGCAAGCTCTACTCCTGGTTCACAGACAGCCTGATGATCCTCCCGATGGGTGTCTCGGCCGCCACTGAGAGCTATGTCGCCAAGATGCTCAGTGAGCATCCGTCCTGGAGGGAGCAGCTTTCGAACTTCTTCTGGGCTGTTGATATCACGGACATCCGCCGTGTCGGAGTCAGGGATGATGGCAAGGTCGTCTTCACCCACGTCTACATCAACGACA
Organism: uncultured Spirochaetales bacterium; assembly: GCA_944392695.1. Lineage (GTDB taxonomy): Bacteria > Spirochaetota > Spirochaetia > Sphaerochaetales > Sphaerochaetaceae > Bullifex. The sequence goes on along the minus strand of CALXXN010000012.1, from coordinate 24,649 downwards.
AGAAGGCGGACGGCTACTCCAACCTCTTCACCCTCGAGAGCCTCTCGCTGCGCCGCCTCACAAGCCTCGCGGTCGCCTTCTTCGAGTGCTTCACAAGTCACAAGACATTGGTCGTCGATGACTTTGGCATGCTCTTGCATCCTGATGTCCTGTGCCACCTGGTGGAGATCTTCGAGAGCTGCAACAAGGAAAGCCAGATGCTTGTCGTCGACTGCAATCCTTCGCTCTTGAAGGATGGGCTCCTGCGCCGCGATGGTGTCTGGTTCGCCCAGAAGGACCACGAGTCGAGCACGGTCTACTTCTCACTTGCTGACTTCAAGGCTTCACGTGGCAAGGCCAGCGCACGTGAGAAGTATCTGCAGGGCGCCTATGGGGCCCTCCCGATAACCAGTGAATTCTACTTCGTCAACGATGAAAAGGAGGCAGACTGATGGCCACACGCAAGAGAAACAGCACACAGTCCAGGATGACCCTGCTCCTGGTCACGGCGACTGAGGCCGAGGCCCTCTTCTTCTCGCAGATGAGGAAGGACTGCCGCTTCGGCAACCTGACCGTCGTCAATTCGAATGCACGCAGCCTGAAGGAGCTCATCAACTTCACGGCGCGCATGAAGAACCGCAACCGTTACGATGTCGCCTATGCCCTTTTCGGCCTGGATGACCTGGGCCTCTCCATGGCAGAGGTCCACGAGGCTGAGGAGCTTTGCACTGGAAAGAGGATCCACCTGTGCTGGTTCAACCCATCCTTCCAGCTCTGGCTCTACCTGCACCTGGGTAAGCCCAATGGCTACATTGGCGATCCCGCTGTCTTCCAGGACGCCTTGAAGAAGTCGATCGAAGGCTTCCAGTGGACACCTGAGTACCTCCTCACGGATGGACTCAACCTCCATATGAAGCTCTTCCCGCGCCATTCTGTCGCCGACCAGAATGCCAGGGACTATAACAAGCTCTGCATCCAGGCGACAGGTGAGGGGGCTACGACCATGCCTGAGCTTGACAAGGCGATTACCGAGATCTGCGGTCAGGCGGACATGTCGCACAATACGAAAGTCTTCAAGTGATCAAGGAATCGGTCACACTGCTCACTGGGGCCTTGGCTCTGTGCATGCTTAGCATGGACCTGGGCCTCAGCATTGTCTACAAGGCTGTATCAGGACGGAAGAATGCAGCTTGGCTTATTGTCTTCACGGCGACGAGCCTGGGACTTGTCTTCTTCCAGCTCTTGGACTCATGGTCGGCGCTCTCGTTCACCGAGGGGGCCTACAATGTGCTCCGCTACATCTGGATGGGCTTCGTCATTGCCGATGGTGCCTTCCTATTGTCCTTCGTCCCGTACTTCACGACCTGGATCATAGCCCATCCCTGGCGCAATCCTTACAAGGGCTTCTTCTTCGCGCTTTCAGCGGTCTTTGCCGTGATCAGCATACTGAACCTGGTCCTGAGGCATGGCTTGCTGGCTGATGTCGGCTACCTGGTCTGTCTTTTCGATGTGGTCTTCTGCCTGGTCGTGATGCTCCGCAACCGCAAGACAGTGCAGGACAGCGGGGTGAGGGTGATGATCCTCACCATGACGATTGTCAGCCTCTCGCTGCTGCCTTTCATCATCGCAGGGCTTTTTGTCGACTTCATCCGCGCCGTCTCGCTCCAGGTCTTCTTCCTGGCCTGTGCGATAGTCATGCTTGTCTTTGAGAACCTTGCTGTAAGAAGGGCGCTGAAAGAGCTCAGGGAAGAGATTGCGAAGGCGGGCAGGGAGCCTGAGAAGGTGGACTTGTCCGTATACCATATCACTGAACGTGAGGTTGAGGTCATAGGCCTTGTCGCAGAAGGCATGACGAACAAGGAAATCGCCGCCAAGCTATCGCTCAGTGTCAACACTGTGAACAATCACATGGCGAACATATTCACCAAGACCGGGGTCAGGAGCCGCATAGACCTCCTGAACCTGATCAGGAGAGGACAGTGGTGAGGATCATACCAGCAGCACGACCTTTCAATCTCGTACATGAGCCGGCAGCCAAGGCGGCCGTGCTCTGCATCCATGGCTATGGCGGTTATCCAGGGGAGCTGGTGAGCCCTGCCAAGGCGCTTTATGAAGCGGGTCTCGATGTCTATGTGCCACGCCTTCCCGGCATGGGGACGGATGGTGAGGACTTCAAGCGCAGCTGTGCTTCCCAATGGCTTGGCCATGCTGAAGAGCAGCTTGGCCTGCTAGAGGAGCGCTATGGGCAGGTCATGTTGCTTGGCCACTCGATGGGCTGCCTGATTGCACTCTGCCTCTGTGAATCACATGAGGTCAAGCGCCAGGTCCTGGCCATGCCAGCTTTCAAGATCCCCTCGCTGGATCCTGCTGCCCTGCGTGGCCTCCTCGACCAGGGTATTGACGACATCCCCACCGAATGGCATGGCGACAGCCACTACCATCTCCACTACGAGGGAGCGCCCTGTGATGACGAGGAGCTTGGCCGTGAATACTACAGCCATATCAGGCCACGTCAGCTCCTGGAGATGGAGGCCCTGCGTGTCAGGGCGCTGGCTGTCATGGAGAGGCTGTCCACACCGACATTGATCCTCGCATCGGAGAGTGACAGCATCACTGATGGCACTGTCTGCCAGGACTACGCCGATGTGGCCAGTGTGCGCTTCATCAAAGGGGCGACACACTATGTCTACTACGACATCGACCCGGAGTGTGAGCGCGAGGCCCTGGATGCCACCGTGGCCTTCCTCAGGCAGTGAGTGGCTTCTTCCTCAGCTTCCAGATCACGACCTCGCAGACGATGATGGCCATCATGCCGACCGATGTGTTTGATATCGCCATCGTCCAACCAACCGCCTCATAACCAAGCGAGGTGTAGTTGCTCAAGTACCAGATCACCGGCAACCGGAAGATGAAGATGCGTGCGACGTTGATGACAAGCGTCAGCTTCGTCTTGCCTAGTCCCAGCAGGAAGGCGATTCCAGAGTAGGCGAAGGAGAGCATGATGCAACCCATCAGCTCATAGTGGAAGATGTCGCAGATCATCTGGTGGAAGGCTGCGTCGTAGCCACCACGCGAGAGCGAGAAGAGCCTGGCGATCGGATCTGTCAGGATCCTCATCAGCACGGCACCGACGACTCCCACTACAATCATGGAAAGCTGCAGCCTCCTGTAGAAGGCTACTGTGCGCTTCGTATCACCTGATCCATGCAACTGGCCTGTGAGGGTGGCCCCACCATCCTCCATGCCAGACTGGATTCCTGTCAGGAGTCCTGACATGTTGTTTGAGACACCCGCGGCTCCAACCGCCTCCGTCCCGTAACCCGCAGCCATGTTGTTGACCATGGCCTTGCCCCCTGCGAAGGCGATCTTCTCCACCATGGAAGGCAGGGAGAGCTTCAGGAGTTCTCCTACAAGACCACGGAGGCGTACGCAGTGGATGGAGAAGGCGAACTCATCATCCTTCTTGATGAAGGAGGCGAGGGCGAATGAGAAGATGACCAGGTAGCTGACCAGGCTTGCGAATGCGATTGATAGTATGTCGCCTTGGATGATGTAGACCGCGATGGCTGTGATTCCAAGTTTGACCGCGACTGTCACCAGGTTGAGCACCAGGATCTTGCGGCTGCGTCCCCGGCAGCGTTCGTTGGCTATGTAGACGGTGTTGAAGAACTGCACGCAGATTCCTATCAGCGTGATTGCGAAGTAACCGGATCCTGTGTTGACAAAGACTTCCGGTGTGCCCATCAGCCTGAGCAGGGTGGGTGTGAATGGTAGGACGAGTATGATCAGCAGGCTCAGTACGGCACAAAGCAGGATGACGGTGGAGTTGATGCTCTTGATCCTATTCCCATCACCCCGTCCATAGGCGTGAGCGATCATGATACCGCCACCAACCGACAGGCCTCCACCGACAGCAAGCACGATGTGCTGCAACTGCACCATGTAGACAACAGTCGAGACGGCCTCTGATGAGATTCCTGAGGCCATGAGGGTGTCGAGCACGCTGAACAGCTGGCTGATCCAGGAATAGAGTGCCAGCGGCAGGCAGACCTTTATGAGCACCTTCCATAGCGAACCACCAAGCACCTGGGCCCTGAAGGCTTCGTCTTTCGCATTCATGAGCGTCACATTAGCATGAAGATTGACTCATTCACAGGGGATGTTCTTAAGAAAATGGCTTAAAGTGCTGTTATCTTATGATACAATCCTGCTTATGGATTCTTTCACCTGTTCCTTCCGCATGCGTGACCAGCATTACTCGATGAGGGAGCTCCACAGCCATGAGGAGCATGAGCTTTACTTCCTATCATCGGGGGAGAGGCGCTACTTCATCGCAGGAGAGGTCGTGACTGTCCGTGCGAAGGACTTCATCTACATCAAACCCGGTGTCCTGCACCGTACCTCTTACTCTTCTGCCAAGGCCCATACACGCTACGTCGCCCATTTCCCCTCCTCCTGGTTGGACGAGGTCTCATCTTCGATGCCGCCCTTCTTCCACTGCAAGGACTGTCCCGGGGTCGAGGTCCTCTTCGCCAGGCTCCAGAAGGAGGCGGAGGATGTACTTCCCCTGTCAGGAGAGCTTGCAAGGGCCCTGGCTACTGAGATCCTGATCGATACCTGGCGGTCTGCCAGTGCTGGAGACCGGGATGAACTCATGACGGACGGACGTATCGGCTGGTTGACAGGCTACATCGCCGCGCACCTCGATGGCGACCTGTCACTTGGCGCCCTGGCATCCCTTGTCGGTCTTTCGCCAAATCACCTCAGTTCGCTCTTCCACAAGGCTTCTGGCATGAGGCTTTCCGACTACATACGCTCTGTCAGGATCACACGCTCATGCGAGGTGTTGAAGCGTGGAGGATCGGTCAGCGAGGCGGCCTCTGCAGCAGGTTTCAGCGACAGCGCCTACTTCAAGGATGTCTTCCGACACACCTTGGATATCAGCCCATCTGCCTGGAAGAAAGCACAGGGGATATGACAAGGGGAGGCCTTGATGGCCTCCCCCTGCTTGCATTGTTTTTTGTATCCTCAGACCGCTCCACGGACCTTGAGGATCAGGTCCATCTTCAAATCCCTGAGCTTCTTTGACAGCGACACCTTGTAGATGTGTGGGTTGATCTGCCTCTTGTAGCTCTTGTGGAAGTGGGAGAGGCTCTCCGCCGCCCCGTCCTGGATTTCCTGAAGCGTCCTCACTGGGCTGATCCTGCATCCAGCCTTCATCTTCTGCGAGAGCAGTGGCTGGACGCTCTTGTAAGCACCCTTCTTCATGACGAAGAAGTCACCCATCGAGAATGGATGGAAGAATGTGTGGTTCACAGTCTCATCCATGACTTCGTCAGAGAGGGTGATCAGGTCGGCAAGCGCTCCTCCTGTCTCATCAAAGAACCTGTAGACCTGTTTGATTCCCGGGTTGGTCGTCTTCTCGAAGCTGTTGGATACCTTCAGCGTCGGCTGGAAGACTCCATCCTCTTCCTTGGCTGCGAGCTTGTAGACGCCGTTCAGCGAGGACTGGCTGCCACCTGTGACCAGGTGGGTGCCGATCCCCCAGCTGTCGATGGGCACACCATCGGAGACCAGGGTCTGGATGATCTCCTCCGTAAGGTCGTTGGAGACGCAGATCGTCGCATCTTCAAGCCCGGCCTTGTCCAGGCGGTCACGGATCACACGGGGCAGGTAGCTGAGGTCTCCAGAGTCGATCCTGACACCAATTTTCTTGCCCTTGGCTTTCTGCTCAAGACCAATCTTGATCGCCGCATCGATGCCGCTGCCAAGTGTGTCGTAGGTGTCTATCAGCAGGACTGCGTTGTCCGGGTAGATCGAGGCGAACTCGCGGAAGGCCTCCTCCTCGCTCTCGAAGCTCATGATCCAGGAATGGGCCATCGTGCCAGCGACTGGTATGCCGTACTTGCGTCCGGCATAGGTGTTGCTCGTGACCTTGGTACCTCCGATGAAGGAGGCACGTGAGGCGGCGTGGGCGCCGTTCTCACCCTGGGCGCGGCGCAGGCCGAACTCCATGATCGCACCCTTGCCCCTGGTGGCATAGGTCATGCGGCTCGCCTTCGTGGCGATCAGTGTCTGGAAGTTCAGCGTGTTGAGTAGGAAGGTCTCGATCAGCTGGGCATCCATGAGTGATGATTCGACGCGGACCAGCGGCTCCCCGGGGAAGGCGGTGACGCCCTCGTCAAAGGCCCAGAGGTCTCCCGTGAACCGGTAAGAGGCGAGGTAGTCCAGGAAGTCCTTGTCGAAGGTGCCCAGGCTGGCCAGGTAGTCGATGTCTCCGCTTGAGAAGCGGAAGTCCTCAAGGCGGTCGATGACCTCTTCCAGGCCCGTGAAGACCGTGTAACCTCCACTGAAGGGGTTGTTGCGGTAGAAGACGTCGAAGACGACACGGGGGTTGTGCTTCTTGAGGAAGTAGCCCTGCATCATCGTCAGTTCATAGAAGTCAGTGATCAGCGCTGATGTCATTCTTCAGTCAAACCTTCTTAGTGATGGTGTCGAAACCTGTGTAGGGAACGAGGACGGGTGGGATGCTGATGCTTCCATCCTCCCTCTGGTAGTTCTCGATGATGGCGACCATGGCGCGGGAAAGGGCCATGGCTGTGCCATTGAGCATGTGGACGAACTTGAGTTTGCCGTCATCATCTCGGTAGCGGATGTTGAGGTTGCGGGCTTGGTAGTCCGTGCAGTTGCTGGTCGATGTGACCTCGCCGTACTCCCCATCATCTCCACGTCCTGGCATCCATGCCTCGATATCGAATTTGCGGTAGGCAGGGGCGCCCAGGTCTCCTGTGGCCGTGTCGACGACGCGGTAGGGGAGTCCAAGTCCGCTGAAGATCTCCTCCTCGATCGCGAGGATCTCCTGATGGGCCTTTTCGCTTTCCTCCGGGAGGCAGTAGATGAACATCTCGAGCTTGCTGAACTGGTGGACACGGTAGAGTCCCTTGGAATACTGTCCAGCACCACCGGCCTCACGGCGGAAGCAGTGGGAAAGTCCCGTCATGCGGATGGGCAGGTCCTTCTTCTCCAGGATCATGTTCTGGTAGTAGCCTCCAAGTGTGATCTCAGCTGTTCCGACAAGGCAGGTTCCAGTACCTTCGATCGTGTAGATGTTGCTCTCCTCACCACGTGGGTTGAAGCCGATGCCTGCGAGGATCTCCTCCTTGGCGATGTCCGGTGTGATGAAGGGGGTGAAGCCATGCTTGAGGACGATGTCCATGGCATAGCGCTCAAGTGCCATCTGCAGGATGACTGCCTGGTTCTTGATATAATAGAACTTCTGGCCTGCGACCTTGGCGCCACTGTCGAAGTCGAGGATGTCGAGCTCCTCACCCAGCTGGACATGGTCCTTGGCCTTGAAGGGGAAGCGTGTGGGCTCGCCATGGAAGCGGATCGCCAGGCTGTCCTTGTCCTCCTTGCCGATTGGCGCATCTGGATGGGCGTAGTTGGGAATCTGGCGCACCTCAGCCGAGAAGATGGCGTCGATCTCGTTGAACTCGGCTTCCTTGGCAGCGGTCTTCTCCTTGATCGCCTTGCCTTCCACGATCAGGGCCTGCCTGACCTCTGGGTCGAGCTTGCCCTTCATCTTGGCAGCATTCTCATTGCGCTTCGCCCTGAGGTCCTCAACCTCCTGCAAGAGGGCCGCACGGCGGTCCTGGTCGGCGATGATCTTGTCAAGGTCGACGTTCATGTAACGGTCCGCGATGTTCTTGCGGATCTCCTCATAGCGGCTCTTCAGTTCTTTTATGTCAATCATTGTCCTTTCTCTCCAATGCTGTCTTCTCGAGTTCGATGCTGCGCTGTGCCGCAGCGTTGACGGCGGCCACCAGGGCGGCGTCGAATCCACATTCTGAAAGCGTGTTCATGCCACGCACTGTCGTACCACCAGCCGAGCAGACACGTGTGGCGAGCTCGACGGGATTCTCTCCGTCGCTTGCCAGGATCGCGGCAGCGCTCTCAAGCGTGTTGGTGACGATTTCCTTGGCTTCCTTGTAAGGCAGTCCGGCCTCGACGCCTCCCATGGCCATGGCATGGACCAACTGGAAGATGTAGGCGATTCCAGACCCTGACAGCCCGATGAAGGCGGGGAAGAGATGCTCTGGCAGGATGAAGGCCTGGCCGATCGCGGTGGCGACGCGGAAGGCCGTCTGCTGGAAATCCTCCTCAGCATCCGCGCTGAAGGCGATCGCTGTGACGGACTTGCGCTCCCTTGCTGCGATGTTCGGCATGAAGCGTGCGATGTTGTCGGAAGGCAGCCTGTATTCAAGGACCTCGAGTGGTACGCCGGCAAGTATTGAGATGTAGTCCTTGCCCTTGTATTCACCGATTATGTCGTAAAGGGAGGGGGCCACCTGTGGCTTGATGGCGAGGATGATGAGGTCAGAGGCTGAAAGCGCCTCATCAAGCGAGGATGCGCACTTCAGGCTGAGCGCTTCACACTTGCGCTTGTCCGTGTCGTAGGCTGTTATGTCCCAGCCTCCAGCTTCCTTCAAGGCGCTTGCGATCGCGCCTCCCATGTTGCCACATCCTATTATGGATACCTTGGTCATGCATGACCTCCTGGATAGTGTTGGAACTATAGCATCAAAGGCCGTGCTTGGCCAATTCCCAGCATGGTGTTGGCAGGGGCTTGCTTGACTGTGGAGGCAGCGCTATCGCTTCTTCCTGAGGAAGTCCTCAACCGCCTTCCTGTCTTCCTCCCTTTGTCTTTGGGCTTCTTCCGGTGCAATGGCTCCTATCCGTGTGTATCCTGAAATGCATTCAGCATGGAGGAAGTCCTTGATCTCATCCCTCTCCCCTGTCTCATAGAAGCCTGCGAGCAGGCGTGAAAATTCAGCCAGCACCTTCTCAGGAATAGAGAGCACTCCACAGCCATTCTGGATAAGTTCATGATTCGCCAGGAGCTGTGCAGTTCTTTTGTTGCCATCCTCAAAGTGCTGGCCACGCATGATTGAAAGCATGAGCTCCAGGGCACGCTCTGTGTGACATTCAAATGAGCGGATACGTTCCATTTCGGCTTCGATTCCAGGGATTGTTGGAATGGGTGGCTGCCAGTCTGCACCTGAAATACGCACCATGATACGCCTGACAACCCCTGCGTTCTGGATCAGGTTGCTTTCGACACATGCGTTGATATGGCGTATGTACCTGAGGTCGAATGGATACTCAAGACTGTCAAGGATGAAATACCATGAGTGCTTCAGATTGATGATTTTCGTGGTGTCTTCGTACGAGAGTCCTGACACCATGCTCCCATCAACAACTTGCTGGGTTTCAGGGAATGTGACATTGATGCCTTCCACACGGGCTTCCCTGTAGATTGAATCGACAATCATCCGCTTTGCATATTCGACATTGTCATTTACCGACATGCTGTATTTGTCTGTCATCCTTCCCTTCCTTTCGTGCCTTTTCTCCTGCTATCCGTCTACAGTACTCCAGTATGTATTCCCGGTCTTTTGCGAACTGCTCGGTGCGCTCTATTTCACGGATGGTGTATTCAATCTGGTCCATGGATGAATGATAAGTCCTCTCCAGCTTATGGACAACGCCTTCAGGGCTTCATCGCTGTCCTCTGGAGTACTGGTGCGGCAGCCCTGGCCATGATCCAGCCAAGCCAGCCACAGAAGATGCCGACCATGGCTCCTGCGATCACGTCGCTTGGATAATGGACGGCGAGGTAGAGGCGGGAGCATGCCATAAGAATTGACAAGACGAGGGACGGCTTCCAAAGCTTCGAGTGGCTTGCGAAAAGGGCTGCGGTGAAAGCGAAGGCAGCTCCCGTGTGACCTGAGGGGAAGGACCAGTCAGTGGGCAGTGTGGCCACAAGTGGCGTGATGTCCATGACTGCGAAGGGGCGTGGACGGGCGACAATGGGCTTCAGTATGAGATTCACAAGGATGGCTTCAGTGCCCAGGGATAGTGCACATGAGGCTCCAGCCATCCTTGTGCGTGGAATCAACAGGAGGATGATGCTGGCGCAGATCCAGACAAGTCCATTGCTTCCAAGTGCGCTCACGGCGCACATCAACCAATCCAGGAAAGGGGATCGGAGCTTGTCCTGTATGAAGACAAGGATCATCGTATCTACAGCGGACATCTTCTCCTCCTGCCCTGGTATGCTCTCATGGAAGGATTAACTGTCAATCAACAGCAGAAAAACCTTTACAACAACATCATCAGCGTGCCTGCCGTCAGCAGGACGAGCCCTGCCGCCGCCAGTTTTGACAGTTTTTCCTTGTAGACGATGCGTGCGAAGGCTATCGAGACAAGTATGCTGAGCTTGTCTATCGGGGCTACAAGGCTGGCAGGCCCGTCCTGCAATGCCCTGTAGTAGCAAAGCCAGCTTGCGCCTGTCGCAAGGCCGGAGAGGGCGATGAACACAAGCTCCTTCTTGTCGAGATGCTTGAGCTGGCCCGCCTTGCCTGTGGCAGGGATCATCAGCCAGGCCATGATGAGGACGACGAAGGTCCTGACCGCGGTGCCCAGGTTGGAGTCGACGCCTTCTATGCCTACCTTGCCAAGAATCGACGTGAGGCTTGCGAAGAGGGCGGAGCCCAGGGCATAGGACAGCCAGGCGGGGTGGTTGGGGCCTTCTCCTCCGTCCTTCTTTTCAATCATCATGAAGGTGCCAGCTGTCATGAGGACAAGTCCTAGCGTGCCTATGGCGGAAAGCCTCTCCCCGAGGAAGATGAAGGCGAGGATGACTGTGAGCGCTGTGGATGACTTGTCTATGGGTACGACCTTGTTGACAGGTCCACATGAGAGCGCCTTGAAGTAGCACAGCCAGCTGGCCCCTGTCGAGAGGCCTGATAGGACCAGGAAGACCCAGCTTCGTACTGATACGCTGCCAATCTGATCCTGGACGCCGATGATGAAGACCATGGCCCAGGCGGCGATGAGGACGACCACTGTCCTCAGGGCTGTCGCCACGGTGGAGTCGGTCTTCCTTATGCCACACTTGGCGAGTATGGCGGTGATGCCTGCGAAGAAGGCGGAAGCGAATGCCGCGGCAAGCCACATGTCACAGCCCCCTGTAGCGGTAACCCGCCCCCCACACGGTCTCGATGCGCCGTGGCTTGGAGGGGTCATCCTCGATTTTCTCACGGATCCTGTTGATATGCACGGTCACGGTCGCATTGTCACCATCCCTGTCCATGCCCCACACGCGCTCATAAATCGTCTCCTTGTCAAATACGGTGTCGACATTCAGCATCAGGAAGAGCAGCAGTTCATATTCCCTGTTCTTCAGCTCTACCTCGCGCCCATCGACGAAGACCCGTCTGGAGAGGGTGTTGATCCTGACCCCGGACACCTCGATCTCGTTTGGTGTCTTGCGCTCCCCTGTGAGCCTCCTGTAGCGTGAGAGGGCGGCCTTCACCCGGGCGACGAGCACGGCTGGAGAGAAGGGCTTCTCCATGTAGTCGTCAGCTCCAAGTCCGAGGCCTCGTATCTTGTCAACATCCTCGCCCCTCGCGCTTATGATCAGTATGGGCATGTCTGACTTCTCGCGTACCTTGCGGCAGATCGAGAATCCATCAAGGCCAGGAAGCATCAGGTCCAGCAGCATCAGGTCGAAGCTGCCTGACATGGCCTGTGCCAGCCCCTTTGCCCCATCACCCTCGCAGGTGACGCTGAAACCCTCCATCTCCAGGTAGTCGCGTTCGACATCCCTGATCGCCTCATCATCCTCTACGATCAGTATCCTGTCCAAGTGGCACCTCCTTGAGTGTGATCATGATTGATAATCCATGTGGTTCGATATTGCACGCACTCACACATCCGCCCATGCGCCGGACCTCTCCTTCCACGATGGCGAGACCAAGGCCGCTTCCCTTGGCAGGGTCGTTGCGTGCCTTGTCAGCCCTGTAGAATATTTCGAAAAGATGCCCAAGTGAGTCCTTGTCGACACCAGGGCCATCATCGCTGAGGTCCAGCAGGACAGCTCCATCGACAGGCTTGCATCCCATGTGGACACGCACACGCTCTGCTTCCTTGTATTTCAAACTGTTGTCGAGTATGTTCACGACGATGCGCTCCAAGGCAGCTGAAGAAGCCATGGCCCTTGCCGGGGCCAGGTCCCAGGACAGGTCGAGCCCCTTGGATGCATAGTCGTCGGACAACTTTGACAGCAAGCCCTCCAGATAGGCTTTCAAGTCAAGAGGCCCCAGGTCCTCCTTCCAGCTGTCAAGCTCGAGCTTTGAGAAGGTGAACAGCTGGGAGACCAGCCGCGAGAGGGCCTTGGTCTTCACAAGTATCGTGGAGAGGTAACGCCTCCTCTTTTCAGGGGTGTCGGCGACACCATCCAGGAGTCCTTCGACATAGGCCTGGATCGAGGTGAGCGGAGAGCGTATGTCGTGGCTGATCCCTGCGATCAGTTCCTTGCGGCTCTCCTCCTGGCGTATGCCCAGCTCCACGGAGTCCTTCAGGCGCCGGGCCATCTCGTTGAAGTCCTCGCACACAGGTGCGAACTCATCATCCCTGTCGTAGCGGATCCTGTGATCAAGGTTCCCATCACGGATCTCGTGGACACCATGCGTGAGCATGTCGAGCGGGTCCTCGATGCGGCGCAGGACGAAACGTGTCAGGAAACGGTTGGTCAGCAGGATGGAGATGAAGACGGCGAAGAGGATCAGGATGAAGGAGAAGGCTATGGCTGCTTTGAGGTCATCATAACCATGACGTCCACGCAATGTGCCGAATACAAGGACGGTGTAGCGCCCCTTGTCCGTATGCCCTGTCCTGGAGAACAGGGCCCTGTCAGAGCTCAGGATCGTCCCATTGCCACCCATCATGTCCGAAGCAGCGACGAGGTCGTCATCGACCTCGCTCTCCACGCCATAACTGTGTATTACATTGCCTTCAGCGTCCTCGATGACAAGGGTCAGCCCGCTGCCACGGGCCAGTGCATCGACCTTGTCCCAGGCCCCGCCGCTCACCTTTGCGTATTCCGCCAAGGCCTGTGAGGCGGTCTCGAAGTCCTCGCTGTCATCTATGCCCATGCCAACACCACTGACCAAGGTCAGCCAGATGAAGAACATGGCGATGATGGCGACGACCAGCGCGGTCATCACGGGGACGGCGATCATCAATATGTTCGACCAGAAGAGGCGGCGTTTTATTGTCATCAGGCATACGATAGCACATACGGCCCTGCTAGTGATAAACCAGACCTAAACCAATACAACTTCCATTGTGCTGATAATATGGGACATTTGTACTGCATTATATTGGCTGTAAATATTTTTGAGAAAATATGAACAAAATTAATCTATTTGTGACAATGATTTATAAAGAAATGACTTTCTTATGATTCCAACTGACGTGAATACACGCTTACAAAAAACATATCCGCATGTTATCCTTTGACCATGCGCATAGACGGTACATGGATACAGATGTTTGATGAAGACCTCATCACTGCGGGCAGGAAGGCCTACAGTGAGGGGCTTGTCAGGCTTGTCTGCTGCCACGGCGGCCATGTCAAGGCCCGGATCGCCTCCGGCTTCGACTACGAGACCTCATTGACGCTTGCCAATGATGGCGTGGTCTCGGACCTGGCTTGTGACTGCAGACGGGCACGTGAAGGAGGCCTCTGCCATCATGAGGTCGCTTTGATCCTCTGGCTTGAATCACACAGCAAGCAGGACTTCGCCTCATCGCTTGATGGCGTGGACGATGATGCCGATCTCCAGGTGAGGCTTGCACAACTGAAGCCTGATGAGCTTACCGAGGTCATCATGATGCTCCTCAAGCGTAATCCTGCCATGAGGGACAGGGTCAGTGGACGGTTCATCTCCAAGCCCCGGCATCCTGGCGAGTTGACACTTGGTGAATGCCTTGAAGCGCTTGCTGACAGGGAAGGGGATATCGTATCAGGGCTGACCTGGATGATGAGGGATGAGATCGAACCCCTGGTCCGCAGGGGGGCGGTCATACAGGCCTTCCCTGATTTGATGCTTGTGCACCTGCGCCTCCGTGACTGCGAGGGGCTTTCATTGCACAGATCCCCCTATCTCAAAGAGGCGAAGGAGGTCCAGGAGTCGCTGTTATGGGCCTGTTGGGACAAGGCTGATGCCGCAGGTCGTGAGGGCATGTTGAAGAAGCTGCTCATGCTTGTGAGGGACGATAACGAAGACAAGGAGCTTGTCTCCTTCCTGGTCCAGGTGCTGGCCCAGGAGGAGGGGCTGGACTCTTCCAATGATGACTGACATAGGTGCCAGGGACTGGAAATCCCTGGCATCACTCTTGATGGAAGCCGAAGTCATGCAAGGCTTTCGCCAGGTCCTCATCATAATGCGGGGTGGCACCTCGGTGTGAGACTGCGTAGCTGGCAAGCAGTGAACCGAGTTCCATGCTGTCCACCATGTCAAAGTAGTTCATCTGTCCTGCGATGAAGCCTGCTGAGAACGCATCTCCCGCTCCTACGGTATCGACGACTTTGCAAGGATGGACCGGTTGATGATAGCTCTTGCCGCCCTGCAGGTAGATGCTTGCACCCCTCTTGCCCTCAGTGACCAGCACGGCTGTGAGAGGGAAGGCGTTGAGGAAGGCGGACGGGGAGGCCTCGATGCCAAGAGCTGAGGCTACGATGCCGACCTCCTCCTCGTTCATTTTCACGATACAGCCTTCTGTCTCAAGAGGCAGCCTTAGTGACTGTCCATCATAATAATCCTTCCTCAGGTTCACATCGAAAAAGAGCATTTCAGGTGTTGTGTCATGGATTATGAACCTGAGTACGCGCCTGTTCGCCTTGCTACGCTGCGCAAGGGTTCCGCAGTAGAGGCAGCTTATGTTCCTCGGATAAGAGCCGGGATGGTATGGAATCTGGTCCCAGGCTGCAGGTTCATTGAAGACATAGTCCGCATTGCCATCGACAAGCCTTATGTCGGCACGTCCTGTCTTCTCACCGTCAAGTACTGTCATGTAGTCGAGCATCACACCCTCTTCTTCCATGACATCAATCGCATCCATCCCAAGACTGTCCCTTCCAACTGCAGAAATCATGCCCGCATCGAAGCCAAGCCTTGCCAGATGGGTTGCCACATTGAGCGGCGCCCCTCCAATCCTTTCCCCATCAGGGAAGATATCGAAAAGTATCTCGCCAAAAGCGAGGAAGATGTTGTCCATATGCTCCTCTGCAGCATGGTCTGCCATGCTGTCCTGTGAAAAGTGTATCACGTGCTGTGGTGGGATTCATATGTAATCAAGGCTGATTCCCGCAACATGGTGGTAAGAACCATCAGGATTTTTAAATACAAATAATAATTCCGAATAAGCTATGAAAAACTAGGTTTTGATAAAATTGGTCTGAATCATCAAAATCATTTAATCGATTTCAAGGAAAACCATCAAAATTATTTTTACAGTTTTGGGCAGAATCGACAAAATCATTTTTCCGACCTGATGGCGCATCCTTCGATCCTGTGAACCATCTATTCACCTGGACAGGTGCTGTGGCAGGCCTGCATGAGGTCATCTTCACAGTTGATGATGGTGTCATGACAGAGGAGATGACAGTCCTGATTGACGTCAAGTGATTGATGATTCCAGCTGTATTGAGGAACCGGGTGTCCGGCTCCTCATTTTGTCTTTCCCCAGCAGACCAGTTCCTGTTGCCTCTTTGTCTGGCTTCTTGCTGATGAAGAACAAGAAGGAGGAGCTGGCCTCCCAGCTCCTCCTGTGTGATTGCCTTCCTGTCAGATCACAGTGGCATGCCATCGTAGTAGAGGACGCCGTCGACCTCGCTCCAATGGATGAAGAACTCGTTCCAGATCCTCCAGCTCTCAGCAGGGAAGTAGCTGTGGGCGGAGTCAGTGACCTCGGTGAACTCGACAAGTGGGATGCCATCCTCTGTGAGGTAGCTTTCTGTCGTGAAGAGCCCATCCTCATCCTGCCTCGAGACTGGCTGTACACCTTCAAGTCCATTGATCCTTGTCCAGTACTCCTTGCAGGAGACGAGGCCTTCGGTATCGACTGCGCTGTCATACTGTCCATAGTAGAGGCTCAGAGGCATGTTCCCACCGTCTGGCAGGGCTTCCACAAGACCTGGGAGGGCGGCGCCGATTGGGGCGATCGCCGTGAAGAGCTCAGGGCGTGCGCTGGCAAGGCTGAGCATCATCATGCAGCCATTCGAGTGGCCGGTTCCGAAGATCCTTGAATCGTCGATGTTGTAATTGGCTTTGGTCTGGTCGATCACGTGGGCGAGGAAGGAGGCGTCGTCTGCCATCTCGTATTCACCAATCGCTGATGTGTACTCCCAGCATGGTGCGGGGATGTTCCCACCACCAAAGAAACCAGGTACTGGATAACCCTGTGGGAAGACGACGATGATGCCGTTCTCCTCAGCGACATCGGCCCATCTTGACTCCTCGGCAAGGGCGTACATCGTGGCCGTGTAGCCATGACAGACCATCACGAGAGGGGCAGGGGTCTCTGGGTCGTAGGACTCAGGGACATAGGTGATGTAACGCCTGATAAGTCCACGAACCTCTTCCTCTGTGAAGACGTAGCCACGGCCGTTCTCACGCTGTGAGAAGTCCATGGCGTAGTCGAGGTGGCCACCAGCTTCGCCCATTGGGCGGGTGAAGAGGGAGAGGAACTGGGTCCAGATCACGGCAGGTCCGACATCAGTGCCTTCTGTCCTCCAGACGGTCTCCACGCTGTTTGTGGTGTTCGAGCAGACAGAGGCCCAGTCATTGCGGCTCCAGCGGTCGGCGCTGTTGATGCCCCTGTAGTATTCGTAAGCCCCTTCGTCATAGCTGTTGATGAACCAGACAGGGATTGCGAGCGTGTTGTTGACCAGGGCGACCTCGTCCTTGCACCTCATGCCATCACCCGGGAAGGGGAAGCAATAGGTCTCACCAAGGGCGCTGATATATGAGGCATCGACACCTTCCTGGTCGATCGCCGCTACAGCTGCGAAGGTCGAAGCGGATCCTGCGGCAACGGCGAGGGCCATCGCACCACCTTCCTCATAACCCACGAGGAAGACACGGCTCTTGTCCATCGTGAAGGGGAGCTCGAGCGTCATGCTCTTGCTGCGCATCTGTGTATAGACATCCTCAACCGCCTTGACATCGTCACGGCCTGTGCTGTCGCCTGTGGTGTTCCAGCCACCCTCGGCGCTCTCGACGAAGCCAAGGGCGAAGCCATAGTCATCAGCGGCCTGCATCCAGGCGCGTCCCGTCTCACCAAGGGCGAAGTCCACCGAGGTGGTCCCATCTGGTACGAGGATGATGACTCCAGGGCTCCAAGGAGCGTGGTCTTCTGGTACGTAGACGCTGTATACAGCACCTCCAGCCTCCATGTGCTCGGCGAAGCCTGACACTGGTGGCAGGTATGGGGCTGCGGGGTCGAAGCTGAATCCCTTCTCTGTGACAGGGACGTCAGGTGTGATGGTGATATCATCCGCAGCCAGTGGCGCCAGGGCGCAAAGCAGGGCGAGGAGGATGCATGTCACTTTCCTCATTCTTACCTCCAAAGTAGTGAAATTTTAGTATTTTACTACTGATGACATTAGTCTACACCTGCTTCAGACTGCTTCATAGCATTATTTCGTCAGGATTTGCCTGTCTGGGACAGCCAAGGTGGTGACTGTCCCAAATGGTTGTCCCGCTCCCTGTCTTGTGGGACAATGAGGATGAGGTGCCTATTGATGAATGAGATCAAGTGTCCCAATTGCGGGACTGTCTTCACAGTTGATGAGTCTGACTATTCTGCGATTGTCCGCCAGGTCAGGGATGATGAATTCCGCCGGGAGCTTGTAAACCTCGAAAGACGCTTTGCAGCTGAGCGTGAGCTCAGTGTCCAGAAGGCCTTGAATGAGCGTGATGCCGCCTCTTCCAAGGCCCTCTCAGTCAAGGATGAGGAGATCACCCGCTTGAAGGAAGCGCTTGCAGTTGCTGACAAGGACCGCGCCATCGCCTTGGAAGGGCTGGATGCGGAGAAGGCTTCCAAGGATGAGGCTGTGAGGGTGGCTGTCGAGACGGCCCTTGCGAAGAAGGAGGCCGAGCTTGGTGAGCTGCGTGGTCAGATGGCCTCCTTGAAGGCCGAGGGGGAGGTCAAGGCCGCCTCTGCGCGCCAGGCCGCCTTAGACGAGATCTCCGCCCAGAAGGCCGAGCTGGCCAGGCTTGAAGCCGAGCTCAAGGCGAAGGAGGATGACAAGGCACTGGCTGTGATGAATGCCCAGAGGAAGGCTGAGGCCATGCTCGCCAAGAAGGAGCTTGAAATCGCTGACATGAAGGGGCAGGTGGTGTCAAAGGAGGCCGAGGTGGAGTTGAAGCTCCGCAACGAGCAGGAGAAATACCGCCTCCTCCTGGAACAGAAGGATGAGGAGATCGCACGCTACAAGGACTTCAAGGCCCGGCAGTCGACCAAGATGGTAGGCGAGTCATTGGAGCGCTGGTGCCAGGATGAGTTCAACTCGATCCGCGCCATGGCCTTCCCCGGAGCATACTTTGAGAAGGACAACACAGTCTCCTCTTCTGGCAGCAAGGGCGACTTCATCTTCCGCGACTATATCGATGGTGTTGAGTATGTGTCGATCATGTTCGAGATGAAGAACGAAGCGGATACGACTGCTACGAAGCACAGGAATGAGGATTTCTTCAAGGAGCTGGACAAGGACCGCAGGGAAAAGGCTTGCGAGTATGCTGTCCTTGTGACGATGCTGGAGCCTGACAGCGAACTCTACAACGATGGGATAGTGGATGTCTCCTACCGCTATGAGAAGATGTATGTCGTACGCCCGCAGTTCTTCATACCCCTCATCTCACTGCTGCGCAACGCATCCCGCGCCGCAGCTGACTACAAGAGGCAGCTTGCCGAGGTCAAGGCGCAGGACATAGACATATCGAACTTCGAAGCCGACCTGGAGGACTTCAAGGAACGCTTCGGCAACAACTACCGCCTTGCAAGCGAACGCTTCGACAAGGCGATCGATGAGATTGACAAGACGATCGACCACCTGAACAAGGTAAAGGATCATCTGACAGCTTCCAGCCGCAACCTCCGCCTCGCCAATGACAAGGCGGAGTCGTTGACGATCAAGAAGCTGACGAAGTCGAACCCGACGATGAAGGCGATGTTCGAGGCCTTGGATTCAAAGTCTTGAGTCGTGGTTGAAGGGTGGGGGGAAACCAAGTTGCCTGTAGTATTCGTAGACAGCGATGGCGACTGAGTTCGAGAGGTTCAAGGACCGTGTGCCACCCACCATCGGGATGTGGAGGCAACGATCCCTGTTCCTCCTCACCAGGTCCTCCGGCAGGCCACAGGACTCGCGCCCGAAGATGAGCCAGCAGCCGGCATCAGGACCTGTCGTGTACTTGACTTCGAAGGACGAGAGCCCTCCCCGGGCGGAGAAGAACCAGGTGTTGTCATCCGGCAGCTGTGCAAGGAAGGTGTCAAGGTCCTGGTGTTCGACCACCTCGACATCCTTCCAGTAATCAAGTCCAGCACGCTTCAGGTGCTTCTCATCCAGGCTGAAGCCGAGTGGGTGGATGAGGTGGAGGCGGCTTCTTGTAGCCGCTGCCGTACGGGCTATGTTCCCTGTGTTCTGTGGGATTTCAGGATTGACAAGCGCTATGTTGAGCATGTAGTCATGCTAGCACTTCCGCTCAGGCCTGTCTTTGGTCTATCCTCAGGGCATGGAAATGCTGAAAGTCATCGTCCTTGGAATCATCCAGGGTATAACAGAGTGGCTGCCAATCTCGTCCACAGGCCACATGCTCCTCTTCAACGAGGTCTGGCCACTTGAGCTGAGTCCGGACTTCGTCTCTGTCTTCATGGTCGTCGTCCAGCTTGGCTCGATCCTCGCAGTCGTCGTCTTGTTCTGGTCCAAGCTCTGGCCTTTCAAGCGTGACAAGGCCGAGAGCCGTAGGAGCTGGAAGCTCTGGGGGAAGGTCCTCATCGCCACGATTCCAGCTGGGATAGTAGGCGTACTCTTCAATGACATCATAGATGAGAAGCTCTCCACCTGGCCTGTGATCGCCGCAGCGCTCTTCATCTACGGTGTCCTGTACATCGTACTCGAGAAGAAGGTCCAGATCCCCGTGCGTGTCGAGAGCCTGGATGACATGAGCATCAAGGACTCTGTCTACATGGGCTTCTTCCAGATGCTTGCCCTGATCCCTGGCACCTCTCGCTCGGGTTCGACGATCCTTGGTGGCATACTTGGTGGGATCAGCCGCCCTGTGGCTGCTGAGTTCAGCTTCTACATGGCGGTTCCTGTCATGGCTGGTGCGAGCCTTTTGAGGCTCATAGATTCAGGCTTCGGCTTCACGGCCATGGAGTGGACCTACCTCGGAGTCGGCGCACTTGTCGCCTTCGTCGTCTCCCTCCTTGTGATCCGCAGCCTGATGAGCTATGTCCGCAAGCATGACTTCTCGGCCTTCGGTGTCTACCGCATCATCCTTGCCGTGGTCGTCGTGCTCTACTTCTCCCTGGCCTAGTCGGCTTTCTTTCCATTCAGCAGGGTGCTGGCGCGTTTGAGCCCGGCACCCTTCTTGTTCATACCTACTATCGTACGTTCCAACTCGCGCTTGCGCTTTGAGCCATCATCGAAGAGGCCTTCCTGTTCGACCTCATCCCCCTTGTACATCTGGTAGAGACCGACACCGAGCAGACGTACCCCGCCCCCCTGGTATTTGGACCAGAAGAGCTTGTTCGCCCATTCGTTGACATCGCTTGAGTTGTAGATCCCATCCTGCGGGGTGGTCTGCACCGAGGTCGTCGTGAAGTCGCCGTAGCGGATCTTCACTCCAATCGTGCGCGCGACGAAGTGCTCATCGAGTGAGCGGAAGGTGACCTCCTGGCTGAGTTCGAGGAGGTAGAGGTCGATCGCGTCCTTCTCAATCAAATCTGGCCAGAAAGTGCGCTCTGCTGAGATCGAGTGGCTCTTGTTCTCCCCGCTGTAGATGCCGGGATCCTGCCCATTGGCGACCAGGTGGAGGTAGGAAGCCATCGACGGGCCGAACCAGTCCTCCAGGCGGCCAAGGGAGCACTCCCTCAGGTCCTGGACCGAATGGATGTGATGGCGCTCCAGCTTGTCGAGTGTGGACTTGCCTATGCCCCAGAGCTTCCTCAAGCCGACTGCATCCACGAAGGCGGTCTCCATGCCATCGGGTACGACAGTCAGGCCATCAGGCTTCCTGTAGTCAGAGGCCAGCTTGGCGATGAAGCGAGAGGAACCGACACCGACTGATATCGTCAGGCCTGTCTCCCTGGACACGCGTTCCTTCAGCAGCCGGGCTCCTTCCTTGGGGCTGCCATAGAGCAGGGCGGTCCCTGTCATGTCGAGGTAGGCTTCGTCTATCGAGGCCTGGATGAAGGAGGGTGCCATGTCGGCGATGATCGCCATGACCTCCTTGGACTTCTCACTGTAGCGCCTCATCCGGCCTGGTATGCATACTGCCTGTGGACATAGCTTCAATGCTG
Organism: uncultured Spirochaetales bacterium; assembly: GCA_944392695.1. Taxonomy (GTDB): domain Bacteria; phylum Spirochaetota; class Spirochaetia; order Sphaerochaetales; family Sphaerochaetaceae; genus Bullifex. Next base: position 3,238 of record CALXXN010000012.1, on the reverse strand, counting down.
TCGTCATCGGCATGGCTGAGTGGACTCCATAGCGACGCGCCTCATAGGAGCAGGTCGAGACGACAGAGCGTGGTCCTGGGTGCCCTATGATCAGAGGCAGGCCCTTGAGGGAAGGGTTGTCGAGGACCTCGACTGCGGCGAAGAAGGCATCGAGGTCGACATGGTAGAAGAGGGGGCCTGGCATCAGGACCTCTTGCCCCTGGCGCGTGCCAAGGCGCTGTCAAGGAGGAAGGCGACAGCCTTGTCGAAACCACCCATCTCCTCACTGAGGACATTGAAGTGGCTTGTCGGGGTGGAACCTGGTATGGTGTTCACCTCGTTGATATAAACCACGCCATTGTAGAGGAAGAAATCGACACGCATGTACAGCGAACCTGAGAGCGTGTTGAAGGCCTTGATGGCGGACTTCCTGATCTCATCAAGCGTGCTTTCATCGATGTCGATCCCGTCCTTCCTCAGGAGGGAGGTGCTGGCAGCCGAGTATTTGTTCTCATAAACGTAATAAGGCTTGGTGGCGATGACCTCCACGGGGCCGTAGGCATGGACCTCTCCTGTCCTGTTGTCCTTCATCACCAGGGTCTCAAGCTCACGCAGTGGTTCAAGCAGTGGCTGTACGAGGACGCTGTCATCCATTTCAAGCACCCGGGCAACAGCGGCCTCAAGTCCCTCCCTCTCCACGGCCTCCATGCCAATAGAGGAGCCCCCATGGTTCATCTTGACGATGTAGCGTCTTGATTGAGGCAGGTTGGATGGTATCTCCACCCTGTCCAGCTTCAGTGTCGGAACCGTCCTGAGGCCTGCCTCCTTGAAGATCCGGGTCTGCATGTCCTTGTCCATGCCGACCGCACTGGTCATCACATTCTCGCTGACATAGGGCATGCCCAGGCATTCGAGCAGGGCCTGGACCGTCCCATCCTCTCCCTGGGCGCCGTGCATCGAGATCCAGGCGATGTCGGCATGGCTTTCAAACAGGGCAGGGGGGATCCTGCCACTGCGTCCTATCTGGACCTCCTCGACCTTGTGCCCAAGCATGATCAGGCTCTCACGCACAGTCGCAGCCGAACGCAGGCTGACATCATGTTCAGGAGAACGTCCTCCCTTCAACAGGAGGACATGGAGGCTGCGCTCCTCTCGTCCCATGGCCCGTCCTGCGGCCTTCCTGAGCGCATCCTCCTCATCCCATTCCTTCCTGCCAGAAGCGTAAGAGATCCCCTTCTGGTGCCCCAGTCCAAGGGAGAAGATGAAACCTCCCTTTGGACAGATTGCAAAGGCCCTGTCCAAGGCCTCCGCCCTGTCGGGTTCCAACGCCAGGCGGCAGGAGCCTTGGTCGAGTCCTGGGGCGATCTCCCGGCAGATGGAGAAGACCTCCTCCTCACGGGGGTCGTCCTCTGTGAGTATGACGACATCGCTCCACTTGGCAGCTGAATGTCCCATGCCAGGCCGCTTCGAGCGGTCCCTCATGCCAGAGGCTCCAAATACTGTGACGAAGAATTCTCCTGGGTGCAGCCTCCTGTAGGAGGAGAGCAGCTTGTCAATCGCATCTGGTGTGTGGGCGAAGTCTATGATGACATGGCGACCTGCCAGCTCAAGCCTCTGCTGCCTGCCTTTTGGGTTGGAAAGCCTCATCAGATGGGGTAGCAGCTTCGACATGTCCCTTCCAAGCAACAGTGAGGTGCAAAATGCGGCTTCGAAGGCATTGTCGAGGTCGAAGGCTGATGGGAGTGGAAGTTCCCAGAGCACTCCTTCATGGATGAAGTCGAGTCCATCATCGCGTCGTTCGATGATCCTGGGGTGGTCGAGCTTCACCAACCTGTCAGCAAAGGCTTCAAGCCTTTCAATCATGTTGTTGTCCCTGAACACGACCACAGGACCATCTGTGCGTGCTGCAAGTTTCAGCTTCGCCTCCATGTAGCGCTCAAGGCTGCCATGGAACTCCAGGTGCTCACTGCTGACCTGCGTGTAGACAGCGGCTTTGTATCTTATGCCCAGCAGGCGTTCATACTCATCGCTGAGGGCGTGGCTTGTGGCTTCAAGGATGAAGAAGGCACAGCCATTGAGGACGGCCTTCCTTATCAGGCCCATGACATCGAAGGACTCTGGTGTGGTGTTGGGGTAGGGGCTGTCGACAAGCCCTGTGCCATCATCGATGTAGACAGTGCTGGAAAGTCCTGCCTTGAAGCCTTCGGCCTTCAAGAGCTGGTAGATGTGGTAGGCTGTCGAGCTCTTGCCATCGGTCCCCGTCACTCCGATGACGGCGATGTCGTTCCAGGGGCTGCCCCAGAAGAGTCCTGAGGCCTTGGCATAGGCGGCCCTGATGTTGCCGCCAACGACAAGCGTGTCCACCCCACTCAGTCCGAGGTCCCTGTCTGATACGACCAGGACCGCACCTCGGTCAATGGCATCACTTGCATAGGACGCCCCATCAGCGTGGATTCCTGGGAAGCAGAAGAAGGCGGAGCCTGCCTTGCAGGAACGCGAGTCGTACTCTATGCTGGTGACTTCAGTATCACCATTGATGATATACCAGTCCCCCTCGAGGGAGGCGCTGAGCTCTTTGACTGTCATAGCGCTCATGATAGCACAGCAAGCCTCACTGAGGTACACTTCAAGAACATGGGCATCACGGAACAGATCAACACGGCACGCCTCGAGCTGCGGCCACTATCCATGGATGACGCTCCTGGCATCCTGCGCATCCACCATGACGAAGTGGTGAACCGCTTCCTGCCTTGGTTTACCATCAACGATATTGACGAGTCACGTCGTTTCATTGCCAAGTGACATGATGGCAGCAGCCTCTTCACCTGGACGCTGAGGTACAAGGGCGGTGATCAGTTGCTAGGGCATGTCACGATAGCGCTTGAAGAACCCTATGACCTGGGTTATGTCCTGGATCGTCCATCCTGGGGCCAGGGGCTCATGGGGGAGGCCGTCGCTGCTGTCACCTCCTCCCTTGATGGCGTCCTGCCTTACCTCACGGCGGCGCATGACATCAACAACCCTGCCAGTGGGGGAGTCATGCGGAAGGCGGGACTCACATATCGTTATTCCTACATCGAGCACTGGCAACCTAAGGGCTTTGATGTGACTTTCCGGCTTTACCAGAAGGATTTCAGCCCTGGATTAAGCATTTACATGGGTTATTGGGAGGAATATCCCCACTTTATAAAGTATGCCGCCAGAAAACCTGCCAGGCTTGTCCTGCAGGATGAAGGCGGCATAATCACTTCACATCGTA
>CALXXN010000011.1 GCA_944392695.1 uncultured Spirochaetales bacterium | reverse complement strand
CGAGGCCTCAAAGACCCGCATTCTGCATATTCATGCAGCTTTTCATTGTAGACCTGAGTTTTGAAAAAAGCTCTCTTAATCATTTTTGACATCAATCTGCCACCACATCACTGCTTGACAAGCCACCACGGTGGGATTGAGGATCGAGTCATGGCCAAGATCGTCCTCGCCCCGGATTCATTCAAATTGACCTTGTCATCAAGCCGTGCATGCCAGGTCATGCAGGACGTCCTAAAGGAAGTCATGCCAGATGTTGATGTCATATCCCTGCCAATGGCTGATGGAGGGGAAGGAAGCCTGGACGCCTTCCTTGCAAACCTTGGTGGCAGGAGGATTCACTGCTATGTGGAAGGTCCATGGGGGCGGCTGGTGGAGGCGGACTGGGCCATGCTTGATGATGGGACCGCCATCGTGGAATGCGCACAGGCCATAGGACTCCACCTGCTCGCAGGGAAGGCGGATCCTTCCCTCACCTCTTCATATGGTGTTGGCAGCCTGGTCATGGAAGCGCTTTCCCATGGAGCCGGCAGGATCATCATCACGCTTGGTGGGAGCTCGACAAACGACGCAGGGGCTGGAGCCGCGGCCGCCTGTGGAGTACGGTTCCTCGACAAGGACAGGCAGGCATTCGTACCAACAGGTGCCACTCTCAGTCTTGTCGCACACATCGACAGGAGCCAGGTGCCGGCACAGTTGCAGGATGTGCCAATCATGTTGATGTGTGATGCCGACTGCCGTTTCCATGGCCCTGAGGGGGCAGCCCGGCTCTTCTCACGCCAGAAGGGTGCCAGTGATGCAATGGTGGAAGAGCTCGACTCTTCGATGGAGATCTTCGCACATACACTGGAAAATGAGACAGGGACAAATCCCCAGGACCTGCCATTCAGCGGGGCGGCAGGCGGACTTGGAGGAGGTCTTCAGGTCCTGCTTGGAGCAAAGGCCAGGTCAGGCATTGAGACAATGCTGTCACTCACCCACTTCGATGAGGTCATCAAGGATGCAAGCATCGTGATCACAGGGGAAGGAAGGATTGACGGCACCAGCGCCTATGGCAAGGTCGTCAGCGGTACGGCCCAGCATGCAAGGGCGCTGGGAGTCCCCGTGATCGCGGTCTGTGGCGACCAGGATGAGACAGCCACAGGGCTTGTAGGACCACTGCTTGATGCACTCTTCATCACGAACAAGGACCACCTACCCTTTGAGGAGGTGCGTGGACGAGCTGTGGAAGACCTGTCATTGACCATGTATGATGTTGCACAATTCCTCAAATCAAAAGGAATTGGATGAAACAGGAGGAAATTTTCCCAAAACCACTTTACATCTTCCTCCCTTTCAGGCATAATCCACCAATGTCAGCTGTAAAGCAGACAGCAATGCTGAGGGCGGTTAACTCAGCGGGAGAGTGCCACCTTGACGTGGTGGAAGTCATAGGTTCAAACCCTATACCGCCCAACCCAAAAGCCTTCTGACTCAATGAGTTGGAAGGCTTCTTCTTTACTGCGCCATGTCCAGCTGCTTCCTGTTCCCTTCTTCTTTGCAGGATTCCTCCGCCTCGCCAGGGACCAGTGACTGAGGCTTGCAAAAGATCCGATGCTCTTGAGAAAAATGAACTCATGACAAGGTTTACCTGACATGGTGCAGGTGAAAGGAACCAATAAGTATCCGCAACTATTTCAAAGGGTGGGGATGATGGGACGGAACCTTATAATAGGCGACATACACAGTAGATATGAGAAGCTGATGGCGGTGCTGGATAAGGCCAGCTTCGACCCGTCGCTTGACATCCTCTACTCCGTCGGCGACTTCTGCGACAGAGGGAAGGATGCCGTGAAGACACTCCGCTTCCTCATGGGCCTGAAGGACTTCAGGGCCGTCATCGGCAACCACGACATCATCCTCCAGGACTGGCTACGCACTGACGTGAGGGATGATAACTGGACCCACTACCTTGGCGGGAGCAAGACAGTGAAGGACATCCTGTACCGCCATCATCTCGACCAGCAGGAACGTATCGCGATCGCCGATTGGCTCTGGAGCATCCCGCTCGTCCGTGTCGAGGACAAGTACATCATCGTCCATGGAGGAATCCCATCTCGTTGGACAATGGCGGACCTGCTGAGATGCCAGGCCCTGAAAGGTTATGAATATAGCCTGATGACAAACCACGGGTCCCCTGCATGGAACAGGGACTACATGCTCTCGGCTTATGCTGGAGCGCATCCGGAAGTGAAGGATGAGATGTTCACGGAAGTGGAGCCGTTCGAGACCGGCAAGACCATCTTCGTGGGCCATACGCCTACCCTGGACGGCAAGCCATTCATATCGGAAAGATACCATCTGATAGCGCTTGATACGGGAGCCGGCGGCAATGGGCCGCTCACGCTGATGGACATGGACACCCTCGGATACTGGCAGGCTTGAACCAAGACATCAAAGGTATCCATCTTCCCGATCTTTATCGTACCACTTCCTCATATCATCAATGACATCATAGGTCTCACCCATGTTGTCCCTGTCGATCCACCAGCAATACCGCAGCGAATTGATGAGATCCATGTGGTCTCCAATAAGCTGCATTCCCTCGCCCAGACAATTCCAGAGTGGTTCATCACCCGCAAACATGAGCTCATCGGGATTCTCCGAGATGTCATCAGCCTTGCCAAGGTAGTTATCGAAACACGCCATGATGCGGTTCCTCACGTCATCAGAGGTACCCTCCTTGAGGGCGATCCTCACGGCATACTGGAAACCTGCCGTATCCATGCTTATCTTGTCGTCCATGTCAGCACTCCCCTACTTCTTGGACCCCGGGATTCCGTCTGCACGCCTTGACGGTCCTCTCCGCATTTCCTGAACCTCAGTCAGCAGGAAAACAGTATCCTGCTTGACCCTGATATGATACCAGGTCCTGATTCCACATCAAATACTTTGCCCAAACCTCTAATCGCAGGACTACATGTGGAGATGTTGCTTGAGACACAAAGATATTGATGAATCTGGAGGGCACACCACCGTGAATGTCGGCAGGCTTTACGGCGGGACCAGCCTTGATGGCATGGAAGGCGTGTCTTCCCATCTAGCTGCTGTATGAAGACAAAGAGACGGCAACGGTAGGAGAAACTAACCGTTGCCGCCGAAGAAAAGCTTATTACTTCCAACACCCCTGGACAGAACCAGGGATGAACCTGCTTGTCTTAGAAGCTTACAGAGAGGCTCGGGGTGATTGTCAGGCTGTTATCATAGTACTCCTTGCCACCACCCTGGGCATACTCGATGTCGAGGCCGAGACCGATGCCGTTGAGGTCGTAGCCGATGCTACCACCAACGAAGTACTGGTCAGCGAACTCTGCAACATCGTTGGCACCAACATAGACACCAAGGTCGAGGTTGTCGACAACTGCGAATTCAGCACCGACCCAGAGGAAGTTGGCCTCATCAGCTGTGTAAGCATACTCAGCAGCGACTGTGACGAAGTCGACACCACCATAGACTGTGGCAGCGAAGTCATTGCCACGGTCGAAGCCATAGCGGTCAGCAACAGAAACACCAAGGTTGAATCCAAGGTCGAGCATTGTGCCGAGGTTCACATCAACGGCACCGCCGATTGTACCTTCGTTAGTTGCCCACTCACCCTGATAGAGGTAAGCAGCAGAAACCTCAAGGCCGTTGATTGGGTTGGAGTAGACGCCCACACCAAAGTCACGCTTCGAGGTTGGAGAACCGGAAAGCCCCGGATCAAGAGCGGCCTGGACCTGGATGTAGTTGCCATAACCGAGTGTAAGGTTGGCGAAGTAACCGTTGTCAGCAGTCCTGATGCGGTCCCAGCTCTTGCCAGAGTTGTTGGAGTAGGCACGGGTCGGGGTGAAGCGGTCATTGGCTGACATGCCAACAGCGAGGGTCCAATCCTCGAGACCTACGATCTTGGCAAGGTCGACTGTGACATCAGCGGCAATTCCACCAGCGCTGTCAAGTGTGGGCTCGCCTTCGAAAGTGACTGACCAGAGGCCATTGTCATCCGCGATGTTCAGGTTGAGGGATCCAGTATTGGTATCCTCTCCATCATCACCATTCAGGTGTGCGCTCCAATCATCAGCTTCGTGATCATACTGGATAGCATAACCAATGGTAGCACTACCGGAGAAGTTGACCGCGGCGAAGACGCTTGTGCAAGCGACCAGGGCGATCAAAAGGACGGAAAGAATTCTTTTCATTTCAATCTCCATTTTTTTAGATAGATTTTGCTCATATTCTCCCCCTGTCATGTGTATGGACAGTGATGTGCTCTGCATAGAAAGGTGGTTGTTGAGTGAGGAAAAATGGAAATTGTGTTGAAAAATACATACTGATTGTCTTCAACCCCTCCAAGCTTCTAAGATTCCACACATGAACATGCTTATCTTTTCAGACCTGCATGGCAGCGTCGACGCCGCTAGTAAGATTTGTGAGCTTTCAAGGGAGTTCCCGCTTGTACTCTGTCTTGGGGATGTGCTTTACCATGGTCCCCGTAACGACCTTCCCGCTTCCTACAATCCGAAGGAGGTCATAAAGCTTGTCAACACGCTCTCAGACAAGATTGTCGCAGTGCGTGGCAACTGTGAGGCGGAAGTCGACCAGATGGTGCTCACCTTCCCTGTGCTCTCGACAACAGCTGTCGTAGCAGCAGATGGACAGGTCATGACACTCTCACATGGACATATATATAATGAAGAAGCCCTGCCTCCAGGCAGCGGCCCCTTCCTTTATGGACATACGCATATCCCTGTTGCGAAGAAGAATGATGCAGGACGCATCATTTTCAACCCAGGTTCCACCTCGATACCCAAAGGAGGCTTTCCTCCGACTTACGGGACTTACGAGGATGGACTGTTCTCAGTACACCGTCTTGATGACAATGAGGTGTTGATGTCAGTCAGCCTTTGAGCTGAGGTCGAGACGCACCAGCACGGTATCAGGGGAGACCTGGCTGATCGAAGCCTTGCCTCCATGGAGGCGCAGGATCTGGCCTGTGATTGGCAGGCCAAGTCCGGCTCCCCCGGAATGGCGGGACTGGTCACCCCTCACCCAGGGCTCGAAGAAATCAGGAAGCGGGTATGGAAGATGGCCTGGATTGCTGATTTCAACCACTCCTCCTCTCACTTTGATGCTTATCCGGCCATCATTCATGCCAATAGCTTCGAGTGCGTTGTCGAGGACTTCCTTGAGCGCACGGTTGAAATAAGTGGGGTCGACATCAAGCATCTCCTCTTCCGGGACGTCCAGGTCTATTAGGTCACGTCTTGGGAAGCTGTTGATTGCGGATGAAAGCGCATCCAGCGCCTTCATCTGATGGCGTTCAAGCTTCAACTCAGGAGACAGCAGGGCACTATAGTAGCGGACGCTCGCAATCCGCCCTGTCAGGACATCAAGCTCACCTTTCAACCTTGCCAGGTTCTTCCTGTCTGCAGGGAAGACCCCATCGACCATGCCATCCACGATGATGCCCATGCTGGTGAGCGGGGTGTTCAGGTCATGCGCCAGCGAGCGGATCCATTCCTTGCGTTCCCTCTGGTTGCGCTCGAGGCTGTCGCGGAGTTCGTAGATCGACTCCGAGATCTTCGCGAACTCATAAGTCGTCTGGGGATTGATCTCGATGTCGAAGTCATTGGATTCGATCTGGGAGAGCGCCTTCTGCATCTCAAGAATCGAGGATGAAGTGCGGCGGCTGAAGCGCCAGGCGGCGACGATTGAGACAATGAGCGCAAGGGGGATGATCCAGGCGACCATGACGACCAGGGCATCGACGATGAAGCGCGTCGGCTTGTAATCAGCCATGGGGAAGACAAGTATGTCGAAGCTGAAGGCGGCCTGCCCATCGACAGCGACGAATACGGATCCTGCTATATCCTCCTTTTTAACAGCTTCAGGATAGACATAGCTCACATAGGAAGTACCATCATCGAAATTCCCAGAGGAAACCGTGTAACTGTAACTGCCATCATCCTGGCTTTGGATTTCTATGCCATAGGTCATAACACGCTTGGAGAAGTCGCGCCTGTCCTCATCAGAGGAGGAGAACGTACTCACATCCACGCCTTCCCTGGGTCCTATGGACGCTTCCCCTGCATCTACCAGCAATGCCTTGTCATAGATGAACAGGCGTTCCTCCTCGGCGCTCTTCATGACAAGGGCGCTGATCCGTTCATCTGCTGTAGACAGGAATATGTTGATGAAATCCTCTGGGCTCGGGGATTCGACCTCCTGGAGATGTGCAAGGACATCCTCCATGTAACTCTGGACAACGAAGGCGGGCCAGTTCTGGCCCATGCTCCAAGCAGAATAGGCTATTACCGCTGCGACAATGCAGAAGACCAGCAATGAGATTCCGACAACGGAGAGGAAGACCCTAAGGAATATGTGGCTCAGGCCACGCCGTCGGACAGGATTCCTCATCAGGACTCCGCAGGTGATCCCTTCACACTGAAGCGATAGCCATAACCACGCACAGTCTCAATCCAGCTTCCGGGCTTGAGCTTCGCCCTGATGTTCTTGATATGGGTGTCGACGACACGCTCGTAGCTTTCGAACGAGTAATCGAAGCATTCATCAAGGATGCGGGCACGTGAGATCAGGTTGCCTTCGTTCTCCGCAAGGAAGGTAACGATCCTCCACTCTGCGGCGGTGAGTCCGATCTCATTGTCATTGATCGTCAGGCGGTGCTGGGCGAAATCAATTGCAAGCACATTCGGTCCATCCTGGAAACGGAGGTACTGCTCATGTGCGGGTGATACGTTGTCTATCCGGCGGAAAAGCGCACCGACACGGAGCACGAGCTCCTTCGGGCTGAAGGGCTTTGAGATATAATCATCAGCACCAAGTTCGAAGCCTAGGATACGGTCACTCTCATCAGTACGAGCCGTCATGAAGATGACAGGGAGGGCCGGGTATGAGACCTTGAGGTCCTTGATGAACATGAATCCATCGCCATCAGGCAACATGACATCCTGGATGATCAGGTCAGGAAGCTTCTCGCTGATCGCCTTACGTGTCTCAGCAAGCGTCCCCATGCCCTTTGCCTTGTAACCGGAGATCTCCAAATACTGTACGACGCCATCGCGGATGACATCGTGGTCCTCAACAACGTATATCAGCTTCATGTCCATATCTATAGAGGCTCCAACCCACTTTGGCAACAAGGCCACCATTTAGTTCACAGAAAATACAAATTATCACAAAAGCATCAAATCTTCTTGCCTGTGAAACAGTAGCCATAACCACGCACTGTCTCTATCCAGACCTTGCCGGCAGGTCCCAGTTTGGAGCGTATGTTCTTGATATGTGTGTCGACGACACGGTCATAGCTTTCGGAGAAGTATCCGAAGCAACGCTCGAGGATCTGCACCCGGCTCAACACGGAGTTGATGTTATCGACAAGCAATGAGAGTATCTTCCACTCCGAGACTGTGAACTCGATGCCCTTGCCATCAATCGTCACCTTGTGGGCCTGTTTGTCGAGCGTCATCTCCTCATAACCGTTGACAAAAAGTATGCGGCTGTCCCCCACTCCGACGGATGAGCTGCGCTTGATCCGCGCCTGGACACGTAACACGATCTCCTTATAACTAAAAGGACTGACAAGATAGTCATCGCAACCAAGCTCGAAGGCCATGATCCGATCGCTCTCATCTCCATGATCCGAGAGGACAATGATGGGGATGTTGGTTTTCTCCCTGAGGCTCTTGAGTACAGTGAAGCCCTTCACCGCACTATCGGTCAGGCAGAGTATGACGAGGTCGACCACCTCCTGATGGATCACCGTGCTGACCTCCTTGACGTTGTCACAGAGCACAGCCTTCATATCAGAGAGGCTGAGATAGGTTGATGGCAGCTAGGAAGAAGAGCTTCACTGGACGTGTCTGGCTGAACAGCCTGTCTGAAGTGGTCATACTCCTCCTTCTACTTCAATACATTTTGTTCATGACTTTGCGAGTGCCAGGAGTTCGCTCCTGAGCTCCTGGGCAAGGTAGGCATAGGCCTCGATGAAGCCTTCACCATATCGGTCGAGGGCACGCCTCATGGCCCTGTCCTCAGCATCGTGGATAGGTGCGAGTATGCTCTTTGCATGATCATGCCCCTCTGGAGTGAGGCGGAGGTTCTTGACCTTGCCCTTCCCTTCAGCTGTGACAAGGCCACGTCCCTTGAGGGCCTTGACTACTGTGTTGACAGTTGTCTTAGGCATCATCAGCTCCTGCGAGAGGCTGTGCTGGGAGTGTTCATTGCCATCATAGAGGAAGTAGAGCATCATGAGCTCGTTCTCGTTCACCCCGCTATGCTTGGCCGCATAGTAATAAGCACCATCGATCATCGAAGTGTTCGATATGATGCTGCTGTTGGCTTCTTTTGTGGTCATGTCTTCCTTTCAGTACGATTTCGTACTAAATGGAAGATAGGCCTGGTGATGGATAATGTCAACAGGGCTTGCTTGAGGTGTGACAGATATGGTCAGAGGGTCATCATCAGTTCCCTGGACCACCTGTTTCTCGCAAAGGTCAATGGGATTCCTGGACATGGTACATATGGTGAAGATGAAGGAAGGAGCAGCCGCCGCTGCTCCTTTCCTGTGTTTTCATAGTGTCTTGCCGCTTCAGTTGAAAAGCGCGTGGTAGATGGTTCCAACAGCCTTGGCCTTGTCCTCTTCAGCGACGCCGATCAGGGTCGTCGTGTTGCTCGCACCATGGTTCACACACTTGATCGCGATACCAGCATCACGCAAGGAGGTCAGTGCGTCGATGAAAGCAGTGCTCTCATTCATCGAGCCACCCACCAGCCCGAGGATGGCGAAGCCCCGCTCAACGCTGATGTCATCCAAGGCGAAGTCCTTCTTCAAACGGGCGCACATGGCTTCAAGCACGCTGTCACTTGCCTGTGAGCTCTCGAAGAACCAGACAATCGAATCGATTCCAAAGAGCGAGTAGCTGGGGCGCACGCCATAAAGATGCAGCATTGTCAGCAACGCATGACGCATGCCAGGGCGTCGGAACATCATCAGCTTGCGCAGCTTCAGCTTGCTGAAACCATCCTTGCCGGAGACTCCTATGAGCTTGCCAGCATCACAATGCGCCTTGATCATCGTACCAGGCGCATCAGGATCGTTCGTGTTGCGGATGTTGATGGGGATCTCCTTGTCGACGAGTGGTGCGATCGCCTCCTCATGGAAGACTGATGCACCTACATCGCTCAACTCACGGACCTGGACATAAGTCAGCTCGCTGATGACCTTGGCATCCTTGACGATCCTTGGATCGGCCGCATACATGCCACTGACATCTGTCCAGTTCTCGTAAAGCTCCGCGCCGGCAGCCCTAGCCGCTATGGCACCAGTGATGTCGCTGCCACCACGGGAGAAGGTCTTGATCACGCCTTCAGGTGTCGCTCCATAGAAACCTGGGATGACATAGTGCCCCTCTGCGGAGAGACGGCTGGCCAGGCGTTCGTAACTCAATGGGTTCACAGTGCCATCTGAGTTGATCACGATGTAATCGGCACTGTCGACGAACTCCCAGCCAAGATAAGCGGCCATGACGTGGGCGGAAAGGTACTCACCACGGCTTGCGGCGTAGTCAGTCCCCTGTCCTGCATCTATCTTCTGACGGACCTCGTCAAGGGCGGCTGTCAGCTTCACGCTATCAAACTTCAGCTCCTTTGCGATCTCAATGAAGCGCTTGGCTATCTTGTCAAAGACAGGACGGCAGGAACGGCTCTGCTGTGCCATACGGTTGCATTCGTAAAGCATGTCTGTGACCTTGTCATCATCAGCAGTGCGCTTACCCGGTGCGCTGACGACGGCGATCCGCCTCCTTTCATCCGATGAGAGGATCTCCTTTACCTTGGCCATCTGCTTGGCGTCAGCCAGTGATGAACCTCCAAACTTGCAAACTATCATGATGAAACCCCCAGGTGGATTTTTCTTTTCCTAATGGGCAGATTATAGGTAAATCCTGCTCTTAGCAATGCCTTCTTGACAGTCTGCCACGGCATACGGTAATCAAACGGCATGCAAGAAAACATCATGGCACACGAAAGAGTGCCCCGTTTGATCATGCGCATGTCATTGCCCATGATGCTGAGCATGCTCGTCCAGGCACTGTATAATGTCGTCGACTCTATATTCGTCGCACGCTACAGCGAGGTTGCGCTTACAGCGGTCTCACTGGCCTTCCCCCTGCAGAACCTGATCATAGCCTTCGCCGTAGGAACAGCGGTAGGTGTCAACTCGATCCTGGCACGACGTCTTGGAGAAGGACGCACCGAGGATGCTGATGCCGCTGCCAGCACAGGGCTCTTCCTCTCACTCATCACCTACGTCGTCTTCCTCTTCGCAGGGCTCTTCCTCTCCCGCCCCTTCCTCGCCGCATTCACAGATGATGCCCAGCTGCTGGACCTCTCTGTCCAGTATGCAGCCATCTGCATGTGCTTCTCGCTCGGCTGTTTTGTCGACATCACCTGTGAGCGCATCATCCAGGCGACAGGCGACTCATTCCATCCCATGCTGATCCAGGGGGCTGGAGCGGTCACGAACATCATCCTCGACCCCATATTCATCTTCACGTTCGACATGGGCGTCGCAGGAGCGGCGATCGCCACTGTCATCGGACAGTGGGTCGCTATGTTCATGGGCCTTTATTATGTGAGGAAGAACAAGTACGTCACAGTCCGCCTGCGCCAGATCCGCCCCCATGCAGGACTGGTGAAAGACATCTACGTCGTCGGTGCCCCGACCATTGTCATGAACAGCGTCAGCACCGTGCTTGTGTCCGTGCTGAACGGCATCCTGATCCGTTTCTCCACAATCGCGGTATCCGTCTTCGGCATCTATTACAAACTCCAGTCCTTCGTCTTCATGCCGGTCTTCGGCCTCAACAACGGCTTGATTCCAATCATCGCCTTCAATTATGGGGCAAGACAGAAGAAGAGGATGATGTCGACCTTGAAGTACGGGGCTGTCATCGCAGTGCTGATCATGGCTGTCGGGACACTGGTCTTCCAGTTCTTCCCAGACCTGCTGCTCTCATTCTTCAACGCAAGCGATGAGATGTATGCGATGGGCCGTACCGCACTGCGGATCATCAGCTTCTGTTTCATACCAGCAGCCTTCTCCATCATAATCACGGCATCATTCCAGGCCACAGGCTTTGGTATCGCATCGATGATCGTCTCCATCATCAGGCAGCTTGTCGTCCTCTGCCCCTGTGCCTACATGCTAGGCGCCCTTGTCGGCATCGATGGAGTCTGGTCAAGCTTCATAATCGCAGAAGGCGCAGGCCTCCTTGGTTCACTCATCTTCTTCCGCTACGTCTACAAGAAGAAGATCAAGCCAATCGGGGAACCAGCCTGACATCAATCCAATACACGGCAACACCTAGGAAATGGCCAGCGATGGCCATTTCTTTTTCCCCCTCATCATCGCTTGATATCCCATCTAGTCTTTTGTCAATAATCTCAAAAATTGACAAAACACTTGGTCGATTGCCATAGGACATTAATGGAATCCTGGATCCAGGCGTGAAATCAAGACAGACTGATCCGGTTTGAACAACACATTCCAGCCTCCATCGTCCTCTTACAGTCCAACCTGTGTCACAAAGAGCTGATATGCAGTTTTCTATGCAAATTCATGCAAAAATCCGAGAAATATATTGACCATTTCTGCATATTTATCCATACTCCTGCCAGATTCACAACAAGACTAAAAGGTAGGTCGACTATGAACATGATAAAGAAAGCTGCAATGATCCTGGGCGTCGCCCTTCTTTCCGCAACCGCCCTCTTCGCTGGTGGTGCAAGTGAGGATGATGGTGTCTATGTCTTCGCGACAGATGCCACCTGGCCACCCTTCGAATTCGTTGATGAGAACGGCAACCTCACGGGCTTCGAAGTCGAGCTCATCCCCCTGATTGGAGAGCATGTCGGTGTCGAGATGCAGGTTGAGAACATCGCCTGGGAGACGATTTTCGCAGGTCTCGCCAATGGCCAGTACGATGGTGTGGCCAGCGGCGTCACAGTCACTGAAGAGCGCAAGCTGACAATGGATTTCTCCACTCCGATCGCCAACCAGGGCCAGGTCGTCATCGTCACAAACGACTCCCCGATCCAGTCAGTGGACGACCTCGCTGGCAAGCGTGTCGGTGTCCAGATCGGCACGACAGGGGACTTCGCCCTTGATTCCTACGATGTCGACAGGAGGCAGTATGATGAAATCGGCCTTGCGATCCAGGACATGATCAACGGCAACATCGACGCCTGTGTATGCGACTCGATCATCGCCTCTGACTTCGTCCTCGCCAATGAGGCATACAAGGGCCAGCTCCGCGTCGCTGGCGAGCCCTTCACCACAGAGGAGATCGCCATCGCTGTCCAGAAGGGCAACACAGAGCTCCTTGACCTCATCAACCAGGGTCTCGCAGCCATGCAGGAAGACGGAAGCTTCGATGAGCTGAAGGCCAAGTGGAACCTGCTGTGACAACAGGCACGACGGAAAAGACAAACAGGTCCAGCCATCTTAATCCGGATGGCTGGACTCATCTATGATTAGACAGAGGATTCTTAGAAAGTGAACGAAGACGAGAAGCGGATTGAAAACGCCTTGAAGGCCGAAGTGGTCAGGAAGAAGGTCGTCTCAGTCGATTCGGCCGCCCTCAATGACAAGGGCCCGGCCACGATAACGATGACTGATGGCCCGCTGATCCCCAAAAAGGGTGAGAAGCATGTCCTTTCTTCCTGGAGGATCACATTTGTCGGAGCGATCCTGCTCCTTGCAGCCCTACTGGTGTTCAAACCAGAACCCTACCTGCAGATTTTCAAGGTCTGTATCCAGGGTGCCCCAGTGACATTCCAGGTCACCATCTGTGCGATCATCGGAGCCGTCATCATCGGCACATTCACAGGGCTTGGCTCTGTATCCCGCCACCGCTGGATCAACATGATCAGTGGCATCTATGTCGAACTGATCCGTGGCATTCCACTCCTGGTCCAGTTGATCTTCATCTACTACGCAGTCGGACGTTTCTTCCATATCGAGGGCATGGTCGCAGCAGTCATCGCCCTTTCAATCTGTTTCGGCGCCTACATGGGTGAGATCATCAGGGCAGGCATCCAGGCCGTTCCAAGGGGGCAGACAGAGGCCGCCACGGCCCTTGGCCTGAGCAGGACACAGGTCTTCATCCATGTCGTACTCCCTCAGACAGTCAAGGTCGTCCTCCCTGCCATCGGAAACGAGTTCATCTCCATGTTGAAGGACTCCACCCTGGTCTCTCAGCTGGCACTGGCTGACATACTCCGCAAGGGACGCGAGTACATCTCACGCACCTTCCTCTCCCTCGAGACGATGTTGATAGTCGCCCTGATCTACCTGATCCTGACACTGGTGCTCTCACGCCTGGTCGGTATGCTTGAAGAGAGGTTGCACAAGAATGGCTAAGATTGAGATCAAAGACCTTTGCAAGGACTTCACAGTTGACGGGCTCAAAACCGTCCATGCAGTCAAACATGCCAGCTTGACGGTGAATGATGGTGAGGTTGTCGTCATCATAGGGCCAAGCGGATCGGGCAAGTCGACCTTGCTGCGCAGCGTCAACAAGCTTGAAGAGCCCACATCTGGGTCGATCAGGATTGATGATGTCGAGGTGACGAATCCGAAAGCCGACCTGCGCAAGATCCGCGAGGAAGTCGGCATGGTCTTCCAGTCCTTCAACCTCTTCCCCCACCTCACCGTGTTGGACAACATAACACTCGCCCCACGCAAGGTCCTGAAGATGGACAAGGCCGCAGCGGAAAAACTCGCGATGGAGCTGTTGGAGCGTGTCGGACTCGCCGACAAGGCAAAGAACCACCCTACCCAGCTCTCAGGTGGGCAACAGCAGCGTGTCGCCATCGCCCGCGCCCTTGCGATGAAGCCCAAGGCCATGCTCTTCGACGAGCCCACTTCCGCACTCGATCCTGAGATGATCAGCGAGGTGCTCGATGTCATGCTCGACCTTGCAAAAGAAGGCATGACGATGCTCCTGGTCACACATGAGATGGGTTTCGCCAAAGCAGCGGCAGACAAGATCATCTTCATGGATGCTGGAGAAATCATCGAGACAGGCACTCCTGACGAGATCTTCACAAATCCGAAGTCAGAGCGTACGAAGAGTTTCCTCGACCACATACTCTGACACATGCTAAAAGCAGCATCAGCCCCTGTCGTACATCGATAGGGGCTGTTTTGATTGACACAGCGTCATCCCAATGAGAGTATCGCAATATAGTGTGGAGAGGTAGGATGAAAACCAAAGACTATATCGCATATGCTCAAGACGTAGAGCTGTTCTCTCAAGGTCTTTTCACATACAAGGACCTCGCAAAGAGAGACCCCAAGACAAAAACCTATAAGGAAAAAGAAGGGACATACCTGCTGGGCCATATAGACGTCCAATCACTGCTGGGTGCGCTCGGCCACGATATGGACAACACCTTCGACAGCTGTTCATGTGCCGTGATTTCCGTAAGCGCCGACGAAGATGGCAACGTCAACCTCAGGGACGGATTCTCCTTCTCACCCGCATTCTGGGCCTTCGAGATGTTGATACAAGACAGTGGCGCGCAACTCACAATCGAGAACAAGAAAGAAACAGATGCGGAACTCCGGAAAGCCGTATTCGGCATAGAGGATGAGGGAAACGAGGATCACTGCGTCACCTTGGACGAAGTCTTCCACCATCTGGACAGGATCCAGGATCATCTGGAAAAGCAACTCAAGCTGACGTATGACAAGATCGTGTGGAGCAGTGGCAAGGATGCCGGGAGTGGCTTGACTGCTGCCTCCCTCATGAAACTCAAGCGTCCCTGGGCATCGTTCTACAAAGAAAGCCTTGAAGCGATGGCGGCTGAAACGCCCTCACCCAAAGTGGAAGCCTTCATAGCGGCCACAAATCAGGAATACGCTGCGAAAGACACAGTGGAAATCGACTCCGATGCCACTGCATTGCAGTCAGTCAATGCATTCCAGAACATGACACTTGGCCGTTGGCCATCAAAATACATGCCCTCCCTCATGCAACAGACAGCCATCAACATAATAACCCAGGAGGCTGAGGATGTTGTCGCTGTCAATGGCCCTCCAGGAACAGGGAAGACGACACTGTTGAAAGAAGTGATCGCGGCGAACATCGTCAAACGTGCTGACGCGATCTGCTCCCTATGTACAGCGCCTGACAAGGCTTTCACAAAAAAGAAATCAAGCAGGACTGGGACAAGCTATTACATCCCTGACAGCAGGATCACTGGCTATGGGATCCTGGTCGCATCATCAAACAACGCTGCCGTTGAGAACATATCCAAGGAACTCCCCCTCTTTGTCGATGGACATGCTCCAACAGGCTTGTATGAACAAGGGCCTTCTGAAGTTGATTATTTCAGTGAGACTGCATGTGCAGTGGTGAAAGGTGGCAGGCACCAGGAAGAAGGAGATGCAGGCTGCTGGGCCTTGCTTTCCGTGCCTTTGGGCAAGTCCGACAACATAGCGGCTGCAATTGAAGCCCTGAATGGACTTGTCGATGATGATGACTACAAATCCCTTGGATACTCTTTGGAACACGAGGAGATTGATTTCAAAAGTGCAAGGAATGAGTTCGCCAAGGCGAAGGCAGAACTTGAAGCCGCCAGGGCAGGACTTGCAAGCAAGTACAAAGGAAGACTTGACACCTTCTATGCAAATGCTGCTGAAACAAGAAAGGCGATTAACATCAAAGGCCTGCTCAAGAGAGACAGGAAGCCTTCTGATGATGCTTTGATTGAAAGATGGGAGGAAGCCCAGAATGGATTCGACTACAAGCTTGAGGATCCTGACTACAAGGACTTCAACCGTTTACGGGAGAAACTCTTCTGGAAAGCCTTGAAGATTCATAAAGCCTTCTTGTGCAACAGCGATGCAGTCAAATCAAACCTGATGCTCTTTTATGAGCAGCTCCAATATGGCAAGAAACGTGATGCTGCTTCCTATTGCCACTTGCTCAACACTTTCTTCCTCGCCGTACCAGTTGTCTCGACGACTTTCGCCTCGGCGCACAGGTTGCTGGACAAGCTTCCACCAGATTCAATTGGCTACCTGATCATAGATGAGGCTGGACAGGCACAACCCTATTACGCACTGGAATGTCTTGAGAAAGCGAAGATGGCCGTGGTTGTTGGCGATCCTTTCCAGATCGAACCCATCGAGACACTACCAGCGGGACTCGATGAATTCCTCCGACTGCGCCACGGAATAAGCCAAGATGACCCTCGCAGACCTAGGGAATCCGTCCAAACCGCTGCCGATAGGATGTCAAAGTATATTGGAAAGAGGAAGTACAAGGACAAGGAACTGGATGTTGGCTGTCCTCTTATCATACACAGACGATGCCTGGAACCGATGTTCAGCATCTCCAATGCCATTGCCTATCAGAACACGATGATCAACAAGACCAGGGAACCAGGGAGGAAGGACTTCATCTTGGAATCATCTTGCTGGATTGATGTGCAAGGCAAGGAGGACAAGAAAGACAGCAGGAATGTACCTGCACAGATTGAATGCGTGAAAGCCATGCTACGCAAGAACAAGGACAAGTTGTCTGGAAATGCTCCAGGAGAGGCACGCCTCTTCATCATCTCCCCCTTCACTTCTGTTGTGAAAGCCCTTCACGACGAAGCAGACCGGTTCGGACTCAGGCACGACATGATTGGCACAGTGCACACATTCCAAGGCAAGCAGGCAGATGAGGTGATCATCGTCCTTGGATGTGACAACAAGTCGAAAGGCTCAGCTGACTGGGTTGGAGAAAAGCCAAACATGATGAACGTCGCCATCTCAAGAGCGAAGTACAAGGTCGCTGTCATTGGAGACCAGGAATTGTGGCGCAACATTGGCTGTGTCGCTGCCGTCCAGAAGAAACTCATGGCCTTCAATGAAGAAGCGGGCAAGCCTGTCTCTTCCAAGGAGGGACGATCCGCAAGTAGCGGACACAGCCTTGCCTACGTGGGCGAGTTCAATGGCAAGCCAACATTCGAAATCCCCATCGATGGCACCACGATCCGATTCGTCTGGGATATGGACAAGGCATGCATCTCAAAGACAGGACAGGAGAGGTTGAATGCGATAGACCCATCCCTCGCCGCTATCGTCACACAGCGGCTGGAAGCCGAAGCCTCCAATCTGATCAAGGCGGGAACAGCCGGATCCTCAAACACAGGGGCCCATGATGTGAAAACAAACAGCCCACTGCCTGGCCGCTTGAAATATATCGGCGAATCAAGTGCCGGGGGATATCTGGATCTTGTCTATGATGATGGCGGAGCTCATGCCAAATTCTCCTTCATGCCAGGAAGAGGGACTTTTGACGACAAGGGTTTCAAACAACTCAATGACATCGGGCGCACTGAGGAAATCAGGAAATACCTGGAAAGTCTTGATGTTGAAGGGATCAAACAGCTTGGTGTCATGAAGCCAGGATGGAAAGCTTCTGGATTCAAGGCCAATGGGGACTGGTTGAACTTCGTCGTCACCAAAAACGGGCATGACAGCTATCGTCTTGGTTGGAACTGCGTTGAAAAGCGGTTCAATCGGAAGGACCAGGCCGCTTTGGAAGAAAAAGAACCTTCATTCGCATCGTGGCTTGTAGCCAAACTGGGCAAGGCGGGATTAGAGGATGATGTCCGTCGGATCCTGGAAGGTCTTGGAAAAGATGACACCAGTCAATATGGCAAGGCAGGATCCGGCTGGGCAGCTTCCGAATACAAGCTGAAAGGAGATTGGATTGACTTCAAACTCACCTTGGATGGCAGGAAGACATACCGCCTCGGCTGGAACTACGCTGAAAAACGTTTCAACCGTGCGGAACAAGCCGGGCTTGAAAAAGACGAGCCGGCATTCACTTCATATCTCATATCCAAACTGAGCGAAGCCAGGTCCGAGCCAGACGTCCGCAGGATCCTCGAAGCCCTGTCCGGAGGCCTTTCCTCCTGAATTATCCTGATGATGACAAGAACAGGGTGCCCTTCGGCACCCTGTCTTTGCATTCAAAGGCAGATTCCTTATTTTTCCCAGAGCTTCTCTGGATAATAATGGGTCTGGATCTTCTTCCTGAGCTCATCGACGACAATCTGCTTGTCCTCTGGATAGGTCATTCCGAACCAGCGCTCCTGGGAAGTGAGGACCTTGATCGTGCCCTGTCCATCCTGGACCATCTTGCCAGCCGCGTTAGGCAGGAGGCACTCTGCCTTGGGGGAAGTCAGGTTGGTCTTGATGAAGTCCTCCCAGTAGGCAGTGAAGGAATCGAAGACACTTGGAGTGAAGCCGAAGAAGTTCATCGAGACGACTTCCTTGCCTGTGAGCGTCTCATCACCCCTGTCAAGATGGGATACGATCCCACCATCGGCGGTGTACTCGATCTTCGTGTTCTCCTCCATTGAGGCGAGGTAACCGTCCTTGACGGTGCAGATGCCACGGGAGACGGAACCAGACTTGCTCATCGTGTTCTCGAGGACATAACCAACCATTGCGTGCTCTGTGGACTCATTGGTCAGTCCAGAGAGGTAGGCGCCCATGTCCTGGTATGCGGTGCGTCCATAGTAGTCATCAGCGTTGATGACGGTGAAAGGTGTCTTCACAGCATCCTTGGCGCACAGGAGTGCGTGGATCGTGCCCCAGGGCTTCTTGCGCTCAGCAGCGGCAGCGACCTGCTCCGGTGTCAGGAGTGAGTCGAGGGACTGGAATACATAGTCAGCATCCATGTTGCGTGCGATGCGGTCGAAGAGGCGCTCACGGAAGTCAGCTTCGATATCGCGGCGGATGATGAAGACAACACGTCCATATCCAGCCTTGAGGGCATCATAGACACCGAAATCGAGAAGTGTCTCATTGTGCATACCGACAGCATCAATCTGCTTCACACCACCGTAGCGGCTCCCCATGCCGGCGGCGAGGACTAAAAGAGTTGGTTTCATAACTGTTCTCCTTTTGGGATCTGCCTCCATTCTACCGCCAAAAAAGGCAAAAGGACAGAGGATCGCACAAGGATTTCACCATCTACCTCAAAAGTTCACGCAGAAAAAGTTGACGTAAACTTATATTTCGTAATATTTCTTTCTTTTAGAAAGAATTGTTTGACAAGACACCGCCCTTTGCGCTATCTTCGGCGCGTGATCAAAGCCAGGTTCAAGCCTTACTTGCTGCTCGCACCAGCCATCTTGCTGGCGCTGGTATTCACATACGCACCCTTCATCAAGGCCATAGTCTCATCATTCTTCAACGTGAGGCTTGATGGCTCGCTTGGCTCATTCGCCAGACTGGGGAACTATGCAGGCCTCTTGGACAACCAGATCTTCATACAGAGCCTCTGGAACACCTTCCGCTTCATGGTCTTCTTCGTTCCACTGAACCTTGTCCTGATACTCCTTGCGGTCGTGTTGACAGAACGGCAGACGAAGCTCAACAGCGTCTACCAGACCATGTTCATGCTGCCAATGGCCATGGGCATGAGCAGCATGGCCCTGGTCTTCAAATACATGTACCGCCCAGGGATCGGCATCGTCAACCGCCTGATCGGGGTCGACGTGCAATGGACGAACGATGCAGGTGCGGCAATGACATCGGTCGTGATCCTGGGGATCTTCCTGGATTTCGGGCTGGACTACCTGCTGCTCCTGGCAGCCATGAGGAACCTGGACAAGGCGCCAATCGAAGCCGCACGCCTTGACGGGGCTGGCGAATGGAAGGTCCTGACAAGAATCAAGCTCCCCCTCGCCTCGCCTACGATCTTCTTCATCTTGTTCATCTCGATCAAAGACGCCCTGCTGATCTCAGCCCCCATCATGGTCATGACAGAAGGAGGCCCGTTCCGATCGACCCAGACACTGGTCTACTACTATTACATCGAAGCGTTCAGGAACTCGAACCATGGGACAGCCTCCGCTGTCGCCGTGCTGACATTCCTGGTCGCAGCCATCATCACAGGGCTTTCGATGATTGTCGACAAGAGGAGTGTGCATTATGCGGACAAGTAGGTTCATCATGG
The DNA here is from genome assembly GCA_944392695.1 of uncultured Spirochaetales bacterium. Lineage (GTDB taxonomy): Bacteria > Spirochaetota > Spirochaetia > Sphaerochaetales > Sphaerochaetaceae > Bullifex. The sequence continues at coordinate 49,569 of CALXXN010000011.1, read as the reverse complement.
CCATCCTTGCAGGCATGCTAGCGCTCATCGTGCTCTTCCCCTTCGCTTATGCGCTGATGGCCTCCTTCTTCGCTCCAGCGGATTTCGCGACCTCCCCGGCCCCCTTCCTCCCCTCACAGTGGAGATGGGGCAATTACACCCGTGTGCTCACCCAGGGCTGGTTCCCGACGTATATCATGAACTCGCTGGTGACAGGCTTGCTGTCTACGACCATCAGGTCACTCGTGGCCTTCCTGGCCGCTTACGCCTTCTCGCATTTCCGTTTCCGCTTCTCGAAGGCGGCCTACCTCGCCATCGTGCTGACATTGTTCATACCAGGTGACCTCCTCCTGTCAGGCAACTACCAGCTGATCCAGGACCTGCACCTGCTGGACAGTTATATAGGCATTATCTCGACCAGCCTGCTTGGAGCAAGCCAGATCATCATGCTGACCGCTTTCATGCGTTCGATCCCCACCTCTATTCATGAAAGCGCCTTGATGGATGGCACGGGGGATTGGGACTATTCCGTCCACATACTGGTCCCGCTCAGCCGTGCCGTGATCTCGACCTTCCTGCTACAAGGCTTTGTCAGCATGTTCAACAGCTACCTCTGGCCCCTGATTGTCACGAACTCACCTGCCAAGAGGACCGTGCAGATTGGAATCACAATGCTTGGTTACGCGGAAAGCCTAGACCTTGGCCCGGTCTTCGCCGCGATCATCATCGTATTCATCCCCTTCCTCATCACCTTCATAGCGATGAGGAAGCGGATCATGGAAGCCCTGCGTCAAGGCTACATGAACACATGAGGAGGATAAGATGCGCAGGATACTCATCACGCTACTTGGACTCATGACCGCCTTCAGCCTCGCTGCTGGAGGGACGGCAGAGGATGATGGCATCACCAGGATCACCTGGTGGCACAGCAACAGTGGGGCCCTCGGGGAGGCGGCTGATGCCCTGGTCTCCAACTTCAACGAGACCATCGGCGCCCAGGAGGGCATCAGGGTCGAAGCGATCTACCAAGGCAGTGCGAACGACACCCTGACAAAGGTGCGCACCGTCGCCCAGGCAGGGGATGTCGATGAACTTCCCGACCTTGTACAGCTCGACTCGACCGGGGTCGTCGACATGGCCTCATATGATGGGATCTACTATGTGGAGGACCTGGCAACGGACCATGGTGAGGACCTCTCCTTCATCCTTGACCATGCGCTTGAGAGCATGCGCTACCAGGGCAAGGTCATAGGACTTCCATTCAACGCCTCCACCCTGCTCTTCTATTACAACAAGACCGCCTTCGACGAGGCAGGTCTTGAAGCCCCACGGACCTTGGACGACCTGATCGCAGCAGCCCCGCATCTCGTGCAGAGGAACGAGAACGGGACTGTCACACGTTATGCGGTCGCAGGAGTTCCGACAACATATGAGCTATGCGCCTTCATAGGCATGCAGCATGGGCTGAGCTACCTCACGGACATGGCCAATGGCCATGAAGGCACGCCCACAAGGGTCCTCTTCGATGAGGAAGGCACCCTTGCCGCCTTCCTCGGAAAATGGAAGGCGCTTTATGAGACAGGAGGCCTGTCCAATCTCACAAGCGGCATCTCGGCGGAATTCGCGGCTGGACGCACAGCCTCGATGTTCGCAAGCACCAGCAACCTGACCAGCGTGCTTGAAGCCATAGGTGGGCGTTTCGAGCTTGGCGTGGCACCAGTACCAATGGTCGATGAGGATGCCACAGGAGGGGTCAACCTTGGAGGAGGCGCCCTCTTCACCTTCCACAAGGACCAGGCCACGGAGGATGCCGTATGGACCTTCATGAAGTACCTGACAAGCGAGGAGGCCCAGCTCCAGTGGCATGTCGCGACAGGCTACCTGCCAGTCAACAAGGCCACTTATGAGAATGCTGATTACATCGCCCACTGTCAGGAAAACCCGCTCTTCGCAGTCGCAAGTGAACAGCTGCTGGCATCCAACCCTGCCGTGACTGGACTCTGGATCCCCAACGCATACCAGGTCTACTATTCCTTCCAAAGCTCGATCAGGTCCCTCCTGGAAGGAAATGGTGATGTCGGGCAGACAGTCGCCTCCCTTGCTTCCGAAATCAATGGCTACCTGGATGATTACAATGAACGTCAAGGCGACTAGCACCAACCTGATCTCATTCACCCGCCAGGGGGCGAAACTGCCGATGACAAGCGTCATCCCACGTCTCGCCTCCTGGGGATGGAAGGCCTTGGACCTGAACTTCTGCGAGATGATGAATCCTCATCACAACGTTGACGAGGCTTATATCAGGAAGCTGGAGGACTTGAAGGATGAGCATGGACTTGACTATGTCCAGTCCCATGCCCCCTACTTCCCTTCCTACTTATGCCACCAGGGGACAAAGAAGGAGGAGATGGACAGGCTCATAGCCAGTGCCATCTCCTACTCTGTCAGGCTCGGAGTCAAAGCCATAACAGTCCATCCAATAGACGGTACTGTTGATGACAATATCAGGTACATGGAGGCGCTCACCCCGCTGGTCAAGGGCACAGGTTCGAAGATCGCGATTGAGAACATGGAGCGCAAGGAGGAGGTTTCAACTTCAAGCGATCTCAATGCGATACTCGACGAGCTGGATCCAGATTGCTTCGGCATCTGCCTCGACACAGGACATGCCCACATGAGGGGGCTTGATGTGGCTTCTGAGATAAGAGCCTATGGCCCACGCCTCATCGCGACCCACATCGCTGACAACAATGGCATCGAAGACCAGCACCTGCTGCCCTTCTTTGGAAGCATCAGGTGGGAGGATGTGATGCAGGCCTTCCATGAAGTGGCCTACCCTGGTGCGATATGTTATGAGTGCATGTTCTTCACCCAGCACCTGCCTGAGGATCTGAAGGAGGATGCAGTGAAGCTCTCACTGGCTGTGATGGACAAGCTTGTCAGCCTTCCCTGAACGAACAGCCTGCTTTGAAGGAACAGCTCTGGCAGAGGCTGCCAGGGCATTCCTTGAAGCCCACGCTCCCCTCAAGCTGCCTGACATGCCATTCAAGGCTTTCCACTTCCTCGTCCAGGCGGCGTCGCTTCTCCAAGGCAGCTTCAAGCTTGGCCTTGTAGCCTTCAAGAAGCGCAGACCGGCGTTTCTCACCGCTCTCATCCTCATCACCAAGTCTTATGATATGGGAGATCTCATCGAGTGAGAACGAAAGCGCCTTGAGCTCCATGATGCGCTTGATGTAAATCAAATCGGCATCTGAATAGAGCCTCTGTCCACCCTGGGTGCGGTCATGTGTCTTCAAGAGCCCCAGCTCATCATAATAACGGATAGTGCGTTGCGTCAGCCCTGTAAGGGCTGCGAGCTGACCAATCCTGTAGTGCTTGTCCATCTGGAAAGGAGGATAGCACGAAAGCCCCTGTCCGTGTGAACCGTGTGCCAGAGGAAATGGGCTAAAGAACACAGGCCATCCTTCCGGATGGCCTGCATGTCATATGGAGATGAGTATTCCTCAAAGAGGGATGTTGCCGTGCTCTCCTGGCTTTGCCGCACAGAGCGTGGACAGGGACATGATCAGGCGGTCCCTTGTCTCAGATGGGACGATCAGCTCATCAATCAGGTCCATATGGGCGGAGAACGAAGGATTCATGACCTCGTTGCGGTACTCATCTGCGAGTGCCGCGGCATCCGCACCTGCGGCCAGGTCCTTCTTGCGGACAATCTTGACAGCTGCCTCAGCGCCCATGACCGCGACCTCTGCGAAGGGATAGGCGAAGACGGCATCCGCACCGATTGCCTTGCTTCCCATTGCGATGTAGGCACCACCATAGGCCTTGCGGACGATGACGGTGATCCTTGGATTCACAGCTTCGGCATAAGCATAAAGCAGCTTGGCGCCATGGCGGATGATGCCATCATGCTCCTGCTTGACCCCAGGCAGGTAGCCCGGTGTGTCGACGAAGGTGATGATGGGCAGGCCGAAGGCATCTGCCATCCGGATGAAGCGGCTCATCTTGTCAGAGGCGTCGATGTCGATGCAACCAGCCATGAAGGCAGGCTGGTTGGCGACAACAGCCACAGCCCGGCCATTCAGGCGGGCGAAGGCTGTCATGGCGTTACGGCCCCAGTCCTTCTGGTATTCAAGTATCGAACCCTGGTCGAAGACCTTTTCAACAACCTGGTGCATGTCATAAGCGCGGTTGGGGACCTCAGGGAGGAAGTCCCAATCACCTTCCTTGACGACAGGGGCCTTGCCAGGAGCCATAGGCTGGCCCAGGTATGAGAGGATCGCCTTGGCTGTGGCGATCGCCCCATCCTCATCCTCCGCAGTGAAATGGGAGACACCGCTCTTCGAGCCGAGGACAGAAGCCCCGCCAAGCTCTTCTGCCTGGACAGTCTCACCCACCACGGTCTTGATGACATCAGGACCTGTGATGAACATCCTTGAGCGGCCGCGGACCGTGATGATGAAGTCCATCAGGGCCGGGGAATAAGAAGCACCACCAGCACAGGCGCCGAAGACGATGGCGAGCTGGGGTATGCGTCCGGAACTTTTGACGTTCATCGAGAAGATCCTGCCATAACCATCGAGGGAACCAACACCCTCCTGGATACGTGCGCCACCACTTTCAAGGAGGGCGATGATCGGGCAACCTGCCTTCAAGGCCTTCTCCTGCAGCTGGCTGATCTTCTGGGCCTGCATGGCACCAAGGGAACCACCCATCTGTGTATAGTCCTGGCAATAGGCATAAACGGTACGCCCTGCGACCCGTCCGACAGCTGTGATGACACAGTCCCCCTCACCACCTGTCGGTCCCTTGCCAAGTGTGCCGAACTCCATGTAACGGCCATCATCGAAAAGATGCTCCAGGCGGGCACGGGGGCTCAACCTGTCCTGGTACTTGGCCGCATGGCGGGCGGCCTCATCAGCACTTCTTGTCTTGCGGCTCTCCAGGAGCCTTGTGCATTTCTCCTGCATGTCTTTCTCCTGCCTCCAACAAGTTGTCGAGGCCAAATGTCTTGATCACGTCCTTGTATGAGCGGACTTTCCAATTCTTTTCTGACATTCTATCCAGTTTCAGTCAGAATGTCAAAAAAGGGACGCACCCACCACGGATACGTCCCTATGCAGCTCACTGATGAGGTTCACTCCTCATCGTCTCCGACGTCGATGCCCTTCAGGATCTTGTCCTTCTTCCTCCTCTTGGGATCGATCTTGTCAGCCACAAGACGGACAATCCTTGTGAGGATGGCTGTGAGGATGAAGTACATGATGGCGGTCGCAATCAGCGGGAAGAAGGCCTCATAGGTGCGGCTACGTACCAGGTCGCTGATTTTTGTAAGGTCAAGTACGGCGATATAACCGACAACCGATGTCTCCTTGATCAGGGTGACGACCTCGTTCTTATAGATTGGAAGGAAGTGGTTCGCAGCCTGTGGGAGTATGATGCGGAAGAAGCTCTGCCCATCAGAGTAGCCCATGGCGCGGCTCGCCTCGAGCTGGCCACGTCCTACAGCCTTGCAACCGACACGGAGCATGTCGATCATCGAACAGGCGAACATGAGCGAGAAACCAACGACAGAGACCCAGGTGCCACTGAGCGATGTGCTGCCGAAGATGATGTAGTAGAGGATCATCAACAGCAGGACCGTCGGCATGCCGTGGATTAGCCAGAGGAAGAAGTTCGTCACTCCATTGGACACCCTCCCCCCATGACGTGTCAGCATGAAGACAAGGAAGCCAAGGAGGGTTCCACAGATGATCGAGCTGACAGTGATCAGCAAGGTGACACCGGCACCCTGGAGGAAGAGCTCCCAGCGGTTTTCCCTGAGGAAGGTCTTGTTGAAGCTCTCCGCAAGAGAAGCGAAGAAGCCCATGCCACCTTCGTCCTCACCCATGACGACCAGGCGGATCGGTGTCGAGTAATAGACATCAGACAGGGTCCCTGTCTCATTACGCTCGGCACTGACGACTATGTTCATGCCTATGTCATAGCGGCCGCTCTCAACCCCAGGGGCGATTGCTTCGAAGGGGACCTCGTAGAAGACCGGTGTGTAACCATAGGCGCGTGCGAAGCGGCATATGAAGTCGACATCGAAGCCTGAGATCTGGCCATTGCTGATGAAGGAGAAAGGTTCATAACCTCCCTCGACAGCAACTGCGATCGTGCCGTTCTCCCCTGTGAAGCCTGTAGTGTCGCAAGTGTCGTTGACAGGGTCGAAGTCGGTGATCCAGTAATCATAAAGCTCATCAAGCACTCCATTTTCACGGCTTTCCGCGATGAAGGCGTTGAGCTCAGACAGGAGGCGGTCCTGACGTTCGTTCTCTCCGATGATACAGGTCGCATTGATGTAGCCGGCAGGCTCCTCGAGCACTGTCAGCTCAGGATGGTTCTTCTTCTGGACACCATAGCTGACCTCCTCGATCAGATAGGCATCGACCTTTCCAGACTGGAGCGCCAGGATCATGTCGTTCGGCATCGTGTAGTACTGGAACGTGGTGTCAGGGACACGGTCCTGGATCAGCTCCTCATAAAGGACGGCGGTCTGGACACCGATGTCATGGCCATTGAGGTCCTCGATGGTCGTGAACTCCTGGGCACAAAAGGCCGTCACGGCTATGCAGAAGATGATGAGTGTCGCGGCAAGTCTCTTCATGGCTCACTCCTCCACCCAGCGGAAGCGGATCGAGATCGCATGGTCGTATCCCATGGGATCGTCAACAAGGTCATCCTGACGGCTTTCCGTCGTGCTTTCAGCAAGAAGACCGAGGAAAAGGCGGCTCTGGCTGTCAGTGAGCTCGAAACGCTCACCCTTGTAGCAAATCAGGAGTGTCAGGATGTCGAGCTTCTCAGAGTACTCGACCTTGACGAGTATGTCGGGCTCCTCGTCGCGTGTGGCGATGTTGTTTATACAAATCTCCTCGACCGCCAAGGCCAGCTTGCTGAGGCGTTCGGCCTCGATCAGGAGCTTCTCACCATAGGTCGTCAACTCATCGTTCATGGCCTCAAGGTCGAAGTCCATGGACTTGATGTGATAGGTCAACGAGCTCAGGCGCTGTATGAAGCGCTTGGTCATTTCCTTCTGAGGATGTTCGAAGACCTGCTTCGGAGTGCCCTCTTCGTAAATCACACCATCGTACATGAAGAGGATGCGGGAACTGATCTTGCGCGCGAAGTCCATCTCATGGGTGACGATCATCATCGTGCGTCCAGTCTTTGCAAGCATCTTGATGACAGACTGGACCTCGCCGATCATCGAAGGATCGAGGGCGCTGGTCGGCTCATCGAAGAGGATGATGTCCGGATCCATCGCAAGCGTACGTGCGATGGCGGCACGCTGCTGCTGACCACCAGAAAGCTCATCAGGATAGTTGAAGACCTTGCTGGCAAGACCGACCTGCTTCAACAGGTACATGGCCTTGTCATAGGCCTCCTGCCGACTGCGTCCAAGGAGTGTCACCTGTGGGTTCATGATGTTCTCGATGATAGTCAGGTGCCCGAATAGGTTGAAGGACTGGAAGACCATGCCCATCTTGCGTCTCACCGCGTTCAGGTCACAGCCACGCCTGGTTATGTCCTGTCCATCCACGATGATGCTTCCCGAAGTCGGCTCTGTCAGCATGTTTATACATCTCAAGAGGGTCGACTTCCCTGTTCCAGAAGGCCCAATGACAGAGATGATGTCACCATCATTGATTGTGATGTTGACGTCCTTGAGGGGGACGGTGTCATCATCGAAGACCTTCCTGAGGTGCTTGATTTCTATCATCGCACGCTCCTCCTAATAGAATGAACTCACAAGCCCATATGCTTTAAGCCCTTATTGCGATGATGTCAATCACTTGGGCGATCTTTTGGCAGGAATTTCACACCCGGGGACCTGATTGGGAGTGGTACAGGCCTCCTCCACCTGCCACACACGCCATGGTGGTCACAATGATGAGCGCCATATCTTATAGGCACGAGTTGTCACCCGATCCTCACGACTGGGCGTAGTACGGCGGACAGCGGCATCCAGAGTCCCAGGACAAGCCCAGATGACAATCCTGTGGCAGCCAAGGCACCAGCACATGGCCTTGACATGACACCATCAAGCACCCCAGCCATGACCATGGAACAAGCCAGGTCATGGACCACTGCCAGCATTCCCCTGGGTTGTGGCGCAAAGATGATGGCCAGGATCCTGACCGCACGACCAAGCCTCCATGTCATGAGCCTCGTTTTCAAGTCCTTCATTTGTTTCCTCTTGCTTCATCAGCCGCCTACAAGCTCATACTTGTCCCTCAACAAGTCCTGAAGAAGCGCACTACATGCGCTATACAGGACGGAAGAATTTGAAAGCGAGGCTTATTAAACGGGTAAATACTTGGCAGACAAGGAACAGGGCAATCAGATGATTGTTTAGAAATTGTTCACCACAAGGTCATCCACAATTCATGAATCCAAGTCATCATCCATATAAGACTGGATATGCAATGGATACTTGCGTGACAAAAGACAGGGGGACACTGGTGAGGACCGTGGTGAAAGCGGTCTCCTTAGCTGGCATGTGTGGCGTTCTCAATATGGGGCTTCGCGAGTGGCTTTTTCACATCCCAGGAAGCCCTTAAGCAGGCCGTTTCCACCCTTGGTCCACTTGCAGGCCCCGCTTTCACACTCATCCAGGCAGTACAAGTCGTCATTCCAATCATACCTGGAGGTCTAGGTTGTCTTGCAGGTGTGGTGCTCTTCGGTCCTGTGCAAGGGTTCACCTACAATTATATAGGTATATGTCTGGGATCCATGATGGCCTTCGCCCTGGCCAGGGCTTTTGGGCGCAAGCTGCTGATAACCCTCTTCGGTCCAGAGCGGATCAGCCGATACGACAAGTGGACAGGAAGCAGGAACCGCTTCGCCAAGTTCTTCGCCTTGGCAATCGCCCTGCCAGTCGCACCAGATGACTTCCTCTGCTACCTGGCTGGGACGACAAAGCTGTCATGGAAGTGTTTCTCTGCAATCATCCTCTTGTGCAAGCCCCCCGCCATACTCGCCTACAGCTTGATCCTCAGTGGGATCTGGACCAACGCCCTTTCATTGATAGGTGGATGAACATGAAAATCCATGTCAGGAAGAAAGGTGAACACATGCTCGCCCATAGCGGAATCGCACAGGCGATACATCATCAGGAAGAGGCCCTCAGGCGCAATGGAGTGGGACTTGTGGCAAGACCTGGAAAAGATGCGGATGCTGTCTTCATCAACACGCTACTACCCGGGTCCGTACTTGCAGCCATCACCGCAAAAGCCAGGGGCCAGCTGGTCGTCTTCTTCGCCCACTCATCCTCACTCGACATCAAGGACTCATTCAAGCTGTCAAACCTCCTGGCACCTCTTCTTAAGCGTTGGATGGCTGCCTGTTACCGGCTTGGCGACGTGCTGATCACACCAACACCATATTCAAAACAGCTTTTGAAATGGCTTTGTCCTGCTCACGAAGCTTACAGCCTCTCCAATGGTGTCGATACAAGGCTCTTCCACCCTTCTCAAGGCAAAAGACCTGCAAGGCTGCATGAAGAGCTTGGCCCCCCCCCTGGGCGGAAGCTTGTGATTTCCGTCGGCCACCTGATCGAGCGCAAAGGCATCCTTGACTTCATGGAAGTGGCCAGGCGCATGCCCGGACATGATTTCCTCTGGTTCGGGGATACACCATCCATCCTGCAGACAAAGCGGGTCAAGAAAGCACTGGAAGAGAAACCCAGCAACATGCATCTCATGGGAGCAGTTCAACAAAGCATCCTCCAGGAAGCTTACAGGGAAGCCGATGCCTTCCTGTTCCTCAGCAAGGAGGAGACGGAAGGCATAGTCGTCCTGGAAGCCCTTGCATCAGCGATACCTGTCATCATACGTGACATCCCAGTCTACGGCACATGGCTGATCGACGGGAGGGATGTACGTAAGGTGCATTCTGTCGATGAAGCCGTCGAGACAGTGGATGCTGTCCTTGCAGGGAGGCTTTCCGACACAAGACAGGAAGGCCTTGTGCGCGCAAAGGAAAGAGACCTTGCGGTCATAGGACGCAAATTGGTGCACATTGTATGTGCAGCCCTCAATCAGAGAGGGATTCACGCAACCTTGACTTGACCATGTGAGGTCAAGTCAGGAAATTACCGCTCGCATGCGTCCTTGGATAAGTTCAGGAAACATTTCTCATCTGTGACAGGGGATGCCTACATCCTTTACACCAAGGATGTGCTGGTGAAGGATGGCATCATGCACCTGCCTCTTTACATGGCAGGCTTGTTGTAGGGTTGGAAAGTGGAAGGCCACGGCCTTTTATGGGTGCATATCACTTCCTACTACATGATTGAGCTTGATGCCATAACTGGAGATGGACTTTCATATATTCCTGTTGATAAGCCAAGAGCTGATGAAAGGCTAATGTGTATGAAACAAACATTTATTATAATCAGCAATATGAATTCAAAATATCATGGCTATATCGGTATATTAATATCTAAAGATAAGCATGGCATGTGGTCTCAGAACCACATGCCATACAGTAATCAATAGATTTCGCAGAAAGCCACTGTGCCAGAAACCTCGTTCGCAACAAGGAGGGCAGGACGTCCTGTCGGACTGTCCCCGGCTGCTATGAAGCAAAGCCCTTCTGGAGCTACATCACCGCCAGTGACCCACTTGTCGAGCTCTCCATCGTCATATTCCTCAGAACCTTCGATGATGGAAAGGAAATCACGAGGGTTGAGATGATCCACGCACACAGCCTGCGCAGGGTCTGTGACATCATACATCATCACCCCGCCTGTACGCTCAAGTGCGATGAAGGCGTACGTACGTCCATCAATCATACCTGTCGTGACACTCTCTGGCTCAGGCCCCTTCTTGCCAGACCGGTCATCGATGAGCGCATTGTCATTTGATGCATTGTAGAAGGCTGGATGACGTTCAGCAGTCAGGCGCTCAAAATCATCCTGGCTTGAGTAGACTTCTGAAAGCCCATCACTTCCCACCTCATAGATGGTGAAGGTCCGTCCTCCAAAGAGAAAATCCTTATCAGGATCAAGACCATCGAAATCGGCGGCCTTGAAGAAGACGACCTTTCCATCAAGTCCAGAGGATGCAGCTGTGATGCGACCTGTGGGTGATGTGTCTCCATCACCAAAGTCCCTCTCATCCTCACTGAGATAGAAGCTGCCATCATCCTCATCACCCCACTCCCTGGCATCACCTTCATTTGCTGTCACCAGGTAGGTCTTGCCATCCGAGGTGAAAGCTGAGATGCCATCAGGCATCCTGATGCCCATCAGCCCATCATAGGTGCGTGGAGCATAAGCCTCATCCTTCTTATCGATATCAACAGGGGTCTTCGAATAGTCCTCATAGCCTGCGCTGTGAATACCATCGAAGCTCTTTGAGGCGATGTCGAGGACTGCGATTGCATTGGCTTCCTGCAGTGTCACATAGGCCTTGCCTCCACTGACAGCGATGTATTCAGGTTCGAAGTCTGCAGATGGCAGGCGGTCCTTCATGATGATGACACCGTCATCAACAAGGGCCTGACGGGCTTCAGGAACATCGAAAGCCTCGAATCCAACAACCGAGGAAGAAGCCTCATCAAGATTGATGATGCTCACAGAACCAGCAGGGTCCACAATCCCATCACCATAACCCATGCGGGGTTCACCCTCATCAGCTGTAAGCACTGTCACATTGTCTACGAAGGTGACCATGTCAGGTTGCACGCCACATTCAATGAGCGACTCGAGTGAGATCGAGCCATCTGGGGCGCAGGAGAAGATGGCGACACGGCCCGTCTTGTCATATGCCTCGTCCTGCAATGCAATTGCCAGATGGCTGCCATCAGGGCTCACTGCCACACTGGTCATGTCACCATATGCGAAGCCTGGTTCCACTTCCGACACCATGGATTTGATGTCGTAATCGTCACCTGTGAGCACGATACCACTTCCATTGCCAGTGAGGACATTGAGGTCCAAGGCTGTGAGCAGACCTGATTGGCCATTGACCGAATAGGCCCAGCCTGTCGCCTTGTTGTAGGCGATGATCTCCATGACACCGCCATCCACGTTGTATTGGCCAGATGAGTATGATGCGCTCTTGTGCAGTGTCGGTCCTTCTGAAGCGAAGGCTGGTGACACAGCAGCTGCTGCAAGCACAAGGACGCATGCTGATTTCATAATCCTGCGCATGATCAATCCTCCTTGATATGTCATCGGGAGCATGTTGAAGGAGGATGGTGAAAAATGGATGGTGCGGATTGAGAAATCTAGGTGAATGAAAAGGCGCCACGGGGATGGGAGCCCCACATGGCGCCAAGAACAGCTCTGCCTTATTTCACCCGTTGAACCGGATGTTGATGTCCCCGTTGTTGGCCTTGAGGTCCATCACCCTTGGACCGCCCTGGTTCTCACTGATGTTCGTATCACCCTTCTTTATATCGATGGAGATCCTGTACTCTGATACAGCCCCAGCGACAGAAGCGCTGATGTTCCCGTTCTTCACTTCAAGCCTGATGTCATCCGCATCGATGTCTGCCACATTGATATCACCGCCATTTGAGTAAAGGTCGATGTCGTCAAGCTCAAGGTTGCTGACAGAGATGCCCTCGTTCTTGGTATCGGCAGTGAGAGAGGAAATGGTGTTTTCCGGGACTCTTATGTCAATCTGACGGACACTGTCAGCAGGCTTCACACTGATGAAGTCGGTCCAGTTCTTGTCCTCGTCGTACTTCATGGTCAGCGTACCATCCTCAAGAGAGATGTTGTAAAACTCCTTGGGGCTGTGGAAGTAATCGATGTGGACCTGACCATCAGACGATGGAGAGACCGTGATGCTCCTGTCGGTGACATCGACCACGATGTTCCTGACTTCCGCTGCATCTACTTCGTAAGTACCAGCAACAAAATCATCGGCGGCCGAGCAGCCAGAGAGTACGCAGAGCCCCATCACGAGGCAGGTGGTAAGCAAGTGACAGTACCATCTAGGCAAACCTAGAGGCTTCCATGGAGTATCCATGGTCCTTTTCCTCCTTCACGGATGCCATGCTTCTCAGGTGCGTCGCCGCACGGTCGTCCACAGAGGGCATCTCCAGAGGCTTTGCTTCGCCGGCGTCCCCGGCTAGGGCCTTCAGGCCAAATGATGCAAGATTCATGTCCGCATTGCGGTCACGATCATGCCGGGTATGGCACACGGGGCACTCCCACTGTCTGTCACCAAGCGTGAGCCCGTCGTTGTGCCAGCCACAGTTGCTACATGTCCTCGACGATGCGAAGAACCTGTCTGCCATGACCAGCGTCTTCCCGTACCAGAGGCACTTGTACTCGATCTGCCTCCTGATCTCATAGAACAACGCGTCCTGCACGTGCTTTGAGAGCTTATGGTTCCTCATCATTCCGGACACGTTAAGATCCTCGATGACTATGACATCTGCTTGGCTGTCGCAGACGATCCTCTTCGTCATCTTGTGTATGCTGTCCTTCCTGATGTCGGCGATCTTCTCATGGAGCACCGCTATCTCAGTCTTCAGTTTCTTCCAGTTCTTCGAACCCTTGCACTTCTTTGACAGGAGCTTCTGCTTGTGCTTCAGCTTCTTCTCATGCTGCTTCAGAGCATGTGGATTACCATGCTCAGTCCCGTCCGAGCAGACCGCGAGGCGCTCAAGGTTGAGGTCGATGCCGATTACCTTGGGCTTTTCCGACAGTTCATGGACGGGAGCTTCCAGGCTGTCATCGAAGAGGCATGAGGCATATGCGCTTCCTGATGGGTCCACAGTCACCGTGATGTTCCTGAGCCTGCCTACAGGCTTCCTGTGTATCACCGCCTCAACCCAGCCGATGCCTTGTACATAAATGCGGCTGTCCTCAACATCAACCTTGCCCTTCTACGGGATCCTGAAGCTCTTCTTCGAGCGGTGCTTCGTCTTGAACCGGGGATAAGCCGCATCCTTGCGGAAGAAGGCCTTGAAGGCTGATGTGAGGTCTGCCGACACGCACTGCAGCGTCTGGGCAGGAGCATCCGCGAGCCATGGATAGGCAGGCTTCAGCGTATGTGCGATGAAGCTGTTCAAATCGAAGGCCGAATGGCTTTCGCCTCGGCGCTGGTATGACTTGGATGAGTATTCCAGGAGGCGGTTCCAGGTGAAGCGGCAGCCCTTGCAGGGACCACGGCTGAGACACTCAGGCACTATGACAGGATTGGCCTGGTGAAGCCCGGCCATAAGGATGAGTGGACGGGCTACCGCTATTACACGCAACAAGATATCGTGAGGCTGAACACTGTAAGGGCCTTGCAGATGATGGACCTCTCATTGAAGGAGATCAAGGAAGTGCTCTCATGGGAGGACCTGGAAAAGCTCATCGCCTTCTTTGATGAGACGGAGAAGAAAGCCGATAAGAAAATCGAAACACTGCGGCTCGGAAAGAAGAAGATCCAGGCGGCGAAGGCGGATTACGAGCGTAAGTTGAAATGGAGGGAATCCAAGAGCGCTGGTGTCACCATCAAGGAGCTTCCAGAACGGGTGATCCTATTGTCCGACACACTTGAGAGTCCGACATTGGACAACCTCTGGAACTACTTGTCGAACTTCTATGGGAAGATGAGTCCAGGGCAGAAGGAGCAGTTCTACTTCGAGGATCTTGCAGGCATTTATGCCGAGGATGACTGGCAACGGCTCTTCGCCCTCTGCATACGTTATACAGACATCCCAGGTATCAGAAAGCTTCCAGCGGGACGTTACCTGTGTGCGAATTGCACGCAGGAGGAACGTGAGGAGACTGTCAGGGAACTGAAGGAAGAGGCAAGGTCCGATTACAAAGCTGAAGCGGACTTCTCCGTACAGCTGGTCATACTCTCAGGCATACTCCAGTGGGACTATGAGGTACAGGTGTATATCGGACCAAGTGCTTGATGCCGCATGATTTGCTCCACAAAGCTGTGTTTCATACAACTTGGTGGAGCAAACAGGACAACCATAATGTCTGCTTTGACACAGGAACGCTTACAGATGGGCCATTTCAACAACCAGGCTTATGATAATACCTGCTTCATCCCGGCAACAGAGCCGCATCCAGGAATGCAAAAGTCCAGATTCCTATATGGAGTAATGTACACAGAGATGCCATAACCCCATTGCACGGGAAGAAGCACAAGGCAACCTGCCAACCTCAAAGCTCAAAGTAAGGCACCACTGAGGGGATTTGGAGTCCAAGCACATGGGCCATGGCAGTAGCGACCACCTGGTGGTCCTCCTCGCCCTTCAAGCCAGAGACAGTGACCGAACCAACGCAGATCCCGCTGGGCAGGAGGATTGGGAACGAACCTCCAGAGAAGCCATAATCAGAGGCTGACATGCCACAGGACTCAAGGGTCTTGCCTCCAGCTGTCATGTTATGGACGACATGGAGTGAGCTGATCCAATAGCGCTCGCAGAGGGCTGCCTTGCGCCTCGCCCACTCCTGGTTGTTCAAGCTGGCACCATTCAGACACCTGGCGTAGACGACAGTGCCATTAACTGCCGCCCTGATATAACAAGGGGCTTTGAGACGTTCCAGGATTGAGACAGCCTCATCACAGACCCTTGTGATGACAGCAAGGTCCAGGTCCTTGAAACGCAAATTGGCTTCTTGCTCTTCTATCACCCTTACGACATCCTCATTCATGCTCACATCTCCTTGGGCATGTCATCAAGAATCCAATGGCCTTGATGAAACGTGCACCCTTGATAGTACCACCTACCATGTCAGAAGAACCACACCTATGCAACTGCTGAGATACGCACATCCGAGTGACAAGGGAACAAGATCAAAACGTCGTCGAACTACACAAACAGGCGGTTCACCGACGATTTGATTTCCAGCAGCTCCATCATTATTTTCTTCCAAGCTGTTTGAATGTATGAACATACATTCCAAGTGAGACAGGAAGCATGATAAGCTCCACCACCAACTGTGTCCAAATCATGCCATAGAGGCCGATGATGACGTCCATGATGATCAGCAGTGGGATGTTCAACAAACCCTGCCTGCATGATGTGAGGATGGCGGATTGAAGGCCCTTGCCCATTGCTTGCAGCGTATAGCTGATAAGGAAGTTGATCGAGGTGAAGGGTACGGCGATGCAGGCGATGCGCAAGAACATGGCGCCCAGTGTGCTTGTCGCATCTTCTCTTATGAAGAGCCGGAGGATCATCGGGGAGAAGACTTCAAAGATGAGGACGAAACAAAGGGACATGATCATCGCGGCGACCCATGAGAACACAGAGATGCTGCGCATCCTCTTGTAATCCCCCGACGCATAGTTATAGCCCACAAGCGGCATGAATCCCTGGCAGAGCCCCATCGACACGTTCAATGGCAGCTGGTCGATCCTCTTCACAATCCCATAGGCAGCAACAGTTATGTCACCATAGGCTGACGCCAGATGGACCATTGTCATGTTCGAGGCGTTGCCAAGTGCTGTCGCCAATGCAGATGCGAGACCTACGGAAAAGACATCCCCCATGAAACGGAAGGTGAAGACACGTGGAGAGAAAGATACAGCTGTCTTGTCACCAAGCCTGAGGTAGGTCACTGCGAAGAAGACGACAGACAGGGCATTTGACAACATTGTCGCTATCGCAGCACCTGCGACCCCCATGCCGAAGATGAAGATGAACACAGGGTCGAGCAACACATTCAGGATTCCGCCAAACATCATGCCTGTGCTTGACTGCCTTGCGTGGCCTTCGCTCCTGAGCAGGTGCCCAAGCGCAAGCGAAACCATGGTGGGGATACCACCAATGCAGACAACCCAGAAGAGATAGCTCTCTGCATAAGCGTAAGTGTCAGCGCTGGCGCCAAGAAAAGCAAGCAGTGGTTCCCTGAACAAGTATGACAGGATGGAGAACAAGGCTGTGACAACCACACCAGCCCATATGCTGAACGAGGACACATACTTGATATCCCCGGTCCTGCCCGCTCCCATGAAACGGGAGATCAGGCTGCTTGCACCTAGCCCAAAGAGGTTGCTAAGAGCGGTCAGCAGGTTGAACCATGGCGAGACAGAAGACACGGCCGCGACCATGCCAGGATTCCCAAGCTGACCTATGAAGAAGGTATCAGCCAGGTTGTAAATCATTGTGACAACCTGGCTGATGATTGTCGGTATGGCCAGTGTCATGACCGCCTTGGGCACGCTCATCTGTTCAAACAGATATTTGTCACTCTCTCCAATAATCATCCAATCCACCCTCCGAAGGAGAGTATAGGTAGGAGGAAGCCCATTCAGAAGCCATTATTTTTCATCCAATTAGCACTTCATGTTACAAACAGGGATAAGGAAAACTGACAAAATAGTGCACTTTTGCGAGCCAAAACCTAAGAAATAGTGCAGTTTTTCTGCTAACAAACCCTAAGATAATGCACTTTTAAATACCATTAACTTGCAGATTAGTGCAGTTTTACTTATAGTTGATACATGGATCCTATCAAACTCGAACAAGTCCTCCTGGACCAGGCTGAAGAATTCAACTCATTACTGCGCAAGACTTGGCTGCACCGCCCAGAAGAAGACCTGGTCGATTTGACAAGTGACCTAGCTCAATGTGTGATTGGAGTCAGGCGTTCTGGGAAATCAATACTCTGCATAAACGTCATAAAGAATGCAAACCTGCTATTCGCCTATGTCAACTTTGAAGATGAACAGCTCATTAGTTTCAACTCTGATGATTTGAACATCATGCTTGAGAGGCTCTACAAGATCTACGGGGACTTCAACCACATCTTCCTCGATGAAATACAAGATGTTGATGGGTGGCAACACTTTGTGAACAGGCTGTTGAGGAAAGGCATGCATGTGCTCATGACGGGTTCCAATGCAAAACTGCTATCGAGTGAATTAGCCACACATCTCACTGGAAGGCATATGAAAATCGAACTCTACCCCTTCTCTTTCAGCGAGTACTGTGAGGCCAGGCAGATCACACAGGAATCAGGTACAACAAGGGAAAGGGGCCTGCTTAGCAGGGCCTTCTCCGATTACCTGCATGAAGGGGGGTTCCCAGAACTCCTGAAGGTCAGGCGTAAGGATGAGTATATCAATTCACTTGTGACAGGAATCCTTGAAAATGATATTGAGAAACGCTTCCGGATCCTCTACAAGGAATCTTTCGAACGTCTTGCACACCATCTGATGAACACCGCCCCGGCAAAACTCAACGCAACTAGACTTTGCAAGCTTTTCGACTTCAATTCAGTCCACACATTGAAGAATTATGTCTCTTATCTGGAAAAAGGGTATTTGATGTGCAGACTTCCAAAGTATTCAAGCAAGAGCAAAGTCCGCGTTACTGGAGACAAGATATATCCAGTTGATGTCGCCCTGATGAACAGGCGCAAGGATGCGTTCGCACCAGAAAACCTTGGATGGCGTTTGGAGTGCATTGTCTTCATAGAACTGCTCAGACGCTTCAATCCTGAAGCAAAAGACTTGGCGTATTATGAGGACAACACTTGTGAGTGCGACTTCCTGGTATGTAGTGGTCTTTCCGTGGAAATGGCAGTCCAAGTAAGCTATGACATATCAAAAGGAAAAACATTCAACCGAGAGGTGAAGGGGCTCATCGAAGTATCAAGGAAGACTGGCTGCAATGAACTCCTCTTGATAACCGACCATGATAAGAAGGAGCTCCAAATCGAAGGGAAAACCATACAAATGATTCCCGCATACGAGTGGCTCACAACCAAAGCAAAACACTAAGCCCGTCCAAGAGGACACTCGATCACAGCATCCTCAAAAGCATCCGGATGGGGGATTCCATCCAGATGCTTGAATCAATCAAACCACGTAATCAATATCCTCTGTTCCTGGGATATCGTAGTAGGAGACATGGACACCGTCAGGCATGGCCTTCAAGGCCTTGTCCAACCTGTAGGCGCTGATCCTACGGTTTGCAGCTGGGGAGAAATAGTAGGTCAGGCTTTCTGCGCACATGACAGTGGTGCACAGCGTCACCTCATACTCCGGGCTGTCAACCGCCGCCCTCAGCATGCCTGCTGGGACATGGACAGTCGAGAAGAGGTCGAACATCCTTGAAACCGCCTCCAGCTCTCCTGTGGCATCTGGTGCGAATTCCTTGGCAAAGGCCAGGCGGACAAAACGATCTGGTGAGGAATAACTGCCAGGCAGGCCATAGCTTCCACCTGTGCCATGGCCAAAGGGCTCTATCGTCACACCGAGGAGTCCTCGTGGAGGAGTATGCACATTTGACACACCTACATAGTTGCGCAGGTTCGTAAGCTGCCACTGGTATCCAGGAGCGTTCGTCATCACTCCAATTGTATTTCGATGTACGCTTATACCACCCTCGTCGGGCTCCACTATGATGGCCTCCCCGCTCCTATCCGACACAAGATAATGGACAGACATCGCGGCTCCGAAGATCGGCTCATCCGTCAGGTTGATCCGGCGCACCTCCTCCACGACCTCGCTGACAGACCTGCAGCAGCCAAGGATATAAGGGATGAAGAAAGCAGGATGGAGATCAGTACGCCCTTCTCCCACCTGTGTGTTGTAGTGGCCGCATCCAGGATAATTCTGCAAGGTGGCCATCAGGCCATGCTCATTCATGGCATCGGTGAATATATGGAACGATGGGCCTTTGATCGCATTGCCGATCAAGCCATTGGACAGACGGGCAGATCCACCCTTTCCAGAAGGCGAGAAGCCCAGCTCATAGCCAGGTGCCAGGACTGTGATCCTGTTGGCATCCAAGGTGCCGAACATGTCATATGTACGACCAAGGAAGTGCTTTCCATCAGCACTCTTGAAAGAAAAGCCAGAACACGCGGGAATAGTCATGGCGGGCCTCCTCACCTATGAGGTTAATCCTGCATACAGCATCCTTCAAGAGTTGACTGGACACATGCCAACTCAAATTGGAGACATTCACCTACTGTCCGCAGCGGAATAGTCTCTCATCCACGCTGAAAACAACACCATTCCAACCTTCCATATATACGTGTTTCGTGTTACATTTTACTTAGTTTATATTGAGTCAATCTAAACTAAGTAAAAAGGGACATGGCATGATAGGTAGACTGAAAGAAAGACAGGCCCTCAAGGAGTTCGTCAATGGCAGGAGCAAGGCATGCATGATTTATGGCTTGCGCCGCATAGGCAAGAGTTATCTCATCCAAGAAGAACTCAAGGAAATGGTGAGGAACTTCATCTACTTTGAATGTGTGGAAGCGTCAGTAGGTGCCAATCTGAGGCTTTTCTGTTCTTCTGCGGGCTTCAACCCTGTGATGCCTTATGCGACCTTCCTTGATGCTTTCAACGAGCTGGCAAGAAAGGAAGGTGACGTCGTAGTCGTGATAGATGAATACCAGAACCTCCACCTGAAGGAAGAGGATGTCTCCATCGATTCCCTCATGCAGGTCGCGATAGACCAATGCCCTCCTGGAATGAAAATCATACTTTGTGGTTCTTACGTCACCGCCATGAAGAAGCTGCTCAAAGAGGAAAATCCTCTTTTCGGACGCTTCGACCCAGTCATCCATCTGGAATCGATGGACTATCTTGACTCAGCCCTCTTCTACCCAGATGTCCCGACAAAGGAGAAAATTGAATACTATTCAGTCTTTGGAGGATGTCCATATATCAATGACAGCCTGGACCTTGATGCAGGCCTCAGGTCGAATATCATGAAGTTGATACTTGCCCAGGACAGCAAGGCTCGAAACTATGTCGAGCACCTGCTTTTCAAAGAACTGAAGAAAATGGATGGAATCAATGAAATCCTGGCAACACTGGCAAACGGAAAGAAAAGCTACAGAGAGATACAATCAAACCTAGGTAGCCGCTCTAATGGTTATGCGGCTGAAAGGTTGTCCATACTTGAAGACATGGGAGTTGTCAGCAAGAGGGCTACAATCAACGACCCTGGCAACAAGAAGAAAACACGCTACGAGATAAACGACAACCTCCTACGCTTTTACTATGCATACGTCTTCCCTAACAAGAGTGCGATATCAATACTCGGAGAAGGTACGTTCTTCGATTCCTACATCGCAAGAAGCCTGGATACCTTCACCTCCTATCGCTTCGAAGAAATCGCAAGGGAATACCTCTCCAGGCTGGCAAAGGCCGGCAGGTTGCCTGGGATTCTCAATATCGGGACCTTCTCATACGATGATGCGAAGACAAGGACGAATGGGGAATTCGATGCCGCCCTCCACTTCCATGACGGTTACGACATCTACGAAGTGAAATATCTCAAAGACCCCATGACTCCTTCCATGATTGAAGAGGAAGGGCGCAAGATGAATGCAATCCCATCATTCAAACCAAGGAGGATTGGTTTCATTTCGGCATCAGGTTTCCGCTTCACAGATGACAAGGCTGTATATATCTCAGGAGAAGACCTCTACAATCCAGGGCTGTGAAATGGCGGGACATTACTTGAATACCAGCCGGGATGAGCATATCATCACCCGCTGGTATGATTTCCTTCATCAAACGTGAAATGGTATTCACGATAGCGCTCTGTGCAGCTGTCGTATCAGCTTTCTTCAATCCTCCATCAGTCCAGTGGGTTGATGCCATCGATTTCAGGACACTTGGGATGCTCTTCTCCCTGATGGCGGTTTCAGAAGGCCTCAAGGCCTCGGGCTTCTTCGATTCAATCGCAGGGGTGATGGTCAGAAGGACGACGTCTTCTACAACACTCTCCTTCCTGCTGATAGCCATTGTCTTCGTCTCATCGATGTTCTTCACAAACGACGTGGCCCTGCTGATGTTCGTCCCCTTCACCATCATGCTCTTGGACAGGGCAGGATGCAGTGAACGCTATCAGATACGCGTCATAGTCCTGGAGACCATCAGCGCTAACCTAGGTTCGATGACGACACCAGTCGGCAACCCTCAGAACATATTCATCTGCTCACACTTCAACGTACAGGCTGGAGGATTCTTCTCAACAATCCTCCCCTATTCGGTGCTATCAGCAATCATGGTGGCGTTGGCGTCTCGCCTGCTCCTATCGAAAGGCGCGGAACTGGATGGTGGGCAGGAAGGGGTAACTGGTGCACTGGATAAAAGGCGGACAGCGCTTTACCTCGCCCTCCTCGCAACAGCCATGCTCTCCGTCTTCTCTTTGATCAGCTGGAAAGTGTTGTTCACAGTAGTGTTCCTGATCCTCATCATCTTCGACAGGACCGTCCTCAAGAGGATTGATTACATCCTGTTGCTGACCTTCATCTGTTTCTTCATATTCAGCGGGAACATCAGGAACATCGATGCAGTTGCCTCGCTGATTCCAACAGCGATGGGAAACCACCCTGTGGCTGTTCCAGCGATGGTCTCACAAGTCATAAGCAATGTCCCTGCGGCAATACTGCTATCGCCATTCACTGAAGACTTCACAGAGGTCCTCATCGGAACCAATATCGGAGGACTTGGAACCCCGATAGCATCTCTTGCGTCGCTGATCTCAATGAAGCTGTATTTCAAGAAGGAAACTGCCAACAAGGGAGGATTCGTCACCACATTCCTCGTCCTCAACTTCCTCTTCCTGGCCATCCTCCTGACAGCAAGCCTCATCTCCTAAGTCAGCGTACATTTCAAATATCTGCGTATATACGCACTTTTTTGAGATCGATTTCAAGTCCGTCAATCGGAGAGATAATCATTGAGCAGGAAGTCAATCACTCCAACATGGAAGACCCCATCCTCATCATAGTGGGGCAGGGCCTCATATCTTGACACAAGGATCTTCTTGAATGAGTTGCCTGTGATGCTGAATGGGTAAAGCTCCCTTCTCTTCTTCTCCGGGGAGTCCATCATGAAAGCTGACTGGATATAATACTGATACATGCCCTTGTTCACGACGAAATCAATCTCATACTGACTGCGTACATGATGCTTTCCGTCATCAACCTCGTTCTTCTCCAGCATGCCGACATCGACAAGGAATCCCCTCTGCTTGAGATAGTTGTAGATGACACCCTCAAGTAGATGAGTCTGTTCCACCTGGCGGAAATGGAGGCGGGCGTTCCTCAATCCAGTATCAGAGGCGTAATACTTCCCCTGGCTCTCAAAATACTTCCTGCCACGTATGTCATAACGTTTGGAATACGAGAAGAGGAAAGCCGATTCCAGATGTCCTGCATATGATGAAATTGTGGCATTAGCAACCTGTTCCCCTTTCTTCAAGTTCATGACACTGTTCACAGTGTCCGTAAGTTTGTTGATGTTCACCAGTAATCCAAGCTGAGAACAAAGCACGTCAGTCAATGAAGCGAGGACCTCAGGACGCTTGATCTTATAGCGTTCAACGATATCCTTGAAATAGATCTCATCGTACAGGCCTTCAAGATATGCAGCCTTGTCCTCGAAATTGTCATACCCGAGGACCAACGGAAGACCTCCAAACAGCATGTAATCATTGAAGGCTTCCTCCTTATCTTTACCTGAGACAGGAAGGAACTCCTTGAATGACAAAGGATACAGGTTGATGACGTCACCCCGCCCCCGGAATTCCGTCATGATGTCCACAGACAGCAGCTTTGAATTGCTCCCTGTGACATACACATCGACATTCTTCATGGCCAAAAGTCCATTGAGAGCGGCATATAGACGTGGCGGCCTGTCCTTGTTCTTCAATTCATCGGAAGAGATGGCATACTGGATCTCATCCAGGAGCACATAGTATTCTTGCGTCTTGTCGCATATCTTCGATTTGACATGCTCATATAATCTCTTTGGATCAGTGAATTCCTCGTTCTCGATTGACTCAAGGTTCAGCTCTATGATGTTGTCCCCTGGCACGCCAGAAGCAAGGAGATGCTTTTTGAAGATGTCAAAGAGAAGGAAGGACTTCCCAGAGCGTCGCAGTCCGGCGACCACCTTGATCCGGCCATTCCACATCTTCCCCACCAGCTTGTCGAGATATTCCTTGCGTTCTATGTACATGGCAACCCCACTTCAAAAAACTGCGTATGCACGCACGTTTATTAAACGATACCATGCAATGAGCCAGAAGCCAAGTTATTTCAAATATCTGCGTATATACGCACTTTTTTGAGATCTCTCTGTGATGACAACAGGCACCTGGCCTGTGAAGGCTGTGATCCTGTCGAAGTCATCAAGGAGTGAAGCGCTCTCCACATCCAGGAAGAGATGGAGGTCTGGATGGGTCTTCAAGAGCGTGGCTGGGACTGTGTTCGTGATGACCTTGGAATAGAGGGTGTTCCTCACAGCCACCGCCTTCTGCTTATGAGGTACGGCGCTGACTATCGTCCTGCATTTGAGGATCTGCCGGCATGACATCGACACCGCCTGGCGTGGTACATCGTCAACAGAGGAGAACCAGCCCTCGCCTACCTGCTGCTTCTTACATGCCTCATTCAAGTCCACGATGATATAAGGCTCGTCTGTATCAAAGTCACAGGGAGGGTCGTTGAATGCGATATGCCCATTCTCCCCGATGCCAATCAGCCCAAGGTCGATAGGTCGCTCACCAAGCAGCTTTGACAGCGCTGGCAGCTGATCCGCCTTCCCCTCGACAAGGTGGAAGGCTTTGAGAGGCACCTTGGAGATGAACCTCTCCTTGAGGTACTTCCTGAAACTTGCCACGTGCTCTTCTGGCAGGTCCACATACTCATCCAGGTGGAACATCGTCACACGGGACCAGTCGACATCCTCCTTCACCAAGGCCTCGAGTGTTTCGAACTGGCTCTGCCCTGTGGAGAGTATGATGCGGGCTTCCCTACCAGCCTCTACCGCACTGTTGATGACACGGGCGCTGTAACGGGCCGCCGACTGCCCAAGAGACAAAGCATCCTTGCAGATCCTGACTTCCATACGAACCTCCTGATGGCTTTCAACAGCCTAGCACCCGGACATGTGGCGTGCAACAGTACAGGTACAGGCTGTTCCTCACACGTCTGCCAGCATGGACTTCACCGCCTCACACTCACACCCGAGGGCTGACGCCTCATCATCAGTGAGCGCGAGTGACGGCTTTCCAAAACGTTCACCAAGGGCGATGCTGGTACGCTCTGCCACGAGCTTGCATGAAAGCGTCTCAAGAAGCGAGGCAAGCTTTTCCATGCTGTAGCTTCCACCAGAAGACCCCGCAACAGAACAGACAGCCACAAGCTTCCCCTTGATCACCACAGAAGAATAGGCTCCAGGGGCCACTGGTCGTGAGAGCCAGTCCAGCAGGTTCTTCAAGGCAGCGCTATAGCTCCGGTTGTATTCGGGACTGGCGATGAAGAGCGCATCACTGTCAGCCACCTCCTGCCGGATACGCACAAGCGATGCAGGAGGAGGGAACTCCAGGTCCTGGTCCAAGAGTGGCAGGTCTCCATAATCAAGGAAAGAACATTCGAAACCATCAAAGCTCTTTGCAGCTTGATGCAAGAGGTCTGTATTCAAACTCTCCTTGCGGAGGCTTCCAGATATGAACAGGATTTTCTTCATGTCCAAATCATAGCACCACTCCCCTGCTCAAAAAGATGCAATGATGCTACATTAGCGGGACAATGCTGACGACGTCCAAACGCATCACACTCGCATTCACAGTCTTCGCCATGTTCTTCGGAGCAGGCAACCTCATATTCCCAGTCTTCCTGGCCTTCCAGTCAGATGCGGATTTCCCCGCCGCCTTCCCGGGCTTCGTGCTTTCAGCCATAGGCCTGCCCGTCCTTGCCCTGCTTGCGGCGATGAAGGCAGGAAGCCTCGAAGAACTTGCAGGAAGGGTCAGTCCACTCTTCAGCAAGGTGTTCACAGTCGTGGTCTACCTGGCAATCGGCCCCTGCCTCGCCATACCAAGGACCGCGAGCACGAGTCATGAGATAGTGGCGCTGGCTGTGGGCACGGACTCTAGGCTGGTCACCTTTGTATATTGTACGCTCTTCTTCCTCCTTGCCGCCTTGCTTGCCCGTAGGCCTGAAAAACTATCAAACAGACTTGGCAAGGTACTTTCGCCCCTCCTTGTAGTCCTCATCGCAGTACTGCTGGCCGGTTCACTGATGACCGCAAGCCCAAGCCTGGGACAGGAAGGGTACACAAGCCACCCATTCCAGTCAGGTTTCCTCGAAGGCTACCAGACAATGGATGCGATAGCAGGACTCGTCTTCGCTTCGATAATCGTACTGAATGTGAAAGCCCTTGGAGTCAGTGATGACATGAAGAAGGAATGTACGATGGCATCTGTCGCAGGTGGCCTGCTGTTACTGGTCATCTACTCAGCACTCGCCTTGATTGGAATCACAGCCCATGCCTTCATAAGCACCTCATCAACAGGAGCGGAGATCCTGTCAGCCACGGCATCAACACTCTTCCCGATGCTTGGAGACAAGCTGATCGCAGTGGTCTTCATACTTGCCTGCTTCAACACCTGCACAGGGTTGCTGTCATCATGTTCACAGTACTTCTCGAAGACCTTCCCCTCCCTCTCACGTGACATGTGGCTCCTGGTCTTCGCCCTGGTCTCACTGGTCCTCGCAAACACAGGACTTGAGCGCATGATAAGTATCTCAGCCCCAGTGCTTGAAGTGATCTACCCTGTGGCGATCACACTGATAGTGTTGGCTTTCATACCAAGGAAAAGCGCACAAGGACGCACCTACAAGCTGGCAACCGCCTCAGCTTCGATCTCCTCACTGGCATCAGTGGCGACAGGCATGAAGTTCCTCTGGCTCATCCCGACCGTCATCTGCACCCTGATAGGGCTCATGATTGACGGGAAACATGGTGCGAAGAACATAAAAGCCGGCCTTTGAGGCATCCCTACACAGCCTATAATGCCTTGAGATATCATTGGTTTTGAACAAGACCATTTACTATCTACACTTATGTAAAGCTATCAAAGTCCTGGGCAATGAAGTATCTTCGTTTTTCAAAATCCACATCTGTAGCAAGACCGTGTTTGACACAAACTAATTCATTTACCACGCAAGAGTTCCCATCATATTCGCTGGAAGTTGCAAAGAAATAACCCTTGTCAGGCCTCGACTACGCTACCCTCCTCATCGCAGAACAGCCAATCGCAACAGTCCATACATAGGCACAGGTCTTGGGAATCATCAACATGCCTATCATAGGGATCTTGTCTGCGAAAAGGACGACAGGGATGTAGAAGGCGAAACTCAATACAATAGTGAGCCACATCCAGCGGAAAGCCTTGTCATCATGCTGATGCGCACTCTTGTAGAAGAGGATGATCACAACAAGTCCTAGCGCGGCGAATGGGATGTTCCTCAAGATCCCCCATGACAGAGGGGAATCCTCGCTGAACCAACGATTCTGAGGGAAGAGGCAGAGGGCCATCCTGACTGCTGCGAAGACATATACGACATAGTCCAGGTCCTTCCTGCCCTCAACGTGGTATCTCAAGCGCCAGACATGGTAGAGGATCACATAGAAGACTGTCATTGTGATTGATGTGACGAGCATGCCAAAGCCAAGGGCCACTGTATAGTCCTGGAGTCCTGTCGTACACAGCGCCACGGCCCTTGGCACAAGGTGGAAGGCATCTCCAAAACCAAGTACGAGTGCCATGATCCCGAATAGCCTGAACTGTCTCTCATCCCTACTCTTCACAACCATCAGGAAGCCAAGCGTGATGACTGTCACAAGGTAGGCTATGTCGAAAGAATGAAGTCTCCATGATCGCCTGCATTGTCATATCCTCCATCCGCCCTGCCATGGTCGTCAGCTTCATCATGCTTGTCAACAGAGCCGTTGAATTCCAATTCATAGGAAAACGGATCCAGCAAAGCACAGCCCCTCCCAGCAGGAATCACCCAGTAACAATCCGATACTTCTTCCTCAGCTTGTTCAAAGCAACATCATCATAATCAACAAGCTTGTCGTGTTGCAGACGACCAAGGACAATCCCAGGATCGCGCTTGATTGATGATGCGAAGCCAACTATCTCATCATCTCCAAACAGTCCTTTGTGGATGAATACAGAATACGGAATCGAAGGTATCAGCATATCCTGGGCATACCTGTCAGCCAACTCTTCTTTCTGTCCTTGCTCCCCTTCGAAGGAAATACCATAGTCCTTGTTCATTATATGTCCGATTTCATGGAACAAGGTGAACCAGAAGACATCAGAATACATCCTACGGTCATTGACCATGAGCAGTATCCTGTCCCCTATCTTTTTTGTCGCGCCATTTGTTTTCGAACCTGGGAGATTGGGTAAGACTTCGAAAACCACACCAGCATCCCTGAAAGCATCACGCAACAATGGATAGAAATCCTCATGTCTTGATGTAAGGGTCAAAGCATACTCAGCACAAGATTGGAATTTCCCCATGTCAAAAGTCGGAGAGTCAATGGACAGGGCCTTGTTGACAGCGATCTGCACCATGACATTCGCATTGACTATGTTCTTTGCTGTCATCTTGGACGATGCCGACCGAAAACTCACAGCCATGTCCTTGTTTTCGAACACTGTCAATGATGACACCTTGAGGAATTTCCTCGCCTCCTCCACCTGCATCGCCTTCTTGTGACTCAAATCAGGCAGGTTGAAATTGTCACGTAAGTAACCGTACCCGATATAATCCAGGATACGCTTTTCTTCCTGCAACTCCTCGTCTGCTTGGAATTCCATGACAAGCTCATCATACCTGGATTGAAGATTCAACCAGTACTCTGTACCAGTGCCTACCAAGCGGGCCAATCGGAAAGCCATCTCCGGAGACAAGCGCTGCTGTCCATTGATCAACCGGCTGAGGTTTTTCGGAGTCGTACCAAGCCGCTTGGCGAAATCCTCCTGGGTCAAACCACTTTCCTCTACCAGCTCCTGTACATAATATCCCGGATGAAACGCGACTTTGTCATTGTAAACCAAGTAATTACTCATAATGCTTGCTCACCTCGGTAATCCTCACCTTGACCACATGCGCTGCAATCTCATCGATACTGCACTTGACATAGGGCTCACCAGCCTCATCAAGCGCCTGCAGGATCACACGCCATGGTTCTTTCCTTGTTTTGACATCAACTGAATGAAAGCCTTCAAATTTGCTCCTTCCCTTGTCATGGAGGTTATGGAAGTGGAAGTTCTTTTGTATGATGATCTCATGCAAGTTCACTGCGCTTTCAAGAGCATTCACCCTTGCAAGAAGGCTCAAGGCCAATAGCCTGTCACCTCCAAAATACTTCTGAGCTTCATTCAGATTCTTACAAATCCGCTCTATTTTCTTCTTTGCATATAAGACTTCCAATAATCATATTCCCGCAAATCTCCAGGTTACCCACCAGGTAACCTCACTATGAATGTAATAACATCATCTGTCAAGCATACCAGCAGTGGATGGCCCCTTATGAGAACACCAGGAGAGGGGCACACAAAGCTTGACAAGACCTGCTTACATGTGGCTCAAAACCGCCAGGAGCTGCCAGTTCCTCCACACAGAAGTCGAATTGAAAAGACCACACAACGTGCCGCTCATGCCATGCTAGACTATCGCCATGGATAGATGTATGTGGACTGGGGATGACCCTCTGTTGATTGAGTATCATGACAAGGAATGGGGAGTACCCCTCTTCGATGATGACAAACAATTCGAGTTCCTTTCCATGGAAGTCATGCAATGTGGTTTGAGCTGGCTGACAGTCCTCAGGAAAAGGGAAATAATGAGGAAGTCATTCGATGATTTCTCCCCCAAGACCGTGTCTCAATACACAGATGAAGATGTGGCCAGGATCATGAATACAGAGGGGATGATCCGCTCTGAAAGGAAGATCCGGTCAATAATCAACAACGCGAAGCACTTCATCGAAATCCAGGAGGAACATGGTTCCTTCTCCGATTTCTTATGGAGTTACGTCGGTTTCAAGCCTGTGGAATACCCAGGTCATGCTGATGGAACAGTCCTCGTCAGCCGCAATGAACTGTCAGACCAGATAAGCCATGACCTGAAAAAGCGTGGTTTCTCATATCTGGGGTCGATCACAATCTATTCCCATCTGCAAGCTGCAGGACTGATCAACGACCACTATGCCTATTGCTTCAGGTATGAACAGTTGAAAGATGTGAACACACATTAAAGAATGGCGGTGGCACTTGATGCACCACCGCCAAGGCTTTCACTCCATTGAATCAAGGATTTCAATGCATTTCATATACATCCGGGGTACATGGAAGGGACCCTTGTAGAGGTTGCCCTTTATCCTGGTGGCCAGGCTCCCATCCCTGTGGAAGTAGCCGAACCACTCACCATACTCCCTGTCAGGGAAGCGTGACTCTATGTACTTATCGACCATCTCGAAACGGTGAAGCCACTTGTTCTCCTTGGTGATACTGTAGGCCATGAGGGTCGCAATCGCAGCCTCGCACTGTGGCCACCAGAACTTCATGTCCTGATGATATTCGCTGACAGGCAGGCCAATGGCATCACGGTACTGGATGATTCCACCACCACACTCCTCATCCCAGCCTACGGTCCACATCCACTCAAGCATCTTGAGGCCCAGATCGATGAGGTGTTGATTGGAAGCTGCAAGTCCCTCGTTCATGATGAACCAGGCACCCTCGATGGCGTGGCCAGGGTTCAGCAGGCGGCCCTCGTAATGCTCCTTCATGAAGCGTCCATCGGGTGCACACTGCTCAAGTACGACCTTGAGGTCATCACGTACGAAGTACTTCTCAACCTCCTCCAGCAGACCGGCCATGCTCTTGTTGATCTTCCCACTGTCCTCAGGGCAGGCGGCCCTGAGCTCTGAAAGGACATTGAGGAGGATCATAGGACCACCGAAGCTGATCGAGGGCTCCACCTCTGGATTGAACTTCGGAATCAAGATGCCCTTGGAGGCACGCAGTTTCTCGACGAAGTCGAAGAGGTCAAGTGCCTTCTTCTTGTACTCCTCATTGCCTGTGATCCTCGCATAGGAGGCGAAGCCTATGATTGCGAAGGTCTCGCTGAAGAAGTAGCGCAGGCGCTTGATGACAGGACGCCCATCAGCCGTGACACGGAAGAACATCCTGCCATCGTTGTCAAAACAGTAGTCTTCAAGGAAGTGCACAAGCGAAGTGGCTGCATCAAGGTATTCTTGTCTCTTACCTATCTGCTCATAGGCAGTACAGAAGGTCCACAAGGCACGGCCTTGGAACCAGACAGACTTGTCGCTCTCGATCAAGCTTCCATCCCGGTCAAGACCAGTGTAAATACCACCATTGACGGGGTCCATGCCATACTTCAACCAGAATGGGAGGACATCATTAACGAGTTCATCGTAGTAACGCTTCCTGACTTCATCTAAGCAGATCATGTCCAACCCTCCTCAAAGGAACTTCCTAAGCGCTTCATCAATCATGCGGCATGCATCATCGATCACCGGTCCGTCTTCCTTGACACAGCCCTGCAGCGGACGGCGTACTGAACCAAGGTAGAGGCCATCTCGCTTCCTGATGACTTCCTTCAACACTGAATATAGGTTGCCTTTGGCCTCACACATCCTGTAGATGATCGCATCAACCGCGTACTGGATATCCCGTGCACGCCCGTTCCTGCCTTCGGTGACAGCCTCGTCAGCGGCGATGAGGAGTTCTGGCATGACAGCGTAAGTCCCACCGATGCCTCCATCGGCACCAATCAGGCGTCCTGCGACGAACTGCTCATCTGGTCCGTTGAAGACAGTGAAGTCCTCTCCACCATACATCTTGAACATCTGGATGTCCTGGACAGGCATCGAGGAGTTCTTCACCCCCCTGACACGTGGGTTTTCAAGCATCTTCTTGAAAAGAGGGATGGTCAATGCCACTCCCGCCAGCTGTGGGATGTTGTAGATGATGAAATCGGTATTTGGAGCTGCAGAGGAGATGTCGTTCCAGTAGGCTGCGATTGAATCAGGTGGTAGGTGGAAGTAGATAGGAGGTATCGAGGCTATGGCATCGACACCACACTGCTCAGCGTGGCGTGCAAGCTCCATGCTGTCGGCGGTGTTGTTACAGGCGACATGGGCGATGACACGCACCTTTCCCCGTGCCTCATCCATCACCGCATTGAGCACAGCCTTGCGCTCTTCGACACTTTGGTAGATGCACTCCCCTGAGGAACCACCGACATAGAGTCCCTGGACGCCCTTCGAAACCAGGAGTCCTGCCAAGGACTTCACAGCTTTGACATTAATCTTCCCCTCTTCGTCATAACAGGCGTAGAAGGCTGGATATATTCCTTGGAATTTCTTCATGCCCTTATCCTTTGAAACCAACCGGCCATTTCAAGGCCGGCTGGATTTCTTCATTTCCCTATCACTTCACTGACATCGACCTTGCGGTCTTCATAACGTGAGATCGTCGCAGCATCAGCCGTCGCGATCACAGCCCTTGCGGCTTCCCCAGTCATGAGGGCCTTGAACTCCTCTGGGACAGGATCGCCATGCATGATGCCATTGAAGAAGCGCATCTCATTGTTCATCACGCTCTGCAACCACATCGGAGGCAGCTTGCCGGGATGACCATACTGTATGGCGCCATCCATCTCCGTGCTGTGGTAGATATGGGTCCTCTCATCATCGAGTTCCTTGCTATCATGCGTCGTATCAGTGACGATGGTCCCATCCTTTGTCTTCATTGTGAAACCTGTGTTGCACATGTCGATGCGGATGAAGCCCTCCGTGCCCTGGATGAGGACATAGTGCTCTGGATAGTGGAAGGCGGAGCCATACTCCAGCATGGCATATGTGTTATTACCGAACTCAAGCGAAATCAGGAGCATGTCATCCTCATCACCGAACTGCTCACCCTGGTGGGCGACATTGCCACCAACCATGACAGCCTTTGTCGCTGGGCCCATGATGAACTGGATGCAGTCAAGCTCATGGATATGATGGTAGAGATGTCCACCTGACTTCTCACGGATCTTCTTCCAGCTGATCTCCGGCTGGGGTTCCTCCCAGCCATTCCTTGCAGAATGGGCATAGAGCACACGGCCTATCTTCCCCTGCTGGATGTACTGTTTTGCGATGCGCACACCATGGAAGAAGTTCATGATATGACCCGCCATGAAGATCACGCCATTCTCCTGTGCCGTCCTGACCATCTCATCACAGTCCTTGTAGCACAGCGCTATCGGTTTCTCGCAGAAGACATGCTTCTTGTGCCTGGCCGCACAGATCACAGGTTCCTTGTGCAGGTAGTTCGGACTTGCAACGATGACCGCATCAATGTCATCCCTTGAACAAAGCGCTTCAAGGCTCTCAGCCGCATCGCAACCGAATTCAGCCGCTATAGCCTCCCCATTGGCAGGATCATAGACCGCTCTGACCTCAGCCCCATCCAAGGTCCTGAGGATCCTACCCAGCTGTGCACCGAAGTAGCCTGTTCCGACAATACCATAACCAATTGTTTTCATTATCCGACTCCTTTTTTACTTGACAGATCCTTCGGTGAGGCCGCCTGCCAGTTTGTTTTGAATGAGGATGAAGAAGAAGATCGAAGGTAGGACGACGATGGCGCTTGCAGCCATCATCGACCCCCAGTTCAGGATATCAGCTCCTTCAAGAGTACGTACTGCGACTGAAAGTGTCGTCTTGCTTGATGACGAGACCAAGAGCATCGCGTACAGGAATTCATTCCATGCATTGATGAACACATAAATCGCTGTCGACACCAGGCCTGGACGCACAAGAGGCAGGACAACCCGGGTGAAGACCTGTATGCGGTTGGCTCCATCAATCCTCGCCGCTTCCTCGATTCCAATCGGAACTGTCTTGAAGAAGCCTACAAGCATCCATACTGCATAAGGTACGCTGAATGACATATAGACCAGGACCAAGCCCGTCCTTGTGTTCGTCAGATGTATGTTCCTCATGACAACCGCATAAGGAATCACCAACATGATTGACGGGAACATATAACTCGTGATCAGGATCTTGGTCATGACATTTCCAAGCTTTGGGAAAAACCGTATGATCCCGTAGGCCGCAAGAGCGGAGATCACTGTCGCGACCAAGGTCGTGGCAAGTGCGATGATCAAGCTGTTCTTGATGTTCACCGTGAAGCGGAGGGTGAAGAGGACCGTCTCGAAGTTCTCAAGCGTCCAATCCATCGGCAGGATCTTCGTTGGATTGGCGAGCATCTCCCCGCTGGACTTGAAAGCGGAGACGACCAGCCAGACCAAGGGGAAGACCGCCAGGATGCATAACAATGTGAGGTACACATAGGAGAAAGCCCCACCTGCTGTGAAACGTTTCTTCAAGCTCATTTGTCATCCTCCTTTTCCCAGCGGGTGATGACACGGAAGTAAAGCACACAGAGTATGACAAGGAAGAGGAGCAGGAGGACTGATGCTGTTGAGGCACGTCCAACCATCCTTCCCGTCCACCCAGTGTCGTAGATGTAGATCGGCATTGTCGAACTAGCACCTGCGGGGCCACCTCCGGTGATCATGTAAATCAGGTCGAAGTTGTTGAAGATCCAGACAGTCCTCATTACAACCAAGAGTCCGACAACAGTCCTGATATGAGGGACGGTGACATGTATGAATGACTGCCAGGCTGAGGCGCCATCAATCTGGGCTGCTTCATATTGATCCTGTGGTATGGTCTGCAGTGCTGCATAGACATTGACCATGATCAGAGGGAAGCCGAACCAGATATTGATGAAGATCAGTGTCGGCATGACGAGTTCTGGTGTCGAGAAGAACTGGGCCAGCCCTTCCGTGATACCAAGGTTGCGCAGCGACACGGGGACGAAACCATAGATTCCGTTCAACAGCCATTTCCAGACCATCGCAGTGGCGATTGAAGGGAAGGCCCAGGGGATGATCGCAGTGATACGGAAGACATTCCTCATCACTGGAGACTTGATACGATTGAGGCAGAGGGCACCTGTGAAACCGATGGCCAGCTGCCCCAGGACACCGAAGATTGTCCATACGAGCGAATTGGCGAAAGAGGACCAGAAGTCAGGATCCGTAAGGATGCGGGTGTAGTTCTCAAAGCCAGTGAAATTGAAGTCGGCCCGGATCATGGTCTTGTCGGTGAAACTGTACAGGACCGTGGTGCACAGCGGGTAGATCAAGAGGCAGATGACCACCAGCATCGCAGGACCAACAAAGAACCATCTTGTCAGGGAACTGCCCTGTATCGATGTCCTTCCTTTCAAATGATGAGGCATGTTCCACCTCCAAAACTTGCGGGGCTCGTGGCCCCGCATTCAAAGTGACCAGGCTACAACCTACTGGACCATTGCCTCGAAGATCTCGTTGAGCTCTGCTTCTGCAGCCGCAGCTGCTTCCTCGACAGGTGTTCCATTCATGATGATGTCCTGGAACATCTCTTCGATGATGCCCTGGTTGGCAAGGAGACCTGCCTGGGCGCTGGGTCCATGCTCGAAACCGATGGCACTGCCAAGCTCGATGGCCTCAGCGATGATGGCTTCCTCCTCGGCGAAATCCTGGACGATCTCATTGCTTCTGTAGGCCTCGGTCTCCGAGATGCCACTGATTGATGGAAGCATTCCGACAGGTACGGCACTGAGGAAGTCAGTGTAGTTGTCCTCCTCATAGAGGAACTCGATGAAGGCCTCACAGATTTCAGGATGTTCGCTGTTCTGCCAGATCACGAGTGGAATGTGCGTGGCTTCAGCACTATAGAGGGGATCATCCGCATTCATCCTGGGCAGCATGGCGCAGGAGACATAAGGCAACAGGTCAGGACGGTTGTTCCTGACACCGTCGATCTGGAAACCAGAGTTGAAGTCGAAGGCCGTGATGCCCTGGTAGTAGAGTGTCGCATGGTCGTTGACCGTGTAGTTGATCGTCTCTGCGGGTGAGCAGTTCTTGTAGACGTCGACCCAGAACTTGATGCCCTCAATGGCCTCAGGGCTTGTGAGGTTGGCTGTGAGGTCATCGTTGAGGAGGCTGCCACCGGCTGAACGGACATAATAGTTCAAGTAGCGGGTTCCGAGCAGGTCGTTCGGGCTGAGTGAGACGGCAGCACCATAGACCCCGTCCTTGGTCAATGCGACCGCGGCATCGTAGAACTCATCCCAGGTCTGGGGGACATCGAGTCCAGCAGCATCGAGGAGGTCCTCGCGATACCACATGACCTGTGCATGTGAGTAGTATGGAATGCCATAGACCTCACCATCGACAGTCATGTCACCAAGGGCGTTGGCGCTGAAGCGGTCGCGTCCAATCGCATCAATGACAGTATCGACCGATCGGAGGACACCGACATTAAGCATCTCAGCGACCTCGCCTGTGTTCTGGGCGGTGCTCATATCAGGAAGATCTCCTGTCGTGAGACCTGCATTCCACTTGGTATTGAAATCGCCCCAGGCCATGGTTTCGATGTTGATTGTGACGCCAGGGTGCATCTGCATGAATTGGTCAGCAGCGGCCTGGACAGCTTCCATCCTCTTACCTTGTGTGAATGAGTGCCAGAATGTGATGGTGCCATTCAGCTCACCATCAGCAGCCTGTGCTGATTCGGCTGAGCCGTTGGCGAAAACCAATGAGAGCGACAACAACAGCATGAGGGCTGCGATTGTGAGTTTCTTCATCAAATCTACCTCCGTTTTTCCTTTTGTGCTCTCAGGATAACCCCCTGAATCACAAAGCACACAAGAATAGGATTCGCCTAATAATAGGAGGAAACGCTCATGTTCTGACGGTATTTTAAGTGCTATTCAGCCCTTCTCCGATACTCTAGAGGGGATACTCCGAAGTTCTCCCTGAAGAGCCGGCTGAAATAATTCGCATCCCCTATTCCAACGGAATAGGCGATCTGCGCGATATGCTCGTTAGAGACCAGGAGGCGTCGGGCCGCGACAGCCAGACGTGAGTCCGTGATGTAGTCAACGGGGCTCTTTCCCGTATGTTTCTTGAAAAGCCGTCGCAAGGATGACTCACTCATTCCTGCCATCGATGCCAACTGGCTGCAATTCAAGTCCTCATCCAGATGTGCGAGGATGTACTCAGTCAACGCATTGATCCTCGGATCCTGCGTCCTCTTGCTCACAAGAGTGGCTCGCCTCAGGTTCTCCTCTATCGAGAACGACTCGGATTGCCCTGCCTCTTCCATCTCCGCCCCGCCATCATCACCATGTTCACAAAGCCAGGCGATTATGAGTTCCAGGTTCCCGCGGATCCGGAAGATCTTGGAAGGCCCACCCTTCCTGGCATACGAGATGACCTGGCTGAAATAAGTGCTTATGATGTCATCATCACCCGAGTCAGTCACCCTCTTTATATGATAGTAGTCCGCAAGGAAATCCCCCGCATCCAACTGTGCACACAGGCGGAAGCGTATCGAGATGAATTGGAAATCTTCAGAACTGGTCACGCAGGAAAGCCTGCACCCCTGCGGGATGTACACGACCTGTCCCTCACCCACCTCGAACTCTTCTCCATCTATGATGAATAGTCCCTCACCTTTTTCAATCAGGCGGACCATGCAATATGGTATATGGCTCTCAGGATAAATCCAGCCATGCTGGAAATTGTAACGTCCAGCGTAGAGGAAGTCGAAGCGCATAGCTGTGTAGAGTGTGTTCTTGAAGTCCATCACCCTAGTCTAGCATCCTCTACACACAGGATGTTGTTTTTTTTCATCAAAGCCATCCAATGGTAAATCATGATTGGTTGCTGTAGATGAATCACGGTAACTGTTCAAATTGCAGGCCCTTCTCACAGGCCGCAAACCCAGCAATCAGCATGATTCCGACTACTGCGATTTGCTTGTGACAAGCAAGGCATCACAAAAGAAATCATCTGATTTGAAAATCGATAATACGTAAAACAGGCTCTAATTCGGTATGATTATATAAGACTTTACCAATTTGTTAAACAGTAGACAACCATCAGGTCTGGTTTTGTTTTTCCTTGGGCGTCCTTTCTTCTGTGGAACTGGCTTCACAGCTGGAATTGAAAAACCTAAAGCTTGAAGCCCGGGGAACACACCCTCACCAACATTGCATCAGTACTTGTCATCGTATCTGGCTTCAAAAGGCGAGACTGTCATCCTCCATGCCTCCGTGAGGTCATCCATAAGGTCTCCATATGAAAAGCTATCCAGAAAATCAGTCTTCTCACCTTGTTGATGACGCTTGTTGCAATGAGAATGGCAACGAAGTTCACGGATTCGCCACCTATAATGGCGAAGCCCCACCCTGTTACCTTGAGACATTCAGACATTCGTACTTCTGTAGCGCCTGAAACCAGTTCCAGCAGCCATCTATGCTCGTAGCGCTGGTAGACCGTAAGGGGACCAGTATCAGAGTCCGACTCGAACACGATCAGCTCGGACTGGTCCAACGTCTTGTCGAACTAGGCGAGGGAGGGCTCCTGCACGTTCTTCAGCATCCTGTCGAAAAAGTCGTTCTCCTCGCCATGAGATGTCCTTGAATGAATTGCGTCCGCCCCTGATCTGCTTCTTCGTGTAGAGGAATGTGAGATTCCACACCGCAGGGCACTCCATCCCATTCACGCATATTGTTGTTCCTGATGCACAGCTCATCATCGTATGGATGCAACCTCTGTTTGCAATCCACAAATCAGGAGCCTCCCCTATTTCTTCTCGTCATAGAGCTTCTTGCCCCTGACAGCCTCTTTCATTGGCAGTCCGGTGTCATAGTCCCACTGGCGGGGCTCATACTCCTCGTTCTCCCTCTGCCGGGTACAAGCCGAGTTGTTCCAGGACGGGCTCTTGTCATTCCTCCATGGGCGGCAAAGCCACTGGTAGCCACGGTAGAGGTCGCGGGTTTCATCCATATGGGCAATGAGCCTGTCATGGAGCCTGTTGCGGATTTCTGCATAATCCGGATTCCAGATTAGGTTCTCAACTTCCTCAGGATCGCTTTCCAGATCGTAAAGCTCATCACTGTCAATAAGATTGATGGAAAGCTTGTAACGTCCATCGGTGACAGCGCGCATCATCTGCAGTCCACCGAAGCCGTCATGGTCGACTTCGTAACGTGTGAACTCCGTAAAGACGTAATCATTGATGCGCAGGCTCTTGTCCATGATCTGAGGCAGCATGCTGCGTCCTTCAAAAAGCTTTGGGGTTGGGATAGAGAAGAAGTCGAGAACCGTCGGTGCGATGTCGATGTGGGAAGCAGGGAAGTCCACCACTCCCCTCTCGCTGGAGCGTCCATTCCTCACAAGAAGCGGAATATTGCAGATTTCTTTATAGAATGCCGCGTTCTTTGTCTGCAGACGATGAGATCCCAGCATGTCGCCATGGTCGGATGTGTAAATCACCAAGGCATCAGGGCAGGATTCATCCACCGCATCCAGGAAACGTCCGATCTCATAGTCGGCAAAGCTGTTGCAACCGAGGAAGAGGGAGAGCATGCGACCTGGTCCCCGGAGGCTCTCCGGATCGGCATTGACAGCATCACCTGCCCAGAGGCGTTGCATCATGGGCTTGCTCTCAAGAGTGTCATGGAAGGCGGCCCTGTCAGCGAAGCGGAAGTCCTTATACATCGTGTTGAATGGCGGCGGACAGATACAGGGGCCATGTGGCTCGTCAAGGGAGAGCGTGAAGAAGAAGTCCTCATCGCTGTGCTTCCTCACAAAATCGATACCGCGGTCCGCACAGCGGTGGGCATATGTCATCTCCTCACCCCAGTCCTCGGCAAAGGCTGTATCGGACTGCCTTGAACGCATCCGCTGCTCGTCTGTAAGTTCCTCCAGGTAGTTATGCATGTCATACCAGTATTCCGGATCCCAGCCATCCGGACAGACTCCGAGGCCGAAATAGTCACCGCCATCGAGATGCCACTTGCCTGTATAGGCGGCGTGTATCCCATTGTCACGCAGCCTTTGCCCCAGAGTCTTCACATTGTCTCCAAGCGGAACGCAGTTGGTGACCATTCCGTTGGAATGAGGGAACGTGCCGGTGAAGATCGCGGAACGGGCCGGCCCGCAGACAGGCTGACATGAATAGGCAGCATCATAGCGCAGCCCCTGTGATGCCAGTCGGTCAAGATTCGGTGTGCTCATGCCCTCTTCCAGCCCATAGCATGAGAGCATGTCGCGTCTTGTAGTATCTGTGATGATGAGTATTGCCTGTCTCATCTTCCACCTCCTCATCAGACTTCCGGAGCTGTCGGCCCCTCATGCCTGTGATAGCCGACGGGATGGCTCCTCCATCTCTTGTCCACCTTCACTTCAAGGGAGTGATAGGGATCAGCACTCCGATCAATATGCCTTTCCAGCGCCGTTCGCATCTCCTCAATAACAGCACTGTATGAGGGGTCTTTTGCAAGATTCTTCATCTCGCGGGGATCCTTTTCAAGGTCGTACAGCTCCTCACCATCACCTTCAAGGTAGTGCATGTACTTGTAGTGCCCGATTCTTATCATCCGGCCAGGCGATATCGTGTAGCCCCATTCCGTAAACCACTCGCTTGCGACATATCCATGCTCCGGCATAGCACTGCCGTCAAGAATGCCGCTTATGTCCATTCCGTCCAGCCGCTCATCCGGCTCAAGTCCTGCCACTCCTAGAAGGGTCGGGAACAGGTCAAGCAGGGAAGCCAGGCCTTCAGCACTGCCCCTGGCCTTCACAGCAGGACCGCTGAAGATGAGTGGCACGCGGGTCACTTCCTCGTAAAGCGAGACCTGCTTGGTCACGGCACCGCGCGAAGTGAGGTTGTCGCCATGGTCACTGGTGAAGACAATGAGGGTCTCATCATCAATGAGGCCGGCCGAGGCGGCTTCATCAAGTACCCTCTTCATATCACTGTCTGCCCTCTGGAGGTAGTAGTTGTATGCGGCAAGGTAGTGCCTGTAATTCTCTTCGGTCCAGGCTGAGACCTGTCCCTGTCTGACATGCGAGCAACAGATATACTGTACGGGCAGCGGGCGCGATGCGATGTCATCGAAATGGAAATTGACAGGAAGTTGAGGAAGCTCTCCATCGAATGGCACATCCTCATGTGGACCTTTGTTGACACCAATCCAGCCGCAGATGTTGTGCGGATTGATCAGGTCGACAACCATGAGGAGAGGACGCTCATCCCTGCGCTTTTTTATGAAGGAGAGTGTCTCATCCACTGTATAGGCATCGGCGTAGGTGTCCATATTATACGGGAAGGCATCGTTGTCATTTCCTATCTTCCTCTTCTCCTCTGCGGAACAGATGAAGCCCCTCAGCGCTCCGCCGTCATGCTTTTTCCCAAAATGCCGGCATTCCCAGCCGGCAGAGGCGAAGGCCTCTCCAAGGGCAGGAAAGGAGGAATCAATCGGCGTGATCGGCCACTTGCGCCCGTTTGACCAGACCCGGTTGCGGTGCGGGTACTGGCCTGTCCACAGGGAAGCGCGCGAGGGCTGGCAGAGCGGATAGTTGCAATAAGCATCTTCCACCAGGACTCCATTTCCAGCCAGAGAGGAGATGGCCGGTGCATGGAAGGGCCCACCGTAAAGATCCAAGGCCAGGGCGGAAAGCTGGTCCATGACAAAGACAATGATGTTCACCAGTAGGCCTCCCACTTGCCCTTTACGCGGGCAAGAGCTTCAAGATAATAGTAATCTCCCCATATGTTGCACTCATCAACCCCGCGGTTGCGGCAGGTGTTGTACTCGCTTTTGCGCGCATAGGTACCGTGGAGAAGAAGTCCGTTTGAAATTGAAGCATCCTTTACCGCGCACTCTTCATAGAGCCGTGCAAGAAGCCGGAGTGCAAGCTCATGAAGTTTCCTGCCCTCCTCACCACCAATCGCATCCCCTGCCTCCATCATGCCGCAGATGACAATTGCAAGAGCTGATGAGTCACGGGGTTCAGTACTTGGATTCGTAAAATCGAAGTCCCAGTAGGGAATGATGTCATCGGGAAGATGTGAGAGGAAGAAGTCCAGGGTCTTATGGAAGACGCTGAGGGCAAGACTGCTTCCTGTCTTCGAGTAGCCAAGCGCACTTCCATAGACGGCCCAGGCCTGTCCGCGGGCCCAGGGCGAGCCGTCCCTGTTACCCTGTGCAGTCACACCGCGTAGTGGAGCGCCGGTCTGGGGGTCAAAGTAATAGGTATGGTAAGTCGAACCGTCAGGGCGCAACACACAGGAGAGGGCCGTGTTGAAGTGGCGGCCTGCGATATCACTGTACTTCCCATCCCCAGTCGTCCCGCTTGCCCAGTAGAGAAGCGGTAGATTCAGCAGACAGTCGACGATGAGGCGGTATTCATTCCTGTTCTCAAGGCTACCCCAGGCCTGGATGAACTGTCCCTTTTCATGAAATCGCGAAATCAGGTTGTCTGCTGCAAGGAGGGCTGCCTTCCGACCCGTCTCACTGCCTGTGTGCTTGTATGCTGCGACACAAGATGGCGAATAGAGAAAGCCCATGTCATGGTGCTCGACATCAATCTTTTTCTCAATGCGCTCCAGGAAGGAATCAACCTGGACCAGCGCAGCCCTGCGGAAGCGCTCATCACCTGTCAGGCTGTAGCAAAGCCAGAGCTGGCCTGTCCAGAAACCGGTGGTCCACTCCGTGTTCCCGCTCTTCGGGTAGAAGCCATTCCTGCTGTGACTGTACTTGAATTCTGCAGTATAGCCATCAAGGCATGATTCATTAATTGCAACCGCATTCCTTATTGCGTTGGCAACGAATGCATCACTCAGTGGCGCAAGCCTTGTCTCTATGTCCATCTAGTCCTCCAGTAAGAAGAAGTCTGCAGGTTTTCTCATTGAAGCCCTGATCATATCATCATAGTTCTTAGAGATGGGGTCTGAGGGTGAAAGCACCTTTGGCGAGAGCTCATAGGGATCATCCACAAGGTCGTACAACAGCCTGCGCCTCTCAAAGCCAGGCACGGTTCCGTTGTCGACAACATACTTCTCCTTCCCTGTTCTTATTGATCTCCAACCATAGGCACGGGGATCAAGTCCATGCTCTCTGTAAGGCGCCTGCTGCTCAGGCAGGCCAGGAGCGCTCATGAGGTAAGCATAAGGACGCTTGTCCGCGCCTCCCTTCAATGCCTCGGCCTGGCTCACTCCTGTGACAGTCTCAGGAATCTGTACACCGAGAAGTTCAAGAAGAGTCGGCATCTGATCCTCACTCATGACCATGCTGCTACAGCGGCCGGGTGCCAGGTCCGGATCGTGGATCACAAGCGGAATGCGGATCGACTCTTCGTACCAGACATTCTTGCCGTAAAGGCCATGGGAGCCCATGCAGTCACCGTGGTCTGCTGAAAGGACGATGACGGAATCGTCATAAAGCCCTGTCTCCTTCAGGTAGCTGACAATCCTGGCGAACTGCTGATCAAGTCCCGCAACAGCGGCAAAGTAATCCTGCCGCGCCTTGAGGTAGGACGGGTCACTCCTCCACGCTTCAGGCACATTCGGTCTGAAGTCCCCCTTGTCACTGTAGAGCGAGAGACGCTCTTCATCAATCAGGTCATATGGCGGGTGCGGCGGATTCCAGGAGAGGAAGCACAGGATTGGGCCATCCTTCTTCACCGCCTCCTCCATGTAGGAGATGAAGACATCTGTCTCATGCTCCGCTGACCAGCCTTCGATATTGATCATCTTCTCATCATCCCCCCAGTAGTGAGGATGAAGGTGGTCGTTCATAGCACCATATGAATACCAGTAGTCGAAGTGATGGCGCCTCTCTCCAGGCGGCGTGAAGGCGTCCCAGACGCTGGCGCCGGAAGACGGATTGGAATAGAAATTGACCTCGGCCGAGTCCAGGTGCCATTTTCCGATATAGGCTGTCTGGTATCCTTCCCCATGCAGCACATCAGAAATCGTGATCTCCTGCGGATAGAGCATGACACGGTCTGCGATGCCGTTCTTGCAGTTGGTGTAGAAACCGAGTGAGAGCGGGTCCTTGCCCGTCAGGAGGGATGCTCTGTGAGGAGAGCACAATGGATAGGTCGAAAGCGCCGAAGTGCAGAAGATGGAATCCTGGGCGAAGGCATCGAATGCCGGTGTACTGATGTCGTCTTCGCCTGCGGCCCCATAGGCATGGTAGCGCCACTGATCTGCAAAAATATAAATAAGGTTCTTCCGCCTTGCCATCATGTCCTCCTCAAAGAGGGGGCACCGAAGTGCCCCGTAGGTGATATCTATCAGTTGCTTCCACTTCCAATGTAGAAGTCGTAAGCCCTCTGATTGATCTCGATGGCCTCATCAATGCCTCTGGTGTGAAGCTCGTTGATGAAGCTGTCGTAGTCAGCTTCGAAGTCGCTGGTGCCAAGGATCCAGCTCTGCAGCTTCTCCTGCACATAAGGTTCGATCTGGCCCATGATCCTTTCGTAACGAGTCTCGTCCTCTGAGAAGTACTTCATGTCCAGCTTGCCGTCAGCGTATGGAGGCTGGCTGTTGTCGTACCACTCAGGATGTGCCTCATAAAGCTCGATGACAGCGACACCCTCTTCGTTGGTGGATGCCAGCTCGTACTCGCCTGTCTGGTTCATGCCGACGCGGTAGATGGCGCCGATGGAGCGCAGATAACCAGTTGTTGTCTGCTCGCTGTTGAGCACGTGGTCGTAGAACTGGAAGTCTCCGTTCTCATCCACGTAGTAGCTTTCACCCTCAATACCCCAGTTCATCAGTGCGGATCCTTCCTCTGTGAAGAGGTAGTCCATGAACTTGATGACTGTCACTGGGTCTTCGCACTGGCTTGAGATTCCCCATCCGACACCGGGATACCTCATCGTGCGCTCCTTGACAACGCCGTTCTGGTCAGCAGGCGGCGCGATTCCAATCATCTTGAACCCCGGGATGTCCTTGTCCAGCGTACCGTTATAGGAGACGGCGCTGATCCAGTCATGTGTGCATCCGCCGAGGTCTGCAGCAAGAAGGGTATCCCTGCTCTTCGGTCCGCGTGTGAAGATTTCAGGATCGATCAGGCCTTCGCAGTACCACTTGATGAGGTTGGTGACACCTGTCTTGAAATTCTCCTCCAGGGGCTCGTAGGTGATCTTTCCG
Organism: uncultured Spirochaetales bacterium; assembly: GCA_944392695.1. Taxonomy (GTDB): domain Bacteria; phylum Spirochaetota; class Spirochaetia; order Sphaerochaetales; family Sphaerochaetaceae; genus Bullifex. Next base: position 4,702 of record CALXXN010000011.1, on the reverse strand, counting down.
TCCCTGACATAGAACTCGATTGAAGTATCCCACAGATAGAGGTACTCATCCGGCATCTTCCAGCCTGCGCGGTCGAAGAGAGGAATCTCATCCTTCAGCCCGTTGCCGTTAGGATCCTCATTACGGAAAGCGGTGAGGACATCATACAGCTCGTCGACTGTGGTCGGGACTTCGAGGCCGAGCTTATCAAGCCAGTCGGCTCTGATGAACCAGAACTCTGCATTGTTCATGACCTGGTTCTTGGGGATGAAGTAGATGTTTCCGTCCGTACTTGTAGCATACTGCCTGAAGGCGGGATCCGACTCCATCAGGGCCTTGATGTTCGGGGCATATTCGTCAATGAGATCGTTGAGTGGGATCAGTCCACCATCGCGGCCCAGCTTCTCAAGATCCGCAGCACTGACATAGCCGATGACATCGGCCAGGTTGCCACTGGAGAGCATGAGGTTGTAGGCCTCAGTCTCATTGGAGTTGGTCTGGCTGATCACGCTCTCGAAGCGGATATTCGTCCTCTCCTCAAGCTCCTTCCACACTGCCCAGTTGTTGTCGAAGGGCATGTTATTGAAGTTGAGGAAGATTGAGAAAGTCGTCTTTTCATCTGCGATAGGAAGGTGGAAGCTTCCATCTTCGTTGAGCGTCGGCCTGACTCCACTGTCCACTGAGGAAGCGGATGAGGCCTCGCTGCTACCGCCAGCTGCCAACGGCAGGATGCAGAAGAGAGCGATGAGGATGGAAAGGACAAATGTTCTCTTTTTCATCTTTTTTTATCTCCTTTTGAAGTGTGTTAACCCTTGACCGCACCGATGGTGATACCGCTGCGGAAGTATTTCTGAATGAAAGGATAGATCACGGCCATCGGGATGATGGCAAGCAGGATCAGTGCGTAGATCACAGTCGTCTGGTTGCTCAGGGATGCGCTTGTGATGATGGCACTCTCCATCTCATTTGCGGTCCTATCGACAAGCAGTTTCTTCAGGAGCACCTGGAGAGGCACCTTGCTGTCGCTTGTCAGCAGGTTCATAGGCCAGAAGTATCCGTTCCAGCGGTTGACACCGTAGAAGAGCGCGACTGTGGCCAGGGCCGGCTTCGAAAGAGGCAGGAAGATCTGCACGAATATGCGGAAGTCGCTTGCCCCGTCGATGAAAGCCGCCTCCTCCAGGGCTGATGGGACCTGTTCGAAGAAGCTTTTGAGAATGATCATGTTGTAGGTGCTGATCGCAAAGCCGAAGAGGATGGCCGTCCTGGTGTCCAGAAGATTGAAATCACGGAAGTTCATGTACATCGGGATGATGCCGGCACTGAACCACATCGTGAAGACGGCAAGCATTGTAAAGCCCTTGCGGAAGAGCAGGCGGCTTCTAGAGAGCGCATAGGCCATTGTAGTCGAGAAGACCATGTTCACCAGGACACCGAAGAATGTGTAGAAAAGCGAGTTGCCGAAACTTGTCCACAGGAATGGTGTCTTGAAAGCTTCCTTGTAGCTTTCGAGCGTGAAGTAGGCAGGCCTGAACATCACTGAGCCGTTCTCGACATAGAGCGGACGGCTGACAGAGGCGATGAAGACATACCACAGCGGGTAAAGGCAGATGATGACGAGTACGATACCGACAATCGTGACTGCGATGTCGAAGATCTTCTCACCGCGTCCCTCGATACGGGCTCCGGAACCGCCTTTGTTTCTTTCTTTTGACATTGTCCTTCCCTCCCATTACCAGAGTGCGGTCTCTGTCAGTCTCTTTGAGATCTTGTTGGCGGCGACGACGAGGATCAGTGCGATGACTGCCTCGAAGAGTCCTGCGGCGGTTGCGATTCCATAGTCTCCGTTCTGGATTCCCATGCGGAATGAATATGTGCTTATGACATCGGCAGTCGAATAAGTCGATGGCTGGTAGAGCAAGAGGATGGATTCGTAGCCGACTTTGACCATCTTGCCGATGTTCATGACAAGCATTGTCACGATTGTGGGCACGATGCCTGGCAATGTGATATGCCAGATGCGCTGGAAACGTCCTGCGCCGTCGACAAGCGCTGCCTCATACAGTTCCGTATCAATGCCCATCAGGGCTGCGATGTAGACAACTGAGTTGAATCCGGCTGTCTGCCAGAGCGTCATGATGGTGTAGATCGGGCGGAAATACTGCGGGTAGACCATGAAATAGGTCGCATCTCCTCCGAAGAGCTCAATGAACTTGTTTATGATTCCAGTTGATGGAGAAAGGAAGTTCACAACCATACCGCAGACAACGACTGTCGAGATGAAGTACGGAAGGAATGTTGCCGTCTGCACCGCCTTTCTCAGCAGATTGCTCTTCATCTCCGTCACGATGATTGCAAGCAGGATGGGGAACGGGAAACAGATCAGAAGCTGCCAAAGGGCGATCATGAGGGTGTTCTTCACTGTGCGGAAGAAGTCGGGTCCCGTCATGTATATCTTGAAATTCTCCAGCCCAACAAACTCGCTGCCCTCGAAGCCACGGAAAATATTGTAGTCGTAGAAGGCCATTCTAAGACCGACCATGGGCTTGTAGCAGAAGAGCAGGTACCATATGAGGCCAGGTAAGAGCAAGATGAGAAGCTGCCAACTCGAAAGAAAGCGCTTCCTCATGCTCTGACGGCCAAGGCCATTACTTGTTGCCATGAGACAACCTCCTTTTGTGATGATTTCAGGCTAAACCCCATTTGATGGAACACGAAATCGGCAATTTTCCGTTCATCGCCAATATTCCGAAAAACAGGAAAAGAATTTATCGAAATGGAAAAAAACAGGTAAAATCATCCTTATGGCAAAAAGCTCGAGGAATCATTCGTACCAGCACAAGCTCTCACTTGTCTTCACAGGTCTGGCACTAGTGATCGCACTGATGGCAGTCATTGCAGCCCTTCTTGCAGAACGCAATATCACGGACTCGGCCAACCACGCGCTTGAGTCGCTTGAGGAGGTCTCGATGAATGCGCTCAGTGCGACGCTGAGCGAAATCAGCCGCACGGTAGACTACTTCTCCACCTCAGCAGATGTACTCTCCTGGCTGGACTCGGCCCACGGCTCCGCCGACTACTACTACAGTTCGCTCCGTATCTACAAGGACCTCTGCCGTTGGGCCCCGGGAACGAATTTCAACACCTACAATCTTGCAGTGACGCGGGATGATGAGGCATCCTTCGTAATCACGACCAACGGAACCCTGGCGAAGACCAGCTTCCTTTCCAGCATCGTGGGACTTGACGAACTTCCCCAAAGCCAGGGAGCCGTGCTGACAGAAGATGGTAGCAGGATCATACTGACCCTCGAGCGTTTCCTGAATGACTCCACCCTGATCTTCTACTGCATCCTGCCGGCCTCGATCTTCGCACCGCCACAGGACAGCCGGATCACATTAGCCCTGATAGACAACACATCGCACACCATATACAGCAGCGATGCGGAGCTTGCTGACTGCCTTGAAAACACCTTCATCCCATCCGGCCACAGCCAGATTGAGGGCTATAACCTGAGGAGCGAAAGCTTTCCCTACTTCTCGTTCACATTCGTCCTCGCACATGCAGACCGCATTGCATTCCCCAGCATTCTTGTGCTCGCAGCCTTCGTCACATTCGCCCTCACGGCCACATTCTTTGCCGCATACCGCCTGAAGACGAACCTATACGAGCCTGTCAAGCAGGCCTATGCGAGCGTTGCTGGATCAGAGGCACCCAAGGAGCTTGCTGAAGGCAATGAGTTTGACATGATCATAACCAAGTGCCGCGAGGCTGAGGATATTTCAAGCCGGCTTGAAAGCCTCAGCCGCGAACTGCAGGCAGCAATTGATGTACAGAAATACCGCTCCTACATCCACGGCACCGACTCGATACACAGGATAGCAGACGATGAGACATCATTCTTCACGGTTGCAATCCTTGATGCTGAAGGTGCAGGGGCTGAGAAGAAGCAGACACTACTGCTCAGGACGAACTCAATGACACGGCGCATCAGTCATCTGCACTTCATCATGATGGACAACGGCAGTGCCACACTGATCTACAAGAGCCAGGATGAGGAGGAATGCCATGCCTTCCTCTACAAGATGCTCAGGGAGTTCACGCTTCAGGATGAGGATGCGAGCATGCAGGCGGCAATCAGCCACACTGTGCAGGGATGGCAGAACATAAAGGCCGCCTACCTCAAAGCTCAGAACATAATGGACAGCCGCTATTTCGAACGGGACAGGAACATCCTCACCGAAGCCGATGTGAGATTGCGCTCGGGTTGCATGTACTACCCTGTCAGCGAGGAAAGGAAGCTTGTCAACGCGGCCCTGGCCACTTCCCCTTCCGCTCTCGAGATTTTCGATGCGATCATTGATGCGAACTTCTCTGAGGAGGTGAAGCTGACAGAGAGCGAAGCGAGGAACCTCATCAGCGCCCTTACATCGACCATCGTACGCATCCGTCAGGAGATGAGGCTACCGGAAGAAAGACTTCCAAGTGCAACAGGCGCCCAGCAAAGCATACAGGCCGTAAGGGAACTTCTTGCCTCAACCATCGCACTCAAGAGCGCAGAGAGCCAGGAGAAGGGAGACCAGGTTGCCAAGAAGATGAGGGAATACATCCACGAGCATTACAGCGAGCCCATCATGCTCATCGACCTTTCGGAAGAATTCAACCTCACACCCAAGTACTGCTCTGAAGTCTTCAACCGCTTCAGCGGCGACAACTTCAAGAACTA
>CALXXN010000010.1 GCA_944392695.1 uncultured Spirochaetales bacterium | reverse complement strand
AACCCTATCATTTTGCATATTCATGTCCTTACAGGCGTATTTTCATTCAGTCATTTCGAGTTTTGAAAAAACCTCTCAGATTCAAAATTCAATGGTTGTTCAAAACCTATTGAACGCGGATTGCGAAAAACCGGGGCTGGAATTGTCAAAAAACGTGGACAACAGGGAAAATCGGGCTTATACAGGAGAAATTTCGCAAAAACTCGAAAATCGGCTTTCGCATTTTGCATTCTTGAGGGGTTTTATAAGGAGTTATGAGAAAAATCAGGCTTGAAGATGGTTCAAAAAGGGCAAGATTGCGAAATAATTGTCAGGAATTCTGGACGAAACCTTGTCAACTCAAATGGAAACGACACAAGTGGTCCTAAGTTTCTCCTCTTGACGATCTTTTTCTCCAAAGTGTCTTGACCAAACACAAGCTGGGGTTGTGGACACCTGATTTGAGGGAGGCTTCCCACTTTCCTCCACTGGGGTGCATTGGACTGGGGTGATGGGGCCTTGGGCTGTGCCCGCGGGGTGGATTTGGTGGGGGGAGGTATGCCATTTTCTGGGGATTTCCTCCCACCTTGTCAGTGGGGATCAGGGTGTTTTGTTTTGAAATCTTGAAGATTCAGGTTTGATGTCCTGATTTTATTTTACATTGCTCCTTTTGGTAGTGGTATTTACATGACTTATCTTAATCTTGATGCATGTTTTTGAGCTTGATCTTTATTAAGTTGTTCCTTAAGCATACGCGCACGAAAGATTGCTTTTTAGACAGGGGTGGCAACCCAAAATCAAGGGGAATGGTGTAAAGTGGTGGCAATTAGTGGTGGTATTTTCCCAAAAAGTGGGAGAAATCAGGAGTGTGCCGTATGATGCTTACTGGAGAGTACATCAACAAAGTGGACGAGAAGGGACGATTGATGATCCCTGCCCGGCTGCGCACACTTCTTGGCAGTCCCACCGTGGTCGCCACTAAGGGATTAGATGGTGCCTGCATCGCCTTGTTTCCCCCTGATTACTTTGAAAAAACCTTCTCTTTTGCAATTTCAGGCGATGACGGTATGCAGATTTTCTCTTCCACTGCCAGGAAGTTCACCAGGAGGTTCATTTCTTCTTCTCAACCTCTGGACTTCGATGGCAGTGGAAGGGTGAATCTGCCACTCACACTACGCAACCATGCATCAATCCAGCTCAAGTCCGAAGTCATGGTGCTCGGCATGGGCAACTATATTGAGATCTGGAATCCTGAGATCTACGAGGCCTTCATGGAAGAAGACGACTCGTCGATCGCGGACCTTGGAGAAAGCCTCGCCCTGATGACAAAGAAGGAGGTGTGAGATGACGATCGTCCATACCCCCGTCATGAAGGACGAGGTCCTATCCTTCCTCAAGCCACTAGGTCCTGACCCCGTGATGATCGATTGTACGACAGGGGAGGGTGGTCACAGCGCCGCCTTCCTTGAGCGCTACGGGGACCTCACAGTCATCGGGCTTGACCGCGACAAGGACATCCAGACGAAGGCGGTTGAGCGCCTCTCTGTCTTCGGCGGGCGTTTCAAGCCTGTCAACTGCTGGTTTGATGAATACTTCGAGACGGCTGAGGCGGAAAGCGCCGACATGATCCTCTTCGACCTTGGGATCAGCGTCTTCCACTATGTCGAGAGCGAGCGTGGTTTCTCCTTCCGCAGTGACGAGAAGCTCGACATGAGACTCGACAAGGACCAGAAGCTTTCAGCCTGGACGGTTGTCAACAAGTACGGCGAAAAGGAGATCGCTGATGTGATCTACCACTACGCCGAGGAGCGCTATTCAAGGAGGATCGCCCGCGCCATTACAGAGGCGAGGACACAGGGGCCTATCGATACGGCTGGCCAGCTGGCCGCCATCATCGAGGCCGCCGTCCCACCTACCTACAGGCATGGACGCATCCATCCTGCGACGAGGACATTCCAGGCGCTCCGCATCGAAGTGAACAAGGAACTTGACCGGATCAGCCCGGCCTTGGCGGGGGCGTTGAGGACCCTCAAGCCAGGCGGGAGGATCGCGGTGATCACCTTCCATTCCCTGGAAGACCGTATCGTGAAGTGGTTTTTCAAGGAACGTGGGACTGGTGATGGCGCAGTGTTGAGGATTCTTACGAAGCACCCTGTGGTAGCGTGCCCGGAAGAATGTGAGTCCAATCCTCCTTCCCGCAGTGCGAAGCTGCGGGTGGTGGAGAAGTTGGGGGAAGAAAATGGTCACGACGACTAATGAACGACGCCGTGTCAGGATGTCCATGGTTGCTAAGGTGATGACAGTGTCAATCATCATCTTGACCTTCCTGACTCTGCTGGTGCCTGTCTACCAGATAGGTGAGAACCATGAAGTAAGGTTGCGCATAGCACAGGCCAAGGATGAGATACTGCACCTTGAGGACAGGCAGCGCACCTTGGTCAGCGAGATCAGCGGCAGTGGTACGCCTGAAGCCCTGATCGACCATGTCGCAGAGGGTGGTGCCTACTACACCAGCATTGACAGCTCGAACAGCTACCTTGTCTCCAGGGAAAGCGTATGAGGGAGTCGAGCCGCCGTATAGCCTCGCTCTCATCTGCGCGTCACGTGGGCCGGGAAAGCATGGTCACATCCATCACCCTCGACTCACGCAAGGCGGCTGCTGGTTCCCTCTTCATCCCCCTTTGTGGACAGAGGGTGGATGGTCATGACTTCATCAACCAAGCGTTGAAGCAGGGCTGTGTGGCCCTGCTCCTCGATGAATCCCATTACGTAAATCTTTGCAAGTACTTGCCTTGTGATATCTCAGTCCTGGTTGCACGTGACAGCCAGGCGGCCCTCTCGCGGCTTGCTTCCGTGTTGCCCTTGTCAATCTCACCTGGCATGACAGGGATCGCCGTCACAGGCAGCTGTGGGAAGACGACGACGAAGGAGATGTGCGCATCGATACTCTCCGTCTCCCACAAGGTGTCCAAGACACCTGGCAACCTCAACAGCACGCTAGGCTTGCCGCTTTCGCTCCTTTCGATGGAGGAGGGCAGTGAGTATGGTGTCTTCGAGTTCGGCGTCGACCATGTGGGTGAGATGGATGAGCTCACAACCATGCTGCCCCCCGATCTTGCCATCATCACGAACATCGGCATCAGCCACCTCGCCAACTTCGGCACAAGGGAGCGCCTCGCAATGGAGAAGTCGAAGATCCTGCTTCCCCAGACGACGGGCTACGTGCTTGCTGACAATCCTTATATCGACATGATGCGCTCCAGGGGTGCGAGGCTGGAGGTCGTCTCCAACCCTTTCCATGACATCTCCCGGCGTGGGTTGGAAGGTGTCGTCCTGACATTGGGGCGTGAGCGTTTCCTCCTGCCCTTGCTGGGCGATGGAGCGCTCAAGGACGCCTCCCTTGCCGTGGCGCTTTCACGCACCCTTGGCATCAGCGATGCGGAAATCGCCGAGGGCCTGTCCCGGATGCAGCCCCTCTTTGGACGCGGACGTGTGCTCCACTCTGGCGGGCTCACGATCATAGAGGACTGCTACAACGCGAGCCTCGACAGCGTCAGTGGGGCGATAGACACGCTCTCACACCTCTCCTGGCGTGGGGCCAAGCATGTCGTCCTTGGTGACATGAGGGAGCTTGGGCCTGCCTCCAAGGCGGCACACCGCAGGGTGGGGGAGGTGCTCTCACATACTTCCTTTGAACATATCTGGTTGTATGGCGAGGAGATGGAGGAGGCCTACCGTGTCCTCCACGACCATGGCCTGGCTGGCCGCGCCATGCACACCGATGACTTCGACGAGCTGTCATGGGCAGTACACCACACCGCCTCGTCAGGTGACATACTACTCCTCAAGGGCTCGAGGGCCCTTGCCATGGAGAGGCTTTATGAAGGCCTCGGGGAGGCTGTCTGATGGCCTACCTCGCTGCATCCGCCCTCTGTCTCATCATCACACCCTGGATCATCCGCTCATCCACAGGCTTCACCTCGCAGGTGAAGGACGAGCTTGTCACGACCCAGGGTGCGAAGAAGGGGACCTGCACACTTGGATCCATCCCCATCTTCATCTCGTTTACCGCAGCCGCCTTCATCAGTCAGGATGCGCTTGCTCTGCGCATGACAGGGCTCTGCCTGCCTTTCTTCCTGATTGGCCTGGCGGATGACAGCCTCAAGGCGAAGAGGAGGAGCGCTGATGGCTTCAAAAGCCTGACGAAGCTCATCCTCCAGCTGGTCGCATCCATCTTCACCGCCTTCCTTGCCCGCGACTATGCCTGGAGTGCCGTGGGACCCTTCATCTACTATCCTATGGCGGTCCTATTCATCGCAGCGACTGTCAATGCCTACAACATAACAGATGGGCTTGATGGATTGGCGGTCAAGAGCTGCCTGCCCATGCTCATCCTTGTCGCAGCGGCCGTCCCAGGACTGCGCAGTGCCAACCTGGTGCTCGCCTCGGTCCTTGTGGCCTTCCTTGCCTATAACAGCAAGCCTGCTGGCATATTCATGGGAGATGGCGGCAGCCACTTCATCGGGGCCTTCATCGCTTTGAATGCCTTGGTGTCTGGCGAGGTCCTGGGTGTCATCATCGCCGTGCTGCCGATCTACCTGGAGATGCTGAGTTCCCTGATCCAGATCATCTCCTTCAGGCTGTTCGGACGCCGCGTCTTCAAGATCGCCCCCTTCCACCACGAACTCGAACTTCGTGGCATGGCGGAAGCGAAGATCGTCGACCTCTTCTTCGTCACATCTGCATTGACCAGCCTCCTGGCTGCGCTCTTCTGTTTCAAGGTGGTATGACATGGCGGCCAGGGATTACAGCGATTACAATGCACAGCGCTTCGAGGAAGGCAGGGTAGGTGAGGGATCCCTCGCCCCCTTCACCTTCCTCTGTGTCGTCCTCGTCCTCGTCGCATCAGGACTGTTGATGCTCTACTCATCGAGCTATGCCGAGGCACTGTCCCATGGACTGCCACATTACTACTTCGTACTGCGCCAGGGCATCTTCGCCCTGCTGGGCATAGCCGCGGCGGCCGTGGTCAACTTCGTACCGGTCAAGTGGATAAGGCTTGCCTCCATACCCTTGCTCTCACTTGCAGTCATCGCCATGGTCCTGACACTGCTCACACCCTATGGTGTCACGGTGATGGGAGCGCGGCGCTGGCTTGACCTGCCTCTGCTGCCCCAGTTCCAGCCAAGTGAGCTCTTGAAGCTCTCACTCGTCATCTTCCTTGCCTGGTGGTTCTCTTCAGCAAAGACAAGACGTTATCCTGGCTGGTATCATGTCGTGCCCTTCATCATTGCAATACTCTGCGCCTTGCTGATCGTGGCACAACGCGCCTATACGACGGCGGTGCATTTCCTGCTCATCTTCTTCGCGCTCTGCATAGCTGCAGGCCTGAAGCTGCGCTACCTCATCACAGCAGGAGCCTTCGCCGCCGTACCTGCCGTGCTCATGATGCTGAGTGAACCATACAGGGTGCGCCGTGTGGCGAGCTTCATCTATCCATCGCTCGACCCACAGGGGATGAACTGGCAGGTCAACATGTCGCTTTCCGCAATCGCTGAAGGAGGGCTCTTCGGCAAGGGGATAGGTAATGGGACCTACAAGCTCGGCCTGCTGCCAGAGGTCCAGAACGATTTCATACTCGCTTCGATAATCGAGGAGACAGGCATCGCCGGCTTCCTCTTCATCTCCATGCTCTTCATCCTCTTCGCCGTCCTTGGCCTGAGGGCGGCGGTCAGGTTGCTTGGCCGGGATGATTTCCAAGGGCTGCTGTGTGTCGGGATCACGATCATGATCGTCAGCCAGGTCGTGCTGAACATCGCTGTCGTCACAGGCCTCCTGCCTCCGACAGGGATCCCGCTTCCCTTCTTCAGCCAGGGCGGTACGAACCTTTTCATAATACTCTTCGAGTGTGGCCTGCTTTACAGGACGGTCTCGGCATCATCCAAGGAGGTGGCGTCATGAGGAAGACCACGCTCCTTGTCCTGACACTCATCCTGATCGCGATCGCCATCCTGGCAATCATCATGCTCTTGTCCAGCATGGACAGTTTCCGGGTGCGCTCCGTCACCGTGAGTGGTATTGACAGCATACCCTCTGGTGTCAGGGACGTCCTCTCCGCCTGCCAGGGTGTGAACCGCTTCCGCCTCGATGAGAAGGCCATAGAGCGTGAGCTCGAGGCCCAGCCCCTGGTCGATACGGCCCGTATCACTTACTCCTTTCCTGCCGACATGTTGGTGACGATCGTGCCTAGCAGTGAGCACTGCCTCCTCTTTGACGGCAGCCAGTACTACGTGCTTGATGAGCAAGGCCACCCTGTCTTGATTGGTGCGTCGGATGGCATTGAGGGCCAGGCGGGGCTTTGCACCTTGGAGGTGGAATCCTCCTTCATCAGCTATCTTTCCTCCTATGGCGCACCTGCTTCTTTCAGGCAGCTCCTGGACTTGGTCGACAGGCTCTGGCAGAGCGGGGGTATGTTGATATCACGGATAAAATACGATAATAATACACTCGGGGGTTCTGGACAGCTTGTCCTGAGCCTATCTCCCTTGAACTGTGAGCTTTACGTGAGGGAGCCAGTCTCCGTCGACCGTATAAGCGACAGCTTGGGGATCATCCAGGCGGCAGTTGCAGAGGACCCAGCCGGACGCATCGGTTTCGACTGTGTCCGCTGGGACTTGTACAGTGACGCCCTGGTCAGAAGGACGGTTGACAGGAATGGCTAACGATAGGATCATGATGGGGCTCGACATAGGTTCGAGCTGGACGCGTGCCGTGATCGGCTCTGTGGACAGGGAAGGGGGACTGATGGTCGACGCCCTGTGCGAGAAGCCGACAGAGGGCGTGCGTTCCGGTTCGATCGTGAACATCGAGCAGACGCTCAGGACCATCAACTCAGTCATCTCCGATGCGGAGCTCCAGGCAGGCTGTGAGATCCACAGCGCCATCCTTGGCGTCGGAGGCGACCATATCCAGGGTCTGCAGTCGACAGGTGTTGTCGGCATCAATTCGAAAGAGCAGGAGATCAAGAGGGAGGACATCTACCGCTCCCTCGATGTCGCACGTGCCCGTGAACTCCCCCAGGACAGGGAGTTCCTCCACACCTTGGTACAGGATTTCCAGGTCGATTCCAGGACAGGCATCAAGGATCCGATCGACATGCTTGGACACAGGCTCGAGAGCCGTGTCCTCCTGGTCACAGGATCCTCATCGATCTGCCAGAACCAGCGCAAGTGTGTCCAGAAGGCAGGGCTCCAGGTCCAGCGCCTGATGCTGCAAAGCGTTGCGGATTGCGAGGTCGTACTCTCCCCTGAGGAGAAGGAGATGGGCACGATACTCATCAACATCGGCTATGGTACGACCAACATGATCGCCTACAGCCAGGGCAGTCCGATTTATACTGGTGGTGTCGCTTTTGGTGGCGACAGCATCACCAGCGACCTCGCCTATATACTCAACAAGCCCAAGCAGGTGGCGGAGCAGGTGAAGTGCGAATCTGGCAGTTGCTTCGTGCCTTCGATTCCTGAAGGGGAGATGATCCTGATCCCCCAGGTGGGTGGTATGCCGAGCATCCGCATGCCCCGCCGTTCGCTTTGCGAGATCATCGAGCCGCGCATGGCTGAGATCTTCACCCTCTTGGCGATGGAGCTTGAGAAGACCGAGCACCAGGGGTCCTTCGGCGGTGGTGTCGTACTCGTTGGTGGCGGCTCACTGCTTTCCGGTGTCACAGAGCTTGCAAGCGAGATCTTCAAGCTTCCTGCCCGCATCGGTTTCCCCGAGGCCTTGCCAGGACTTGAACGCAGTTATATAAACCCGCGCTACACGACGGTCCTTGGACTCTTGAAGAGTGAGGCCCGCAAGCTCAGCCAGACGGGGTCTGGCTCTCAGCGTGGCGAGAGGGAGAAAGGTGGAATAGGTGGGCGGATCCGCTCAATATTTGGGAAATTGTTTTAGGAGATAGAAATGGGATTCGGAATTTTCGACATTGAGGACACATCGACCGGTGAGCAGGCGACTCCGACCATCATCAAGGTCGTCGGTGTCGGTGGTGCAGGTGGCAACGCTGTCAACCGGATGATCGCATCCGGACTGAAGAAGGTCTCATTCGTCGCTCTCAACACTGATGTGCAGGCACTGCAGCGTTCCAACGCCCAGACCCGCATCGCCATAGGAAAGGAGCTGACCGGTGGTCTTGGAGCCGGTGGCCAGCCCGAGATCGGTGAGAAGGCTGCCCAGGAGAGCAAGGAGGAGATCAAGGCCGAGCTTGAGAACACCGACATGGTCTTCATCGCCGCAGGCATGGGTGGTGGTACAGGCACAGGTGCCGCTCCTGTCGTCGCAGAGATCGCCAAGGGGCTTGGTGCCTTGACGGTCGCCGTTGTCACGACGCCCTTCGCCTTTGAGGGCCGCAAGAAGTTCGTCCTGGCCCAGCAGGGCATCGAGAAGCTGCGCAAGCAGGTCGACACCCTGATCCTGATCCCCAACCAGTACCTCCTGAAGGTCGTGGAGAACAACACGCCGATCAAGCAGGCCTTCTTGATTGCTGATGACGTCCTCTACCAGGGCGTCCAAGGTATAAGCGAACTGATCACCGAACCCGGTGAGATCAACATCGACTTCGCAGATGTCAAGACGGTCATGAAGGGCAAGGGTGATGCCTTGATGGGCATTGGCTTTGGTGAAGGTGCCAACAGGGCTGTTGATGCCGCACGTGAGGCGATCAGCAATCCTCTTCTCGAGAACGCCTCGATTGATGGTGCCAAGAGCGTGCTGGTCAACCTGGCGGGTTCTGACAACCTGACACTGCAGGAGTACCAGGATGTCGTGGAGTTGATCACTGAGAACTGCGCTGAGGATGCCCTGATCATCGCAGGCCAGGCCTTCAACCCTGACCTTGGCGACAGGATCAAGGTCACTGTGGTCGCCACCGGGTTTGAGAACAAGGAGGTCACAGGAGGTGAGGGTGAGGCTGAAGCTGGAGCCACCGCTCCAAGGCGCTTCACCGCCACGCCGCGTGAGGAGGTCCACCAGGACCACATCTCCCCAGCAGCCCAGGCCCAGCCACAGCCGGCACCCCAGCCTGCCGCTCCTCAGCGTCCGGCACCGACGGATGCCGAGTCGATCACAGTCAACCGCTGGCAGGACCTCCAGCAGCAGCTTGGCAAGCGCAGCGCAGGTAACGACTATTCGATTCCTGCCGTCATGCGCTACCGCCACGAGGAGGAAGATGGAAGGAAGTGAGCTGACGCCGGAGGACAGGCTCCTCCTGGCGGATTATGCTGACTACCTCGAGAACGAGGCCATGCTCTCAAGTGCGACCAGGGAAGCCTACCTCAGGGAGGCGGGTTTCCTCCTGGCCTGGATGGAGGGGCGTGGCCTTGATCTTTCCTCGGTGACCTTGTCAGGTCTTGATGACTACATCGCCTACCGTGACAGGGACCTGAGCCCACGCACGGTGGGACGTATGGAATCCTCGTTGCGTTCCCTCTTCAACTTCGCGGTGAGGGAGGGCATCAGGCCTGACAACGCCGCCAAGCTCCTTGAGAAGCCCAAGGCAAGGGTGACGCTGCCACATGTGCTCTCAGTCGAGGATGTCGACACCATCATGGCCCGGCTGGATGAGCTTTCCCAGGACGACCTGCTGTTCCAGCGTGACCATGCCTTTTTCGAACTTGTCTATTCCTGCGGCCTCAGGATCAGTGAGGCGGTGGGCCTGACGCTTTCATCCTATGACAGGGAGGCGGGGACCCTGCTTGTCTTCGGCAAGAGGCGTAAGGAACGTCTTGTATTCGTTGGAGAGGTCGCACGCCGCGTCATGGCGGTCTACCTCGACACGACACGCCCCGCCTTGGCATCCATGCGCTCCTCAGCCGCACGGCGCACCCAGAAGGACAGGGAGGAGGCCGATGCCCTCTTCCTGGGACGCCGGGGTGTGAAGCTCACACGCCAGGCCATGCACAAGCGCTACCATGCCTTGGTCGGCCAGCTTGGCATTGAAGCCACGGTCCACACCCTGCGGCACAGCTATGCGACACACATGCTCAAGGGAGGGGCGAACATAAGGGAGGTCCAGCTCCTCTTGGGCCATAGCGATATCAAGACGACACAGATCTACACCCACCTCGACACATCCGACATGCTGGAGGCTTTCGACCGATATTCACCACTTTCTGATGATGAAATGGTACAGGCTGGCTCTTTCAAGCATATAGATAGTCATGAGGAAGAATGACCTTATCCCGGTGTGCAACTATTCCAAGGCATATGAGGATGCATGGAATGCCCATGTCGGTTTCGTTGAACGAGGTGATGTTGAATACCCCTTCATAGACTCACCAGGCTCCCCTGATGTGGTATCAGTGCTGGGAGAGGCCCTTGCGGCCGACACGGCCCTCTTCGCTGTCGGGGGCGGTGATGTGCTTGCCGCATGGGCTTTCGCACTCACCCTGGCCCTTGAGCGCATTCCTGTCATGCTGTGTGGTTTCGGCCCTGTCTACAAGGCCCTGAGGCAGGGGCTTGATGATGGGGGAGGGCGTTATGAACTCATACTGATGCAGGGCATGGCTGCGGCCTTGTGTGATAGGCGCAAGAGGCAGGGCCTGTGCCGGCTGCTGTCGGCCAGGTGCGCTGCCTGGTCTCCATTCCAGCCTGGTTTCACCAACGAGCCTTTGGACAAGGAGGCGGCGCTCTACCACAAGACGCTTGGCATGTTGAAGCGCCACCTGGTCGTGTTCGGACTCAAGCCCTATCTCATCCCTTCCTTGGAAGGTGCCTTGATGGCAGGTAGCTCGGTGAGCCTTCACAGCGCCTTCCTGCAGGAGGACTGCCTGAGACGCCTGGCCTATGAAGGCGCCCCGCTGGTCGAGGGGCCTCTTGCCTGGATGCATGGACGTGCCATGATGCCTGGACATCTTGTCATTGAAGCCTCTGATGGGGAATATTGCTTTGGAGGGCGGCGTTACGCCGTATTGCCACTTGGCGGAACATAAGGACAAACGTGAGGCCTTTGATGCCTACATGAAGCACCTGGACGGGGAGAAGAAACTCTCAGTCAACAGCCAGAAGGCCTACAGCGCGGACTTGGGAAACCTCCTTGACTGGATGGACGGCCAGGGCTTGGAACTCGAAGACTTCGGCATACATGATGCCAGGGCCTATGCCAGGTTGCTGCGCCAGGACTGGGGGGAGGCCAGCGTGAAACGCAAGGTCAGCGCGGTGCGTGGTTTCTTCGACTTCTGCCACAAGCGTGGCTGGACGGATGGGGATGCTTTCAGCGGGATCTCGGTCAGCCAGTCATCCTTCCACCTTCCTTCCGTGTTGAGCGTGGACGAGGTGCGCCAGCTGCTCTCCTACAGGAGCGATGATGGCTTCAAGGGTGAGCGGGACCACTTCCTCTTCCTCTTCCTTTACAACACCGGTGCGAGGATCAGCGAGGCCCTCTCTGTCGATGTGGGCGACGTTGAGCGTTCCCAGAGGCGCATCAGGATCACAGGCAAGGGAGGCAAGGAACGCTTCCTCTTCCTGTCCCCTGTGACGATAAGGGAGCTTGATGGCTACCTGGCCTTGCGCAAGAGCGTGCTGGAGGCCAATGGGAGGGCTGGGGAGGAGGCGCTCTTCATCTCGACAAGGGGAAAGCGCTTGCCCTTCTCAAGCGCCCACATTATTTTTACTGAAGCCAGGCAGGCCTTGGGCTGGCAGAAGGAGTTCACTCCTCATACGCTCAGGCACAGCTATGCGACACATCTGTTGGACAGGGGTGCGGACATAAGGATGGTGCAGTCGCTACTTGGCCATGAGAGCATATCTACGACACAGATATACACCCATGTGTCACGCAGTGGGCTGCGCAAGGTCTATGAGGCCAGCCACCCCCATGCGAAAGGAGAGGAACAGGAATGAGCATCGACATACACGGCACGACAGTCGTCTGCGTCCGCAAGGACGGTCATTGCGCCATGGCCGCTGATGGCCAGGTCACCCAGGGGCAGAACAGCGTCCTGAAGGCGACGGCACGCAAGCTCAGGAGGATCTACAACGACAAGGTCGTTATCGGCTTCGCCGGATCGACGGCTGACGCGGTCACGCTGTATGAGCTTTTCGAGAAGAAGCTCGAGGCGGTCGGTGGCGATCTCACAAGGGCTGCGATCGACTTCGCCAAGCAGTGGCGTACTGATAAGACACTCAGCAAGTTGGATGCCATGATGATGGCGACGGATGGGAAGGACATGTTCTACCTGTCCGGTGTGGGTGACGTCATCGCCCCTGATGGGGATGTGATGGCGATCGGGTCGGGTGGCCTTTACGCGCTATCAGCAGCCGAGGCCTATCTGGACAGCGGTGTCGACCTCGACGCGCTCGAGATCGCCCGCCGCTCGATCAAGATCGCATCGACGATCTGCATCTACACGAACGACAACATCACAAGCGAGGTCATCTGATGGCGAAAAGACTAGACGACATGTATCCAAGCGAGATCGTGGCTTCCCTTGACAAGTATGTCATCGGACAGGAGGAGGCGAAGAAGATGGTCGCGATCGCGATCCGCAACCGCAGCCGCCGCAAGAAGCTCCCCGATGAGATCCGCGAGGAGGTCAACCCGAAGAACATAATGATGATCGGTCCAACCGGTGTGGGTAAGACCGAGATTGCAAGGCGTATCGCGAAGCTTGCCAACGCACCCTTCGTGAAGGTCGAGGCGACGAAGTTCACCGAAGTCGGCTATGTGGGCCGCGATGTCGAATCGATGGTCAAGGACCTGATGGCCATGGCTGTCAACATGGTCTCAGCCGAGATGGCCGAGATGAAGAGCAGCGATGTCGACCGCCTGGTCGATGAGCGCCTCTTGGACCTCCTCCTGCCAACAATCACGGAGAAGAAGTCGAGTGACAACGACACCGCCGTCATCTCCGCCGAGGATAGCACGAGGGAGCAGTTCCGCGACCTCCTGCACAAGGGTGTCTTCGATGACAAGATGGTGGAGATCACCAGCCAGGGTGGACCCAAGGTCGAGGTTGGTTTCATGGGCACACCCAGCTCGATGGATGACATACAGGATGCCATGAGCAACATCAGCTCCCTCTTCCAGCGCCCACGCCGCCGCCGTGTCTCGATCAAGAGGGCACGCGAGATCTTCCGTGAGGAGGAGATGGCCAAGGTCGTCGACCAGGACAAGGCTGTCGAGGAGGCCCGCCAGAGGACGGAGCAGATGGGCATCATCTTCATCGATGAGATCGACAAGATCGCCTCTGGCAGCCGCACGAACGGGGCTGATGTCTCACGTGAGGGTGTCCAACGCGACATCCTTCCGATCGTCGAAGGCACAAAGGTCAATACGAAGTGGGGTGTTGTCGATACGACCAACATACTCTTCATCGCCTCAGGCGCCTTCTCGATGTCGAAGCCAAGCGACCTGATTCCAGAACTCCAGGGCCGCTTCCCGATCCGTGTCGAGCTCAAGGCCCTGACGGCTGATGACTTCTACCGCATCCTGACCGAGCCGGCCAATGCGCTGACGAAGCAGTATGAGGCCCTCCTGGGTGTGGACGATGTCAAGCTCGACTTCACAGAGGATGGCCTGCGCCGGATTGCAGAGCTCGCCTGGTCAGTCAACAACGACACTGACAACATCGGTGCGCGCCGCCTCCACACGATCATGGAGAAGCTCGTCGAGGAGGTCAGCTACAACGCCGACCAGATGCGTGGACAGACCGTTGTCATCGACCGTGGTTATGTAGACCGCCAGGTTGGAGAGGTCGCCTCGAGCAGGGACGCTTCGCGCTACATCTTGTAAGGGCCTATGGAATACCATACGATCACAGCAGACACTTACGAGAAGGCATTGCAGGAAGCCCAGAAGCGCTATGGGGATGCCGTGCGCGTCCATTCAAGGCGTGAATACTCCACAGGCGGTGGGCTTTTCACAAAGCGCCGTAAGCGCTGTGAGATCACCTTCTACCTCTCCGCCACTCCTGCCAGGAAGGTGGCGGAAGAGGGGAAGGACGCTGTCAGCAAGCAGGACCTGGCTGAGTTCGAGAAGGAGGCCCAGACCCCGGATCCCGAGGCCTTGAGCGCCGCCGAGCGCCTCGACACCTTGCTGCCAGGCAAGGAGCTTGAGGCCCAGCAACGTGTTTCCTCACAGCTCGAGGCCGCTGCCTCCATGCTTGATGACAACAACATCACTCTTTCCCTGCGTGATGCCGTCCTCAAGGACTTCAGCGCTGATGGAGGGGATGTGGCCCTCGCACTCTGCGACCGGATCATCAGCGAGGTGAAGATCGACCATGAGAACCAGGCCCATCCAAAGAAGTACCAGGTCTTCCTAGGGCCGACAGGCTCGGGCAAGACGACGACGCTTGCCAAGGTCGCAGCCCTCTACCAGAGGGTTGGACGCTCTGTGGCCGTGATCACACTCGACAGCTACAGGGTGGGTGCCTACGAACAGGTCAAGGCCTTCGCAGATGCCTTCTCGATGCCATGCATCCTGGTCAAGGACGAGGACGAGGTCCTCACCGCCCAGGACAAGCTGGCTTCCTACGACCTGGTGATGGTCGATACGATGGGCGTGAGTCCTGCCGATGTCCCCCTGAACCTCAAGCTCCGGGGCCTTTTGTCGCTCTTTCCTGAGCGTGACACCAGCTTCCTGCTCGTATCCCCTGCGGTGATGAAGTGCGAGGACATGTTGATCCAGCTGAAGCACTACAACTCCTTCAGGAAGATCACCTCCTTGATTGTCACAAAGCTGGATGAGAGCAGCAGCATAGGAGCCTTCCTCAGCTTCGCCCATGAATCTGGTGCGCCAATCGCCTTCTGCACAGCTGGCCAGGAGGTCCCTGACGACATCGAGAAGGCCTCGACGCTGACCATCATGGAGCACTTGAGGAACCTGGGCCATTCGTTCAGCGGCCAGATCGGTCAGTTGAGTTGAATCGTCCTCTGGCCTGCGCTGTGGAGCCTGCCCTGGCTGACCAGGCCACGGATGACATTGCCTGCGGCAGGCGCGGCGATGTCCTCTCCCCAGACAGTCCCTCCCGTAGGTGCGCAGACTGCGAAGTAAATGATGTACTGCGGGTCATCAGCGGGCACGATCGCAAGTGTCGATGCCAGGGTGGGGCCATCTTCATAAGACCCCGTCTCTTCATTGATCAGCTGGGCTGTCCCTGTTTTCGCAGCAACCCTCACACCATCTACAGCGGCCTTGCGTGCCGTGCCTTCCTCCACAGCCGTCTCCATGTAGGAGAGTATGGCGGAAGCGGTGGCAGGGCTTGTCACCTGGCGGCCCTGGGACTGGGGCTCCTCCACGATGTTCCCATCATGGTCCACGATTCTGTCGATGACCTGCAGTGGCATCAGCACCCCGTCATTGGCGATTGCCGTGGCCGCCTGCACGACCTGGAACGCGGTGACGTTCAGCTCCTGGCCAAAGGCCATCGTGGCCTTGGTCCTGTTGCTCCAGCTGCCAACAGGGGCAATCCATCCAGCACTGACAGCACCAAGCTTGACATCAGGCCTTACGCCGAAGCCGAAGTCCTTCAAGTATGATAGGAAGGTCTCATCAGACAGCTGCAGCACCCAGCTCGCGATGGCTCCATTGCAGCTTCTGCTTATCATCTGCCTGGCATCGACCTGGCCATGGGGGCTGTGGCAGTTGATTGTGAAGGTTGATCCGTTCACCATGAAGTCCTCACTGCCATCGCAGTAGAAGATGGTATCGGTATCCACACCTTCCTCCATGGCTGCCGCCAGGGTGAAGACCTTGAAGACGGAGCCGGGCTCGTAGGAGAAGGCGACGTTCCTGTTCAGCCTCTCCTCATCAGAGGAGATGTTGTACCAGTTCAGGTCATACCAAGGCCAGGACGAGGCGGCAAGGACCTCTCCTGTGCGTGCATCAGCGACCATGGCCATGATATAGCTGGGCGAGTGCTCGATCGCGACTTCCTGGACCTGTACGTCGACAAGGTACTGGACATCAAGGTCTACTGTCAGGCTGATGTCATCACCATAGGTCACATCCTCATCAAGTCCAGGGTAGGGGGAGAGGATGTCGTCATAGCTGTACTCGATCCCCTCTGAACCCACACCCTCGGCATTGGTGAATCCTATCATCTGGGCGGCATGGAAGAGCGAGGGATAGCTCCTGACAGACTGCTTCTCAAGCACGACCTGGTCCTGCACCCCGGCTTCATCGATTGCCGCCTGCAGGGCGGAGGCCGTGCTGGCATCGATGCGCCGCCTGACAAGGGCATAGGTGTTGTAGGATGAGACCTGCGTGAGGATCTCATCGACGCTCATTCCAATATAGGGGGAGACGAGCTGGGCAAGGGCCTCCATGTCGTCGATCTGTGTAAGGCGGAAGTATAGGGCCCATTGGCTGACCTGGCTTGCCAGGATGCGGCCCTCGCTGTCACGGATCGTGCCACGGATCACGTCTTCAGCAACGACAGGGTCGTCGTAGTCCTTGGCGCCTTCTTTGCCCTCCATCATGATATATGCTATCCTGACAAGGAAGACGATGAAGATCAGCACGATGACCAGGAGGAAGGCCATGGGGGTCCTGTTTCTGGATTCCTGACTCATTTGTGTTGTATTATAGTTGTCAAGGATGGGAAATCCAAGAATGGGCAGAGACAGTTACGACGACATGGTGGGACCTGACAGGAAGCCCCGGCGCCAGGGTGGTGGGCGTAGGCTTGCCTTGATCACGCTCCTTTGCGTCCTGGTCCTTGTGATAGGAGTCCTTGTCTACCTTATCCTGGCACCAGCACCCCAGGAGGAGACAGCGCCAGCGCCAGCTCAGACGCCGCTCAGTGTCAGCGTCAAGGAACCTGAGATCCTGGAAAGCCAGCTCAGCCAGCCGGCAGTGGGAGCACCAGCCCGGGATGATGGGCCAGTGGAGCCTGAGGTCGTGGCCCCTGTTGAGAACACAAGCCCAGCACCTTCCACCTCCACTAGCGCCAGCAACAGCCCTTCAAGCGCCAGGACCACGGCCCTTGCCATAGAAGGAGCTGGTAACCTTGCCGCCTGGGAGGATGGCAGCCGCCTTGCCTACATCTCACATACGGTCCAGGAAGGTGAGGACCTGTCCTCCATCGCTGAGCTCTATGGCCTCGAGGTCGGGACCCTGACCTCGGTCAACCGCATACGCGACCTCAACGCGGTCACTCCTGGTGTGCGCCTCCGCATCCCAAACATGGATGGCCAGCTCTACACGGTCCAGGATGGCGACATGCTTTCGACGATCGCATTGAAGTTCGACCCCTCGCTTGGTTGGAGGACGCTGATGGACATCAACGGACTGTCAAGTGAGAACATCAGGGTTGGGGATGAGCTCTTCATCCCATCCTCCAATGACGATGATGATGCCGTGCTGCCCCAGTCGACCTCTGTGACATTCAGCCTGCCCATTGCCACAGGAAGGCTCTCAAGCTCCTTTGGTGAGAGGGTTGATGATATCCAGCTCCAAGGCGTACTGGTCACAGCAGAGGCGGGAAGCCCTGTCCTGGCAGCTGCCCCTGGTGTCGTCGTCGATTCTGGCAACAGCGCCTCTACTGGCCGCTTCCTCGTCATCCAGCACGAGCAGGGCTACAAGACGACCTACGCCTTCCTCGACAGTGTCTCAGCCGCCATTGGTGACAGTGTTGAAGCTGGCAGCCAGATCGGCACTCTTGGCACCAACAGCCGGTTCAGCCGTCCGACGCTCTACTTCCAGATCGAGCAGGGGGGCATCAGCCTGGATCCATCGCTCTTCTTCTGACACAGGCAAAAGCAACTGACCAAGCCCGTGGGACCATCCTGCGGGCTTGTTTTTCACTCGGCATTCATATGATGAGCTTCGTCCATCTTCTGGCCAGGACATTCCTTCTTACAAGCCCAGGCCTCCTTGAATGCTTACCCAGGCACTCCTGCATGTCCCGATGATGCTTTGAGCAAAAAGGCTTCCTCAACCAGAAAATGCAGTATTATTCTTCCATGGATATTCTGGATAAATACAGAGGCTGCCTTGTCGGTGGTGCGGCTGGTGATGCATTGGGCTACCCTGTGGAATTCATGAGCAGGGATTCGATCATAAGCAGATACGGTGAGCGTGGTATCACCTCTTATGAACTGAAGGATGGGCTTGCAGAAATCTCCGATGATACCCAGATGACGCTTTTCACAGCCACTGGCATGATGCATGGAGAGACCAGGGCCCGCATACGCGGTATTGGTGGTGCTCCTTGGACTTACGTCGCCTTGAGCTATAAGGACTGGTACAGGACGCAGACTGAGGAATACCCTCTGGTAGGAAATCGTTTCTCCTGGCTTGTTGATGAGCCAAGACTCTTCTCCCGACGTGCACCAGGTGCCACCTGCCTCAGTGCCATCGCATCGGGGATGGAAGGCTCGATTGAGGACCCAATCAATGACAGCAAGGGGTGCGGTGGTGTGATGAGGGCCGCCCCTGTTGGCCTCTATTACGGAGGAAGACATGAGGACTTGGAATTTGCAGACAGGGTGGGTGCGCAGGTCGCTGCGCTGACACATGGCCATCCTCTTGGCTACATACCGGCTGCCACACTGACCCACATCATCGCACTCATCGTGCACTATGACTACTCGATAAAGGATGCTGTGCGCAATGCTAGGAGCGAGGTATGTCATGACTTCGACGATGGCTGCTACATCAATGATTTCATCCAGCTGTTCGATAAGGCATGCACCTTGGCTGAGGATGCCAGCATCAGTGATATCGAAGCGATCAGGCAGCTTGGTGAAGGCTGGGTGGCGGAGGAAGCCCTTGCCATCGCGGTTTTCTGCTCCCTTCGTCACTGTGATGATTTCGCTGAAGCCATCTGTGCAGCAGTGAATCATGATGGGGATAGTGATTCCACAGGATCGATCACAGGCAACATCGTCGGTGCCCATCTTGGCTTGTCTGGTATTCCATCAAAGTATCTGGAACGGCTGGAACTGAAGGACGTCATCCTTGAAATCGCCGATGACCTTTACCAGGATTGTGACATCTCAGAGTACAATCATCGGGAGTATCCTGAGTGGGATGCCAAGTATTTCCACAACCGCTCTCCCAAGGCCTGGCATGACTTGATGGAACAAAAGTAAGAAGCCCGCCGGTTTCCCGACGGGCCTCAGTGTCATTCAAGCATTACGTCCGCAGCAGTTCTTGTACTTCTTGCCACTGCCACAGGGGCAGGGGTCGTTGCGGCCGACCTTGGGACTCTGGCGTACGACTGTCGTCGTCTTCATCGCCGACTGGGTCACATGGCCCTGCTGCTGTGGGGCAGGGGCCTGTGGCCGGGCGAGCTCAGGTTTGGAGAGCGTCATCTTCCTGTCCTGGGGCTGGCGCTCTGCACGCTTGAGTACGAACTTGGCAGCCACCGCTGTGCGGCAGACAGTTTCCGAAATCTCATCAAGCATCTTGTCATAGGTGTCGCTTGCCTCGTTCTTGTACTCGATCAGCGGGTTCTTCTGGGCATAGCTCTGCAACTGGGCCGCGTCCTTGATCTCCTCGAGCACATCGAGGTGGTCGATCCAGCGGCGGTCGATCGTGCGCAGGTAGACAGAACGGGCGAAGAGGTTGAAGTTCGCCTTGCCAATCAAGGCCTCCTTGTCATCAAGGAGCTTGTTGATACGCCCTGTGACTGTCTTCACAGCCTCCTTGGCGTAGTCCTCGTCGCTGAGGGCGAAGTCTGTCGTGAATGTACGCTGCAAGGCGCTCCTGAAGGCCTGTGCACCTTCCTTCCCCGTCTCTTCGTAGAGGCTCTCTGTGAAGATGTGGCAGTTGTCCTTGATGCGTGTCAGCAGGTCGTCGCTTGAGAGGATCTCATCCCGCTGCTCGTAGATGTAGTTGCGCTGTTCATTCAGGACATCATCATACTCGAGCAGGCGCTTGCGGATTTCGAAGTTGCGCTCTTCGACGCGCTGCTGCGCCTTCTCGATCGCGTTTGTCAGCATCTTGTTCTCTATGGGCTGGCCATCAGAGAGGCCGAGGCGGCCCACCATTGCCTTGACATTGTCAGAGGCGAAGAGGCGCATCAGCGGATCGTCCATCGAGACGAAGAAGCGGGAACAGCCCGGGTCGCCCTGGCGTCCGGAGCGTCCACGCAGCTGGTTGTCGATACGCCTCGACTCATGGCGTTCAGAGCCGATGATGTAGAGCCCTCCAAGGGCACGGACCTCGTCAGAAGCCGCCTTCCACTGTGGCATGATCTCCTCGATGGCGGCCTTGAGTTCCTCAGGGCTGGCCTGGGTGCCGACCTTCTTGAGCGCCATGTGCTCAGGTGATCCTCCAAGCTTGATGTCAGTACCACGTCCTGCCATGTTCGTCGAGATCGTGACAGCGCCCTTGGCACCGGCTTCACCGATGATGAAGGCCTCCCTGGCATGGTTCTTCGCGTTCAGGACCTCATGCTTGATCCCTGCCTTGAGGAAGAGGCGTGAGAGTTTTTCCGACTTCTCTATCGAGACCGTGCCGACCAGGACGGGTTGGCCCTTGGCGTGGATCTTCTTGACCTCCTCGACGATCGCGTTGAACTTCATGTCCTCGTTGTAGTAGATCAGGTCTGGCAGGTCTGTCCTCTGGATTGGCTTGTTGGTCGGTACGACGACGACATCGAGGTCGTAGATCTGTTTGAATTCATTTGCCTCGGTATCGGCAGTACCAGTCATGCCAGAGAGCTTGTCGTACATCCTGAAGAAGTTCTGGAAGGTGATCGTGGCGAAGGTCTTGGACTGGCCGAGGATCTTCACCCCCTCCTTTGCCTCGATCGCCTGGTGGAGGCCGCCTGAGTAGCGGCGTCCTGGGAGGATGCGCCCTGTGAACTGGTCGACGATCTGGACCTCTCCATCCTTGACGACGTAATCGACATCCTTTTCGTAGAGCTTGTGTGCGATCACGGCCTCGGTGCAGTAGTGGATCATCTCGAAGTTGCCATCATCGTAGATCGATGTGATGTCATTGCCTTCCTCATCCACGCTCTTGTTGAGCATGCCCTGGGACTTCAGGATGCGTTCGAGGTTCGTGATGCCCTGCTTGGTGAAGGTCATGTTCTTGCTCTTCTCGTCCAGGCGGTAGTCACCCCGCTCGTCGAAGGCTTCGACAGCACGGCGGTCGAGCATCTCCATCTTGCTCAGTTCGTAGTATTCCCCTGTCTCTGGGTTCTTCTCACATTCTTTGAGGAAGCCGACTATGCTGTTGGCTGCCTTGACCTGGGCCGAGTCGTCCTCGGCCTGGCCTGAGATGATCAGCGGGGTGCGTGCCTCATCGATCAGGATGGAGTCGATCTCATCGACGATGCAGTAGTTGTGTGAGCGCTGGACCTTGTCCTCGAGACGCCACTTCATGTTGTCGCGCAGGTAGTCGAAGCCGAATTCGTTGTTGGTTCCGTAGGTGATGTCGCACTCATAGGCCTGCTTCTTGGCCGCCGTGTCCTGGTTGGAGGTGACCACCCCTGTCGTGAGGCCGAGGTAGGCATAGACAGGTCCCATCCAGGAGGCGTCACGGGAGGCGAGGTACTCGTTGACGGTGACGACGTGCACACCCTTGCCGGAGAGTGCATTGAGGTAGGCGGCGAGGACACAGGTCAGCGTCTTGCCCTCCCCAGTCTTCATCTCGAGTATGTCGCCCTGGTGGAGGACGATGGCGCCCATGACCTGGACGTCGTAATGCCTTTCTCCGAGGACGCGGTAGCTGGCCTCCCTGGCCATGGCGAAGGCCTTGGGCATCAAGGCATCAAGGCTCGTCTTCCCGGCGGCGAGATCCGCCTTCCATGCCGCACTCTGGGCGGCCATCTCCTCCTGTGAGAGGCCTTCCGCCCAGCTGCTTTCAGCGTTGACGGCTGCGACGAGCGGCTTGAGCCTCTTCATGTCCTTATCATGCTTGGTTCCGCCGAAGAGGGCGGCGAGTATGTTCTTTCCCATGAGGATGAATATAGCTGTAATGGGCCTCAGTGGAAAGGTGTTGTGTCAAAACGAAACAGCTGTTTCCAATTGACACAGCCATTCCATGGGAGTACCTTGTCCCCATGAAGTGCGCGTTCACAGGTGGTGGCACCCTTGGCCATGTCATCCCGGCCCTGGCGGTCTGGGATGAGTTGCGCAAGGATGCCGTCGAGGGCTTCTACATAGGCTCGAAGAAGGAGGAGGAGAGGGCGCTTGTCGAAGCGTCTGGGCTCGTCTTCCATCCTATCAGCACAGGGAAGCTCAGGCGTCACTTCTCACTGAAGAACCTCACTGATGTCTTCCGTGTCATCGGTGGGATCTTCTCTTCATATTCCATCCTCAGGCGTGAGCGTCCTGACGTCCTTTTCTCGAAGGGGGGCTATGTCTCAGTGCCACCCGTCATCGCGGCAAGCAGGCTCCACATACCAGTCGTGATCCACGAGAGCGATCTGACGATGGGGCTTGCCAACAGGATCTCATCGCGCTACGCCGCCAGGATCTGCCATGGCTTCGACACAGGCCCCTGGGCTGACGGGCGCCATGTCTGGACGGGCAGCCCGGTGCGCAGGGAGATCCTTGAGGCAGCGGATGATGAGTCGCTCACTGA
The DNA here is from genome assembly GCA_944392695.1 of uncultured Spirochaetales bacterium. Lineage (GTDB taxonomy): Bacteria > Spirochaetota > Spirochaetia > Sphaerochaetales > Sphaerochaetaceae > Bullifex. Next base: position 57,885 of record CALXXN010000010.1, on the reverse strand, counting down.
AGAGAGGGACCTGGTGCTCGTCCTTGGCGGCAGCCAGGGCTCTGATGAAGTCAACCAGCTGGTCTGGTCCTCGCTCGACCAGCTCCTGCCACGCTTCCACATCATCCACCAGACAGGGGCGAAGGCTCATGTCGATGTGGAGAGGGAAGGCTATGAGGCATATCCCTTCATTGATGCCGCCACGCTTGGTGGGCTGATGAAGCGGGCCAGGGTGGTGGTCAGCCGCGCTGGTGCCAACAGTCTCAGTGAGCTCTGCCTTCTTGGCAAGGCCATGGTGCTCGTGCCACTGCGCAGTGCGACAAGGGGCGACCAGGTCGAGAACGCGGCCTGGCTCAAGGAGCGTGGTGCTGCATTGGTCCTGGAAGAGGGGGGATCCCTGGTGGATCTTGTAACTTCAGTGCTTTGTGATGATTTGATTCATGACAGGCTATGCCTGGCCTCGGCCTCCCTTGGACGGCGTGATGGGGCCCAGGCGGTGGCCGGACAGATCAAGGGGTGTGTAAATGTTTGAAATCTTCGGTAACATGGTATCACTTGCTGATATCATCATCGCAGCACTCGTCCTCGTGACAGCCATCTTCAGCTGCATCAAGGGTATTGTCGCAGAGCTTTCCAAGTGGTTCGGCCTCTTCGTCGGCCTGATGCTCGGCCTGATGTTCTACTCCCAGGCTGGTGCCTTCGCCATGAACTACCTGCCTGAGAGCGTACCTGCCTGGGCTGGAAGCGTGATCGCTTTCATCGTCCTGTTCCTTATCGGCTTCCTGCTGGTCATCCTGGTAGGACACATGCTTGCCAAGATCTTCGACACCTTCCATCTAGGTTGGCTGGACCATGTGCTTGGCTTCGCCTGGGGGGTCGCGCTCTCCTTCTTGGTGATCAGCGTTGTCGTCAGCATCCTGGCACGCCAGTCCCTGATCGACCTGTCCGCCCAGTTCAACGAGTCCCTGATCATCAGCCGCTTCATCCTGCCGCACCTTGACCAGACGATGGGCCTTGTGACCTCCGCCGCCCAGCAGGGGCTCAGCGTCGTACAGAACTCCGATGCGCTGGCAGGCGCCATAGAGGAGGGCCTTTCTTCTGTCCAAGGAGCCATTGATGGCATTCAGTAGGACCGCCCTCGTCCAACCCCAGGTGGCTTCCAGGCTTGAAGCCGACCTGGCCTCCGGGCTGCCCCAGGCCCTGCTGTTCGCAGGTCCTGCCTATAGTGGCCGCATGAGCGCCGCCATCGAGACGGCACTGACCCTGACAGGGGAGGATGACCAGTGGGAGCGCCTTGGCACATCACGTCTTGTGATCATCAGCGACCGTGACAGCCAGTTGAGGCTCAAGGCCGCAGAGGGCATCCTGTCCAGGAGCCGCAACCAGGCGGCCATGGACAACCTGGTCCATGAGACACGCATCCTCCTCTCCTCCTGCCACGAGGCCCTGTGGACCGCTTCCGACAAGGACCTCTTCAATGCAGCTGATGAACTTGGCAGCCTTTTCTATGAACTGCCTGACATGGAGGATGGCAAGGCGGTTGATGCCTTCATCAAGGACTATGATGCCGCCCTGGGCCGCTTCCTTTCCAAGAAGAGGAAGGGTGCTGGTTTCACGATAGACCAGGTGCGTGCCGTCCAGGCCTTCCTGCAGCAGGGCGCCGGCCAGGTGAAGTGTGTCATCCTCGAAGGTATTGAGGATGTAACGACGGGTGCCATGAACAGCGTCCTGAAACTGCTTGAGGAGCCGCCAGAGGGCGCTTACATCATCCTGGTCTCGAAGAACCGGACGCGGATCCTGCCGACCGTGCTCTCCAGGGTGCGCCCCTATGACTTCCATCCAATCGAGGAGGCTAGGCAGGAGGAACTGCTGATGAGGCGCTTCGCCGCCTCCGGCTACAACAGCATAGAGGACTTCATCCAGGCATCCAGCGGTCTCGACATGGCGAAGCTCGACGCCTTCGCAGAGGAGTTCGTCCACTCCCTCCTCGTCAGGCATGAGCCACAAAGCGCGGCTGAGATGACGACGCTGTGCACCTTCCTCGACAGCTTCTCGAGTTACGAGGTCTTCCTGCGCCGCGTCATGGCGATTGTGGAGGATGGGATGAGGGGTGGACATGTGGCACCCCGCGAGGCCAGGCGCTGCCTCTCCATCGTCAGCAGTGCCTGTGATGAGGCCTCGCGTTTCAACCAGAACAAGAGGACGATGCTGGACAGGATCTCAAGGGGGCTTGTAAAGACATGAGCAGCAAGATGCTGAGGAAGGCGCTCTCGCGTATCGACAGCATGCCGGAACGCGAGTTGAAGCGCCTCATGGCCCTGCAGGTCGCAGAGACTGACATGTTGGAGTCCTTGCTGGAGAACGGCAAGGTGGGGCACTGCGTGCTCTCCGACCAGGTGATACGTTATGTGAACACGCCTTTCTGCACATTGCTGCCGACGAACAGGCTCTACCTCGGCAGGGCCGAGGGGCGGCGCCTGGATGAGCTGATCACAGATGATGAGGTGCTGGACTATGTCTCAGGACTCACTCTGGACAGGGCGGAAGGTGAGAAGGAATTCTATTTCCAGGTAGGAAGCGAGGTGCGTACGATACTCATGGCATCGCGCCGCCTGACGACACAGGAAGGTGACTATGTGGACCTGGCTGTCAGGGACATCAGCGAGGAGAAGAGGTCGGAGGCCAGGTTGCGGCGTAGTGAGTCACTCGCTTCGATGACCACGATGGCTGCGGGCATCGCCCATGAGATAAAGAACCCGCTTGCCGCCATGCAGATCCACCTCCAGCTTTTGAAAAAGGCCTTCACCAAGAAGGGCAGCCTGACAGGGGAGGAGGCGGAGCGTTACATCGATGTGCTGGATGAGGAGATCGGGCGCTTGAATGGCATAGCCGTCGACTTCCTCTTCGCTGTGCGTCCGATGAATGTCAGCTTGAAGAAGCAGAGGATAGAGCCGCTGATCCAATCGCTTGAGGACTTCATCCGTCCCGAGCTCGAGGAGGCGGGCATAAGGCTCACCGTCAAGGTCGAGCCCTTCCTGCCCCAGTTGATGCTGGATCCGAACTACATGAGGCAGGCGCTCTTGAACATCATCAAGAACGCTGAGAACGCGATGGAGGGTGGTGGACGCCTGGTGATCGATGTCCATGGTTCAGGGGACTTTGTCCAGATCGCCATCAGCGACACCGGCTGTGGCATGGACAGGGAGCACCTGGCGAAGATCTTCGAACCTTACTTCACGACTAAGGCGACAGGTACAGGCCTCGGGCTGACAGTCGTGTACAAGATCATCAAGGAGCATGGCGGGGATATCAGCGTGACAAGTGAAGTGGGGGAGGGAACGACATTCACACTCTCCCTCCCTGTCCCTTCTGATGAACGCATGGTGTTGGCCGAAGGAGGTGTTGATGGCGACAATCTTGATAGCTGACGACGAGAAGAACATCCGCTCAGGTCTTGCGATAGCCTTCCAGGACGAGGGCTATGACACACTTGAGGCCGCTGATGGCACCCAGGCCTGGAACCTGGTCAACAAGAAGTCCGTCGACCTCCTGATCACCGACCTGCGCATGCCGGGCATTGATGGCTACGAGCTGTTGAAGAAGGTCAATGCGGCTTACCCCACGCTGCCTGTCATAGTGCTCACGGGCCATGGCTCGATCGAGGACGCTGTCCAGGCGATGAGGGATGGCGCTGTCGATTTCTTCACCAAGCCTGTCGACCTGGACCACCTGGTCCTGACTGTCGCCGGGGCGCTCTCCAACAAACTGGTCAAGGAGCAGAACAAGCGGCTCACCGCTGAGATCGAGAACCTGCGCAAGCAGCAGGGCTACCAGAAGATCATAGGCAAGAGCAACAGCGTGATGAAGATGATGGAGGTGATCCGCCAGGTCGCCCCGACCAAGGCCAGCGTCCTGATCACAGGTGAGAGCGGGACAGGAAAGGAGCTGGTCGCAGATGCCCTCCATGAGCTGTCGAACCGCTCTTCAGGCCCCTTCATAAAGGTCCACTGCGCCTCCCTCTCCCAGAGCCTCCTTGAAAGCGAGCTCTTCGGCCATGAGAAGGGAGCCTTCACTGGTGCTGTCAGCCAGAAGAAGGGACGCTTCGAGCTGGCCGATGGTGGGACGATCTTCCTTGACGAGATCGGTGAGATCGACCTCTCGACCCAGGTCAAGATCCTCCGTGTCCTCCAGGAGCGCTGTTTCGAACGTGTCGGAGGTGAGGAGACGATCCATGTCGATGTGCGCCTCGTCGCTGCGACGAACCGCGACCTGGAGGAGGAGATCCGGAAGGGCAACTTCCGTGAGGACCTCTACTACCGCCTCAACGTCGTGCACATTGAAGTGCCACCACTGAGGGAGCGCAAGGATGACATCCCCCTCCTGGTATCGTCCTTCCTCGAGACCTTCAACAATGAGGACGGGCGCCAGGTCGAAGGTTTCACGCCGGCGGCGCGCCGTGCGCTTGTATCCTACTCCTGGCCTGGCAACATCAGGGAGCTGAGGAACACGGTGGAAAGCTGCGTCGTCATGGCGCGTGGCCGCTTGATCGATGTCGACGAGCTTCCTCCCCAGGTTTCTGAAGGAGCGGGGGAGGAGAGTGTGCGCATCCGGATCGGCACCACGCTTGATGAGGCTGAGAAGGAGCTGATCATAGCCACGATCGGCTGGTGTGGTGGCAACAAGAGCCGTGCGGCCGAGGTGCTTGGGATCGGGCGCAAGACGCTGCACCGCAAACTTGAGGAGTACTCACAACGATGAGCCCCCTCCGTTCACGTATCACTGATGAGATGATCGAGGACATTTTCGCCCCCGGAGGCCTCCTTGAGGAGAAGACCGCCTCCTGGGAGGAACGTCCTGACCAGCTCCAGATGGCCAAGGATGTGGCCAGGTGCTACAACGAGTCAGGTATCGCCGTGATCGAGGCCGGTACTGGCATAGGCAAGTCCTATGCCTACCTCGCCTCTGCGATCCTGGCAGGGCGGGATGACAAGCAGCGCACCGTCGTCGCGACAAGCAACACGGCATTGCAGCGCCAGCTTGTCGACAAGGACCTGCCCACCTTGATCGACGCGCTTGGGGAGGGTGTGCCCTACAGCCTCCTCCTGGGACGTGCCCACTACGCCTGCATCAGGGCTGTCCTGTCTTATACGAAGAAGGCAAGGGGCGAGGGGGACGAGCTCTTCAAGGACACGGCCAGCATAGAGGAACGTGTCTTCAGATGGGCATCCAACACGGAGTCGGGCATCGTCGATGAGATGGACCTGGACCTGCTGCGCAGCGCCTTCGTCAAGGAGATCCGCTCTGACAAGGACCGCTGCCTCAAGCAACGCTGCCCACACTTCGGCCACTGCTTCTACTACAAGGCTGCGGAGAAGGCCACGAAGAGCCGCATAGTCGTCACGAACCATGCCCTCCTCTTGATTGATGCCGCGATGAGGGCGGCAGGCGAGGAGGAGTACAGTGAACAGGCCCTGCTGCCTCCCTTCAACCACCTGGTCATAGACGAGTGCCACAACATCGACCGCGCTGCGACCGAGTACTTCTCAGCAGAGCTTGGAGGCCGCCAGATGGAGGAGGTCTACAACAAGCTCTACCGTGGTGGTGACATGTGCCTCGCCGACAGGGTCGCCGAGATCCGGGGCGGGGTGAGGAAGGAGGATGCCGAGGCCTTGAGGGCCACGCTGCGCTCCTTCATAGACCTGGCACGCGCCCTCCTGGTGAACATCATCCAACGCGAGGATGTCGAGCGCTTCAGCTCCCAGTGCCTGATCGATGAGACAGTGCGCTCCTTCGATGCCGAAATCGCCCCGACGCTTGAATCCCTCCTGCCGATGATAGAGGAGGTGTGCCGCCTGATGGAGGGCCTGAGGCCCATCATCCTGCCAAACGAGCTGGACAACGAGGACCTTGTCCGCTTGAACATCTTCCGAAGCCTCTTCGACGATGTCCGTGGCATGGCCGCGGTGATCGAGGGTTTTTTGGACCACGAGGCCCATCCCGACCAGGTCTTCTGGTACTCATATGAGAGTGATGAATCGGATGTCGTGATGCATGCAAGCCCGCTCAGCGTAGGGCCCTTGCTACGCCACATGATCTTCGACAAGCTTGAATCAGTCGTATGCACCTCTGCTACGCTGAAGACAGGCAAGGACTTCTCCTTCTTCCTGAAACAGACGGGGCTTGATGGCAAGGATGACCTGGTGACAGGCTTCTACCCCTCTCCCTTCGACTACGCATCCAAGGCACTGTTGCTCTATCCGATATGCCAGGAGGCTGTGGACTTCAACACGAAGAAGAAGGATGAGTACGCCGATTACCTGGCCTCGCTCATCCCACCCCTGGTGGAATCGAGTGGTGGAGGTGCCCTTGTGCTCTTCACCTCGCGTGAGATGCTCGAGAAGGTCTGGAGCCGTACGAAGGACCTTGTCAAGCTGCCCATGCTCAAGCAGGGGCGTGGTGTGAACACAGGTGAGCTTGTGAAGACCTTCCGAACAAGCGGGGACGCGGTGCTCTACGGCCTCCAGTCCTTCTGGGAAGGCGTGGACATCCAAGGTGATGCCTTGAGGCTGTTGATCATCACCCAGCTGCCCTTCCAGAACATAAGCGATTGTGTGATGAAGGCGCGCAAGAGGGCGATCGCCAGACAGACGGGCAACGAGTGGGCCTCCTTCAGGGAGATCGACCTGCCGTTGATGCTGATGAGGTTGAAGCAGGGGCTGGGCCGCCTGATCCGGAGCCAGGATGACAGGGGCGTGGCCCTGATCGCCGATGGGCGCATGGGACGGCGCTACGCCCAGACCGTCCTGAGCTGCATACCACCCTTCGCCCGTCCTGATGACGAAGGCCAGGTGCTCTCGGGCTATCCTGACAAGGTGGAGCGCTTTTTATATTCATAGCGATAGTTTTCACTGTGAATAATAGATTTAGTACAGAGTGTATATTGAAAACGAATTCGTCCAAGATTTTGTAGTCGAAATACTATCTGTGTTAATTCTATGACTGAAATGATAGAGTGCTAGGACTTATCGATTGTATAAGTTTTCTGAACTGTTATATTTATCTTTGTACTATAAATAACTATTGAGTATGGCTTTGTCCTGTGGTAGTCTTTTGATAAGGTTCAAAAGGCGGGATAACCATGTTTTCTAGGTGTGTGTGGTTCTGTCTTTGTTATAGGAGATGCTGGCTATGACAGATGATAGATTTTGTGCCTTTTGTGGTTCTCCCCTACAAATATCTGATTGTTATTGCCCAAAATGTGGTGCTGCCACGCATCAGGTTTCCAAGCAAGATACAGTGAAAAGATATTGCTTAATAATCACACATTCAAAAAAGCTGTCGCTTGAACTTGGAGGTATTGATCCTAATATCATCATTGGACTGATTGAGAAATATACCAGTCGAATGAGAATGTCTGGTGTAAAATATAGTATTATCGATTTAGCTCAGTATGGCCAAGATATTAGTCTCAATGATGTGATAGCCATTATTGAGGATGTGAAGAATCGTCGTACAAGTATTTCAAGTCTGTTTATCATAGGAAGTGATTTTGTTGTTCCAATGGCAAGATATGACGACCCCACAGAAACAGATGAAGATATAGAGTCCGATTTTTGTTACAGCATACTTAATACAGCTTCTCCATGGAAAGCAAAGCTACCTGATACAGCATATTGGCTTCAAGTTGGACGACTTCCAACCTATCGTGGTGGCGCATCAACCCTTTTCCAATATCTTGATCGTGCTGCCACGTGGCGTACTGTAAATGAAGATTTGCAATCATTCTGTCTTAGCGCAGAGGTTTGGAAAAAGACTTCACAAGTGATTCTTTCTTCTTTTGGAGCTGGAGAACCTTTACTTTCTCCCGATGCTGGCCCTGAGGATGTAGCCGAATTACTTCCTTCAGAAAGTGCATTGCTTCATTTTAATCTCCATGGTTCGGCCAACTTGGAATCTGCCGAATGGTATGGTCAACGTGGAAGTGGTTATCCTACAGCATTTGTTCCAGAATTGCTTTCAAGACAGCATGGATACATGTTGGCTTGTGAGGCTTGTTATGGTGCCCGGTTTAATGGGTTTGAAAAACGAAACTCTGGTCTTCTAAGTGCGATTGATGGTGGATGTTTAGCCTTTCTTGGTTCTAGTCGAATTGCATTTGGTGCCTCGAATGGCTCTTTACTAGGTGCTGACGTAATGACATCAGTTTTCCTTTCTAATATATCGAAAGGAGCCTCTTCCGGTAGTGCATTCCAAGCAGCTCGTGAATCCATACTTGCGGGCAATGTTAGAGAGATTGAGCTGAAAACATTATTAGAGTTCAACCTCTTTGGAGATCCTGAATTAAGGATGCGGACTTCATTCGAGACAAAAGCAAGAAATGCTTCTTTGAAGGTTGAATTTCCAGATGTCAGACAAATAACATTTTCACGCCTTTCTGATTTATCTAAGGAGATGAAGATTAAACTTGATGATTATCTCATGCAGTTTCATCAAAACATGTTGGATGTCATGCCAAGAATTTATTCTAGGGGAATAAATGACGAAAACCTTGTCATATATGAAGACGTGAGGGGGAGGGTGCCCCAGGTTTTAGTCTTGGTTACCGGCGAAAATAATTCGATTTTGACAGAGTATACATCGAAATAATTGACAGGAGGGGAATTATGGCTACGTGTTCGAATTGTGGAAATGAACTAAGGGAAGGGGCTGTTTTCTGTACAGCTTGTGGAAAGCCTGTTAAAAACCAAGAAAAACTACGTGGTTATGATATTATAGCTGACTACATGCAGTGGAATATGTTGCCAGGCCAGATTGCTGTTAGAATCGACCAAGATGATTTTGAGGGAACAATCAAAGGAATCAATATTCCACCAGGTGTGAAATCCTTGATAACTATCGATGGTAAGATCCTGGGCGAACTTGGACCGGGACGCTATGATTTTGATGTTCTCTCTGATTCGTCTGCAATTAGTCGGTTTAAGCGATTCATTGCAGGGGTATTCAAGGGTAAAGGAGATACTGCCTCAAACTTTATATCAATCATATTGATTCGGGAGGCAGGCTTTCCTTTATCTGTGTACATTGAAGGTCTTCCTGCTGCAGATGTTTCAGTATCTGCTGCATTGTCATTCAGTTGCCAAATCAACGACATTCTTGCTTTCCATAAAGCCCTTTTAGTTGAGCAGAAAGATGTTACAAGCAGCTTTGTTTCATCTTTACTAAAAACCGACATCACTTCAAAACTGAGAAGATATACCAAAGACAAATCATATAGGGAACTTCTGGACGAAGATGCTGTAATCGAAGAAACAAGGCCAATTTTTGAAGCATGCTTTACAGCTTCATATCCTTATCTTTCTCTCAACAATGTCAGCTCATTTGTTTTTTCTAATGAACCTCTAGATGAAGTCAGGAAATTAGATGAAGAGCTTCATGTTTCAGAAGCTGGCCTTGCTCAAATTCGACGTCGCAATGACTTCATGCTTCGTTTGAACAGAGAGGACATGGAACAGCAGCTCCGCCATGCATCAAGTGAGGCTGATTTCTCAGCTCTCATGGAGAAGGTTGATGAAAGGAAATTGTTAACTGATGAAGAACGTCAAGCATTTGCCCTTTTACTAGCTTCTCAGCGCCGATTAAGAGAAGCTCGTACAAAAGAGGATGAAGAGGTAGCCCTTTCAGGAATCCGTCAAAGCAAGCTTCTTCGTGATTCTGAATATGATAGCTTAGTACGTTCGCTTCAACAAAAGGATAAGATGCAGGAAATCAGCGATGCCCAGCTCGCTGCAAGAGCGATGTTTGATGGTGAGTCTGAACTTGAATCACTGCAAGTCCGAAGGGAAGAGGACATAAAAGCAATCCGCCATAAAAACGCTATAGAACGGAAAAAACTGGAAGATGAATACTATTTAAATCTAAGGAGAGAAACTTTAAGACTTGATAGAGAAGAAACATCAAGCCAAATAGATGCGCTTCGTCAAGCACAAGAAATAAGATTGGCGAGAGAAAGTGCATACCACAATATGGAACTCGAAAAGCAAAAGCTGGCCATCGAAGCAGAACAAGAGAAACTTAGGTTGAATCTTAGTTCCGAAGAGGAAAAACTGAAGGTTTATTCAGGGATGAATGCGGAACAAATCATGGCAGCAAATCCATGTATCACTCCTGCTGCGGCTGAAGCTCTTGCTAGAAAGTTCTCGTCAGAGCAAGCCGAGGAGAAAGTCCGCCTCGTACAAGAGAAGAGTGAAGAAATGCGTTCGTTCATGGAAAAGCAAATGGATCTCATGCGAACCATGGTAATTGCAGAGGGCCATAAGAGGGAAAGTGAAGTTGAACGTGTACGTAGCGATGCTAGGTCTGAGCAAGATAGGTATACACAGGTAATGGAAACAACTGTGCGTAGTATCACTGGAGCAGGTAGGGTAAGTACTTGTCCATCTTGCGGAGCTTCAAATCCTGTTGAAGCTACTTTTTGTCAGACTTGTGGAAAGAGGATGTAAGAATGAGGTGCCCTTCTCAAAATTGCGGACATGACAATCCTGCTGGGAGCCGTTTTTGTGAGCTTTGCGGAACAAAACTGAGTAGAACCTGTCCATCATGTGGTGTGGAAGTTTCTTCTGACGCCCGGTTTTGTATGCATTGTGGTTTCTCTCTCGATAGTGGAGTTCCTTCTGAATCATCGCCTATGATTGGAAATCGAAATGTTATTGCTGGTGATGTAATCGGCTCAAAAGATGATTTTCATATTTCCGGAGATGCCACTATCATTAAAAATGAAGATGATACTAGGCGGGTTAAGATTTGCAGTCTCTGTGGACGACATTTGATTGGTGTAGATGGCTTTACATGTCCTAGATGCGGACGATTTGTTTGTGCTAGTTGTTATGATGAAGAAAATTCAGCATGTGTAAAATGTGTAGAAGAAGAGCGTTGTGAAGCAACAGAATCTTATCGGGCATTCCTTCACAATGAAATAAATGGACCTGTTGGGGCACTCCGTCGTTCTACATTGCTTTCTAAAGCTACTGTTTTTGGCGTGGATGCAGATCACGCAGAAAAGCTTTTGGCCTCAATACTGAAAGAAGACTCAAAGTCAAAAACTAAGCTTGATCTTATAGAACAAGGTATTCTTGATAAAGCAGAAAAGCTTGTGTTGGACGGCGCTTCAGGTGCAATGTCTTTAATTGAACCATTATATAGCAAACATCCTGGTGATGAAGAAATCCTATTATGTTTTTTGAGTGCGGTTAAACATGAATCACCAGAACGCTTTGACGATGTCTTATTGCAAATGCCAAAATCTTCTATAAGCGTTATTCCCTTTCTTGTTGATGATGCCTTGAATCGCGGCGCATTGTTGGAGGCATGGGATATTGTTAACGATGCAGTCGAAATGTATCCTGACAGTGCTGTTATAAAAGCGTGTAAAGTTATGGTTCTTCTTGGAAATGCCAAAACTCTTGGTATTGAGAGCTATATGGAGGCAGCTCAGCAACTCGCAGCTACGCTTGAAATAGAAGAAACGAGACCTCTTGAAAGGCTGCGTATCTTGCAAGCTAAATCATCAATCTTTGATGGTGGTGCCAATCCAGTAAAAAAAGAATTCAAGGCAGGAGACGAAATATCTGTTTCGTGTTCAGGTAATGCTGATTTCTCCACTATCTCGGAAGCTTTGGACTCCGTTCCTGAGGGTGTCACGATACTAATTCAGCCTGGGATTTATGAAGAAGACCTTCATATCGATAAGTCTATTACACTTAAGGCTGGGGAATCAGGATCTATGCCTATTATTGTTACTAGAAATGGATCTGAGGTTTTGGCTCCCGCGCGTTTAATAGACATTGCCTTTACAGATGATTGGTCTATCGAAAAAGATGAATTGAAAACAAAGATGGAGGTAGCGAAGCAACTTGATCCACAAGTTTATATAACTGATGATGAACCAGAAGAGGAAATCAGGTCGCTTATTTATCTTTATGCTGCTGGTATAGCTATTGAGCATTGTGTTTTTATTTCTGATGCTTCCTCAATGGTTTTGAGAGGGATTTCAGTCGGAAAAGCATCTTCTGGCAGTATAATGAATACTTGTATATATGGATGCCAAATGGGTATAGACTTCGATTTTGGACTATGTGGAGCAGAGAGATTGTATAATCTATGTTCTCTTGATATTTCTTCTTGTGATTTTGGGATTAATGCTTCACATTTGTCTGGAAATCTGAGTGTTGTAGATTGCAGAATCAGCAATTGCAACAATGGTATAGAAGCAGATTCAATACCTTCTAAATGGAAACTGAGTTTGAGAGGCAACAGGTTTTTAAATTGTGAAATAGGTTGTGACATTGGCCGTGAAGCAGAAGTGTCAGATTGTGAAGCAAATGGTTGTAATACAGGATTCCGCCTCAATTCAGTGCGTTATACCGAAGTTTCAAATTGTATTGCTACTGAATGTGATTATGGTTTTTATTCTGACATTGGAATTGAGTGTTTTTACCTCAATGATAAAACATTTAAACCAACAGACACTTTTTCTCGTATATTTAGCAGAAATAAAAAAACCAGTCATCTTAGATTTAACGGCTGTGTTGCCAATTGTTGTTCTGAAGGATTCACTATAGAAGAGGGTTGTGAAGCTTATTTCACCCGTTGCAATGTAGAGAATGCTAAAGAATACGCTGTACATATCAGTGGTAAGTCTACAGCAAGTATACATTCCTGCTTCTTTTCTGGAGGCGATACAGCTTTGTATGTTGAAGGCTCAAACATTGAAGTAAGGGATACCATGTTCGAGAAATGTGAAAACGCCTGTGCTGGCGTGTTCGGTGATTCTAATGCGGAGTTTAAGGCTTGCGAATTTAATAATTCAAAAAACTATGGCTTCTTCTTGCAAGATGGTATGTGTAGCTTAAAAGATTGCGGTAGTAACTTATGCAGTGTTGGGTTTGCCTGTAGTGGAAAATCTAAATGTGTATGCACGCATTGTAATAGTTCAAATTGCAAGGAAGCAGGATATGCGTGTTCCGATGATTCCAATTTGAAATGTGTAAATTGTAGAAGTAATAATAATGCTATTGGCTATTGGAGTTATGATTCTGCTACAATGTCTTTATCAAATTGTAGTGCTAATTCATACACTTATTCTGGTGTAGGCGGGACTGGAACAAGTCATGTTATACTTGATAAATTCGCTTTTTCTGGAGGAAAAGGAACGCAAGGCATAACTCTAATGGATTCTGCTACAACATCTTTACCTGTTTGTAGCGTTGATTTATAGCCATATTGAGAATCAAGCACTAGTAATCAGCTTTATCAAAATAAATCATGGTAAACCTGGACGCGGTGCTCTACGGCCTCCAGTCCTTCTGGGAAGGCGTGGACATCCAAGGTGATGCCTTGAGGCTGTTGATCATCACCCAGCTGCCCTTCCAGAACATAAGCGATTGTGTGATGAAGGCGCGCAAGAGGGCGATCGCCAGACAGACGGGCAACGAGTGGGCCTCCTTCAGGGAGATCGACCTGCCGTTGATGCTGATGAGGTTGAAGCAGGGGCTGGGCCGCCTGATCCGGAGCCAGGATGACAGGGGCGTGGCCCTGATCGCCGATGGGCGCATGGGACGGCGCTACGCCCAGACCGTCCTGAGCTGCATACCACCCTTCGCCCGTCCTGACGACGAAGGCCAGGTGCTCTCGGGCTATCCTGACAAGGTGGAGCGCTTCCTCTTCTCCTGAAAGACAAAGACAGGGCCCCTGATGGAGCCCTGTGATTGCAGTAAAGATGGATCCTTACTCGATGACGGCCAGGATGTCGCCAGCTGTGACGATGAGGTAGTCCTCGCCATCAGCCTTGATCTCCGTACCGGCATACTTGTCATGGAGGACCTTCTGGCCGACCTTGACCTTGATATCCTCGCTGTCACCAATGGCGATGACCTCGGCGACCTGTGTCTTCTCCTGGCTTGTCTGAGGGATGTAGAGGCCGCTGGCCGTTTTCTCCTCGCTCACCGTGGGCTTGATCAGCACCCTGTCGTTCAAAGGAATGATCTTCATCTTTTATTCTCTCCTTAGATGTTCTTTGACAGTCTCAGATGGGGCCGCTAGCGACCCCGTGGGATAATATAGCCAAGGAGTGGTGGGGCGGCAAGGTGGGCTGGCTGTGAAATTTTGTAACAGTGTGAAATTTTTATCCCCTTGGCTATTGCCGATGGCATTTTCTTTGGTTATCTAGAAGGGGAACGGAAGAGAAAGACGATGTTGGACCTGAGGAAACTGAGAAGCCTGACATATATCAAACAAGCCCGCGAGGCGGAGTGCCGCGGTGACGTGGAAGAGTGCGTACTTGCTTATACCAAGGCCTTTTACCTCCGCTGTACAAGCGCGGACCTCATTGATGTCGAGTTCTCAAGTTTCTTCCGCTACCAGTTCCGTGTATTCCTCCTCGGACGCCATGAAGGCTCCCTGGCCCTTGATGAGGGGGACGAGGTCTGCACCCTGATCAAGGACGCCTATGAGGCGATGCGTATCAGCATCGATTCATCGCCTTTCTGCACCTCAGGTGATGGCGAGTGGGCCTTGCTGAGCAGCGTGGAGATCGACTTCGAGGGCAAAAAACACCCAGTACGTACCGCTTGACTTTTTCCCTGTGTCATTTTGACACCATTCCTGCGTTGAAAACACACCCTGTGTCAAAAAGAAACAAACCACACAGGATGCACACATTTTGATAATCTAAAGCAATTACTTATCATGTAAGGTGTTGGTTTGAAATCACCCAGACTTGGCATGCCTCTTGCATATGTGTTTGCATCAAAGGAGAACATAGATATATGTCAAAAGGTATGCTCAACGCCACATTCACAGCTGATGAGGACAAGGACGTCCTTTCAATCTACCTCAAGGAGATCAACCAGGTGCCACTGCTTGACCATGACGAGGAATACGAGCTTGCTGTGAAGGCACAGAAGGGTGATGAGAAGGCCCGTGAGAGGCTGATCAACGCCAACCTGCGTTTCGTCGTGGCTGTTGCGAAGAAATACCAGGGACAGGGCCTTCCTTTGGAAGACCTCATAGATGAGGGCAACATCGGACTCCTGATCGCCCTCGACAAGTTCGAGCCTGACAAGGGCTTCCACTTCATCTCCTACGCTGTCTGGTGGATCCGCCAGTCGATCATGAAGGCGATCTGCGAGAAGAGCAGGGCGGTACGCCTGCCTCTGAACAGGGCTAATGAGCTCTTCCAGATCCAGAAGGCCCAGAAGAACCTCATGACCTCTTCCGGCAGCGCCGAGGTCTCGATCGAGGAGATCGCAGAGGAGGCCGGACTCGAGCCCCAGCTCGTCCAGGAGCTGCTGATGATTTCCCGTGACACTGTCTCCTTCGACACGCCTGTCACCTCTGGTTCGGATCCTTCGACAAGCAAGCTTGGCGATTTCATCGAGGACGAGGGCTTCGGCCCTGAGGAACTGACGATGCAGCAGTGCCTCAAGGAGGATATCAACACCGTCCTGTCTACGCTGAGCGACAAGGAGAGGGAGATCATCACACTGCGCTTCGGCCTCAACAACACCGCACCGATGAGCCTGAAGGAGATTGGTGAGATCTACAACCTCACCAAGGAGAGGATCCGCCAGATCGAGAAGAGGGCGCTCGAGAGGATGAAGCAGCCTTCCCGTGCAAGGCTCCTCGAGAGTTACACAGCCTGATAAAGGCCACACCCATTTCCATAGCGGCCATGTCCATATAGGGCATGGCTTTTCTTTCGTTTCCGTGGAACAATGTTCCGCCTAGTGGAACATGTTGTTTCAAATATTTCCCTTGAAAGGGATTAGACATCCGCTTTCAATTTTTGTTTTCACTATTTTCTTGAATGGCAAGCAATTGACTTCCTCTGTGTATTTGGTACAATGAAGTGGTTACCGTTTAGTACGGAAAAGGGAGAAACAAAAACCAAGGAGGAGGATGCCGCAGCATCCGGATAGTGAATGAGCAAAGATAAAAAGTATGTCTACTTCTTTGGAGCCGGCCAGACAGAGGGCAGGGCTGATATGAAGGCGCTGCTTGGAGGCAAGGGTGCCAACCTGGCTGACATGACCAGCATTGGCCTTCCAGTTCCTCCAGGCTTCACGATCACGACAGAGGCCTGTGCCTACTTTGATGAACATGAAGGCGCCTATCCAGAAGGCCTCAGGGACGAGGTGCTCAAGAACCTTGCCAAGTTGGAGAAGCTGATGGGTGCCAAGCTCGGCGACAAGAAGAACCCTCTCCTGGTCTCAGTCCGTTCCGGTGCCGCGCAGTCGATGCCTGGAATGATGGACACCGTCCTCAACCTGGGACTTAACCCCGACTCGCTCCAGGCCCTCATCGACAAGACGGGCAACGAGCGCTTCGCCTGGGACAGCTACCGCCGCTTCATCCAGATGTTCGGTGATGTCGTCATGGGTGTCCCCCACAGCGAGTTCGAGCGTGTCCTGCAGGCTGTCAAGGACGAGAATGGCAAGACCTTCGACACCGAGCTTGATGTCGACAACCTCAAGGAAGTCATCAAGCGTTACAAGATCGTCTACAAGAAGGGCACAGGGGAGGACTTCCCGACAGACCCCGAATACCAGCTCTTCAAGACCATCGACGCTGTCTTCAGGTCCTGGAACAACGAACGTGCGATCAAGTACCGCCTGATGAACGACATCCGCGGCCTCCTGGGGACTGCCGTCAACGTGCAGTCCATGGTCTTTGGAAACATGGGTGAGACCTCTGGTACAGGTGTCGCCTTCACCCGTGACCCCTCCAGTGGCGAGAACCGCTTCTTCGGTGAATTCCTGATGAACGCCCAGGGTGAGGATGTCGTCGCAGGTATCCGCACCCCGCAGTCGATTGATACGCTCGCCAAGGTCAATCCTGATGTCTATGGGCAGTTGTGCCAGATCCGCACCAAGCTGGAAGAGCACTACCATGACATGCAGGACATCGAGTTCACCATCCAGGAAGGCAAGCTCTACATGTTGCAGACCCGCAGTGGCAAGAGGACGATCTTCTCCTGGCTGCGCAGCCAGGTTGAGATGGTGGAGGAGGGCCTGATCGACAAGGAGACGGCTGTATCCCGTGTCCCGGCCCAGGAGTTCAACAAGCTCTTCGCCCCGATCCTTGACAACAAGATCATCCGCGACCTCTCGATCAAGGTCGCCACGACAGGCCTCGCCGCCAGCCCTGGTGGTGCCTGCGGCCAGATCTACTTCACTGCCAAGGCCGCTGAGGAAGCCGCCGCCGAGGGCAAGGACGTCATCCTTGTGCGTGAGGAGACAAGTCCTGAGGATATCGGGGGCATGGCTGTCAGCCGTGGTGTCGTCACCTGCCGTGGTGGCATGACAAGCCACGCCGCCGTTGTCGCACGTGGCATGGGCTGCCCCTGTGTCTCCGGTTGCGGCGAGATCCATGTCAACGAGATCCAGAAGACACTCACCGTCAATGGTGTCAAACTGGTCGAAGGCGACTACATGGCGATTGATGGTTTCACAGGCGCGGTCTACACCCAGAAGATCCCTGTGCGCCCAAGCGAGATCATGCAGGTCCTCGATGGTACGATGAGGGAATCCGAGAGCCTCCTCTACCAGAACTACAAGAAGTTCATGGATTACGTGAACGAGATCAAGACCATGGGTGTCAGGACCAATGCCGATACACCGAAGGATGCACGTTACGCCGTCCTGCTTGGAGCGGAGGGCATAGGACTGTGCCGCACCGAGCACATGTTCTTCGGTGGCAACCGCATCCTCTCCATGCGCAAGATGATCCTCGCGGACACGCTTGGTGCCCGTGAGCAGGCGCTTTCCGAGCTCTTGCCGATGCAGCGTGGTGACTTCTATGAGATCTTCAAGACACTCAACGGTCTTCCTGTGACGATCCGCCTCCTCGACCCGCCTCTGCACGAGTTCCTGCCCAACGACAGCACGACGCGTCATGAGACGGCCTTGCAGCTTGGCATCTCCGTCGAGGAGCTGAGCCAGAAGATCGCACGTCACCATGAGTTCAACCCGATGCTCGGCTTCCGTGGCTGCCGCCTTGCCGTCGTCTATCCTGAGATCCTCGAGATGCAGGTCAGGGCGATCATAGAGGCCGCCATCCAGGCGAAGAGGGAAGGTTATGATGTGAAGCCTGAGATCATGATCCCTCTCGTGGGCATCGACAAGGAGTTCATCTATTGTAAGAAGAAGGCCCTCGCTGTGATCGATCGTGTCTTCGACGAGCAGGGGCTCAAGGTCGACTACAAGATCGGTACGATGATCGAGGTCCCACGTGCCGCTATCACCGCTGATGAGATCGCAAAGGAGGCTGAGTTCTTCAGCTTCGGCACCAACGACCTGACCCAGATGACCTGTGGCTTCTCACGTGATGATGCCGCAAGCTTCCTCTCCCACTATGTAGGGGATGCTGACAAGCAGTTCTACGAGTACGACCCCTTCGCGACAATCGATGTCGGTGGTGTGGGCAAGCTCGTGAAGATGGCTGCGGACCTTGGCCGCTCTGTCCGCCCTGATATCAAGCTGGGCATCTGTGGCGAGCACGGAGGCGATCCGAAGACGATCCGCTTCTGCCAGGAGGTTGGTTTGAACTACGTCTCATGCTCACCCTTCCGTGTGCCAATCGCCCGTCTTGCAGCCGCACAGGCAGCAATCGCTGGGAAGAAGGCTTGAACCACTAAGGACGACGCCCGGTAAGTGCCGGGCGTCTCCTTCAAAACATATTTGGTTCATGGATCACAGTTTCCACTGTATTTCATGTCAACCTGACTTGACAAAGATTTGTTTGGGTACTAAGAGAGAGGGTGATGGATAACCTGGTCAAGGCATTGAGAGTGAAACGCAAGATGACGCAGGGCGACCTCGCTTATTGCTGCGGGGTGAGCCGTCAGACGATCATCTCGATAGAGAAGGGCGTCTTCTCACCCTCCTTGGCGCTGGCATACAAGCTTGCCAAGGTCCTGAACTACCGCTTGGAGGACATGTACGACTTCTCCGAGCTGGACAGTGAGATAAAGACACTGGATCACGATTGACACATCTGTACATGTCGGTATGGCTTATTGGACCAATTTGGATCCAGATGTGTTGTAATATGACAATCTTCGGTGTTTAATATTTAGAGAACGGATCCGGCCTCGTCCAGGGGGAAGTGGCCAGATTGTCGTATATTCGCAAGATAGCCACATTCACCAGGCAAAGGTGCTGGGTGCGTGACTATCAAGGGGAAGGTATGAAAAGACGTGTTATCGAAGTGTTGATGCTTTGCGCACTCATCCTCGTGGCCCTCTCATCCTGCTCTCTGGAAGAGGCGCTTGATGCGATGATGGGGAACAAGTACATCGAGATGGGATGGGCTGAACTCGACACATCCAATGCTGACAATGTCAACAAAGCTGTTGGTGACATGGGTGCTGATGAATCTTCAAAGAATGCTATCAGTGATGATGGTGAGCTTGATCTTAGCCAGATTGGCAGCATGGACACTGTTAACGAAGCTCTTAAGAATGCTGGTATCACAGATACTACCATTACAATAAGCGATTCCAATCTGGTCCAGAGCATCAAGGATTATGGCATTCTTGCAGCCCAGGATAAGGATCAGAAACAGGATCTTAACAACTCCATCTCCCAGGCCCTTGCTGGTTCCGCTTCCCGTGAGGCCTTCTCAAATCAGATGAAGGAAAGTGCGACGGCGCAGCAGAGCGCAGCTGCCAAGAACTCGATGGCTGTCACATCCGAAATCATCAATACTGTCAAGGACCAGCTTGCCACACAGGAGAATGAGACTGTCAACACCATCCTTGAAACTTTGACTGATCTCCAGAACCAGTTGACTGAAAAGGCCTCATCTTCAGAAACCCTGTCCAAGGCCGAGGTCCTCCAGGTCCAGATGATCACCAACATGGTCACATCTGCCGCCAATGTCGCAGGTCTTGTCACAGATGGTGGTTCATCATCTCCTGAGACCATCATTGAAAGCAATGAAGCCCGTGAGCTGCTTAATGACGCTTCCTTGCTTTCCAACACGAGCAAAGCCCTCTCTGGTGATGTCGACCTTATCCAGGTGCCTGGTCTCACAGACCTGATCAGTGCCTTCATGGATGATTCTTCTTCTGGGTCTTCTTCCGAACCTGCGGCAAGAATGGTCATGCCTCTTGCTGTCACAGGCGATGGAAGCCTGCAGAAGGATGAAAAGGGTTGGTATATCGATGATCCATTTTATGCTGCGGATGTTGATGATGCAGTAGAAGAGAGGATCAGGGCTGGTATCAACTTCGGACGTAACTTCTTCGAGGATGCGCTTGGAATCACAGCGACGAGGAATGGCGCATCCTTTGATCCCAATGAAGTCCGGGTAAGGCTTTCAGCATTCAAGGCACTTGCAAACGCTTATGATGTCATGTACTCATTCGGTGACTTGCAGGCCTTTAAAGACAATGAAACTCTTTATCAGGAAGCCCTTGGTGATTACAGCTCGACCTCAAAGGCCTTGGACTACCTGCTTGCCATCCTGCTGAGTTCCGTCGACCAGGTCCTGATGGATAAGTGCACTGACTATGACCTTGGTCAGGCGATAGCTGATTTCTACAGCCTCAATGAGTGGATTTACAGAGGATACATGAATGATGGCGACCTGATTTACATCCCAGATGAAATCGTCACAGCCTTCAATTTGACTAACAACCAGGATGAGAGCGCGATGAAGTCCTTGGTTGACTCATTGATTGGGCCTGAGTCTGACCTTAGGGACTCTTTCAAGACCAAGTCTGTGACCTTGGACAAGATGATGATTGTCGGTAACTTCTCTGTCCAGGACATCCTTGACATGGTTGGTGCTGGTGATGTCGAAGGAGATGAGGAGATCACATCAGTCAGCGACTGGCTGGAAAATGCCTTGGCGGATCTTGATGAGTGGCTTGGAAGTACAAGCAACGAGGAGGTGTGAAGATGAAGAAAGTACTTGTCATATTGCTTATCGTACTGGTCTCTGCCACTTCTGTCTTTGCTGTTGATTTCAATTATCAGGATGCGGCTTACCTTTCAGCCATGGGTGCGCCATTCACCAAGACAAGTGCGAGGGTCGCCGCCATGGGTGGGGCAGGACTCGCCGTCTTCAACAACCAGGACTCCCTCTACTTGAACCCAGCCTCGCTCGGAGGCAAGGGGCTTGTCTTTAACCTTCCAAACGCCGCGTTCACGCTTTACAACATCAAGACCGGCTATGTTGATTCAGGCATCTTCGACCAGTTGCTTGACGATCCAGGCAAGTTCACAGATACGGACTTCCTGATGGACAATGTTCTTGGTGGTGTGCTTGACATGCTTGGTACGGCAGGTCGCAACCGTATTGCCACTGTTGATGCGGGGATTGGTTTCAAGGCAGGGCGCTTCGCACTTGGTATCGACACCCAGGTCAACCTGAACACCTACCTTCCTGTCGGCTCTGGTACGACAGACATCCAGCTGGTCCCTCAAGTCGATGTCGCTGCCACGGCAGGCCTTGGTTTCCGCTTCTTCCGTGACAATGCGATCAACTTCGACGTAGGTGTCAGTGCGCAGCTGAACATCCGTGCCTTCATGCAGGCCTTTGATGCCCAGACATTGATTTCAGCTTTCACGAACAGTGAAGATGATTCCAACATCCTTGACAGTGTCCTTGGTGGACAGCCAGTCGCCATTGGCTGGGCCCTGCCATTGAGTTTCGGCATCAATGTGAACTTCCCATTCGGCTTCACAATCTCCAGCACCCTGTCCAACGTGCACCTGATCAAGGGTGGTTACAATTATGTGGTCCAGGAGAACTATGAGGCTTTCACTGACGATCCCCTCCACGCCATCCTCTCGCCATTCACAGAGGATACACAGTTCACAGTCAAGAGCGGTATGATGCTCAACCTTGGCTTCGGCTGGTCTCCTGACCTTGGTGGCTTCGAGTGGATCATCGACCCGACAGTGGCGATCGACCTTGTCGATATAAACGGCCTTGTCAAGGACTGGTCTACAACGAACCTCCTTGCCCGTGTCAGGGCCGGTGTCGAACTCCAGCTCTTCAAGGCCTTCGAGCTCCGCGCTGGTCTCAATGGTGGTTATGTCTCTGTTGGTGCTGGTGTCAACCTCTTCAATGTCATCCACCTCGAGGCGTCCTACTACTGGAACGAGTTCGGTGATGTCCTCGGTGAGAAGGATGTCGATGCCCTGACGATCAGGATGAACATAGGCTGGGAACGCTGAACCCAACACCGTGAAACCGTGTTATGATGAGAAGGCCATGGCGGAAGCTGTGGCCTTCTTCTCTAGGAGCTTTGTATGAAACGCCTTGTCCTGGTCCTTGTTCCAATACTCTTGCTGGCATCCTGTTCCATGGACTGGATGGGACGCAACATATACATCGAATCCGGACTGGTGGATTACAAGAGCAGGGATGTGGAAGAAGTCGTACGTATTGTCTCTGGAATGGGACGGACAGGCGATGTTGTGGTTGAGAATGGTGTCCTCGACATGGATGACGTCCCTGAGTTCTCTGGTCTTACAACGGCGTTGAAAGACCTGACTGATGAAAAGGTCATAACAATCAGGGATGTCAGCAGTGGATTTGAGGAATCACTTGCCCTTTATGGCCTCCTGGATCCTTCTGATTCAGTGGGGCTTTTCCCTGCCATCAACAAAGCCCTCACTGGTCATTACAACAGGGAAGAGCTTACTGCTTACATGAAGGGCAGGGCTGGTGCGGAACAGGGCGGGGCCGCATCCAACACAATCGCAGTCACAGCGACCCTGCTTACAAATTATGTGCAGGCATTCATTGAGGGTAATCTGGAGAATATCCTCCCAGATGAAGTCAATCAGATGATTGATGCTGTTATTGACAACATTTATGAGGCGACGCAGGAACCAACAACTGACATGACTGTGGCAGAGGTCATCCAGGTGCAGATGGTCTCACGCTTCGCACATGTCATTGCGCTTTCAGTGGATGCTTTGAATCACAACAGGGGTGTTGATAAGAAAGATAACATACTCGATGTCGATTATGTTGATGACCTGGTGAACAACCTGGTCTCCTTCTCCCGTTTCACCTACATGATGTCATCAGCTGGTGTCGACATGATAGACCTGCCGAGTGTGGATGAGATCCTTGGCGTCTTTGATATAAGCGGGGAGGTGGGTGATGTCTAGGAAGTTGCTTTGCCTCTTGCTTGCCTTGCTTGCCGTGCTGCCACTTGGTGCGGCAGGGCGCGGCATGAACCCGGAGAGGGATCCTGTATACTCGATGATGAACCAGCCCTTCACAAGGACAAGTGCGAAGATGAGGGCGATGGGGGGAGCTGGCACCGCCTTGCTGTCATCCCAGGATGCGCTTTACATCAACCCAGCATCGCTGGCAGAGGATGGCGTCTGGATAAGCCTTCCTACAGTTGGCCTGACGATTTACAACCTAGACTCATTGTGGACAGGGCTCTTCGATATCCAGGACAAGGAAGGTGCCTTCGCCTTCCTTGGAGATGTCTTGGACCTTCTCATTGGAGCGGGAGCCAACAGGCTTGCGACAATAGATGCAGGGCTTGGTTTCGAAGCAGGTCCCTTCGCCCTTGGCATGGACGCCCAGGTCAACCTCAACACCTTCAATGAGAATGGCAATGTCGTCTCTGGTGATGGTGATGCGGTTTCGGCAATACCACAGGTGGACCTGATGGCGACCATGGGCTTTGGCTGGCGTTTCTTCCGTGACAGGGCGGTGTCTCTGGATGTCGGGTTGTCACTGGGGCTTGGCATACGCGCCTTCATGGAAGCGGTCGATGCCCATATGTTGATTGATGCCTTCAGCGGTGCCAATGATTACTTCATGAGCTTCCTGCGCAGCAAGACCCCGGTAGCCATAGGTTGGAGCCTGCCCTTGAGCCTGGGTGTCAATGTCAACCTGCCTTATGGTTTCACGATATCAAATGTCGTATCGAACATAGGGCTTGTGAAGGGTGGTTACAACTACATCATCCAGGAAGGCTTTGGCGTCTTCCTTGATGACTTCGGCGGGGTGCTTGGAGACATGTTCTCAGGAGAAGGCAGTGGATTCACAGCACATTCAAGACCATATTGGACACTGGCCTTCGCCTGGAGTCCGGATCTTGGTTCCATAGATTGGATAGTCTCTCCTGAGTTCGCTTTCGACATCGTGGACCTGGTCGGCTTCATCCAAGCACCTGGCTGGGTGGACTTCCTCGCCAGGCTTCACATGGGATTCGAACTTGAGATCCTGAGGACAGTGGAGCTCAGGGCGGGCTTGAATGCCGGCTATGTCTCATTCGGGGCTGGTGTGGATGTATTCAACGTGATCCACCTCGAAGCCGCCTACTACTGGAATGAGTTCGGACGCCAGCTTGGGGCCAAGCCAGTCGATGCCCTGACTGTCCGGGCAAGCATTGGCTGGGAGCCCTGAATCTTCCCTTGTCAGTTCCCTGAATATTAGTTAAAATTCCAGTAGAAAATTTCCTACTGGAAAATTTACTAGTGGAGTGGCCATGTTCATAGGAAGGGAAGAAGAGCTCGAGTGCCTGAGGAAGGAACTGAGGAAGGATCGGAAATCGGCGATTCTCTTGTATGGTCGCAGGAGGGTTGGCAAGACAAGGCTCATTGATGAAGCCTTGAAGGGTATTGACGACCAGGTTGTCATATTCCACGAATTCCATAAGGTCACGTTGTTACAAAACCTCACGGAGTTCTCCTCTTCAATCGCAGAGGGGCTTGGCTACCCCATGCTCCCTCCCTTCATATCTTTGGCAGATGCCTTCTCCTTCATAGCGGCACAAGGCAAGCGCGTCATCGTCGTCATGGACGAGTACTGTGACTTGACGACTTACGCGAAGAAGGGTGAGGTCGATTCCTACATGAGGACTGTCGTCGACAGGCTTCCCAATACAGTCTCTGTTGTGCTGATGGGTTCTGCGCTGAAAGTCATGCAAAGCCTCCTTGAGGAGGAGAACCCTCTTTTCGGACGCTTCACGCTCAGCATGAGGCTCAAGGAGTTTGATTACTTCGATTCATCCCTCTTCTTCCCAGGCCTGGCTCGCCGTGATCAACTTGCCTTCCATGCTGTCTTTGGAGGTTCCCCTCACGTCCTCACATTGCTTGAACCAGGAGAAGGACTCAGGGAGAATATCATGAACGCATTGATCAACCCGCAAGGGGCGGTGCGTTCCTATGTCGAAGCTGTCATTGAAATGGAAGCTGGGAGGACTCCCCATGGCATCACGATCCTCTCATTGATTGGCAATGGGAAGCGCAGGTACAGTGAGCTGGAGGATGTCATAGGGAAGGATTCCAAGGGCGTGCTTGCCAAGGAGCTTAAAGAACTGTGTTCATTGGATATCCTGGACAGGCGTCAGCCAATCAACAACAAGGACAACAAGAAGATTTTCTATGAGATAGCCGATCCCCTGCTGCGCTTCTATTTCACCTACATCCAACCGCATCCGAGCATACAGCAGTCCAACCCGGGAGCCTTCTTCGATACCAGGATCGCAGGTAGCCTGATGGACTTCATCTCCCGCCGTTTCGAGGACGAATGCAGACAGTACTTCCTCCGCTTGATCAGCCTTGGCAGGCGTACCGACATCCTTGACATAGGGACGTACTGGTATGATGACAAGTACAGGCCTGTGAACGGGGAGTTCGATGTCGCATTGAAGGTCGAAGGTGGTTACGAGGTTTATGGTGCAGAGTTCATTTCAAAGCCCTTCAGTGTGAAAGATGCCAAGGTCGAGGAACGCCAGGTCATGATGCTTGGACAATCCGTACTGTCCTGGGGTGTTATCAGTACAGGGGGCTTCGAAAGTCCTGGGGACTATGTCCAGATAGGCTTGGACGACCTCTTCTTTTCCCGGGGTTAGCCATGGTTCATAAAGTGTTATGGCCTTGTACATGCCTGTGGTGCTATATTCCTAAGCGTTATGAAACACTTGGCTTTGGCAATCAAGGGCTTCGTGGTTGGATCCACGATGATGGTACCTGGGGTCTCAGGCGGCTCCATGGCCATGATACTAGGCATCTACGACCGCCTGATTGATGCGCTTGGCGACTTCTTCAAGGATTGGAAGGGCAACCTCGTCTACCTCGCAGTCTTCGCCATCCCCGCGCTCCTTGGAATCATACTCTGCGCAAATCCCATCACAGCGCTGATCGACAGCTTCCCGATAGTCTCCATGTTCTTCTTCTTCGGACTTGTCTTCGGTTCACTGCCGATGCTGGTCAAGGAGGCTGGGATCAAACGCTTCAACTGGAGCTACCTCGTGTCCTTCATCGTCGGACTCGCCGTCGTCATAGCCATGGCCTACCTGCCTCCAATGGAAGGCGCAGGGGTGGATGGCATGAGTGTGGGGGTCTTCTTCCTGCAGATCCTGACAGGTGTTGCCGTGGCCATCGGCTTCATACTTCCAGGAATCAGCACAAGCTACCTCCTTTTGCTTCTTGGCACCTATGATTTCATCATGGAGGCGCTCTCGACCTTCAACATCCTGGCCCTGGTGCCCTTCGTGCTTGGCTTCATCATCGGTGTCATCGCGCTTACCAAGGTCCTTGGGATGTGCATGAAGCGCTTCCCACAGGTCACCTACTCGATGATCATCGGCTTCCTGATCGGATCTGTGTACACTGTCTACCCAGGCAATCCACATGGACTTGAGATCCTCTGGTCCCTCCTGGCCTTCGCCGTGGGGTTCGTGATCATTTACTTCATCTCAAAGAAGGAGGCTGCTTCCAATGCGCAGGCTTGACAGGGACTGTACGGGGGACAGGGGACTCATCATGCGCTGCCTGGCCGAAAGCCAGGTCCTGCACCTCGCAGCAAAGTGCGATGGGGCTCCTTACATCATCCCCCTGTGCTTCGGCTGGGAGGAGGTGGATGGGAAGACCGTCTTCTACATCCACAAGAACAGGGGTGGGCTCTTCGAAGAGCTTGTCAAAGCGGATCCTTGTGTCGGCTTCGAGCTTGATGGACGCTGCTCGACCTGGCTCGACTATGAGAAGAAGATGTGCAACATGGACTACGCCTCCATCGTCGGACACGGACGTATAAGGGTCGTCGGCGATGAGGATGAGCGCTTGCATGGCATGGACCTCATCATGCGTCAGTATGGTCATGGGGACTTCGAATACGAACGCCGTGCCATGGCTGCGATCAACATCTGGGCCCTTGATGTCGAGGAGCTGACGATGAAGGCGACCAAGGGGTGGAGGGAAGGCAATGTTGTTGGATGAACACCTCGTACTCGAGGTATTGGACAGGGCCCTCTCGACCGGCGCGGACTTCGCGGAGGTCTTCGTCGAGGAGAGCCTTGAGAATTCGCTCTCCCTGGTTGATGGGAGGATAGACAAGAGTGCGACCCACATCGTCAGCGGGGTGGGGATCCGGGCCTACCTGGGGCTGAGGAGCGTCTCGGCAACTTCCAGCGACCTCAGCCGTGACGCCCTCCTTGCCACTGCAGGGGATGTCGCCGCCCTGATAGGAGAGGGCAGGCGCATCGCTCCTCCGATTTCATTGAGGGAGCGCCTGGTGACCAATGTCCACCAGATCGACATCGTGCCATCAAGTGTCCCTGTCGAAGAGAAGGCGGCCTTGCTCAAGCGCATGGGGGAAGCCGCCTCTGCCGTCTCTCCAATGATAAGCCAGGTCACTGGCACCTTCCTTGATGTCGACAGGCGCATCATGGTCGCGAACAGCGAGGGCCTCCTCACCAGCGACCGCCAGGTCCGTTGCCGCATGGCATCAAGCGCGGTCGCCACCAAGGGCACTGACAGCCAGACGGGCAGCTGCTCGCCTGGACGCCGCATGGGCCTCGAGCTCTTCGACAAGGTGATGAGCCCTGAGGAGATCGGGCGTGAAGCCGCACGCCAGGCCTTGGTGAACATCGAGGCGGGTTACATGGAGAGCGGCACCTATCCTGTCGCGATCGAGAATGGCTTTGGTGGTGTCATCTTCCATGAGTCCTGCGGCCACTCCCTGGAGGCGACGCGTGTCGCCTATGGCACAAGCGAGTTCGCAGGCTGCCTTGGAAAGCAGATCGCCAATGAGAAGGTGACTGCCATAGACGATGGCACCATTCCAAACGCCTGGGGCTCCTTGAACATCGATGACGAGGGTGAGCCCACCCAGCGCAAGGTCTTGATAGAGAACGGCATCTTGAGGCGTTACATGATCGACCGCTTCAATGGGCGCCGCATGGGCATGCCATCCAGTGGCTCCGCCCGGCGTGAGAGTTATGCCTACACACCGACAAGCCGTATGACGAACACCTTCATTGACCCTGGCAATGACCGCAATGAGGACATCATCGCCAGCATCGATGAAGGGCTCTACTGCGCCAAGATGGGTGGTGGCAGCGTGAACCCCCTCACTGGGGAATTCAACTTCGCTGTCACCGAGGCCTACCGCATCCATGGTGGCAAGGTCTGCGAGGCGGTGC
The DNA here is from genome assembly GCA_944392695.1 of uncultured Spirochaetales bacterium. Taxonomy (GTDB): domain Bacteria; phylum Spirochaetota; class Spirochaetia; order Sphaerochaetales; family Sphaerochaetaceae; genus Bullifex. The sequence continues at coordinate 29,438 of CALXXN010000010.1, read as the reverse complement.
GGGGTGCCAGCCTGGTTGGCAAGGGCAGCCAGATCCTGATGGATATCGACATGGTTGGTCCCGACCTGGCGACAGGGCAGGGCATGTGCGGTTCCTCGTCAGGTTCGATTCCGACTGACGTGGGCCAGCCGCTTATAAGGGTGCGCCAGATCACAGTAGGAGGACGCTAGGATGATTGATGAAGCCAAGTTGGAGGAACTAATTGCCAGTACTTGCAAGGCCCTCTCTGTCGAGGAGTGGGAGTACATGACATCAGCATCGACCTCCTTTTCCGCCTCCATGGTCGACCAGGAGGTCGTCGAGTCCTCCTCTGCCCGTGACTGCTCGATCTCACTGCGTGTAATAGCCGATGGCCGTGAAGGCTCGGCCTCGAGTGAGAAGCTTGATGGGTCAATAGTGCCACGCCTCGTCGCTTCGGCTCTTGCCAACAGTCGGGTCAAGGCGGTGCAGGAAGGCTATGTGCCTGAGGTCTACAAGGGCGATGCCTCCTACCCGGAGAAGATGGATCCAGGAAGGAACTACTTCAGCGCGGGTGAGGTGAAGGCTGTCCTCGCCACATGCCAGGAGCACCTCTTCTCCCTTGATGGACGTGTGTCCTTTGGAACAGGAAGTGATGCCGCATCGATCAAGAGCAGCACGAGGCTTGTCAACTCCGCAGGGCTCTCGCTCTGTGATGACTACGCTTCAAGCTACATCATCAGCGAAGCCGTTGTCAGACAGGATGGGGACGTCAGGAACGCCTACGAGTCAGGAGAAGGGGATATCTCCGCAATCCAGACTGATGAGGCGGTCTGGAAGGCCATACGCAAGCTTGGCGCGGGCACTGTGAAGAGCGGACGTTATCCTGTCGTGCTCTCTGGTGACTGCCTGAGGCTCTTCCTCTCGACTTACAGCCCGGCTTTCTCAGGACGCAACGCCTTCCTGGGGCTCTCCCCCTACAAGGACAGGATTGGTGACGAGGCCGCATCGCCCATCGTCAGCCTGATCGACGACCCCCTCTACCCGGGCTACCCAGGACAAAGGACCTGGGATGGGGAAGGCAGGGCGACCTGGAGGAAGGCTGTCATAGACCGTGGCCGCCTCAACACCCTGCTTTACAACAGGGAGTGGGCGCTGCGCTCTGGAACAGAGAGCACGGGCAACGCTGCCATGACGGGTTCTGGCAGCATCATACGCCCATACTCCTTCCACATAGCCGCAGGATCCCTCTCCTTTGACGAGCTTGTCCAGATGGTAGGTGATGGAGTCTATGTCACTGACATGAAGGGCTTCCATGCAGGAGCCGATCCTGTCTCAGGAGACTTCTCCATCGAGTCGTCTGGTTTCCTGATCGAGCATGGACAGGTCAGCCGCCCGGTCCAGGGTTTCACCGTGTCTGGGAACTTCTTCACGATGCTGGGGTCGATCAAGGCGCTCTCGGACCAGGTCCGCTGGGCGGTGACACTGGGTGCGATGCGTACGGGCAGCCCTGACGCCCTGATCGAGGGGCTTTCAGTCTCCGGCGAATGATAAGTCCATATGGTGACGTGCCTTGCATGAAATATGGCAGGGCACTTCCCATTGAGGGTCAAATTTCGTATACTCATCAAAGTGTTTCCGCCATGTGGAGGCACGATGCCGGAATAGCTCAGGGGTAGAGCGGCTCACTCGTAATGAGCAGGTCAAGGGTTCAATTCCCTTTCCCGGCTCCTAGGATGCACGGTTTGTCACAAGACAGGCCGTGCTTTTTACATCTCTTGAGTGAAAGAGAGTTCCCTTTTTGCGGAATTCGTGTATCTTTGTGGCAGGAATTACAACTACAATATTGATAGGAGGTCAATGCATGGGAGAATACAGAGGGCGTTCAGTTACAAGCGACATGCTCATCCCTGTCGTGGATCCGAGGGCGGGGAAACCGCAGTCGGTCAGGATCGGCAATGCGGTGGGCCTCGACGTCGCAAGCTATTACCAGTCGGTATATGAGGAGGATTACTTCAACTTCCTCATGCTGAACCACTACTACGATGCCAGCATCGTGAGGGTGGAGGACCTTGACGACGATGATGACCAGGAGTGGATCTAGGTGAATGTACTTGGCATAGAGACGAGCTGTGATGAGTGCTCTGCGGCAGTCGTGCGCGATGGCCATGAGATACTCTCGAATGTGATCGCCACGCAGATAGAGCTGCACAAACCCTACCAGGGTGTCGTACCAGAGCTGGCAAGCCGCCTCCATACGGAGTGGATCGCCCAGGTCGTCAAGGCCGCCATAGCCCAGACGGGCCTGGAGAACAAGGACATTGATGCTGTCGCCGTCTCCAACCGCCCGGGCCTGCTTGGTTCGCTCCTTGTGGGTGTGAACTTCGCCAAAGCTTTCGCCACAGCGCTTGGCGTCCCACTGATCGGCATCGATCATATCAGGGCGCACCTATACGCATCCCAGATCGAGCAGCCGCTCGAATACCCTTACCTGGGTGTCCTCGTCTCAGGAGGACACACCGTGATCTGCCGTGTCGATGGCTATGACCAGGTGCAGGTCCTTGGAACGACAATCGATGATGCCATAGGCGAGGCCTTTGACAAGGTCGCGAAGTTCTACAACCTCGGTTTCCCCGGGGGCGTCGTGATCGACCGCCTCTCGAAGACGGGCGACCCGATGGCCTTTCTCTTCCCAGGTCCCACCTTGGACAGGGGTGAGCATCCATATGACATGTCCTACAGTGGTCTCAAGACAGCTGTGATCAACCAGCTGGACAAGTTCCGCAATGGGGATGCCAAGGCGACGCCGGAGAACATTGCGGCATCCTTCCAGCGTGCTGCCGTCGGCATACTGATGAAGCGTGTCAAGCTCGCCCTTGCCGATACAGGTCTCAAGCGTGTCTCCGCAGGTGGCGGGGTGGCTGCCAACAGCCTACTGAGGAGCCAGCTCAAGGACCTTGAGAAGGGTGGTTACACGGTCACCTTCCCATCCTTGAAGCTCTGCACAGACAACGGAGCAATGGTCGCAGGACTCGCCTGGCGCTACCTGATGGATGGCCATAGGGATGACATCCACCTTTCTGCGACAAGCCGCGTCAGTGCCTTCAAGCACACCTATCCCTGATCACCTGCCATCGCCGAGCTGTATCAGCTTGTAATCCCCATTGGGGGAGTGCATCATGGTGCAGCCGGCGTAGTTGGGCAGCAGCTTCCTCACCGCATCACAATCAAGGACATCCTCGTCCTCCAGTGTCAGCTCTTCCGCCTTGATCTTCCTCTCACCAGCCTTGCTGATGTTGTTGACCAGGCTTGCGAAGAGCTTCCTGTTCCTCATCAGGTCTTGCTTCATCAGGAACCCTCCTGCCATCTAATATTCCCAAAGCCACCAGACTGTCCCAAAATCAAGATTGACCGCTCCCCGATCTTCACCTAGGATGGATTCAGGGGAAATTGAATGATGCCTGTCTCTGAATCATCCATCAATCCAACACCAGCCAGCTGGTCCCTCCAAAACAGCAATGGGGGGGGGCGGGGATTCCTAGTCAGACAAGACCCAGCATCATCAAGAACGAAAACAAGGCGCCACAGCCATCACCATGGCCCTGGCGCTTTTGTCATATCGGGGGGATCAATGAAGAAAGCTGTCTCTATCATCTCGACCATCGTAATCACACTCATGCTCCTGGCATCCTGTTCACCAGACACGCCAGAAGCTCCAACCCAGAACACTGATGTCGTCCTGGATGAGTCGATCCAGGTCGTAGCAGTATCTGGCAATGATACAGTTACATTGAAAGGTCTTAAGGAAGGGACCCTCTATGGTATCAACCCACATGGTGCCCAGGCTTCTTCCAGGGCAGCAGGGGACACACCTTTCATAAGCACAGATGGTGGGACCCAGCTCTTCCTCTCTGATGGCAGTGATGTCACATTCTCTGGCGCTGATGTCGGCATCATGGGTGATGGGAATGTGACAGTTGTCGAGTATGTTCCACAACCTGATATCGATAACGACATGCTCATCGATACGACGAAGGAGGAGTATCTTTATCGATATACAGATTCCCAGGGACGTAGGTGTTATGTCTACGAGGAGTATTACCCGATAAGGCTTAATGAGGTTACGGGTCTCAAGCGTAACAATGTCGTCCAATTCCGCAGGTATGATGGGCATGGCACATCTAGCACCAACTACGACATCTTCTACCAGGAGGAAGGTCATGGCAATCTTGAGAGCATCAAGAAGAGTGGTGTGTTGAATCTTTCTTCCAAAGATTATGACGTGATACATGTCTTCAACCAGGTCGTGTTGATTGAAGGGGAAATCCAGCAGGAGGTCTTTATTGAAAACCCCGTCGAGCTTGAGTTTGAAGAACAGGTGACAATCACTGATGACAATGCAGTCTTCCTAACAGGACCTACTGGCCTTGGGGCTGATGATGAGATGGCAATCGAGATTGGTCTTGGCGGAAACAGTATTGAAGACTTTGATTTGAATGGCAGGCGTATAGATTCCCGTCTTGCGGATGGTGGACTCCGTAAGCGCTATGTCTTCCCATTGTCTTACAACAAAGATGAAAACACTGTAGTCCTCTATGCAGGTCCTGTTGAAGAGGACTTTGTCTTCGAAATCACTACAACAGGTGATGTCCAACCTTGGACGATAAAGACCAGGGCTGTCACTGAGGATGAGAAGGATCGGATACAGCATGTTAACCTGGATACGGTTGGAAATGAGGGTTTCATGGAAGTTGCCATCGATCTCAGTGCCTCTGAGTGGTTTACTCCTGTCATCTTCGAGAACGACAATGGCAAATATCCTGACCTGAGCCTTCTTGCAACGTACTCTGATGGAGGACAGAACCTCATGGTCGTCGCATCAAGCTCTGGAGGCACAAGTGTTTCCAGCGTCGACCTGAGGAGAGGGGAGGCATGGTCTCCTGATGGACAACAGCTTGAGTATGCGGTCGCCAGGAACACATCAGGTAGGGATGGGACTATCAATCTCACCCTCAGCTCGGAAAGTCATGGAGGCCCTGTCCAGAATGAACTGATTGTAGATGCCAGCAGGCTCCAGATAGACGAACCTTCAGAACAGGGTAATGTGGACTTTGGTACGACAATCACCTTCACCAACCTTGTCCCTGGCAATGTCTATGGTTTCAATCTTGGATCAGGGGCAACGAGCCCAAATAGCCGTTTCATAGAGGTTGAGGATGGTTTCTTCATCTTCCTTGCCACAAGTGACAGACTTGAAGTAGAAGCTGCTGTTTTCGGCATTCGTGATGAAGTCTCCTTGAGCTGTGTTTCCTTCGAGATGCAGGAAGACTTGGAGGCCGACCTCACAAAAGACAGGGCCATTGCAGAGACTTCAGATGGCCATGTCGTGATTGACTGCTTCAAGCTTGATGTGCCAGGACCCGGGGTGTACAAGATTGAAAGATCTGTCACTCCAAGCAGCCGTTGTACTGACTATGTCTTCGAGATGAATGGTTACTGGCTGAACCGTCTTGATGGTTACACCTATGTATTCGATGAGGGCTCATATGTCTTTGTGCAGAGGACAGTCATCGGTGAAGATCCTGTCATGGCTTCGTTCAAGCTTGTTGAAATGCAGCCTCTTGATGAGGAATACCAGGATTTGGATGCCTCTTCATGTTACTTGCTGAAAGCCAGTACAGAGCCGACTGTCTTGGATATGACATTCAAAACAGACACTTCTGCTGATGACATTGGCAGCCTCTGTAAAATCAGGATGGTTGGATTGGACGAAAGCCTCTTTGTCGACCGTATGCCATTGTCTGTGGCACAGAGGGCAGGACAGCTCTATATCGGACCTCATGATGAGGACTTGATTGTAAGCTTCGAGAAGCAACCTGTTGCGGAGCCAGACTCCATAAGGGTGTACCCTCTGTCTGATGAACAAGCAGCCATGATGAGTAAGAACAAGTTTATTATCGATGGAGATGAAACATTGACTGTCGATATGAGTACAGGCATGCCATATATCAGATTCATTGACCAGCGGGTGGCTGGGCCTTTGCATTTCTCAGCGACGACTCTTCCTGAGGACATCGATGTCTTCATCAGTGATGAAAATGGATATCATCATGCTGGTGGTAAGCTTGATTACACGTTCAATCGGAACAGCGGTCTCCAGACCATCTGTGTTGCTGGTTATTCAAAGGAGCCGTTCGTCATCAGCATTGATAAGCAATGAAAGGGGAGATTGTCATGAAAAAGACTGCCACTATTCTGGTGATCATTTCATTATTACTTGTAATATCATGTTCCCAGGAGACTCCAGAACCTAGGAATCTGGAAATCAGCCCAACAGAAACATCTCAGGAGATAACTGTATCTGCAGGTGACACGATCACCCTGACCGGGCTTACACCGAATAGGCTATACGGCATCAACGCCCATGGTGTTGATGCTCGAGCCCGTAGCTCTGCTCCAGGCTTGGTGCCAACGAACGGAGGAACCCAGCTCCTGCTGTCAGATGGGACAGATGTGACATTCTCTGCTGCCGAGCTTGGGGTTTCTGGGAGTAGTGAGGTGACCATCTTGGAGTATCCCATCACTCAAGATGACATGGTCATCAATACCATGGATGATGCTCATGCCTATGAGTATTGGGATGATGAAGGCTACCATTGCAGGGCGTATGAAGAATTCTATGTGGTAAGACTTGATGAGCTTAGGGAACAGGGATTAGAGCTGGAACGCTTTGCAATATATGACTATATGACCAGGGTAGGAGAAGGAGGCAGGACAAGTCGGTTCGATACTGACTTTGGAATCCTTGATCCAAACGATCCATATTCTTTCAGGGATAACAGCAAGGATGGTATCCTCGACTTGAGTGAGTACGAGCACGATGAATTGTACATCTTCAGCCAGATAGTCAAATCGGGTGATAGTGATAGGCATTATGAAATCATAATCCAGAATCCCACGGTGGTCGCGGCAGGAAACGAGCAAAGTACAACAATAGCCCCAGTCAGAGGGCTCTACCAGGTGGAAAAGGCGGATTGCCCTGATAGTGAGGAGATGGTTCTCGAACTCGATATCGGCGATAACTGGATTGGGGATTTCGACTTCTTCTATAATACCGTCAACTCCCGTGTGGCATATGATGATAATGGCAACAGGGGCAAACGGCAGCCTTATCTATTCCCAATCGACTATGATCAAACAGAGAACAAGGTTGTCCTTTATGTAGGAGAGGTTGAAGAGGACTTCATCTTTGACATCATTGTCCAGGACACCACAATTGAAAATCCTGGAACAATAAGGCTCAGGGAGATAACGGAAGACGAAAGGAATCTTATCAGGGAAGTGGACTTATCCAAGATGCAAGATGGTTACATGGAAGAAACCTTCACTCTTAATGAAGATACTTTCCTCGTTCCTATCATCTTCAAAGGGGATGATCCTCGTACCTATCAAGGATTGCAGCTCAGGGCGTTGTACCCTGATGCATACTTCTTCAAGATTACAAGTGGACATACTAATGGCTATGGTTATGCAAATCATAGTTCTGATAGCGGAGAAGTGAATGATAGGCACAGCAACTGGATTCTTGAGCATGCGTTCATAAGCAATGATGGATGTGTCAAAGGAGAATTCGTGCTCGAGCTCAGCACTAAAGGCTTTGATCCTGTTGTACAAAAAGAAGTGAGAGTCGATGCATCTACATTGACAGATGAATTATCTAGGGCAATATCAATCGGCTGGAACGACAAGCTGGTCTTTGAGAACCTTGAGATTGGCAATGTGTATGGATTCTACTTTGGACAAAACATGCCACGGCCTGATGACCGCTTCATCGAGGTCTATCCAGGATTCTTCGTCTTCCTTGCAACTGATACAGAGATGAGCGTTGATGCGGCAGGTTTTGGCATTGAGGGTTCTGCAGAATTCAGAGCCATCAAGTTTGTTCCAAGCGAAGAAGCTTCCATGGTTGCCAAAGCTGAAAACGCTATAGCCAAGACTGATGAAGGTGACCTCGTCATTGGTTGCTTCAAGATGAGGGTTCCAGAACCAGGTCGCTTGCATGTGCTGGCAAATACATCTCTTGGTTCTGGCAGTTTCTCTAATAGCTGGTATCTCATTGATATTGATAGCGGATATGAGATTGATGGCCTTTATGCTGATTCTTCATACATGTTGGAAGATGAGGAAGTCATCTTGATCAGTCGTATCGAAGTACGGGATAGTGGTGATCCAGAACGTCCCTCAGAGTCGACAGAGTCATTTGAACTTGTATTGCCGATAACCTTGACTTCTGAAGGACAGGATTTTGATGCGCCTGGACTTTACTTTGCCGATGCTGATTCCTCAGAGGAACTCATACTTGAGATTACTCTCCAGGGTGGGAACCTGACTTGGGGAGGTGTCCATGGTGTCAGCTATATCAGGGCCTTCGATTATGAGAGTGAAGAACCCCTGATGGATTTCCTTCCATTCAGCTTTGACAGCAATACAGACACTGCTACTGTACTCTGTTATATCGGCCGCTATGATGGTCGTATAGCAATCCTGTTAAGAGACCCCTTCCTTGGAGGAGTTGAGACGGACAAGATCCTCATCAGACCTATTTCAGATGACGAAAGGACACTCATCACGGAAAACACTGTCCAAGTTGATGAAGACCATGAAGTGATTACAAAGACTGCCGATGACAGCGGCTTTAAGGCAGTTTTCCTTGATGGAGTGGAGGAAGGTGCACGATATACTGTATCAGCATCGAGTGACGGATACTTCGATGTGGTTGTCGTAGGGTATGGGCGTTATAACTCACTCGGGAAGGATAGACCTAGCATTGACGTAGATGAATACTATGGTCTTCGCGCAATCTTCCTCGAGGGGACAGCTCAAGAGCCTGTGACAATAGAAATCGATAAACGCTGATTCCTGCACTTCTCCTTATCGGCCCATCCTGCGGGGTGGGCTGAGTTGTAATCAATGCTTGTTTGTACAAATCAAGATTGACCGCTTCAAATTCTTCACATAGGATGGAAGCAAGGGAAATTGAATGAAGTCTGTCAAAGCTATATTCATTGATTCCAATTCATACAAGCAGATAGGTGAATGGGGGGGGGGTATCGCTCCTAGCTTCATCCAGTGACTTCAATGTAAAACAACATACATCCATACGACTAATACACAGAGCACCATGGGCAGGAAGCCGTGGTGCTTTTGTGTCTATAAAAGGAGTTTGCTTATGAAGAAAGCTGCCACTGTTCTTGTAGCACTCATCGCAGTGCTGCTGATGGCTTCGTGCTCCAATGATACTGCTCAACCGCAGGAGCATAGGATAACACCCGAAGTTGGTAAGCCTCACACTCTTCAGATTTCTAGCGAGGACACTGTCACCCTCACTGGATTGGAGATTGGTGAGCTCTATGGCATCACTGCCCCAATCAGATTGCCAGATATGTATTGGTCCAATTCAGATATCCATCTGTTCGTTGCCTCTACTACTTCCATGAGTTTCACTGGTGCGGAGCTTGGCATTTCAGGAACAGGGCAGGTGACAGTCTTCAAGTATGAAGCTGTCACACCTGATAGTGAGACCGGATTGAAATTGGACACATCAGGACATGCCCTCTACTCCTATACATCTGAAGGATATCGATGGGATGTCTATGAGGAATACTATGAGGTGGACATCCAATCTCTTGGTCTTTCCAACCTGTCAGAAGTCGGAGTGTATGAGTATGTCACGGGAAGAGGGGGATACAGGTCGGATTGCTGCATAGTTGAAATTCGTGAGAATGGCAGTTGGCGTATCTACAGACCATACGGACTGACTTCATTGGAAGATGTTTCCAAGCTTTACATCTTCAGCCAGATAGCTGTCCGCAGAGGAGATGGGGATGGGAATCTCGCCCAGGAGATAGTGTTTGAGAATCCCATCAAAATTGGTAACACAGAGGTTCCTCTCAATCCATGCCATGGCTTGTACAAGGTGTCAGCTGCTGATTGCAATGGAGAGATGGTACTTGAGTTGAGCATCGGGACAAACAATGTCTGGGATTATGATGTCGCTGATGGGAACATTGAACCATGTTATATTGATGACAATAATTGGGAGCGCAAGCCCTATCTCTTCCCATTCGAGTATGACGAATCTGCTGGGACACTCTTGCTGTATGTAGGCAATGAGGAAAAGGATTTCTTCTTTGATATCATCATGGACGAGGGAATCTCTGCTCCTGGTACAATCAAGTTGCGTCCAATAGAGGGCAATGAGAAAACAAACATTGAAAATTGCGTAGTCAATATAACTGACGGTCTCTCTGATGATGGAAAGATGTCTATTGATATTCCGATTAGTGAGACCGAGTACTTCAGGCCAGTTATTTTCGAAGGCGGTGGCTTTGATGGTTTGAAGGTCAGGGCTCATTATCCAGATGGAGGCTTCTGGGTCCGCCTTGTTTCACGGAATGCTGATGGAAATGGCTATTCTTCTTATGGCTTGGATGACTTGGAAGTCATTGATATCCGGGACAACTTCATCCTTGAACATGCATTTGTAAGAAATCGGAATAAGATGTCAGGTACAGTCACAATCGAGTTGAGCACCAATGGCTTTGATCCAATAAACCAACCAATAGTGGAGGTCGATGGAGCAACGCTGAAAGAGGACTTGTCAGCAGCAGAGACTCTTAGGTGGGACAGCAAGCTTGTGTTCAAGAACCTGACTCCTGGTTCATTCTATGTCCTTTACTTTGGTGAGAATGAAGATGTATGGAATAATGATGAATTCATATGGATTCGTGATGGTCTGATTGGTTTCCTTGCCACTGATACTGAAAAGGAAGTCAATGTTTCAGACTTTGGTATCACTGACAGCTGTCAAATCCAGTTCGCACAGTTTGCTCCATCAGATACATTTGAAGCATCAGCTTCTGATACGGACTTTTTCTTGCAGACAGAAGATGGATACATGGCAATTGCCTGTTTCAAGTTGTCTGACTTGAAGACAGGACAGCCTTATCTGTTTTCAGTAGATTCGACTGAGGGAGGGAATGGATACCCAATCGTATTGGATAATAGAGGCCATGAGCTTTACACCACCTATGGCAACAACACATATGTGTTTGATGAAAGTGAGATGACGGTTGTCATGGTCGTCTATGCAAGGGAAGGTGAAGTCAAGGCCGAACTAGAGCTCATCGAGCCAACTGCTATTGGTCATGATGGACAATCTTATAGCCTGCCTGGCCTCTTCACTTTCGATGCGGATCCGTCTGAAGAACTTGTACTTGAAATGACTTTCACAAGTGAATACCCATCTTGGTGGAAAGCCAGTTCGATTAGTGACGGAAGTGCCTACAATTTGGATACAGGTGCCAGGATTAAGCATTTTGCTCCATTCAGTTATGACGAAGAGACAAATACTGCTGTGTGCTATATAGGAAAGCATGATGGCCGCATCATAGTCAGCATGCCTTATCCTATTTACAACAGTGAAACAAACACAATCCGTATCCGGGAGATATCTGATACAGAAAAGGAGACTGTTTCTAAGAACACCAGGACTTTTGATGCAGATCCAATGACTATCGAGCTTCCTGCAACAACGTATGAGAACCTTCCAATGGCGGTTTTCCTTGAAGGATTGGATGATGATGCACGTTATGAGGTCTCTGCCGCTTTCACAACCAGTGAGCGGTATCAAGATATCTGTCTTGTAGGTGAATACTCTGAATGGCTTTCTTTGGACCGACCATCAACTGAATTACGTGAAGGTTTTGGTCTTGGTACCATTTATATTTCTAACGAACTGATAGATCCTGTTACTATCACTATCGATAAGCGTTGAGGCTGAAGTCTTTTCTTAGCCCATCCCGCGGGGTGGGCTGGGGAGGATAGGGGAGTCCTGGTGACTTGCTGGAGTTGTCAGGACTTCCGTTGTTTTCTTGGATGGTGTGACATTGTTGGTAGATGTGTGGTTTGGATGTGTTGGGGTGTTTTGAAAAGATCTTCTGCTGTTTAATTGCTTGATTTGCATGCTTTTATGTAATGATGACTGCGAATTTCACAAAATTTTCCAAAACCTTGTTGACATTAGCATGGCATATCGGGTAGCTTACTCGAGGACTGAATAAGTCAGATTGGGATGTAGTGTAATGGTAACACTGCAGATTCTGGTTCTGCCTTTGGGGGTTCGAATCCCTCCATCCCAGCAAGATGGTTCCTTCGTCTAACGGTTAGGACGGGAGATTCTCAGTCTCTAAATAGGGGTTCGATTCCCCTAGGAACTAACAAGCAGCATCGGAACCAATCCATGCTGCTTTTTTTGTCTTAGTCTAGGAGTTCTGCTGATGATTACTGCGAGCAACATCTCACTGTCCTACGGGACCCAGGTCCTTTTCAAGGACGTCAACATCAAGTTCACGCCGGGCAACTGCTATGGCATCATTGGTGCCAATGGCGCGGGCAAGTCGACCTTCCTGAAGATCCTGTCAGGTGAGATCGAGGCTGACAGTGGCGAAGTCATCATCACCCCGGGTGAGAGGATGGCGTCCCTCCGCCAGGACCACTTCGCATTCAACAAGTACGGTGTCCTTGAGACCGTCATCATGGGTTATGACAAGTTGTACTCTGTCATGAAGGAACGTGATGAGATTTACGCCAAGGAGGACTTCAGCGAGGAGGATGGCATCCGTGCCGCCGAGCTGGAGACCGAGTTCGCCGAGATGGGAGGATGGGAGGCAGAGAGCGAGGCCGCCCAGATGCTTGATGGTCTTGGCATCCCCACATCGCTGCATGACAAGCGCATGGAGGAAATCGAGGACAACCTGAAGGTCCGTGTCCTTTTGGCGCAGGCGCTCTTCGGCAACCCTGACATCCTCCTCTTGGACGAGCCAACGAACCACCTCGACCTTGAGTCCGTCCACTGGCTTGAGGACTTCCTGGCTGACTTCAACAACACAGTCATCGTCGTCAGCCATGACAGGCACTTCCTGAACACTGTCTGCACCCATATCTGCGACATCGACTATGGCCGCATCCAGCTGTATGTCGGTAACTACGATTTCTGGTACATGTCCTCACAGCTTGCCGCCAAGCAGCTGAAGGATGAGAAGAAGAGGAGGGAGGAGAAGATCGCTGAACTCAAGGAGTTCATCCAGCGCTTCAGCTCCAACGTCGCCAAGGCCAAGCAGGCGACAAGCCGCAAGAAGCTGATCGAGAAGCTGACGCTTGATGACATCAAGCCATCCAGCCGCCGCTTCCCCTATGTCGCATTCAAGCCTGAGCGCGAGATCGGACGCAACTGCCTTGAGATCAAGGGGCTTTCAAAGACGATTGATGGTGAGGTGATCTTCAAGGACCTCAACCTGACGATCAACCCGAATGACAAGGTCGCCTTCGTAGGCCCCAACCATTATGCGAAGACTGTGCTCTTCCAGATCCTGGCAGGGGAGATGGAGCCTGATGAGGGTTCATACACCTGGGGTGTCACGACATCCTTGAGCTACTTCCCGAAGGACAATACGAAGATCTTCGACACTGACATGTCGATCGCCGACTATCTCCAGCAGTACAGCAAGGAGGATGATGACACCTTCGTGCGTTCCTTCCTTGGACGCATGCTCTTCACAGGGGACGAGGCGCTCAAGAGCTGCCGTGTCCTCTCTGGTGGTGAGAAGGTCCGTGTCCTCCTGGCCAAGATGATGCTTGAAGGTGCCAACTGCATGATCTTCGATGAGCCGACGAGCCACCTTGACCTTGAGGCGATCCAGGCCTTGAACGATGGGCTTATAGCCTTCAAGGGCACCTTGCTCTTCAACAGCCATGACCACCAGTTCGTAGACTCTGTCGCCAACCGCATCATCGAGTTCACACCACAGGGTGTCATCGACCGCATGACGAACTTCGAAGCCTACCTCGAGGACCAGGGCATCAAGGACCTGCGCGAGAAGGCTTATGCAGGACGCAAGGGGGTCGTCCTCCTGTGACCGCCCTTGTTGATATCGGGAACAGCAACATCGTCCTCTCCATCGCTGATGGGGAGGACTTTGTGCATACATGGCGTATTGGTAGTGACACCCGCCGCACAGGTGACGAGTATTATGTGATCTTCCGCTCCCTGCTGGATGGGGCTGGAGTGGAGCTTTCCTCTGTCGACCGTGCGGCCCTTTCCTCAGTCGTACCTAATCTGACGCTCTCGATTGGCAAGGTCTTGCAGCGTCTCTTCTCACTCGTGCCCATGATCATCGACCATGATGCCAAGAGTGGCTTGGTACGTTCAAAGATTCCATCTGAGCTTGGTTCCGACCTCCTATGCGACCTTGCACAGGCCCATCATGCCTGGCCTGATGGGGCTGCGATGACAATCGACTTCGGCACCGCATTGACCTTCTCGACAGTCGACAGGGAGGGCAGGGTGCGTGGAGTCGCCATAGTCCCTGGCCTGCTGACAGCTGTCAATTCGCTGACTGGTGCGACAGCCCAGCTGCCCCAGGTCGAGTTGAAGGTTCCTGGGTCTGTGCTTGGACGTGACAGCGTCTCATCGATCAGGGCTGGTGTGATGTATGGCTATGCTGGTCTTGTGGAGAGCATCATCGCCCGGACGGAGGCGGAATTGGGAGAGGCCGTCCATTGCATCGCGACAGGCGGCCTGTGCAAGACGATTTCCCCTCTGATCCCCAGGATTGATGAGATTGATCGTATGCATACGCTCAGGGGCTTGAAGCTCCTAAGCGACCTCAACAGCTGAAGAGCCCATCCTTGAAGATGGTGACCTGGTTGCCATCTTCATCAATGCCGGTGACAGAGAGGCCATGGCCTCCCACTGGGACTTCTAGACGGGCCATGCTCGTGTTGAGGCCATGGACGCCAAGGAGGGACTCGTCGCCAAGCGTGATCCGCTCAGGTGTGATGCCTCCGAAGACGACCTGGCTTGTGCGCATCCTGTCCAGCATCGGCACGCCCCAGGCCTTCTTGAAACGTGAGGCCCTGGTCAGCTCCTCGCAGAGTATGACCTCGCTGAGGCGGGATGCCTCCTCATCAATGTTCAGATAGCGTGCCACATAGCCAGGATACTGGCTTTCGAAACTTGTGATCCGACCTCCCTCGACCTTGATCGTGGCGTCCTCTATGACACGGTCGAAGAAGCGGAAGGGATAGCTCGCCCTGAGCGTCCCCCTTGCACTCCTGCAGTCGACGGGGATAATCAGGTCCTCACAGGGGAGGCTGGGGTAGAAGAAGCGCCCTGAGGGCAGGCGCACCGCACTGGTGCCGATCGAGGCGCCACGGGCGACATCAGCTTCCAGTGAGATTATGGGGCTTTCAAGCCTTATCTTCCTCAGGTGGAGGGATGAGAGTTTCTCCGCCCTCATCGAGAGGACCTTCTCCAGCGTCGCGCTGTGGTCATCCTCCTCATCCAAGGCCAGGGCTTCTGCAAGGTCGAGGTAGAGCCTGTCGACCGTGGCTCCAGGTCCATGGACGAACTCAGCCCAGGCTGCCGTAGGCACATAGGCCACGGCCCAAGGTATGCTGATCCTCCTGTCAAGGAAGACAGGGTCCGCCAGAAGGCGGTGTGCTTGGAGGTGGATGGCATCGAGTTCATCCTCTTCCTTGAAGGTCGAGGGGGTGAAGGCTGCAAGGTGCAACATGACCTCCCCCTCGGGGTCCCTTGGGGAGCCTGATGTTGGTGCGATCTCATCAGCAGATTCCACCCGTCCGTTCTCGACGTAGACCAGGGAGGCTGGAACGCCACTGCTGTCAGCCGCCTCATGGGCGACCTTGTGGGCGAAGGCGATCGTCTCCGGACCCGCGGTCACATTCAACCTCTCGCCTTCCTGGAGGCGGAGCATGCTGTGTACTATCCTGTATGCATAGCTGTCTGCTGATGTTCTCATCCGTTTTTCCTCAGAAGAGGGATCTTACTCTTTCAGAAGGATTGAGTCAGCACCCTCAGCGCATTGCCATAGGCGAAGGCCTCGATTGCGGAAGAAGGGAGTCCTGCATCGGAAAGCGCATCGAAGAGGCGCCAAAGCCCGTCAGGATGGGCGATCTCCAGTTCCCCCTCTATTCCATCGAAGTCAGTGCCGAGGGCCATGACCCCGGCTCCTCCCACCTGGTACATGTGCATGACATGGCGCACCATGTCGCTGATGCAGCTCTTGTTGTCATTCCTATCGGAAAGGAAGATCGGGCAGAAGTTCAAACCCATGACACCACCCCTGTCGGCAAGGGCGCGTATCTGCTCATCTGTGAGGTTCCTCTGGTGTCCTGTGATGGCACGGCAGTTGGAGTGGCTTGCCATCATCGACACACCCATGTCGACAAGGTTCCAGAAACCCCCATCGCTGAGATGGGATGTGTCTATGACGATGCCCTGTGAGGAAAGGCGTCCGACCACTTCCCTTCCTTTGGCTGTGAGCCCCCTTCCCATGATGTCCTTGTCTGTGGAATTCGGGTAGGCGTAGGCATTGCAGTCGTTCCAGGTCAGTGAGACAATCAGTGGCTTCCAGGAGAGCAGCTCCTCAAGCCTGTCATCATCACCCTGCAAGGATCCAAGGCCTTCTATGGTCAGCATGGCCTTGAAAGCATCTCCCAGCAGCTCTTCCTTGCATGTGGCCTGCTTGATGCCTGATGCTCCTACTTCATCAACGAAACGCTTGTGCATCCTGCAGAGGAAGGACCAGTCCTCCTCTAGAGGGGTGAAGAGGGCGAAGGCCTGGGCCTTGGCACCTGCAGCTTCAAGATGGGGGAGGCTGACAGAGAAGGGGTTCTCTGTCAGCGTGGCTTCAGGGGCCTCCGTCATGAGACGGAGTATCGTATCGCAGTGGAGGTCTATCATGGTGGAAATTGTAGAACAGGCCTCCTGGGAATCCAAGAGGCCTGCTAGAGCACCCGACGAGAATCGAACTCGCGCTAAGAGCTTGGAAGGCTCAAGTCATACCATTAGACCACAGGTGCATTGACGAAGGCTATGCTACTTCATGGACGCGATTTAGTCAACAGATTTGCCTGATTTATTCATCCTCTTCTGTAGCAATGATTTAGTTTTGACTTATCCTATTGACATGCACAAATAGGAGGTGCTTTAATCGCCTCAGTAAATCATTTCATCCAAAGCGGAGGTTCTATCATGGGACAGCGTGGTGAGTTGTTCTCCAGCCGGCTTGTAAAGGAAGACCGGACTTATTTCTTCAACGTCAAGGAGAACATGTACGGAGACCTTTACCTGAACATCGTCGAGAGCAAGCCAATGGATGACGGACGCTTCCTGCGCCAGTCGGTCCTGGTCTATCAGGAGGACATTGGTGAGTTTATCAAGGAAATGCAGAAGAGCCTTGATTACCTGAAGATGCATGCCCGCAAGGGTTCCCGTCGTCCGGACCCTGTCTCCCGTTACAGCGGAGATGGATCTGTGGACGCAGGAGAGGATGGGGAGGCCTGATGCCGCCCATCCTCTTCGCCTTCCTCGTCTCGCTCCTGGCAGGGCTTTCAACAGGCATTGGTGGCCTGATCCCCTTCTTCAGGAAGCGTGACGACACGAAGTTCCTCTGCTTCTCGCTTGGCCTCTCGGCCGGCGTGATGGTCTACATCTCCTTCATGGAGATGCTCTCGGACGCAGTGGAGCAGCTCGTGCCCACACAGGGCGAGGGGAAGGCCCAGCTGACCGCCTTGGCCTTCTTCCTGCTTGGCATGGGCCTGATCGCCCTGATCGACCGCCTTGTGCCAGAGGACCACAACCCACATGAGTTCGGACACTCAGGCCCACTGGGCAAGATGGGTGTGATGAGCGCCGTGGCAATCGCGGTGCACAACTTCCCGGAAGGCCTCGCCTCATTCATGAGCGCCCTGGCCGATCCAGTGAGCGGACTCTCGATCGCCATAGCGGTCGCACTTCATAACATTCCTGAAGGAATCACGGTATCAAGTCCTGTCTACAGTGCGACTGGAAGCAAGGCGAAGGCCTTTGGCCTTGCCCTTGCATCAGGGCTCGCAGAGCCTCTTGGTGCGCTTGCGGGCTTCCTCTTCCTCAGGAGCGTGCTGACCCCATTCGCATTCTCCATGGTCTATGCCATGGTCGCAGGCATCATGGTCTACCTGGCCTTCGATGAGCTCCTGCCCACAGCGGAGAACTACGGCCACCACCACCTTGTCATCTACGCAGTCGTCGCAGGCATGGTCTTGATGGGGCTGACACTTGGGCTTACAAGTCTTTGAAGTTTGCTAGCGTTTGTATTGCAAAATGCTAAATTTTGCTTGCGATATGTGAATTCATGCCTTACAATCAAGGTATGAAAACAGCAAAAGATGCGACAATATACGTAAGAATAGATTCAAAGACAAAGGATGAGGCTTCAATCATTTTCTCACGCTATGGTCTCAGTCTTTCAGATGCGATAAGCATTTTCCTTCACAAATCTATTCTTGTGCGTGGATTGCCATTTGATTTACGTGATGAGTTGGCTGCGGATAGTGCTCCTGCTTATCATGCTCAGCACCAACTTGATGGATTTGAGGGGGACTGCTAGGTCCATGAAGGGTCAGGCGCGTTCGACTTCCGCATTCCACAAGGTAAACAGCCGCCATGTTGTGGTCTTTGAAGCCGATATGGATGCTGTCCAGAAACAACACTGTTTCCATGTGGCGGAAAAGCTCAGGATTGCAGGTAATGAGCTTTCAATCCTGATGATGAAACGTTATGACCAACTAATCCGCACAAAGCGTTATCGGAAGTTGTCCCAGCTCTATGCCCAGGCATCCAAGGAAGGTGATTCCCAGTGTATGAAATCCCTTGGAAGCCAGATGGGGGAGATGCGTGACCAATATGGAGTCATCCGTGAAGCTTGCTGCCATGCAATGATAAGCATACGTCAACGTCTTGGCCTTCCAAGTGTATTGGGACTTACAAGGGCAGAGGATGTCTGGCGGGGCATGGAATCATTGCTATTCCATGGAGGGAAGCGGCTTCATCTCATGCCAAAAGGGCACTTTCCTATCATGCGTGGCAAGCAGGCAGGTAGCTGTATAAGGATCAAGTGTGTTTCCGGACAGGTTGTCTTCCATGCACTTGGGCTGGTTTTCACCCTAATCGTCAAGGACAGGTTCCAAGAAGAAGAGCTTGCAAGGGTGCTTGCTTTCCTGTCAGATCCTTCAATCGAGAATGATGCCTTGGCTGTATATGCGGAAACAGGCCGCGTGCTGGATACATATAGGCCGTGTAGTGTGGCCTTGAAATGCCAAGTCATCAGGGGGCGCATGCGTGTCTTCATCCACTTGCTGGTTGAGGGAAGGGCCGTTGCAAAGAAAAGGGTGGATGGACAGCCTAGGCATCATCTTGGTGTCGGCCGGGTAGGTTGTGATATTGGTACCCGTTCTGTTGCTTTCTTTTCGCCTAATGGTTGTGGCCTTGATAATCTTGGAGAGCGTGGGTTGTCCATATCCCAGGTACTTGGAATTGAAGGTCGAATCAGGAGGAAGCTGGAACGCTCAAGACGTGCTATGAATCCAGGGAATTACGATGGAGATGGAAAGCCTATGCCTGGGTGTCTGAAATGGGTCCTCTCAAAAGGCTACAAAGCTGACAGGACCCGCCTCAGGGACATACAGAGGAAGCTTGCAATCAACAGGAGGCTCGCCCAGCAGGAAATGGCAAATCATTTGCGTTCCCTTGGTGATGTATTGATTACAGAGAGGCCTAATGCCAATGAACTCCATTCCAGGGTTGGTGCTGGTATCCATACAAAGTCAATCCAGATGCACAGTCCAGGCCAGTTCCAACAGTTATGTAAAGAGAAATTTGCCAGGACAGGTGGTCTTTATATCGAAGTTCCTGCCATGTATAAGGCTAGCCAGTTCGACCATACGGATGGGAGCTATGTGAAACGGTCTTTATCACAGAGGTTGCTCGTGCTCGCGGATGGAAGTTGTGTACAACGTGATTTATATAGTGCCTTCCTCCTTGCTTGTGCTGATGCTGATGTAAAAGATATTGACAGGACAGCCTGTTGTGATCTGTTCAATTCTTTCAAAGCCATGCACGATGAGTTGCTCGCTTCGCTGAAGGAGGCTGGTATGAAAATCCATAACAGTGGGTTTTGAACATAAGACAGGGGACCTGACAGCGTCTCCACACCATCTGGTGGAAGCATGCCGTAAATGTGTCATGAGATGCTTGGCATGTTGCATGTTGCCCTGGGTGCCAGCATGGTTCCCAAAGTCTGGAAATGATGTACGGACCATGTGTCAATCCATCAACATGCACACGTTTAAGTGAAGCTGTCAGCTCAGCCTTCCAAGCTGGCTGTTGTATTCAAAAAGGAGTTGTTGGACAACTTGGCCGCCTATGCGGTTGTTGCTGGCTTGTCATGGAGGATGAAGCTCTTGCGGTGTATTGGGCAGCGCCCGTACTGGGCGATCGCCTCGCAGTGCTCCTTGGTCCCATAGCCCTTGTGCTTGGCGAAGCCGTACATGGGCCACTTCTTGTCAGCGACCTCGATCATGTAGTGGTCACGCGCTGTCTTGGCTAGGATGCTGGCAGCCATGATCTCAGGAATCTTGTCATCACCCTTGACCACTGCCTCTATGTTGGCAAGGCAGCCTTCTATGACAGGCTTCCTGTTGCCATCAACATAATAAGTCCGGATGGGGTGGTCCTTTTCCAGGTTCCTGTAGCACTGGGCCATGCCATCCATCGTGGCACGCAGTATGTTCTTCTCATCAATTTCCTCAGGGCTGATGAGTATCACAGTCCAGGCAGTTGCCCCTTCCTTGATGATGGGCTCCAGTTCGAAGCGGCGCTTCTCTGACAGCTTCTTGCTGTCACGCAGCAGGGAGGTGTCGAAGTCATCAGGCAGGATGACCGCGGCGACGGCCAGCGGCCCGGCCAAGGGGCCACGTCCTGCCTCGTCGCAGCCCGCAACGAGCCCGTCCGGGACGAAGTCGAAGAGATCAAGCTGTTCTTCCATAAGAGTGTGGAAAATGCTATCTTCACGATAGTCCGCCGTCAAGCCGGACTGTTATGGAGAGGATGAGCTTTGTTCCTTAAGAGCCTTGATTTGAATGGATTCAAGAGTTTCGCCGACAAGACCCATATCGACTTCGCGGATGGTATCACCAGCCTTCTTGGTCCCAATGGTTGTGGCAAGTCCAACATCGTGGATGCGATCAAGTGGGTGCTTGGGGAGCAGTCCACGAAGACGCTCCGTGCAGGCAAGATGGAGGACGTCATATTCAATGGCACCGACAAGCGCAAGCCATTGCAGTTCGCTGAAGTCACGCTGACGATCGACAACAGCGAGCACATCCTCCAGACCGACCTGGCCGAGATCGAGATCCGCCGCCGTGTTTTCCGTGCAGGCGAGGGTGCGGGCGAGTACTACATCAACAGGCAGCGCTGCCTGTTGAAGAACGTCAAGGAGCTTTTCTTCGACACTGGTATCGGCAAGTCCGCATATTCGATCCTGGAGCAGGGCAAGATCGACCAGATCCTCTCCTCACGTCCTGAGGACAGGAGGTACATCTTCGAGGAAGCCGCCGGCATCTCACGCTTCAAGGTCGAGTGCAACGAGGCGCAGAAGAAGATCGAGCGTACCGACGAGAACATCCTGCAGGTCGAGAACCTCATCTCGGTTGAAAAGCGCAGCTACACCCTGCTCAAGAACCAGGCTGAGAAGGCCATGGCCTACAATGAGCTGATGAAGAAGCAGATGGAGCTTGATGTCCAGCTCCATGCCTTGAAGCTGCAGACATTCACCAACCTCAAGCAGATCCGTGAACAGCAGAACGAGGAACACCGCCGCCAGCTTGAGAACCTGACGGCCTCGCTTGAAGGTTACAAGAGCGGTATAGAGGAGGAGAGCGCCGCCCTGCGTGAGAAGAACAGCTATTCCTTCAGCATACAGAACAAGATCAACCGTGCCGAAGCCGAGATCAACAGCAAGGGCGACCGTATCCACATACTTGAAGAACAGTACCGTGAATACATACGCAACAAGGAAGACAACGAGTCCAAGCTCGCATCCCTGCGCGGCATCATAGACCGTTACAAGGTCGAGCTCGAACAGAACCTCGCCTCTGTCGAGGACAAGAAGGATGTCCTTGACGAGTCGCTTTCCCATGTTCGCCGTGCCAAGGCGACAATCGAGGACGACCAGAAGGCCCTCTCCCAGGCTGAGGAGGAGGTCCGGACAGAGGAAGCCG
Source organism: uncultured Spirochaetales bacterium (assembly GCA_944392695.1). Taxonomy (GTDB): domain Bacteria; phylum Spirochaetota; class Spirochaetia; order Sphaerochaetales; family Sphaerochaetaceae; genus Bullifex. Next base: position 7,298 of record CALXXN010000010.1, on the reverse strand, counting down.
CCATCATCGAGGCGGAGGGGCGTATCACAGAGCTGTCGGGCCAGCTCAAGGCTGTCATCGAAGACCTCGCCCTTGAACTTGATGAGAAGATGGGGGAGGAGTACTCCCATGCCAAGCGCAGTGCAGGGGAGGCGGACTTCCGTGAGGCGCTTGCCACATTACGCCACCGCCTGGAGGAGAAGATCTCCTTCTATTCCACTGTGCCAGAGGGTGTGGATATCAGGGAGAAGGTGCGTGGCGACCTTGATGCCATCCTGTCCTCCATCGACGGGCTCGAGGGGGCGTTCAACATCTTCCGTTCGACGATCCCTCCCTTCATCGACTCCCTCCTCGCCCCTGAGGGCCTCCTGACACAGAAAAGGAAGATCACGGAGGAAGAGGAGGTCCAGAGGAAGGCGATCGAGCACAGCCGCGCCAGGATCACCCAGGTGCGTGAGCGCATCGCCTCGCTCAATGAGGATATCGAGGGCCTGAGGGAGACTGTCAGCGGCATGGAGGTACGTATCGCATCCATGAAGGCCGGCATCGAATCAGCAGAGCTCGTCATCCAGAACATCCGCCGTTCAATCGAGGAGAACAGCGTCTCCATCGATGATGCCGAGAGCAATGTCGCCTACTACACCAAGCGCATCAGTGAGACGAATGACTCGATCATCCAGACCGATGAGGAGAAGAAGGCCCTCAACGATTCGATTGCAGAGATGAGGGAGGAGCTTGGTGATGTCATGGCTGAAATCGGGCGCCTGAACAACCTGATTAATGACCGTGAGGGTGCCAAGAACAGGACGATAGAGACGATCCAGAACATAAAGAGCGAGATCGAGAAGAACGAGATGTGGCAGCAGAACAGTGATGAGCAAGCCAAGGCCCTCTTCACGAGCTTCTACAACACATACAACCGCAGTTTGAACGAGTACCAGGATGTCCTGGAGAGCCAGGACCTTCCTGAGCAGGTCCTGGTCGAGAACGAGCTCGCCGAGGTCCGTAAGAAGATCGCCGCCCTTGGCCCTAACATCAACCATATGGCTGTTGACGACTTCAAGGAGGCCGAGGAGCGTTACAACTTCTACACCAAGCAGCTTAGCGACCTGAACAAGGCCAAGGCGGACCTGGAGAAGGTCCTTGCTGAAATCCAGGAGAAGAGCGAGCAGATGTTCCTCGAGACCTACAAGCAGATCAGCGACAACTTCCAGATGATGTTCAAACGCCTGTTCAATGGAGGTCGTGCCGAGATCACGCTGGAGGATGAGGAGAATGTGCTGACAAGTGGTATCAACATATTCGCACAGCCCCCTGGCAAGAAGTTGATCAACCTGACACTGCTCTCTGGTGGCGAGCGCAGCATGACGGCTGTCGCCCTCCTGTTCGCGACCTACCTTGTAAAGCCCAGCCCCTTCTGCATCCTCGATGAGATCGATGCCGCGCTTGATGACAGGAACATCGGCTACTTCCTCTCCGTGCTTGAGGACTTCAGCCAGACGAGCCAGTTCATCATCATCACGCACAACACCCATACGGTCATGGGCTCGACCTCATTGCTTGGTGTCACCCAGATGGAGGCAGGTGTCTCGACGACCGTGACCTACAAGCTTGCGAACATCGCAGGAGAGGCCGTCATACTCGATGAATCGGACGAGAAGGTTGAGTTCGACGCGGATGGCAAGAGGAAGACCAAATCTTGACGAGAGGCCTTCAAAATCTGTATAAAGGCAATGTTGCGCAAGCAACGGGGTATTCTCAATGTTCGACAACCTGAGCGTGAAGTTCTCCTCGGTAATGAAAACCCTTTCGGGGAAGGGAAAGATCACAGAGAAGAACATCCGTGACGCAGTTGAGGAGATCAAGCTCTCCCTGCTCGACGCGGATGTCAACCTGCGTGTCGTCAGGAGGTTCGTCAACTCCACGCTGGAAGAGGCCCTTGGTGAGAAGGTCCTCCTGTCTGTCGACCCAGGCCAGCAGTTCACGAAGATCGTCTATGACAAGATGGTCGACCTGCTTGGTGGCGACAACCAGGGACTCCGCCTCAAGGGCAAGGACACGACATCAGTCATCCTGATGATGGGCCTCCAGGGTTCTGGTAAGACGACGACGGCTGCAAAGCTCGCACTCAAGCTGACGAAGGAGCAGGGCCGCAAGGTCATGCTCGTCGCTGCCGACCTCGTGCGCCCTGCCGCTGTCACACAGCTGCAGCTCCTTGGAGAGAAAGTCGGTGTGCGTGTCTTCTCGATCCCAGGTGAGAAGGATCCGGTCAAGGTCGCACGTGAGGCCCTCTCCACAGCCCGTCATGAGCTCTATGACACACTGATTGTCGATACAAGCGGAAGGATGCACCTGGACGAGGTCCTGATGAAGGAGATCCAGGACATCGCCCATGCCGTCAATCCAGATGAGACACTCTTCGTCGCTGACGCGATGACAGGTCAGAACGCCGTGGCGATCGCCCAGGAGTTCGAGACCAAGGTTGGTATCAGCGGCATAGTCCTCTCGAAGTTCGATTCAGACACCAGGGGTGGTGCCGCGCTCTCACTCAAGAGCGTCGTTGGCAAGCCGCTGAAGTTCATCGGTACAGGTGAGAAGCCAGAGGACCTCGAGGTCTTCCACCCCGAGCGCATAGCCCAGCGCATCCTGGGCATGGGTGACATCGTCTCCCTCGTCGAGAAGGCCCAGCAGGTCTATGACGAGCAGGAGGCTGAGAAGCTCGCCCGCAAGATGCAGAAGAACACCTTCGACCTCCAGGACTATCTGGACCAGCTGGAGAACATGTCGAAGATGGGTTCTGTCGACAAGCTAATCGAGATGATCCCCGGAGCCAAGGGGAACATCAAGGAAGATGACATCGACATGAAGGAGTTCGAGGTCCAGAAAGCGATCATCAAGTCGATGACGAAGTTCGAGCGTGCCAATTACCGCATCATCGGACCCAGCCGGCGCAAGAGGATCGCCAAGGGATCTGGAACATCCGTGGCCGACGTCAATAGGCTCCTGAAGAACTTTGAGAAGCAGAAGCTGATGTTGAGGAAGGTCATGAACAACAAGAAATTGCAGGCCCAGCTGCTGAAGAATTTCGGCTAAGGGCCCATCACGTAGATACAAGGAGATACAAGAGCGTGGTTAGCATCAGACTGAAGCGCCTCGGCGCAAAGAAGAGACCATACTACCGCATCGTGGTCATGGACAGCAGGGATCCCGCCACAGGCAGGACCCTCGACGAGATCGGATACTATCATCCGATCGAGGCTAATGACGAGGTCCGCCTCGACGCTGACAAGGCAAAGGCCTGGCTTGAGAAGGGCGCCCAGCCGACTGCGACCGTCAAGAGGATCCTCAACAAGCAGGGCATCACTGTCAATCGCGTCGCCACGGAATAACTTCCGGAGGCGCGTATGGAGAAGGAATTGGTTGAGTTCCTTGTGAGGAACCTTGTCGACCACCCAGAGGAAGTCTCCGTGAACGTGGTCGAAGGAGAGAAGTCAACGATTCTTGAGCTCCGTGTCGCACCAGATGACGTAGGCAAGGTGATTGGAAAGCAGGGGCGTATCGCCCAGGCTATCCGCACTGTGCTTTCAGCCTGCGCCACCAAGGACGGCAAGAGGGCGACCTTGGAGATTCTTGACTGATGGACAAGCCGCTTGCCACCGCCACGATTGGACGGACACATGGCCTCGAGGGCTTCTTGAGGATCCACCCCTTCAGTGGGGAGGTGGATCATCTTGAGAAGCTCCAGAAGGGTGTTGTCCGCCTGCGTGACGGAAGGCAGGTGGCTGTCACTGTCTCAGCCACCCGCCACCATGCCGATTCTTTCCTTATGCGCTTCTCCGGCTATGACAGCAAGGAGAAGGCAGCTGCCCTCTCTGGAGCTGTCCTCCTGATCGACAGGTCTGACGCTCCTGTCCTTGAAGAGGGTGAGTATTATATAGCCGACCTCTATGGGCTCAAGCTCACAGCAGGGGATGTCACGATCGGCACCATCACAGCTGTCGCCGATGGCGCCCAGGCTGACTACCTGGTCATCAAGAAGGAGGATGGCAAGGAAGTCCTCATCCCCAACATGGCCCCCTTTGTCTCGAAGCCTGATTTCACCAAAGGCTGTGTGGAGCTGCTGATGCCAGAGCTGGCCGGGGACACATGATGCACATAGACATCCTGACACTCTTCCCTGACATGGTCGAAAGCTTCTTCCGGAACTCGATCATGGCCCGTGCTGTCTCAAGGGGGATCATAAGCTACAACCTCATCGATTTCCGCGCCTGGGCTGAGGACCGCCACAGGACCTGTGACGATGTACCCTATGGAGGAGGTGCGGGCATGGTCCTGAAACCAGAACCCATAAGCAAGGCCTTGGATTCCATCGATGCATCCGCATGCCGCGTCATTTATCCAAGCCCCTCTGGGCGGCTTTTCAACCAGGCCCTTGCCGAGGAGCTCAGCAAGGAGCAGCGCCTGGTCTTCATCTGTGGTCATTACGAAGGCCTGGACCAGCGTGTGATCGATACGTATGTCACGGATGAGATCTCCATAGGTGACTACGTGCTCTCCTCAGGAGAGAGTGCTGCCACAGTGATCATCGATGCGGTCTACCGCCTTGTTGATGGTGTCATCCGTGGTGAGAGCCTTGAGGACGAGAGCTTCAGTGATGGGCTCTTGGAATATCCTCAATATACAAGGCCTGAAAGGTATTGCGCAAAATCCGTTCCCGATGTATTGTTGTCAGGTCATCACGACAGGATTGCCACCTGGCGTGATTTCCGCAAGCTCGAAAAAACGATGCTGAGCCGACCGGAAGTTCTCAGCCGGGCCTCTCTCGACCGGGACATGAGAAGAAGACTCATAGAATTACTAGATCAGATGAAGGGGTAATGTCATTATGGACATCATCAGGACCATTGAAGCAAGGCAGATGAAGAAGGACGCTGAGAACTTCTCCATCGGTGACACCGTCAAGGTTTTCTTCAGGATTGTCGAAGGCACGACCGAAAGGATCCAGGTCTTCGAGGGCATCGTCATCGCCAAGAACAACACTGGTATCAGGAGGACCTTCACGGTCCGCAAGATCAGTTACGGTGTCGGCGTCGAGAGGATCTTCCCTCTCCACTCACCACGCATCGACCATGTCGAGGTCGTCCGCCGTGGCCGTGTCCGCCGCGCCAAGCTCTACTACCTCCGTGGCCGCGTAGGCAAGGCCGCCAAGGTCAAGGAGCTCATCAAGAAGAAGGCCGACTGAGGTCTTCAACGAATTCAGAAGCCGGAGCCAAGTGCTCCGGTTTCTTGCATTACAGGCCTTTTTCGTAGGATAATCCCTAGCATATGAAGAAGAACTCCCAACGCCAGGCCCCTCCTAAGGGCAGGCCTGTGGCGAAGAAGGGCCATGGCTCCAAGAAGAAGCGCAAGGATGACAGCCGGCTTGAAGGCTTCAAGACGCTGCAGCAGGTGGCTGGTGGCCCCAAGCCCTATAAGTTCCATTCACGCATTCCTGTGCCAGAGGCCAGGGTGCTCACCGAACCACATGATACCTGTCCGATTTGTGGCAGGACCATAGACAACATCTCTGGTGCCATGTGCTCAGCCCAGGGCTATGTCCATTTCGATTGCGCCTTGGAATCTGTAAGGGCTTCAAGCCATCTCTCAGAGGGCGACAAGCTCTCATACATCGGACGTGGCAGCTTCGGCATCTGCGCCAAGGACGAGGATGGCAAGTGGTACATCAAGGAGCGCATCTCCTACGAAGACCAGGCTTCCTATGACAAGATGAAGGCCTATGTCGAGGAGCACCGCCATGGTTGATCCGCATGTCGCCATGTTCCCTGGATCCTTCGATCCTCCGACACTTGGACATATCAACATCATAAAGCGCAGCCTGCGCCTCTATGACCACCTCTATGTTGTCGTCGCGGACAACATAAACAAGCATTGCCTCTTCACAGCACAGGAGAGGGTTGATGTGCTCAAGCGGATCTTCCCAGACAGTCCGAACATCGAGGTCCTGTCCTATGATGGCTTGATGGTCAATTTCGCCCGGGAACATGGTGTTGGCGTCATGATCCGTGGAGTGCGTGCTGTAGGGGATTTCGGCTATGAGTTCGAGCTTGCGATGACGAACAAGCAGATGATGGATGAGCTCGAGGTCCTCTTCATGCCGACTGATCCCAACTACTTCATGTTGCGCAGCAGCCAGATCAAGGAGATGGCCGCCTTTGGCGCCGATGTCTCATCATTGGTTCCTGCGGAAGTCGTCGAGCTCCTGCACGAGAAGGTCCCTGTTGTAGGTAGCGGCTCACTTGCATGAACCACATGGCACCTGGTCAAAAGCCAGGTGCTTGTCTTTCCTCTACAACTGATTCAGATTATAAACATCTTGACAGCGCGTAAAAGCTCCATGATGATTTCAAGTAAGAACATTGATGGAGTGTGTGATGTACAAGCGCCTGTTTATCATCCTGTGCATGCTTCTTGCTGTCAGCGCCCTGTACTCAGCAAGAGGGACGGTTGGTTTGACCTACCAAGTTGAAAAGACTGATTTCGAGTCCAGACAAGACGATGGACCTCGTGTTGATTTTGAGGGGCAGGACATGCTTTTCAATTTATATGTAGGTACCTATTTCGGTTCTGGGCATTTGGGGTATGGCGTAGAGGCTGAGTTGGGCGGTGCGTTTCCTTTTGATCCCGATGTGGATGGATTTTTCATCAATGATTTCTGGTGTATCTCATTCCGTGTTGGTTTTGGTTTACGATATGACTTCACCGATATGTTCGCCATCAGTGTCGGAGTTGGACTTGATCACCGATACAGGGAAAAACATATTAAATTCGAGAATCCTTATGTTTGGGGTGGTCTGATGTCTGGCGTTATTGAGTATGACGAATTTGGTGTATATGGACGGGCGATGGCCGAATTCACGTTTAATGCATTCCGTATTGGACTTGGTGTGATTGTTTCCAGCCCATACTCTTTCAGTGTCAATTATCCAATAGATTATGTCATAAGTGACGATATCGATGAAACTGTGAAGGGGGTGCGTATTGCCCCGTCTTTGATATTGGCATGGGGAACATGAGATAATTCATTTAAATACATGATATTGCAAAGAAATTGAGTAAAATTGCGCTGGAACTGTTGACAAAGAGGCTGAATCCTGCTTGAATAGCCCGTGTTTGACGGAGAGGTTCCCGAGCGGTCAAAGGGGGCAGACTGTAAATCTGTTGGCTTAGCCTTCGAAGGTCCGAATCCCCGTATTTTGAGTTTTAGCACTAGAAAGTTTTAAGGCTAAAAAGCACTTTACAGAATCAACAAGTTATACAAC
>CALXXN010000009.1 GCA_944392695.1 uncultured Spirochaetales bacterium | reverse complement strand
AGTTGTATAACTTGTTGATTCTGTAAAGTGCTTTTTAGCCTTAAAACTTTCTAGTGCTAAAACTCAAAATACGGGGAGAGCTTCGGAGACGCTGTCGACCAGTCGACACCAGTGGACAGCTACGTGATGTTCGACGTCATGCTTGAAGCCGCACAGTAAGGACCAGGCATGTCAGATGCAGAGGCCGGGCAGTGATGCCCGGTCTTTTTGTACAAAGCGGCAGGCAGACATGCTAGAATCATGGAAAAGGAGGAAAAGGGCGCTTGCTGCTGATACTTGTCACCATCATACTCATCTTCTCGCTCGTCCTCCTGGCGATCAGGCGCGACCTGCGCTGCCTCCTGATTTCGGCAAGCTGCCTCTCCCTCTTCCTCTTCATCTTTGCGATACTGACCTATATCGCGAAAAAGGGAGGCATAGGCCACGAAGTCAGCGTGATGCTCTATGGAACCCGTGGCATACGCAACTGGTTCATGTACAGGGTCACGACACTTGAAGGCCTTGGATTCTTCACTTCGATCGGCCGCTACAGCTTCCCCGTCCTCTTGCTGCTGACAGCCTTGGACATGTCCTATTTCGACTTGGCTGTGAAGCTCAAACGACGCTTCCCACTGCTCCTCGTCATCCCACTCGCCATCTTCATCTGCTACATACCAGCCGTCTTCAAGGCCTTGGCGGAGGAAGGAGGCCCTGTGCTGAGGATCCTTGTCACCTCCTCGAAGACCTATGTCTATGCCTATGTCTTGTCAGCATTGGTGGTGCTGGTGAGGGAATACAGCGCCATCACGCTGCCTTTCTTCAAACGCCGCTTCCTGGCGAAGAGCTCGATCCTCGTATCACTGGCCATACTATTCTCCTTCTACGCCCTCCAGGACCCTGCGCAGATCTACCTTTTCTATCATAACGAGTACATGTTCCTCCTGGGACTCTGGTACCTGTCCCCATCGCTCTCACCTACGATGTACGCCATTGTCATGACAGGCAGCGTCGTGTTCGGCCTCATAGGTGCGGCCTCCCTGGTCAGGTACATCAGCATCAACTTCAACGAGAGGGCCGAGGAGATCACGCTCAAGCGCACCGCAGGCCTTGCCAGCAAGTGGATAGGCATACTCACGCATGGCACCAAGAACGAACTCCTCGCCCTCGACATCCTGCTTGCGAAGATCCAGAGGGAGCATGGTGAGGACAAGGATGTGAAGAGGGCCCATGCGATAACCACCCAGCTCCTCGAACGGATCGAGAGGCTTCACAGGACCAGCAGGTCCACTGTGAGCACCCTGAGCCCCACCCTGCTCGACAACATACTCGCAGATGCTGTCAGGATGACAATGGACCGTCATCCAGATGCACAACTCGTCATCAATCCACAGGAAAGCGGGATCCAGGTCCTGGCAGATGGGCCGAACCTGTCTGAAGCGATAGCGAACATACTGATGAACGCAGTCGAGGCCACAAAGGAGGCTGGTGTCGATGAAGCGGTCAGGCTTGATGCTGAGAGGGAACGGCTCTGGGTCTCGATCAAGATCACCGACAAGGGCCGAGGCATAGACAAGAAGACGCTTAAGAACATCTGGCAGCCCTTCTATTCAAGCAAGAACTCCAGCAAGAACTGGGGCATGGGCATGTATTTCGCACGTAGCGTGGTTAAAGAACACCTGGGGAGCATCAGGTACGAGGCCGTGGAAGGTGGTGGCAGCCGCTTCATCATACTCCTGCCTAAGCTCGGCCTGCCACAAGGGAGGTAGTCATGACATCAGTCATGGTGGTCGAAGACAATGAGATCATAAGGGAGCATATCGCCAATACAGTAGACGCCATCAAAGGCTTCCAGGTCACACACCAGGCCGCATGCGGCGATGAGGCTGTATCAGCATTCGATCCAGATGATACGGACATCGTGCTGATGGACATCGAGATGGAGACGAGCAAGGCCGGGATCGAAGCCGCTTCCGCCATCCTCACCCGCCATCCCGATGCCGACATCATCTACCTCTCCAGCCATGACGACGATGACATGGTCATCACAGCCATGGCCACAGGGGCCAAGGACTTCCTGGTCAAGGGTTGCAGTGATGAGGAGCTCAAAGCCCATCTGGAAGCCGTCAGGGATGGGGATCCAACCTTGGACAAAAGGGTGCAGCGCCTTGTGATGAAGGAATACAAGAGGCTCTCTGACAGTGAACAGAGCCTGTTGTATTTCATACGCCATCTTGGAAGCCTGACCAACACAGAGCGTGAGCTGATCGCATGTTTCCTCGAAGGTATGAAGGTCAAGGAGATCGCCCACAAGCGCTGTGTCGAACCCGTCACTGTCAAAAGCCAGATCCGCACCCTCCTCCAGAAATTCGAACTCTCCAGGACCAGTGAGATCGTAAGCAAGATACGGGAGCTGAAAATCGAACACCTCTTCTGAGCAGGCACAGGCGTACTTGTCCACCCCATTGCAAAACCTTACGCGGTCATGCCAGTAATGGACCTGTGCAAAAAGCACACAGGCTCCACCAGCATACAGCACACATGTTAGTCAACATGTCAAACAAAGCCAGTGAATACTGAGTATTCAATCAACATCTTACAGTAAATAGGATAAAGATATTTCACACTCGGAATTTTCAGTAATTTTTCCGAATCTGATTCGGAATTTTTTTGAAAAATTCCTAGTCTAATTCGGAATTTCATGATAAAATCCAGAGTAAAGGCAACCAAATGAAGTACATCAGACGCGCATTGGAAATCGACAGCATCCTTGAAGATGAATCCCTTTTCCTATTCGGCCCGAGGATGACCGGGAAAACAGCTTATATAGAAAACGAACTCCAGAAAGAAGCCATCCTGTCAATAACATTCCTGGATGGAGACACCCTTGATGCATTCAAACAAAACCCAGTCCTCCTGCGCTCGATGTTACATGGCAAGGATGAAGGCTTCGTCATAATCGATGAAGTGCAACTGTTCCCCCGGATCCTGCTCGATGTCCAGCATGTGATGACACACAGTGACATACAATTCCTCCTCACAGGATCCAGCGCAAGGAAAATCAAGAAGAGTGGTAACAACCTCCTTGGAGGACGTGCGGGAATCATATATATGCATCCTCTTGTCTGGAAAGAGGTTGAAGATAAAAATCCATCTCTTGATGATATCCTCGGATCAGGCATGCTCCCCAAGGTCTTCCAATCAAAGAACCCACAAATACTGCTCAGGAATTATGTACGGGCATATCTTGAGACTGAAATCGCTGCAGAAGGAGAGCGGAGGGACTTGGACAAGTTCAATGACTTCATTGCGTTTGCAGCCTCAGAAAACACCGAACTGATGAATTTTTCCAATGTATCACGGGACATCGGGATGTCAGCAGACACAATCAAAAACTGGTATCAGATCCTTGTAGACACATTCATCGGCCATTACCTGCGGCCATACAGGAAGGGGACGAAGAGGGTTCCTGTGAATACGGCAAAGTTCTATTTCTTCGATGTCGGAGTCGCCAGGACCGCCGCCAGGATGCCTGTCCCTTCCGAGAACATGACTGAATACGGAAAGCTCTTTGAGAACTACATCTTCATGGAACTCAAAGCCTACATGGATTACAACATGACTGATGATGGATTCTACTTCTGGAGGACGAGGGAGGGTTATGAAGTCGACTTTGTAATCGAGGGCAAGGCCGCTATAGAAGTGAAGACTTCGAAAAACATCACGAACAAGGAACTCCGTGGACTCAGGGCCTTCATGGAGGAAGGGGTTGTCAAAGACTACATCCTTGTCTGCCGGGAACAGTTTGAAAGGACGACAGAGGATGGAATCAGGATCATCCCATGGAAGCTGTTCCTCACCCAGCTTTGGAATGGTGACATCATATAGGTTCAGAAGAGGAATTGCAGGAAGGTCCAATCACTCGCACTGACTGTACGAGAGGTGCCATCGCCGATGTCAGGTATGTATATGGTCAGTGTGATGTTCGGACCTGAAGAACCCGGCCATAGGTAGGTCTCCAGCGTCTCCCATACCGCCTCGCCTGTCAGTGACGAGGACGTGGCAAGACGACGGACCGCATCAAAAAGCACCTTGGCATCGAAATATGCGGTCTCCCTCACAACCAAGGTCGCCAGGAAGGGGCAGTATGCCTCACCATAAAAAGGACCTTGATCGGACTTCTCACTTCTTCTCATCCAAGAGCATCACACCTTCTGCAGGGTTGTGGTCGATCGCACCGACAATCCTGTGTGGGACATAAGGCTCCTCGATATAAGCGACATCCTCCGCTGAAAGCTTTACATCAAGCGCACCAGCCGCATCATCTAGATAAGACGCCTTGGTGGCACCGACAATGGGTGAAGCCACTCCCCTTGCCCACTGCCAGGCAAGGGCGTCTGTGAAGCGGACGCGGTCCCAAGGCCCTGCCTCTTGCGGGAGGGCCTCTAGCTTGTCAGCCCAACGCTCACATTCCCTTGTCAGCAGGTCAAGGAAGATTTCCTCCTTGGTCTCAAAATAGTTGTAGATCGAAGGACGGGAGAAGATTGTCAACTCGGCTATGGCCTTGATTGTCACTTCGTTGAAACCCTTCACCTGGTAAATCCTGCTGCAGGCTTCGATGATCTCATCGCGCCTTGTGTCTGCACCCACCCGTGGCATGTCACACCTCCTTCTTGAATGAGAGGCACTTGCCGATGACAGCCCCAGTCTCCAGGTACTCGTAGGTGGGGAATTCAAAGAGGACTGGCTTCAGGACATTGTAATCCACCCTGCCCTGCCCATTCAGCCTGTCCTCTTCAACAAGCGTGTTGTCGATTAAACATATGAAACTCTCAAAGCCCTTGCTCTTGTAGATATCAACAACAGAACTCTCCATCACAAATGGAGAGGCGCTTATCACAGGGGTGCCGGCTGGGCCGACCTCGTAATCGAAAACACGGGACTTGTCAGTCTCCGTCCCGCTTACGCTGCCCACGTGGTCAGCGCAATGAAGCATGGAACGCTCTACAATGCTGATCGAGAGCTTTCCAGTTTCATTGATGATTGAATTGATGTAGTGGACACTGGCGAGGCTCACCATGACCCTGTCATGGACGATGATGCCCACATGTCCGACCAAGGTCCATGTCGGCTTGCTGTCCTTCATGGCTCCTATCACGACCAATGGTATTGGATACAGGGCCATCACAGCTCCTATGTTCTTCTTCATAAGTCCTCCAATTACTGACACAGTGTCAACAACTAGCCCATGACCAAATACCCCGACATATATTAACAGCTATAATTATTCTTTTATCGGTATGTTTAATAGAATATTATTAGTGATGAACAAATACTCACAAGGAACCGCATGTACAAACAGCAGGAATCCGTACATTTATCAGGATTTCCGATACTTCTGTTTACTGCTGTTTGGTTTGTCTGGGATTGTACGTTCTACGAGGCCGGCCTCTAATGCGGGATCAAGATAATTCTTCCGGAATGTAGGACGATGAGAAAGCCCCAACCGAGTCATCAATTCACTTGCTGAAAGGGTCTCACCCCCTAGTGCTACCAATAGTTTCTTAACTTGGTCGCTAACTTGATCGCTAACTTGGTCGGCATTGTTCCCTATAACAGATATCTCCTTCAAACTATCCCTTATGATTTCAAGCATCAGTTCAACGAAGCACGAACTATCAGCAACACTGTCTGCATGGTTCAACGCCTCGTAATACTCTTTCTGCCGAGACTGGATGAGTTCCTCAATGGGTAGCCAGAAAAACAGCTCTTTCCATGTTCCAAGAAGAAGGGTATGCCACAGCCTTCCCATCCTGCCATTCCCATCGGCAAAAGGATGTATGAATTCGAACTCATAGTGGAATACAGTACTTTTAATTAAAGGGTGTAGTCTCGATCCACCATACCATGAGAAAAGGTCTTTGATTTGGACAGGAACAAATTCAGCGGGGGGTGCCATATGTACAAGCTTTTCCCCATCAAACACGCCTACACCACTGGAGCGGAACTTTCCACTACCTGGTATGAGTCCCGCCATCATGAGACCATGGACTTTCAACAAATCGTCAACAGATAGGGGATCAAGTTCAAGCATGAGTTCATAAGCATCATAAGCATTACGGACTTCCCGTATTTCATTTGGGTTTCCCAAGACACGCTTACCATCGATGATTGCGGTAACCTGATCAAGTGTAAGAGAGTTGTTTTCGATTGCAAGTGATGAGTGAATCGTACGGATACGGTTCTTCTTCCTCAGATGCGGCGTAACATGCCCCTCCTGCAAGACTGAGATCCTACCGACTTCCTCACTGATTTCAGAGACCAGGACAGTTATCTCATCTGTCACGGTGAATGGTGGCTTATATGCACTCATATTCTTCCTTAGTCCCCTGTCACAGGCCCAGCTCACTCTTGCCTTCATCCAAGTATACCCAAACTGTTACCATCCTTAGACGTTTCAATACGATTTCCCCTGTTACGACTTAAAAATAATAGCAGGAATCATCTCAATCATCATTAATGCACTATGACAAGACTGCCTTTGAAATCAAGACGATGATAAGGATCCATAGTACAAGTATGGGAAGTGCGTAGTACCACTTCTTTGGCTTGCCTCCATCCCACATGCCCTCAGACTCACTCTTACACCGCAGCCATACATCTTCAGGAATGAGCTTCGCTGTCACCACAACCAATGATGGCAGGATGATCAAGTCATCAAGATAACCCAGCACAGGGATGAAATCTGGTATCAAATCGATGGGAGAAAAAGCATAGACCACTGTGATGAAAGCCAGGACCTTTGCCATGACAGGCGTCTTGGCATCTTTCAAGGCAAGATAGACAGCTGGTATGTCACGCATCAGCTGCCCTGCTCTTTCTTTGAGATTCATCGCGCCCATCCTCCCTGCCAGGCTGATGCTATCATAAAACAGTATCAATGTGGATTCATCAAAGAACCACCTGCAGATGCCACTGATGTATCTAATAAGATTCCAGATGTATGGCATAGCTTCATCAGACAGGCAATCAAGGCTAGATGCTTATAGGACATAGGCTCCTGCATGCGCGGCAAAAATAGCAATTTCTTATGCCAGAATCAGATGAAAGAAAATGAAAAAATTTTGAAAATCTTGTTGACACTGTTTTATGGATATGGTAACTTCAACCTCGTCATGTGGGAGTAGCGAAGCTGGTTATCGCGCTGGCCTGTCACGCCGGAGATCGCGGGTTCGAGCCCCGTCTCTCACGAATCTCTAATAACTCTATACGTTGTATAGAGTTATTTTTTTATTCGTGGGTCTGTTTTATGGGAAGGCTGACCAAAAGCTGACCAAAAGCTGACCAAAAGCTGACCAATTGCGATTTCCGTTGCACACTTTTGCAACGGCATTGCACAAAATAAGCACTATCTGAACTCTATCCACTACGCTATTACTTTTATAGGAGAACGAGATGAGATTCAGAAGGCAGTACACTTTGTATTCAGAAAAGGCTGTCAAAGGCAAACCGATCTGGTATTTCCGTGTTTATCTTCCAGACGGTACAAGACGGGCAAAAAGCACAGGATGCACTTCAAAGGAAAAAGCCCGCATTTATGTAGAAGGACTACTCAACAATGAATCCCTCCTGAGAAAGGTCTTTGAAACGGATCTGATAATCAAGGTGGACAGTTCGAACACACTTCTCCAGACCAACATAGTGGAAAGCAATGATGATGTCCCAACATTTGCTGAACATGCCTCTCCCTGGTGGAAATGGGATACTTGTCCTTATGTTCTTGCCAGAAGAGCTGCTGGAACAGAAAAACACCCTGGAATCAAGCAAAGCTATGTGAAAAGCAGTGAGATGTGGACTCGGACATATCTGATTCCCTATTCTGGGAAGTGCAAACTGAATGAAATCAGTGTCGATATGGTCAACTCGTTCTGGCAGGTGCTGAAAGAAAAGCACAACCTCGCACCGAAGACAATCAACAACATCAGGTCTGTTTTCATCATCATGATGAAGGAAGCCGTCAACAGAGAACTCATAGAGAGCAATCCAGTGGAAAAGACATTTGCAAGAACAGTGGACAAGAAGAAGCAGAAGCTGCTTACGGATGAAGAATGCGCAAAGCTCTTCGATATAGAGAGGATCAGGGATCTGTGGAAGGACAAGATTGTCTATTACGCATACAGCTTCGTAGCTGGACTAACCGGCATGAGGGCTGGTGAGCTCCTGGCACTCACAATCAATGACATCACTTCATCGAAAATCTACGTAAGGAAGAGCTACAGCGGAGCTTTTGGAATGAGCACCACCAGATTCATGACCGGATCATCCACGAAGAAGGCGGCGAAGAGGACATAGGACAGGATCGACAGTCCGACGACCCATGAGAAGAGCACTATCTCCGCTCCATGGCCGGAAAAGCCGTCGACCAGCTGGTATACCATGTCCTTCAGGAACAGCCTCAGGGCCACGACCAGGACAATCGAAAGCACTGTCCTGATGACAAGGGACGCCTCGTCGCCATACATCGGCATGACGATGGCGGAAAGCTGCTGCGAGAAGCCCACCATGAGCATGAAGACCGCCACATAGATGATGTAGATGAACAGTCTGCCGACAATGGAGGTGCCTGTGCACACGACGCAGAAGAAGAGGCCCATGACGACCAGCATCATGTAAGCGGTCAGGGAGACGTTCGATGCCGGGGCCGGGATGAGGAAGACCATCAATGTCCCCGCCACGCTTATGGCGAGCGTCATCAGCGCCATCGGCAGCACGACGGTCCCGTCCCCCTCCTTCCGTCTGGCAAGCACACCGAGCGTCACGCCATGGGCTATGGCGACCAGAACGACTCTGGCGATCTCGAACATGCTGTCCATTGGCACCTCCTGTGCACGGCCTGGGGACGACGGCCACGACAGGACAAGTCTAGCACAGGCTCCTGCCGCTTCATACGCCGACACAGCGGAAGACCTGCCTCATGCGATGAAAAGAATGCAATCCCCCATCATCATGCAGCAGGTGAATCCGGTTAAGGCTTCGCAGGAGATTGTCACATTGCCCTCTTCCAGACGCCTCTAATGTAACCGGTGAGCGATATGCCCCAGTTGAGCAGCCAGCCGACCGGGACGATGTACCAGACAATGGCCACGCCCACCACCGGCGAAAGGAGGAAGGAGAAGACCACCCTCGTCGTCAGGTTCACAATGTTGGCAAGAGTGAAGACCCTGACATCCCCGCTTCCCCTGAGAAGGCCGTCCGTGGCCATCTTGAAGCCGATGATGGCGAAGAACCATCCCATGAAGCGCAGATAGGAAGTCCCGGTCTCATAGGCCGATGCCGTGCCGTTCGCTCCTATGAACATGCCCACCAGACGTGTCGGTGCAAGCTCGAAGACGAGCATTATGACCAGGGCGAAGAACAGCACCATCGCATATGAGGCCCGGTAGCCCTTCACCACCCTGTCCTGTCTGCCGGCGCCCAGGTTCTGTGCGGTGTACGAGCTCATGGCGTTGCCGATCGACACCATGGGCACCGTTGCGATGTTCTCCAGTCTCATGCCCGCCGAGTAGCCGGCCAGCACCTGGCTGCCGAAGCCGTTGACCACGCTCTGAACGAGCATCATGCCGATGGACACGGTCGACTGCTGGAGAATCGACGGAATCGCCAGACGCACCATTTTCAATGACGTCGACATGTCGAACAGTCTGGTCGCCCTTCCATCGAAGGATGAAAGGACGCGCAAGAGCACGATGAAGGAAAGACAGGCGGACAGCCCCTGCGCGATCAGCGTCGCCCAGGCAGCACCCGCTATGCCCATGTCAAGGACCGCGACCATGAAGAGGTCCAGGGCCACGTTAAGCAGGGATGAGAAGACCAGAAAGTACAGCGGGATGCGCGAGCGGCCGAGCGCGTTGAAGGTCGACGAGAGGATGTTGTACATGAAAAGGAACGGCAGGCCCAGGAAATAGATCCTCAGGTAGAGCACGGCGTCATCCAGGATGTCCGCCGGGGTGTTCAGGGCCCTCATGATGTCCTGCGAGAACAGGTAGCCGAAGGCGGCCATCAGGATCGACAGGGCCAGGAAGGCGACCAGCGACGTGGAGACCGCCTCCTTCATGTCGTCGTAACTCCTGGAGCCGAAGGCCCGGCTCACAAGCACGCCTCCACCCACCCCGCCGCCTATCGCGACGGCGATGAACACGCTGGTCAGCGAATAGGATGCACCCACCGCGGCAAGCGCATCCTCGCCCACATAGCGGCCGACGATGACGGAATCGGTCATCGTGTACAGCTGCTGGAAGAGGTTGCCCAGCATCATCGGAAGAGAGAAGGCCACGAGGGCCTTCCATGGACTCTGGCTTATGAGGTATTCCCGGTCTCTCATAGCGGCATAAGAATAGCCGCATCGTCCCTGCGCGTCCACATGCACAGTACATGTTGTGACATGGCGCCTTGTGTCATACAATTCACCTATGGAAACCGAAACGCTGGAAGCGATGCTCACGACGAGCGACAGCCAGATCCTGCTGTTCATCATCACGATAGTCTTCGGACTCGTCGCGCTCAAGCTGTTCTCGAAGTTTCTCAGAAGACTTCTCCTGATCTCCAGTCTGGACAACGCCGTCGTGCACTTCTGTGCAAGCAGCGTCCAGGTCGTCCTGGGTGTGCTGCTGGTGCTATTCGCCCTGTCCTTGATAGACATACCCCTTACCAGCATAATCGCCCTTATAAGCGCCTTCGGCGTGGCACTGGGCCTTGCCCTGCAGGACTCGATCGCCAACGTGGCCAACGGCCTGATCATGATAGGCACGCGCCCGTTCAAGGTCGGCGACTACGTGCGCATAGGCCCGGACGAGGGCACGGTCGAGGAGCTGAGGCTCATGAATACGGTCCTCAGGACCGAGAACAACCAGAAGCTCATCCTGCCCAACAAGACCGTGTTCACGTCGCGCATCCTCAACTTCAACACCAACCCGACCAGACGTCTGGATCTGAAGTTCCCCCTGGACATGGAAAGCAACCTGGACGAAGTCCTCGAGGTGACCCGCAGCGCATGCCAGTCCTGCAGGACCGTCCTGAAGTCCCCTGCACCGCGTATCGAGCTCGGAACGCTTTCGGCCAGCCCTGAGATCACCGTATGGTGCTGGGTTGACAGCAGGGCCTACTGCGATGCGCTCTTCGAGGTCAACAGGGCCGTGTACGACGCGTACGGAAAGGCCGGCATACGTATTCCGTGCGACCGGATCGCCATAGCACAAGGCACCACGGCCAAGCGCAGGAGCCCCTACGAGACAAGGACGTCGTCCAGGACCGCGACAAAGAAGAGCGGAGGTGCGAAATGAAGACACTGGTGACCTTCCTCCACTCCTTCATCGAGCACAACATCGGCTACATCGCCGGATGGCTCACGCTGATCACGATCCTGCTGTTTCTGCTTCTGGTCTTCCGCTGCTTCGAAAGTCCGTACCGTACGACCTTCTCCTCGGTCAGGAGCCTGAGGGACATGGCGACCAGATCCCTGAAGGCCAGGACGGGAAAGATGGGCTTCGCACTGAAGAAGGCGTCCCGCCTCGCTTCCCGCATCGAGAGACTGGTCGACGCCTCGATATACGACGACCCGGACGACGACAGGTACAGACAGGCGCGCGATATCGCCCAGAAGATCGTCACGCTGATGGACGTCCTGGTGAAAGGACGGACCAGGCTCGACGAGAAGAGGGTGCGCACGGTGCTGAAGGCCCTCGAGAAGCAGTGCACGTCATACCTCTCGCTGGAGAGGCGCTGAAGCGCGTCAAAGTATGGAGGGCACATCCACTCCAAGCTCGGCGGCGATGGCGTCGCAGACCACCTGGTGGTCCTCCTCCCCCGCCATGCCGGAGAACGTGATGCTGCCGACCGGGACGCCGGAGGGAAGCAGGACAGGGAACGAACCGCCTGACAGGCCGTAGTCGGCATTGTCCATTCCACAGCCTTCCAGCGTCTTGCCGTCCCGGGCAAGCCTGAGCACCACATGCAGGGAGCTGATTCCATAGCGATGGCACACATTGGCCTTTCTTCTGGCCCACTCCTCGTTGTTGCGGCTGGCGCCTGCAAGGGCGCGGGCATAGACCACCATCCCGTCGACACAGGCACGTACGTAACAGCACCTCTAGGCGAGCCTAGAGGCTTCCATGGAGTATCCATGGCCCTTTTCCTCCTTCACGGATGCCATGCTTCTCAGGTGCGTCGCCGCACGGTCGTCCACAGAGGGCATCTCCAGAGGCTTCACTTCGCCGGCGTCCCCGGCTAGGGCCTTCAGGCCAAAGGATTCCAGATTCAGGGCCACATTGCGGTCCCGATCATGTCGGGTATGGCACACGGGGCACTCCCACTGTCTGTCACCAAGCGTGAGCCCGTCGTTGTGCCAGCCACAGTTGCTGCATGTCCTCGACGATGCGAAGAACCTGTCTGCAATGACCAGCGTCTTCCCGTACCAGAGGCACTTGTATCCAAGCTGCCTTCTGACCTCGTAGAACGACGCGTCCTGCACGTGCTTCGAGAGCTTATGGTTCCTCATCATTCCGGACACGTTAAGGTCCTCGATGACGATGACATCTGCTTGGCTGTCGCAGACGATCCTCTTCGTCATCTTGTGTATGCTGTCATTCCTGATGTCGGCGATCTTCTCATGGAGCACCGCTATATCATGTTTGAGTTTCTTCCAGTTCTTCGAACCCTTGCACTTCTTTGACAGGAGCTTCTGCTTGTGCTTCAGCTTCTTCTCATGCTGCTTCAGAGCATGTGGATTACCATGCTCAGTCCCGTCCGAGCAGACCGCGAGGCGCTCAAGGTTGAGGTCGATGCCGATTACCTTGGGCTTTTCCGACAGTTCATGGACGGGAGCTTCCAGGCTGTCATCGAAGAGGCATGAGGCATATGCGCTTCCTGATGGGTCCACAGTCACCGTGATGTTCCTGAGCCTGCCTACAGGCTTCCTGTGTATCACCGCCTCAACCCAGCCGATGCCTTGTACATAAATGCGGCTGTCCTCAACATCAACCTTGCCCTTCTACGGGATCCTGAAGCTCTTCTTCGAGCGGTGCTTCGTCTTGAACCGGGGATAAGCCGCATCCTTGCGGAAGAAGGCCTTGAAGGCTGATGTGAGGTCTGCCGACACGCACTGCAGCGTCTGGGCAGGAGCATCCGCGAGCCATGGATAGGCGGGCTTGAGGGTATGGGCGATGAAGTTGTTGAGGTCGAATGCCGTATGGCTCTCCTTCCTCCTCTCATAGGACTTGCCGCAGTATTCCAGAAGCCGGTTCCAGGTGAAGCGGCAGCAGCCGACGATGCGTGTCATCTGCCGTCTCTGGTCGTCTGTCGGGTAGAGTCTGTAGCGGTACGCCCTCAACATGGGCACATTCTACCACAGCCCAGAGGGTTCGTATAGCTTTGCTATACGAAAATCACTCAGAATCCTCCGCATTCAGCCCCTATGCGAGCATAGGGGTTATCTGCGAATCTTCTATATCCTGAGAAACGGCCGGTCTCCATCCGGCATACAGTTCTCGGTGTAGCGCTCCGCCTTCATGTGGAGATCGTACTTCTCCCTCAGCCTCGCGACAACACCCATCAAAGGAGATGAGTGGTATTCATCCAGCGCCTTCTGATCCCTCCAGGTGTCGATGAGGAGGACCATCTCGGGATCGGACAGGCTGACGAAGTATTCATACCTCAGGCAGCCGTCCATGCGTCTTATTTTGTCGACGATTCCGCTTGAGACCATCTCCTGGGCAAAGGCTCTCGCACTTCCATTCCCGCCCTTGTAATAGAGATTCATCGAGAAGCTCATCCGTTCATCCTCCCCTCTTTTCATGGGCAACGTCGTCGCAATGGTGATCCTGATTCGGACATGGACGGCAATGCCCCTTTTCCGCTTTCAAAATCTATCGATTGGAGTAGAATGATACATCTTTCGACGCCTCGATGGACGATCATGCCGGAATCTACAGCCCAAGATCCCGGACTAGTTCCTGCGAATACTCCGGGATGGCGCCATGCTTCTGCACGACGTAATCCGCAAGAAGGCTCGCCTTCGAAAGGGCCTCCTCCGGCGCCGCCCCGCTATGGAGGAAATGCAGGAAGCCCGCGGAAAGGCTGTCTCCAGCGCCAACGGTATCCACGGCCTTGGCATTCCCTGCAGGGGCATGGAATCCTCCATTCCTGGAAATGAGATGCGATCCATCCTTGCCGCATGTGAGGATGATGAAGCGCAGCCTGGGATATTCCGTAAGCAGATGATCGATAGCCTTCCCCTCCGCGATTCCCATCAACGACGACATGAATCTCAGCTCATCGTCGTTCATCTTCAGGATCGTGGACCTCCCGATGCTGCTGAGTATGATCTTCTCGGTATGGAAGCCGAGGCGGAGATTCAGATCGAGGAAGACCTCATCCGCCACGACATTGTCGAGAAGCCATTCCAGCGTCGTTCGGGACAAAGGCGAACGCTGGGCAAGCGTCCCGAAGACGAACGCATCGAAATGCTCCTTCGAGATCGTGCGCTTCTGGTCATCGGAAAGCGCGATGCGATCCCATGCGCAGCCATCATTGAATGAGTAGGATGGTATGCCATCCGAAAGCTTCACGAATGCCTTGCCGGTCTCGGCAGCGACGACGGAAGCATATCTGGCATCGATGCCAAGCTCCTCCATCGCCGACAGGGCCTTGGATCCAAGGGGATCGCGCCCTACCGCTGTAACGATCGCGCCATGTCCTCCAAGGCGGGAGATATGCCCCAGCACATTGAGCGGCGCGCCTCCCAGGGTGCAGGAATCCTCGGAGATGTCGAAAAGCACCTCGCCGAACGAAAGAACCTTCATTGCAGACTCCTTATCGCGATATCGGCAGAAGCCGTCTTCTGCGGCGTCCGCGCCTCAAGCTTAAGATCCTCCGAAGAGGGATACACCATGAATGAGGCGCATCTCTCGCCGCCATCGATGAACACCTCGAGCGCGCAATGATCGAAGAACACGGATAGGCTATGCTCCGCATGGCGGGAAATGGGGATGACGCAAGGCCCCCTGCCCCTGCACCCTATCGTGGCATATCCCCTTTCCGGATTGAGGTCCATCGTTGCCAGGAAGCCCGAGGAATCGACAATATCCAGCATGAGATCGCTGCTCCGCATCCTGCTTTCGGAATAACGAACCTCAATGCCCCAGCAGCCATCGGGGAGATCGATCCTATGGGCATCCGGCGAAAGCTCGAGGATGCGGCTGAACCAGCCATCCCTGAACCGTCCTGTGGCTTCCTTGGCCGGATGCATCCTCAGCGAACCATCGATAAGCGAGAATTCCCGTGGCATCGTCAGGCATCCGCACCAATCATCGTCCGGGCCTTTGCTGAATCCTGCGAACGTGGACATCCACTCCCACTCATTCATCCATGCGAATGAGATGCGCCTTCCGTCAGGGGACTCGAAGCTCTGCGCCGCATAATGCTCATAGCCATAATCCGCGGGCATGTACCCCTGCTCGATGAATCGACCGGAATCGGCATCGAAGTCCCCGATGAGCACCAGCGACCTGATCCCCTCCGGATGGTGCTCCGGCGATCCGGTGAGGATCCACTTGCTGCCGAGCCTGAATAGGTCGGGGCATTCCATCAGCGTGCCGTGGCGATGATCGCCCCTGAAGAGCACGGATCTGAAACCCCAATCCACCAGGTCATCCGAGGCGAATAGGAAGACGGCGGCATCGCCATCGATCGAGCATCCAGTGACCATGAAGTATGTGCCGCCATAGCGGAATACCTTGGGATCCCTGAAATGATCCGACGATCCAGGGGGCAATTCGGATATGATCGGATTGCCCGGATGCTTCTCGAAATGGATCCCATCATCGGAGAATGCCATGTTCTGGGTCTGGATGGTCCGTCCATCCCTGATGACCGATCCCGTATAGAAGAGGTACAGCCTGCCATCCTTCTCGATGGCGCTGCCTGAGAAGCATCCGCCCTTCTCATCCAGCTCATACTCCTCGCTGGGGGTCAGGGCGATCGGAAGCACCTGCCAATTGATCATATCGCGGCTCACCGCATGCCCCCAGTGCATCATCCCCCATCTGGTGGAATATGGATTGAACTGGAAGAAGAGATGATACATGCCCTTGAAGTGGATCAATCCATTCGGATCGTTGATCCATCCCCTCTCGGGAGAGAAATGCATCCTCGGTCTGAAGTCCATGCTCACTCCTTGACCGCGCCGGCGGTCATTCCGCTTATTATCCTGCGCTGGAAGATCGCGTAGAAGATCAGCTCAGGTATGATCATCATTATGCTTGCCGCTATGATGGCGCCATAATCCATGGAATACTGGCCGCGGAACATCGATGTCATAAGCGAAAGGGTATACTTCCTCGAATCCGAGAGGAACGTCGAGGCGAACGGGAACTCATTGAAGATGTATATCGCATTGAAGAGCACGACCGTCACGAACGTGGGCTTCATCACCGGTGCCACGATGCGGAACATCGTCTGCGCGGTATTGCAGCCATCGATCGTCGCGGCTTCTTCCAGCTCCAGGGGGAATTCCCGCAGGAATCCCACGAAAAGCAGCGTATTGAATGAAATGTTGATCGCAATATACGGAAGGATCAGTCCAATGAACGTCCCCAGGATATGCAGCTTCACATTGATCCTGTAGATCGGGAAGAGGAGGATGTAGACAGGAACCGCAAGCCCTATGATCAGGAATAGGAAGAGCTTATCGGGAAGGCTCTTGATGCGGAATGAGAGCCTGGCGATGGCATATGAGCTCATGAACGTGATCAGCACGCCCGCTGCTGTCGAAGCGGCGGCAAGCATGATCGTATTGGCATACATCCTGCCGATGTCCAGGACATCCAGCGCCTTGCGGTAGTTGAAGAAGTCGAATGAGGCGGGAAGCCCCATCGGATCGTTCACAATCTGGCTGTTGTCCTTGAAGGACAGCAGTATGGTCCAGACGAAGGGGATCACGGCAAGAACGGTAATCAAGACGACGAGAGCACCGAACATGATCCAGGAAATGCAACTGCGCTTCATGATGCAGCCTCCTTTCCCCTATTCCTGGAGATCCTCAGATAGAAGAACGAGACGCACATGGATATCACGAGGATGAAGACGGCGATGGCCATGCCATAGCCATAGCGCGATGATGTGAAGACAACGTAGTACATGTACGACACCAAGGTATCGGAGAGATGATTGGGCCCGCCGCCTGTCAGCTGGACAACCAGCTCATAGATCTTGAATACGCCGGTTATGATCAGGATGACATTCATGATGATCGTCTCCTTCAGCAGCGGAATCGTGATCAGGAATACGGAACGGGAGCGCGAGCAGCCATCGATCAATGCAGCTTCATACAGGTCGCCCGGAATCGTCTTTATGCCGGCAAGGAAGATGGTGGCATGGAATCCCAGGAGCTGCCAGAAGAATACCATCGAGACAGCCACGGGCGTCCATTTCGTCCCGCCTATCCACTCGATGCACAGCGATTCCAGCCCAAGCTTCCTGAGCACGGAATTGATCAGTCCATACTCGGGATTGAGGATGAAGCCCCATATGAGCCCGACGATTATCGGTGCGATGACATACGGCGCGAATATCATCGCCTTCGACAGCGTGTTGCCAGGGAAGTCCTCGTTGAGGACGAGGGCGACGATGAACGATCCGACGAGGAGACCGACTCCGGAAAGCCCCATGATGATCATCGTATTCTTCAGCGACACGAGGAACAGACGATCCTCCGCAAGCTTCATGTAGTTGTCCACTCCGGAGAAGACGGCTTTGCCTATGCCGGAGAAATCCGTGAAGCTGTATCTGACTGCTATGAACAGCGGCATGACGAGGAAGACGATGTACATGATCATCGTCGGCGCAAGCAGTATGATCTTTGTCCTTGATGGGCATCTGAGCTGGTTCATGATCCCGATTCTCCATTGCAGGGCCGCAATGGGCCCTGCATATCGCGATGGCTAGCGTTCGAGCGCCATTGCATCCTCTACGACCTGGCAGGCCTGCTCAGGCGTATATATTCCATTGATGACGCCGAAGATGGCATCGAACAGCGTGTTTCCGACATTCGTCGAAAGGCTGCTGAACGGCTCCTTCGTGCTCGCCCAGTCATCGTTGAGCTTCTTGATCATCTCGCTGAGCACGGGGTGCTGCGATTCATCGATCTGGCCATCGTACCTTGATGTAGGAAGTGCGAACGTCTCCTCGGCGATGATCTTCGTTCCCGGCTCACCGTAGTAGTATGAGAAGAAGCGCATGATCGCATCGAGCTTCGCCGGATCCTTGGCCGCCTTCTCGGAGATGCAGTAGACGCCTCCGGAGGTCTTGATGGCTATCCTCTGGTCACCAACTCCATCGGTGAACGTCGGGCCCCAGAAGAATCCCATCTCATGCGCGATCGGGCTTGCCTCGAATGCTGCGATGTCCCAGGCTCCGCTGTTGAATATCGCGGCGTTTCCAGCAAGGAAGATCTCCTTTGCCTCGAAGTAGTCCTGCGTGGCCACATTGGTGCTGAATGCGTGGTGGTCGCGCATCGTCGCAACCTTCTCGAAGAAGTGGATGAAGTCATCGTTCACCCATGAGAGCTCTCCGCTCTCGAGGGCAGGAAGCTTCTCGAAGAACCCATATCTCGTAAGCATGGACTGGAACGCCCAGACGCTGTAGTTCGATCTTGCGCCGATGGCGATCGGTGTGATGCCTGCAGCGTGGATGGAATCGATCACGGAGATGAATTCATCGAAGGTCTCGGGCTCGGACAGCCCGAGCTCATCGAACATCGTCTTATTGTAGAAGAAGCCGACCATCATGATCTCCGAAGGCAGTCCATAGTCGCGGCCATCGACGGTGCAGGAATGCACGAGGCCGGGAAGGAGGGAATCGTTTATCCCATATGATTCGAGATCATCCGTCATGTCATGAAGGTATCCGGCAGCGGCCATCTCCTTTGCGATCGGCTGCTCAAGCCAGATGATGTCAGGAAGCGAATCGTTCTGGGCAGCAAGCCTCATCTTCGTGAGATGCTCCGAGACCTCCGACCCGCTGACCTGGATATCCACGTCCGGGTTCTCAGCGAGGAAGCCGGAGATGATCTTCGCCACATGAGGCGACTGCGTTTCGATATTGGCGACATGCTCGCCAATCGTGATCGTCACCCTGCCGTCGCTGGAGGATTCGGAAGAACCCGTCGCAAGCAAAGCGAATGAAGCAAGCATGACGATTAGGATTGAAGCCAATTTCTTCATGATATATCTCCTTTTTATTTCAGTTCCATTCCATCAAGCGAACCGTGGAGCACCTCAACGCTCCTCTCGATCCGCTCGCCGTCCTTCCTCTGGCGGTATACACCCCACGCATTCCCGGCGACGAAGAAGCACGAGAAGTCCTCGGCATCGATCTTCGGGTCGAAGGAGAAGGAGCCTTCATGCGCATCCTGCCTGAATCCGGTGAGCGCGTTGTACACGCCCCAGCTTGCCATCGCCCTGGCATAATGATGGCCGGATTCCACCTCGCTGAACGGGTTGCGCTTATATCCGTCGTAGCGGTCGCGGATGGCGTGGACCATCGTCAGGCCCTCGTCGAGATAGCCGCAGTAGATGAGCGTTGCCGCCACCTGATACTCGATTCCCGTCCAGACCTCCCCGGCATATGAGAGCGGGAACCTGGGGCGGCCTCCTCGGGGCCATGTGGCGGTCACGAGCCCTTGCTCATCATTGAGCGCATATGCCCTATGCACGTTCTCGGCGTCGAAGAACTGCGTGCGGAAATTGAAGTCGAAGACGGACTTGATGGCCTTCTTCACGTGCTCTTCCGGAAGGATGAATCCGAATCCGGCCATGAAGTAGAGGAACTGTCCGAAGAGCTGGTCCGAGAGGCAGCCCTTGCCATACTGGTAGCGGTACTTCTCGAGATCATCCCCTGCCAGCTGCTGGTAGTACTCCCCGTTGAAGAGCATCTCATCGGTTCTCTTCCTGCCCTTCTCGAAGCCATCCTGGTAATAGGCGGCCCGCTCTTCATCCCCAAGCACCTTCGCGGCCTCGGCACAGCAGCTGAGGGCGGCGAGGAACATGATCTGCGTCATCGGATTCGGGCCGTAGAACTCGATGTCGTATGTGGTGTTCTGCTGGCCATCGAGCACGAAGTCCCCATCCTTGTCCCAGTAGGAGATCGCATAGTCGATCGACTTCACGACGCTCGGCCAGAGCGAGCGCAGATACTCGATGTCGCCGGTGTTCCTGAAATCCCTGAACCATCCGATAATGGCTCCCAGCTGGCCATCGCAGGCCGGGACCATCTCATACGGCTCCTGCTCGAAGACGCTGAACATCCTCGTGTTCATGCGGCCGTCCGGGTTCGTCTCCTTGAGGAACTCCACCCTCTTCATGGTCTTCTCGAGCTCTGGGAAGAGGAATGCAACCGTCTGCTCATAGTTCCACACGTGTGGAACGCTTCCGTATCCGCATCCGATGTAGTCCCTTATGCCTTCGAAGCCGCAGAAGGTGCCATCCTCGAGGCGGAAGCACAGCTGGCTCCTCATCGCCGTTATATTGGCCGTGACGGCATCCACGACATAATCCGGAAGCGTCGTCTCCTCGAACATGGCCTTCTCGAATGCACGGCTCTGCTCCTCGAGATACCCGAGATTATCGATGAGGTACCCAGCGGCTTCGAGCGCGTTGGCGAACTTCGTTGAATAGTAGTTGCGCGCAGTGCCGTACTTTCCGTTCCTGAAGTCCTCATAGTCCTCATCGAACTCTATCCATGCCTTCACCCTGTTGGGGAAATACCAGGAGATGACGAATTCGAATACATGCTCCTCCCCCGGCATCAGACACCTGCACGCACCTACCGATCCAATCTTCTCCTTCCTGACGAGGAAGCTGAAGTTCTTATGGAACTCGGCGAATTCGCATCCTATCGTATCGGAGCGGGTCTCCATCTCCAGCCTGCCATCGGAAGAGAAGTCATCCCAGAAATCCTGGGCGCCATCGACCCACTGCCCGTCGAACCACTCCCTCTTGCACGTGTAGTCGGGATCCGTCGTCAATATCGACATGTTCCCGTAGCGCAGATGATCCGGCGAGAGCGTATCCGGCTCGTAGTAGAGCCCATGGTAGGAGGAGGACTCCACGAAGCTGTTGTGCACGCTGTCGGCCAGCTTCAGGTTCTCTATCACATCGTATCCCTCGAATCCGCAGGCATTGGCCATCGATCCGACGACGGATACATCCAAAGGCCTATCGGATCTGTTCCTCACGCGATAGCGGATGATGCAGGCAGGGATGCCCGAGGCATCGGCATCAAGGGGGACGAAAGGAGTGAATGCCTCCATCTCAGCATCCACAGGCACTCCGGAATCAAGCAGCTTCACATTGACGAAGGGCATGCGGCACGTCATCACCGAATCCTCGAAGCGTGGAAGGTTCATCACCTGGCTCTGCAGGTAGCCATGGCTGCTCGTATATGGCGGGTGCCTGCGGGATTCGAGGACCCTGCAGATTGGCTTCTCCAGCGACTCTCCCGCCACGCGCATCGCGAAGAACGAGAACGGGAACTTGGTGTTCTTCCCGGGCCAATTGAAGATCTCCCAGTCCTTCAGCTCTCCTCTGGACCCCACCGATATGTTCCCCGTGCCGATTCCTCCAAGAAGGAACGCCACCTGATCGGCATCCGCTCCATATACGAAGCGTCCGGAATCCTTCCTGTACAGGATCTCCTTTGGCATTGTCTTCTTCATTCGCGCCTCCATGTTGTTCGAACTATTAGTGGAAATACCATAAGTCATTCGATTGTTTGACTACATACTACTCCCTCAAAATGGCTCTGTCAAATTATTTTTCCTTTTTTTTCGTGCTGCATGTGCAACATAAACCTACAGTATTGTAAGAGTCGACAACTTGTTCGAACAATACTTGACTTCAAGAACCACTGCGGATACGATGATTCACATCGGAGAATATATGACGAAAGCTGTTCCAAAATACGAAGCATTGCGCAACCGAATCGTTTCCGACATCAGGGAAGGGATATACAAGACCAATGACAGGATACCTTCGGACACGGAGCTGATGGCTTCATTCTCCGTTAGCAAAAGCACAGTGACGCAGGCCCTGAAGAGCCTTGAGGCAGCTGGCTACGTAACAAGGAAGCAGGGAAAGGGAACGTTCGTCCTGGAGCGCACCGAGAGGGAATCCATACGCATGATGGTGTGCCCCAGCAATGATATGGAAGCCTCGTTCTGGCAGGACTTCTGCTCCAGATACAACCGCTCATCCGAGGGGCCGCATCTAGCGATCGAGTTCATCAGCAATGAGCTGGTGCCCCTGAGGGATACGCTCACGAAGGCCTTTGCAGGCGGAGAGGCTCCAGACATAATCTCGATCGATGGCCCAGATATGCCATATTGGGCATACATGAATGCGATAATCCCCCTCGATGATTTCATATCGGACGACCTGCGCGACGCGCTCTTCCCGTCGATAATACGCCAAGGCACGTTCAATGATCGCCTGTACCATCTCGGATACTACGAGTCCTCGCTCTGCCTGCTGTACAGCAAGCAGAAGTTCAGCAGGCTCAGCCTGCCCGTTCCTTCATACGAGGAGGGATGGACATGGGATGAGTTTTTAGGCATCTGCAGGAAGGCAAAGGAGACGGGCGGCATGGACGTCCCGCTCCTCATGGACTCAGGATGGGGTCTTTCCTCACGCCAGGGCGAGTGGCTTTCATACTTCCTCATCTCGATACTGGCCCAGGACGATGCCGGATGCCTCGATGAAGGCAGCCATGCACGTGGTGCGCTCGATTCCCCTGCCGCCATCAAGGCGCTGGATTTCGCCGCCTCGCTCTTCCGCAGCGGCTACTCCCACATCAACGATCGCAGGGAGCTCTTCCCGAACGATATGCTCATGTCCGTTTCGGAGTCGCGCGCATATTTCGCTCTGCCGGACAGCGTAAAGGACGAGATAGGGATACTTCCCCTGCCCCACATGAAGAGGAAGGCCGCTGCCCATGGAGGATGGGGGCTCTGCATCTCGAAGCAGTCGAAGAAGCCTGCGGAGAGCTGGGATGTCATAAGGTCGTTCTTCTCGATAGAGAACCAGCTCAAGCTCTTCAAGGTCGTGGGAATGCCCGCAAGGAAGGATGTCTATGGCATATGCCGCGACTTCAAGGCCATAAATCATGACCATGAGACGCTGTTCCGCCAGCTTTCGGAATGCTCGGTGACGAGGCCGCAGACTCCGGCATACCCATTCATAAGCAAGATGATCGGACACGCGCTGATCGAAGCGGCGAATGGCGCCGATCCCGGCATCGTGCTGAACATCGCAGCGAGGCAGATCGACGACAATTTCTATCGGCATAGCTACTATCCCGTCTTCGACGGCCAGGAGAACTGAGGAAGCCCAAACTGCCGAAGCACGGATGGTGTACGTAATGCGGATCAATCGCCGTAAAGCATCCCGCCATCGATGAGCACATATTCATCCGGGCTGAAACCGAAGCCTTCCATCGACACGAAGCCTATGCGCCTCGCCTTGAACTGAGGTATCGCAAGGATCTTCGCCGCCTCCTCGTCTGCCAGGGATCTTGGCATAGCAGCGCGAAGGAACTTCGCCTCGAAGACATCGTACCCATCGGCGTATTCCAGGACGATATCGAATTCACCATGCTCATGCGTCCTTCTATCATCATACCAATAGCTTCCGATATCCATGATGATACTGGCTTCCAACGAGAAGCTGCAGAATGCTGTGAAGGCGAGGGAGGAGCTCTCCGACATCCTCTCCATGAGTGGTTCAGACCTCATGAGGAGGAGGCTGGAAGAATGGTCGAAGGTGTACTCGGATGTGGGCATCAGCCAGTTGACGAAGTTCACGAAGACCATCTCGAACAGGATGGAGGGGATAGCCTCACGCTCCGCCTTCCACATAAGCAGCGGCAGGATCAAGGTGAGTATTCTCGCGCTTCAGCACCACTTGTATCAACTTCAGCACCGCCCAATCTCAAGCTGAGCACCACTTAGGCAAAATCATTCAATCTCAACATCAGCACCACCTTAGAATCATGACATCAGTTTCCTTTATGGGCAGCTGAAATCAATTCCAAGGAGGCCAATATGGCTAGAAAGATCAATGTGCGCAAGATTCTCGATGAACTGATCAAGAAGGCTTCGCACAACAGCATTGCCTCATCATGGCACATCTCGAAGCATTCGGAGAGCGATGTTGCGGCAAAAGGCCTGGAACTGGGGATACTCCCCGAAGGGCCCGTTCCAGACATGGACGATGACAGTTTGTACAAGCTGTTCTTCCCGGAGAAGATCACCGCGGAAGAGGTCCATGAACCGGTGGACTTTGAGAAGGTCCACGAAGAGCTCAATCGCCCAGGAGTCACACTCAAGCTGTTGTGGAAGGAGTACAAGGTCGAATGCATCTGCAATGGCAAGAATGCGATGAGCTACCAGAAGTTCTGCCGCAGGTACAACACATACTGTTCTTCAAAGGGGTTTGCCAGCCACATTGAGCACAAGGCCGGAGACCGCATAGAGGTGGACTGGTCCGGCCCCACAATGCATTACACGTCTCCAGAGACAGGCAAAAGGGTCACGGTCTATCTGTTCGTTGCAGATCTCGTATGTTCGAGGCTTGCCTATGTGGAACCTACGCTGTCCATGGATGAAGCCAACTGGATCCAGTGCCACGTAAACATGTGGAACTACTATGGAGGCGTTTCCAGAGTACTCGTCTGCGACAATCTTCTGACCGGCGTGCAGCATCATCCAAGAGAAGGCGAAATCATTCTCACACGTGAGTACGAGCGCCTTGCAGAACACTACAATACGGCCATTCTTCCCTGTCAGGTGAAGAAGCCGAGGCAGAAGCTCAGCACTTGACCTCAAAAACGGCCTGTCGTACTACCGCTCCTGACGACCGTCGCCATCAGAATAGCATCGTCTGTCGTTACCAACTGAGGACATCCTAATTTTTTTCTTGAAATACCAAAGAGTTGCGCACAGGCAGGTATCAACAAGTCTATATCCTGCGCTTCAGACACAGACACAGGTGCGACCTTGTTTGACATCATCACATAGTGTATTTCCCATTTTCAGACATGATGATATTCATGCAATCCCACGAAAAGCAGCATGAAGGACACGAAGAAGAGCCCTTGTGCAACAAGCCCATCCATATCAAGGATTTCATACCATGCAATGGCAGGGCATGATCCGTATCACTCCTGTCGCTTTAACCCTCAAGCGTGGCAGGGTCATCAACCAGGTAGGAAATAAGCCTGCCCCAGTGTTTCCCTCAATCATAGGGAGCAAGCAACATCACCCTGTCACATGCTTATATGGCATGTGATTGATGGGCAGCATCTGGCAGGATATCATCATACATATACCCCTAATGGTATTGGAGGCAGTCTATGAGACAATGCATGGATGCGGAGAACCTGCACCGACGATTGAAGAAGATCATCGGTCAAGTACAGGCGATTGACCGCATGATAGACCAGGACATCCCCTGCGAGGACATCCTTGCACAGATAAACGCAGCGAAATCAGCTCTTCACGGATGCGGGAAAGTTGTTTTGGAAGGACATATACAGCACTGTGTGCGTGATGGATTGGAACATGGGGATGCTCAGCAGACAATTGAGAAATTCACAAAGGCGGTGGAACGTTTCGCGAACATGGGCTGATCGCATGTGAAGAGCAGCGCTCCCCCACTCGACTTCCTTGAC
This sequence comes from uncultured Spirochaetales bacterium, assembly GCA_944392695.1. Classification (GTDB taxonomy): domain Bacteria; phylum Spirochaetota; class Spirochaetia; order Sphaerochaetales; family Sphaerochaetaceae; genus Bullifex. Next base: position 59,993 of record CALXXN010000009.1, on the reverse strand, counting down.
CATTGGGGCTATCATATACATATACCCCTATAGGTATAAAGGAGGGACATGCGATGCGTCACATGATGGAGAAACTGGGACAAGTCCTACAACTGGGAGGCATGAAGAAGGACATCGTCTTCCTCACGCTTTCAGGCGTGGCCATTGTCTGCAGCCTGCTGGGTTTCAGCCCCTTCCCCTTCGATATGGCATGGATCGCCATCATACTGTGTGGCATACCCATCATCCTGGAAGCGCTCATAGGCCTGGTCACCGCCTTTGACATCAAAGCTGATGTGCTTGTATCGATGGCGCTCATCGCCTCTGTCCTCATTGGAGAGGATTTCGCAGCTGGTGAGGTGGCTTTCATCATGCAACTGGGTGGTCTTCTGGAGGAATTGACTGTAGCCCGTGCACGTGCGGGGATTGAGAAGCTCGTCCATCTCACACCACAGACCGCAAGGGTGCTGAGGGATGGGAAGGAGCAGGTCATACCTGCACAGGATGTACGAGTAGGCGACCGGCTCAGGGTGTTGCCCGGCGAGGGCATTCCTGTGGATGGTGTCATCATCTCAGGCCAGACCTCCATCAACCAGGCAGTCATGACAGGGGAGTCCCTTCCTGTGGACAAGGCGGCTGGGGATGAGGTATCCAGTGGGACTGTCAACCAGTTCGGGGTCTTTGAGATGGAGGCCACGAAGGTTGGAGAAGACAGCTCCATCCAGCGCATGATCCGGCTGGTGCAGTCAGCAGACGCAGGCAAGGCAAGAATCGTAGGCATCGCGGACCGCTGGGCGACCTGGATCGTGGTGACCGCCCTGGTGGCTGCGGCACTTACCTGGCTGTTCACGGGGGAGATCATCAGGGCTGTCACCATACTTGTCGTATTCTGCCCCTGCGCCCTGGTGCTTGCGACGCCTACCGCCATCATGGCAGCTATCGGCAATGTGACAAGACATGGCTTCCTGGTCCGGGATGGAGGTGCATTGGAGCGCTTGTCGGCCGTCAGGATCATCGCTTTTGACAAAACAGGGACGCTGACTCATGGCACCCCCAAGGTGGTGATGGTTGCAAGCACTTCACCAGGCAGGACGGCAGATGAGGTCTACAGGCTTGCTTCCGCAGCTGAACAGTACTCCGAGCATCCCTTGGGAAAGGCGATTGTGGATTGTCATGAGAAGGAATCATCACAGGCCCTGCCTCCTGTAGAGGATTTCCGCATGATCCCCGGGCGTGGCGTACATGCCTGTGTTGAAGGCAGACAGGTCCTTGCAGGTAATCCTGAGCTCCTATTGGAACATGGAATCATCATGACAGCTCCACTGGAGGCCATCAAGCACCTTGAAAGGGGTTGCACCATCACCTACGTGGCAGTGGATGGGGAACTCGCAGGCTGGATCGCTCTTTCCGACACCATACGTGATGAGGCAAGGGGGATGGTCAGGTCCCTTTCCCGCCTGGGTGTGGTTCCTGTGCTGCTCACAGGTGACCACGGAAACGCAGCACGAGCCATCGCATCCCAGTTGCATATCCAGGAGGTCAAGGCAAACTGCCTGCCAGAAGACAAGCTGGAAGCTATTGATGCCTACCAGGCCCAAGGACAGACAGTATGCATGATTGGGGATGGTATCAATGACGCACCTGCGCTGAAAAAGGCAGATGTTGGAATCGCCATGGGCGGTGTTGGCAGTGACATCGCAGTGGATGCGGCTGATATCGCCTTGGTGAACGATGATGTCAAGGAGCTGCCCCACCTGGTCGCGCTTTCCAAGCGGATGATGACCACGATCAAATGCAACATGACATTCTCCATGGTGCTCAACTTCATCGCCATCGCCCTGGCCATCAGCGGGATCCTGGATCCAGTTGTAGGAGCCTTGGTCCACAACGCAGGTTCTGTGCTCGTCATCACCAACTCGGCAGTCCTGCTGCGATGGAAGGGGAAGCAGGATGATTGAGAAGCCAGGTCAGCAATCAGCCTCCCTCACGACGCTGTCCTGGCACGTCTTCCTGGGACATGTGGGATCATGGCTCAAACCACATCCAATGGCATCTTCATCCTGATCAGTGGAATGATGCCGCATCTGGTCCTACAGCTGCCTGGACTGGCAGCTGTGGAACCTGGTCAATCAGTTTTCCGGGGTGGCTTCCGTATCAGGATGCTTCAAAATAACCCAAAGCACACCAGAACCTCCGAAGGCAGGTTTGGCGGCCACCATCTCCCGTACACAGCCAAGGTCCTCGAGTGTGCGCACCGTCACATCCCTGAGAACACCTGTGCCGTCAGCAGAATGCAGCCCTTTGCCATGGATGATCGCGACCTTCTGGAGCGATGAGTCGAGTGCTTCCTTGATGAAGGCCCTGACCGCCGCATCAGCCTCCACGCCTGTCATGCCATGGAGGTCCAGCGTCGACTGTGGCATCATCAACCTGAGCTCACCTATTGTCTTCTCTCGGTGGACCTGCTCAAGATCGCCCTTCTCCTTCAGGATGTCATCAAAGCTCTTCACGGCTTCCTTCCTGGCAGCCTTCACGAAGAGTGCCGATGGCCTGGGTTCCACATGAGGAATCCTTGGAGTCTCGTGTACAGGAGCATCATCCTTTGCCTCAGCCTCTTCCACAGGAGCGTGACGCTCGATCTCCTGGGCGCCACCGAAGACAGACCATGCGACTCCTCCTGGGATCTCATCATCGTCATCCATCTTCTTGAAAAGCCCCTGGGCTCCACTTTGGACTGGGTCTGTTTCCTGTACAGCTGGCTCTTCGACCTTGTGGATGATGACCTGTGAGGGCGCCTTGTGCTCGTAATCACTGAGTATGGAGGCGAAGTCACGGCTTGGTTTGTAAGTGGCCTTCTTCTCCGGTTTCGCAGGGGCTTCCTTGGAAACAGGAGCAGCTTCCGCCTGTTCAACCACAGGGGCAGGACGTTCAATCTCCTGGGCACCGGAGAACACAGACCAGGCAACACCACCGGGGATCTCATCATCTTCATCCATCTCACGGAAGAAAGATGTTGTGACAGAGCTGGGGATTTCCTTTTCCTCCACGGTGACACTGATGCCTTCATCAAGCACATTTTCCGCAGGGGCTTCATTGGCAGGCGCCTCACCCTCATAGGATGACAGGATGTCGCCAAACGACTTTGTCGCCTTGTATGGCTGGCTCACGCGCTTGTAAGGCGACGCCTCACCAGCCTTCTTCGACCTCCCTTCCCACTTGTCCAGGATCTGGCCGAATGACTGGGAGGCTGCCTTCTTCTCAGCAGGAGCATCCTTCTTCGGGAGCTTGTAAGGGTTGCCCGTACCCTCCCAGGCACGGAGTATGTCACCAAAGGAGGCCTTTGGGTCGTAGCCCATGACGATTTCAGAAGGCTTCAAGCCAGAGCCTGCAGGCTTCTTGGCCTTGGTAACAGGCTTTGGCGCTTCCTTCTTCTCTTTGAGGACTATGCCTGCAAATAGGGATTCATCCCTGTCCTCTGATGCCCGGGAACCCACACTGGGGGCCTGCTTGTTCCTCTTAGAACGCCCCACTTCACACTTCCCTTACATCGAGGATCTCACGGACCAGGGGACTGACAAGAGCTGTCAATTCCTCTTTTGAACAGCCTTCGACCTTCATCGTACAGACCGTCGTATACGGGTCGCTGCCACTGAAGGTCCCAAATGAGATGATATCCCAATCGCTGTCGGCGATCGCCTGCGAGACACGGGCCAGGGCACCTGGCTTGTCCTCGAGCACATAGGAGATCCTGACGCCGAAATAGCGGGCCCCGAAAAGCTCGAGGAGGATCTTCAGCATATCGCTCTTCGTCATCAAGCCGACGAGCCTGTCATCCTCTGTGACGGGAAGGCAGGAGATATCTTGGTCGACCATCAGGCGTGCTGCGGACTCGATTGTCGTATCCTTGTCGACTGTGAGGACCTCACGTGTCATGATGTCAGCAACGCTGAGGGCATCGATGTCACGTCCTGCCGCACTCGCAAGGAGGATGTCCTTCTCCGAAATCAGGCCGATGAGCCTCTTGGCCTTGTCCAACACGGGAAGGCGGTGCACACGTTCCCTGCTCATCAGCTCTGATGCGACTTTGGCAGGCGTTTCAGCCATGATCGTCACAGGATTGCGGCTCATCCTGCTGCCTATGTTCATCACACTCCTCCTTCAAAAGCAAGAAGCCCTGGGGCATTCCTTGGCCTCAGGGCTCCTCTCAGAAGTCTCAGGCCTTACTTCTTCTCGGCCTTCCTCTTCTCCTCGTACTTCTTCTTCAGCTCCTCGGAGACACTGCTGGGGACCTTGCCATACTTGGCGACCTCCATCGTGTACTCTGCCTTGCCCTGTGTGAGGGAGCGGAGGACTGTCGAATAACCGAACATCTCAGAGAGCGGGACCTCTGCGATGACCTGGCACTGGTTGTTGTCCTCTGTGGAGGAGACGATCATGCCACGGCGCTGGTTGATTGAACCGAAGATGTTGCCCTGGAACTCGCTGGGACCAGTGACCTCGACCTTCATGATAGGCTCGAGGATGGCAGGCTTTGCCTTCTCATAAGCCTCCTTGAAGGCTCCGATGGCGGCCGTCTGGAAGGCCATGTCGGAGGAGTCGACCGGGTGCCAGGCACCATCGTTGACGACACAGCGGACACCGACGATGGGGAAGCCAATCAGGGCACCCTTCTTCATGGCGCTCTGGAAGCCCTTGTCGCAAGAGGGGATGTACTCGGTCGGGATGGCACCACCCTTGACCTCGTCGACGAACTCGTAGTCCTTCTGCTCTCCATCCTCTGACGGTGTGAGGGGTTCGATGTAACCAGCGACACGGGCGTACTGGCCACTACCACCAGTCTGCTTTTTGTGGGTGTAGTTGAAGTCAGCGCGCTGCGTGATGGCCTCGCGGTAGGCGACCTCTGGCTGACCGACCTTGACCTCGGCCTTGTACTCCCTTTTCATCCTCTCGATATAGACATCGAGGTGGAGCTCACCCATGCCACGGATGATTGTCTGGCTGGACTCAGGATCGACATAGGTCTGGAAGGTCGGATCCTCCTTGGTGAAGCGGTTGAGGGCCTTTGCCATGTTGTCGGCAGCCTTCTTGTCAACAGGCTCGATGGCGAGCGAGATGACAGGATTGGGGACATACATGCTTGTCATGGAGTAGTTCAGCGAAGGATCGCAGAAGGTATCACCACTGGCGCAGTCGATGCCGAAGAGTGCGGCGATCTCACCACATCCGGCTTCGTTGATGTCCTCCATGGAGGCGGCATGCATCTTGACCAGGCGTCCGACGCGGAACTTCTTGCGGCTGCGGGTGTTGTAGAGCTCATCACCCTTCTTGATATGACCCTGGTAGACACGGATGTATGTCAGCTGGCCATACTGTCCATCCTCAAGCTTGAATGCAAGGACGACAGGGGGCAGGTCCTCATTGGAAGGCAGCTCGACTTCCTTCTCATTGTTGTCCAGGTCGAGGGCGTAGTTGTGAACGTCTGACGGACATGGGAGGTAGTCGATGACAGCATCGAGGAGGGGCTGGATGCCCTTGTTCTTGTAAGCTGAACCCATGAAGACAGGGCACAGGCGCAGTGCGATGGTCTCCTCGCGGACGACCTTCTTGATCAGCTCGACGCTGACCTCGTCCATCAACATGGCCTCCATCAGCTCCTCGGAGTTCATGCTGATCGTATCAAGCATCTCCTCCCTCTTGCTCTTGGCTTCATCCATGAGCTCAGCAGGGATCTCCTCGACGCGGAGTCCGAGATGGTCGGCACCAGCATCGAAGTAGTAGGCCTTCATCTCAACGAGGTCGACAACGCCCTCGAGCTTGTCTTCAAGCCCGATTGGGATCTGCATGAGGACGGCGTTCAGGCCAAGCTTCTCAATCAGCTGGTCCTTGACGCGGTATGGGTTGGCACCACTGCGGTCGCACTTGTTGACGAAGGCGATGCGGGGGACATGATACCTCTTCATCTGGCGGTCGACTGTGATCGACTGGCTCTGGACACCGCCGACTGAGCACAGGACAAGGATGGCGCCGTCAAGGACGCGCAGGCTCCTCTCGACCTCGATTGTGAAGTCGACGTGTCCCGGGGTGTCGATGATGTTGATCTCATGGTCCTTCCAGTTGACGTTCGTAGCGGCAGAGGCGATGGTGATACCCCTCTCCCTCTCGAGCTCCATGGAGTCCATCGTGGCTCCGACCCCGTCCTTGCCACGTACGTCATGGATGGCATGGATCTTGTTGCAGTAGTAGAGGATACGCTCGGAAAGCGTCGTCTTGCCTGAGTCGATGTGGGCACTGATTCCGATGTTCCTCATGTCCTTGAGGTCTGTGATCATGATATAATCCTCTTCAATAGTGATGATTCTGTAATTAGCCTGCCAGCGCCAAGGGGCGCCTGTCATCCGAAGGTGCATATTATTGATTTTTGGTCATCTGTGCAAGACAGGCTTGCTGGATTTCACATTGCATCATGCATTATCATCAGACGTTAGGAATTACTTGGAGGAAAAATGAACTATCAAGAGATAAACTCACGCACCATCGACAGCTGGGTCGACGAAGGCTGGGAGTGGGGCACACCGGTCACACACGAGGCCTTCAAAGCGGCAAGGGAAGGCAGGTGGGACATCGTGCTCACACCAACCAAGGCTGTGCCTCATGAATGGGTCGGCCCTCTTGAAGGACGCCATGTGCTAGGCCTCGCCTCAGGTGGTGGGCAGCAGATCCCCATCCTCACGGCACTGGGTGCCCGATGCACAGTCCTCGACTACAGCCAGAGGCAGCTCGACATGGAGCGCCTGGTCGCAGGAAGGGAAGGCTATGAAGTCACCCTCGTCAAGGCCGACATGACACGCCCCCTGCCCTTCGAAGATGAGAGCTTCGACCTCATCATCAACCCAGTCTCACTGTGTTATGTCGAATCTGTCGAACCAATACTCAAGGAGTGTCACAGGGTCTTGAAACCAGGTGGGCGGCTGCTGATTGGTTTCGACAACGGCATCAACTACATCGTTGACGAGAAGGAAGAGGGGATTGTCCACGGACTACCCTTCAATCCTCTCACCAATCCATCGCTTTACAATGAGGATGATGGTGTACAGTTCTCACACTCGTTCACAGAGCAGGTCGGAGGCCTTGCCAGGGCTGGGTTCCAGATCCTGGACGCCTACGATGACACGAATGGAGAGGGGCGCTTGCATGAACTTGGCATCCCATCTTTCTGGGCGCTTCTGGCTATCAAACCCGTCATGTGCTAAGCTCAGTCGAGGAGGCAACCATGGCTACAGTCTTTGAGATGATCGTCAAGGGGGAGATCCCCTCTGTGAAGCTTTATGAGGATGACGATGTCATCGCAATCCTTGATATCAACCCTGTGAACAAGGGCCACAGTCTTGTGATCAGCAAGCAGCCCTACCCTGTCTTCACCGACTGCCCTGCGGCAGTGCTTGACCACATGATGGAGATCGCCAGGAGGATTGACCTGAAGCTCCGTGCGGAACTCGGGGCCGAGGGCACGAACATCATGATCAACAACGGGCCAGCCTCAGGCCAGGAAGTTCCACACCTCCACATCCATGTCATCCCCCGCTACAAGGGTGATGGCAAGACGCCTGTCTTCAACAAGACAAGCTACGATGAAGGCGAGGCCGCGCTCTACGGCAGGAAGCTTGCCTTATGAGGAGGACCATCCCCCTAGTCCTCGCCGCCATCCTGCTCACATCCTGCGCATCCTATACGGTGCGTGATGGGCTCGACAGGATAGATGTGCCTGAGACAGGCTTCCTTGTCCCTGTCAAGAAAGCCGAAATCGACAGCTTGAACGCACAGCGTGAAGCTGAGAGGAAGCGGCTCGAAGCCGAAGACGAAGCCATACGCCAGGCCTTGGAGGAAGGACAGGGGCTCGTCACTGTGGAAAGCGCGCTCTGAAGCGCATCAAACAACAAAAGGGGACCGTCCGGTCCCCTTTCCCTTGTCCCCTGACTAGGTTCAGAACTTGAATCCAAGTCCGACACTTGGCAGTGGGATATCGAAAGTGAAATCCGACACAGCATCCCCATTCCTGAACTCGACAATCTCCATCAGCATGCCTGTACCGACACTGACATAGAAGCTATCAGAGATGTTGAAGAGGAAGTCGAGCATGACATCCAGGCCGATGGCGAATGGGTCGCTCAGCGTGAATGAGGGACCAACCTTGACCAGCATGTCGACATCCGAATTGCGGAAGTCGATCTTGTGCATGTAATAGGCACCAAGCTCAAGCTTGTTGAAGTTGCTCTCAGCTGTCAGCATGAGGTCAAAGCCGGGGCCATTGTCGAAAACCATGCCGAAGCCAGCCTGGAGATCGATCTGGAACTTGATGTCGTTGCCGTTGTATTCAAGGACCGAAGATGAGTTCTGGATCCCGACATCGACCATCATGTCTGTCACGGACGCGAAGCCCGGGACGGCGATGGCGGCAAGAAGGACGATTGCGATGATTGCTTTCTTCATTTGACACCTCCACATGTCATTTCATACTGACAGGGACTATAGCACAAAAGCTCATTTACGCGTATAGAGCCAGCTGGCGGAAAAGGCTGTCAGGGGAGTGACGAGCAACAGTCCGGTGCAGCCAGTCAAGGTCTGTACGATCTCAGAGGCGATCTCCTTCGAGGTCAGTATGTTCAGCACAGGCGTGCTCTGTGCCATGTAGACCATCATGACGGACAACCAAGAGCCCATGTAGGCCAGAAGCAGTGTCGTCGTCTGGGTTCCGACCCCTGCCCTGCCGACCGCCATGCCTGACTTTATCAACTCCATCCTGCTGATCGATGGGGCATGGTCCTTCACCTCCCCCATGGCGACTGCCACATCAATCGACAGGTCCATGATCGCACCACCAGCGGAGAGCGCCACCACTCCGACGAAGAGGCTTGTCAGGTCCAGGTCCTGGAAGCCTGCGTACAAGAGGCTCTCACTCTGCTCCAGCACGGAACCGTGGATCTGCATCCAATGGGTCATCACATAACCTACAAGGACAGTCATCAAGGAAGCTGAAAGCGCACCCAGGATGGCGGCGAGGCTGCGCTTGTCCACCCCGCCGACCAGGAGGAGTGTCGCTACTGTTATCACCGAGAGTGTCACGACACTGACCAGTATCGGGTTGATGCCATGGAGGGCCGCAGGAATCAAGAGCTTCCAGATGCACAGGAAGGCGAAGATGAACGAGATGACAATCCTGACGCCGGAGAAGCGGGCGAAGGACACGAGCAGCAAGGCGAAGATGATGGCTGCGGCGAGTTCCTTGCCCAGGCGGTAGTAGTCGATCATGTTGATGAATATGGGATTGTCTTCACTATCACGTTCGATCAGGACCCAGGCCGTATCCCCTGGCTGGAAGACCTTGTCCTGCGCAAGCGAGCCTGAAAGGAGGTTCACACCATCCATCACAAGTCCCTCATGCTCACCGGAGAGGACCTCGACAGTGCACCTCTGGTCCCCTTGGCGGAAGAGTCCTGTCTGTATGATCGTGCTGTCATCCGTCGCAAGCACCCTGGCCTTGGCGCCAACCGCGTTGACATAATGGCTTGAAGGGAAGCCCGTAGGGATGACGATAAGTATGATTGAGACGATGAGGAGCAAGGCTGAGAATACGATCCCGCTCCTCTTCTTGAGTATTTCCATCTATAGAATTCCAAAAGCAGCCCCTGGGCATACACTGTCCAAGGGCTGCCACTTTGTAATCAGGATTCCTTATTCGACATCGCAGAGTGCGAAGAGCTTCTTGGCGACCTCGGTGTTGTCATAGGCTCCGATGAAGGACTCAGCGCCTTCGCCGTAGGCATAGACAGGGACTGGCAGTCCTGTGTGGGCATAGCTCGTCCAACCGATGCCAGCCTTGTTGTTCAGGATGTGGGTCAGCGTGATGGAGATCGGGTTGTAACCGCCATAGAGGAGGCTCTCCTCGTAACCATCGGTGTTGCCTGTGGCGTCATCCTCATAAGCCTTCTGCAGCCTGGCGTACTCATACTCGTTCATGACCAAGGCCTCGACAGCATTCTGTGTACCAGGAGCAGTCAGGCCGAAGGCCTCCTCGCCCATCTCCATCAGACGCTCGAAGGTGAAGGTACCGGCCTCCTTCTCAGCGGCGATGGCCTCATCGAAGGCGACATAGCTCATCGTCTGGTTCTTCATGATGTCGAAGGCGGTGTTGTAGCCAGTTGCGGCGTAACCGATTGTCATACCACCAGTCTCATGGTCACCTGTGACGATGATCAGGGTCTCATCTGGATGCTGGAAGGCGAACTCGAGTGCGACCTCGACAGCCTCATCAAGAGCCAGGGTGTCGTTGATGTTGGCGACGGCGTCATTGGCGTGTCCTGCCCAGTCGATCTTGCCACCCTCGCACATCAGGAAGAAGCCTGTCTCATTGTAGAGGACATCGATGCCCTTGCGGACGAAGTCGGCCAGTGTCAGGTCATCCTCCTCCATGTCGATGCTGTAAGGCATGGCACCATCATCCTGGAGCCTGGGGCTGACAGCATAGACCTTGCCGCTGTCCGCATTGAGGGAGAGGATGGTGTCACGGTCGTTCGTGACGAGGTAGCCAGCTTCCTCCATGACCTGGTAAAGGCTCTTGTCTCCGTTCTCAGCCTGGTTCAGCGAACCACCAGCGAAGTAATCGAAACCGCTCTGGGCCATCTGCAGGCCGATGTCATAGTAGTCGTTGCGGGATGCGATATGGGCATAGTAGGCGGCAGGTGTCGCGTGGTTGAGCGTGACGGAAGAGATGATGCCGACCTTCCAACCAAGCTGCTCCTTGACTTTCTCCGCGATCGTCTCACCCGCTGTGACACGGTCGACGCCCATGCCGATGACACCGGAGTGTGTCTTGTAACCAGAGGAAAGGCTGGTCGCGGTGCTGGCTGAGTCCGGGGCGAAGGAGGTGCTGTCCTGGGTGTACTGGATGCCGACATAGGGGAACTGTGTGAAGGTGAGCTTCTCAAGTTCGACCTTGCCAGAGACGTTGGTGCCGTTGTAGACCTGGGCGGAGTTGGTCTGAGGTGAGCTCATGCCGTCACCAATGAACATGAAGACATACTTCGGGCTTGCATTGGCGACAGTGGCGCTGATTGCCGCAGTGCTCTCATTGACGCCCTGGGCATAAAGGCCAAATGCGGCCACGAGGGCGATCAGCATGACGAGTGCTGTTTTCCTGAGTTTCATTTTCTCCTCCAAAAAGAAGTGTTCTGATTCAACAGTGGGCACCTTAAGCCATGTTTTTGAAATCATGGTGGGAGGGCTTGTGAAATGGAGGTGAAAACGGAGATATCACACGCACGCGATACCTGAATAATTAAGTAATCAACTCATGCCATGGCTGCGCCTGCGGAATGTCATCGGGCTCATCCCACTGACGGCCTTGAAGCGCTGGGCGAAATAGCTGGCTGATGAGAAGCCGACCGCCTCAGCGATATCCCCTACGGAGAACTCCGTACCTGCAAGCAACCTCTTGGCCTCGGTGACACGGGTCTCCTGCAGGTAGTCGATGGGACTTGTACCCATGGCCTGGCGGAACTCCCTGATGAGGTGGAACTTCGACAAGCAGGCCAGCTCGGCAAGCTTGTCCAGGTTGATCTGCTCAGCGTAATGGGAATCAATATACTGCTTGACATCAGCGATGTTGCTGCGCATGTCGACCGCTTCCTCAAGCCCGATGTCTATGACCTTGCGTCGGATCAGGAGCACGAGGAGCTGCTCGAAAAGCGAATGGGCCATCATCTCGTACTCGGGTTGACGGCGCTGCATCTCGCGGAAGATCCCCTCGATCATGCCAAGGACAGCCTGTCGGTTCACACCAAGCTCGAGGACTGGATCATAGTCTTCCTTCGGAGAAGCGAGCGTCACATTCGAGACGCCAAGGCAGTAGTACTCAAGAGGCTGTTGTGATGATGAGATCTCAGTATGCATCAAGTGTGGGGGCACGACGATGAAGTCATCACGTGAGATCTCCCGCCGGCCGAGGCCATAGACTATGCTGCCCTCCCCCGCAATCACATAAATCAGCTCCGCGACAGCATGGGAATGCACCACGCTGAGCCATTCGTTCTCGAAAAGTGAATGCGTTATGTACTTCAGACCGGGTGAGTCTTCACGAGAGCTGCCTATGTCATAGCGTACTGTGCTCATATATGAAGTATCGCCCACATCAGCTCACAAAGCAAGAATTCTAAGAAAATGAGCAATTTCTTGATTGTTGGTTTCAAAAAAGCACCCTTACAATGACCTCAGAGAAGAAAGAAATCACAGAAAAAGGAGAAACATAAACCAATGAAAAAGATTCTTTCATTTGCATTGATTGCTCTTCTTGCTGTTACTTCTGTTTTCGCCACCGGCACAACGGAGACCACAACCGCTCCTGCCGCCACGGCATCAACAGAGGGTGGCAAGATTTATGATGGCGTCGAGATCACGATGTGGTCGATGTGGAACGCCGCCGAGCCCCAGGGCCAGGCGATCGCCAATGCCGCTGCCGCCTTCGAGGAGGAGACAGGCTGCCATGTCAACATCGAGTTCCGCGGACGCGACATCAAGACGATCATCAACACAGCCCTCCAGGGTGGTGAGGATATCGACATCTACGAGGATGCCTACGACAGGATCTACAACCAGTATGCCCAGTACACCTATGACGTGACTGAGATGGCCGAGGCTGTTGGTTATGATGACTTCAGCTACCCCCTGTTCAACAACACGATCAAGGAAGCCACTGGTGGAAAGCTCATCGCAATCACTGAGCAGCCCAACGTTGGTGGTATCTTCTACGATACAGCCAAGTTCGAAGCCGCTGGCATCACAGAGACCCCCACAACCTGGGATGAGTTCCTCGACGTCTGCCAGAAGCTCGTCGATGCTGGCTTCCAGCCCCTCGCCCTCGATGCGACCTACTCTGACTTCACCTTCGGTTACCACCTCAACAGGTATGTTGACGAGGATGCCGTAAGGGAGCTGTCTGTCAACGGCGGCTGGTCACAGAATCCTGGCGTCATCGCCGCGGCCAATGACATCATCGACTTCGTCAACCGTGGTTACCTCGCTGAGGGCGCTCCTGATGAGTACCCCAACGGCCAGAACAAGATCGGTTTCGAGAACGTCGCCATGGTCGTCTGTGCCGACTATGTCACCTCCGAGGTCAACAACAACACCGGCGCTGGCATCAAGTGGGGCGTCTTCAACTACCCGACAGTCCCTGTTGAGAATGGTGGCAATGGTTCAACCGACTCCTACGCTGGTACGAACTCACTGGCAATCACCAGCTACAGCGACAACCCGCAGGCTGCTTTCGACTTCATCATCCACCTTGTCACTGGCGAAGTCGACCAGGCCAGGGCTGATGCAGTCCCGCAGATTCCTGCCGACCCAAGGAACAACTGCACCTCACTCGATGGTGCTGTCGAGACCCTGATGGCCGCTGAGAGCGCACTGTCCTGGACAATGGGCATCAACGCCAACACCGACCTTTCAGCCATGCTGAAGGAAGTCATCATCCAGCTCTACGAAGGCCGCTTCACCTCTGGTGAGCAGTTCGCAGCAGCCATGGACGCTCTTTATTGAGCAGAACCCAGTTTGATGAGAAGGGGGCAGGCGGAAGCCTCGCCCCTTTCTTTTCGATTGAACACTAAAAAAAGGAGGCGATCATGGGACTTGCAGGCTTCATAACAGCTCTGGCCGCTTCGGCCCTGAGCCTTGTCATTTCCTTCATCCCGGTCCAATTCACAAACATCCTGCTCTCGCTCTTCCTGGTCTTCCTCAGCATCATGTGCCGTGTGATTCCAACCAGGACCAGCCTCAAGGCATGTCTTGCCGCTTGTGCGGTACTGACATTCATCTTCAGGTTCTCTTACATGACACTGATTGGGAAGCTCCTCTATGCAGTCCTCATGATCGCCGTAGTCGTAGGAGCGGTCCTCATGCATATGGGAACCAACCAATACATTGTAAAAGGAGGTGAGAAGGAATGATTACAATCTTTGGAATACTTTCCATCGCCCTGCCCCTGCTGGCCCTCGTGCTGCAGTGCGTCTTCGCAGGCTTCTCCATCCTCTGCATACCATCAATCGCCGCAGCCATCTTCGCAGCCGTGGCATTCTGGAAGAAGGGACCTGTGCTCTCGGCCGTCACGTTCTTCCTGTCCTTCATCCAGATCTGCACGCTGAACATACAGCTGACGGCCATACTAGGCCTCCTGTCGACCATTGCCGCCGTCTTCCTGATGCTCGAGTGCGAGCGCTTCCAGGAAGCCCATCCGGAGCTCATCGACCCCAAGGCCGCTACGAAGCACATGATCATCGGCTTCATCATGCCCTGTGTCATCGCACTGCTCGTGATGTACGCCTACCCTGTCATCAGGACCTTCTTCATGAGCTTCTTCAACATGCCGAACATCTCGGCCCCCATCAGCCAGTGGGAGTTCGTCGGCCTTGGTAAATACATGAAGATCTTCCAGAGCCAGGCCTTCATCCGATCACTGCAGAACATGCTCATGATCTGGGTGATTGGTGGCATCATCACGCTGGCCTTCGCCCTCTTGTTCGCTGTCATCCTCACCAGTGGCATACGTGGCAAGAAGTTCTTCCGCGCCGCGATCTACATGCCAAACGTCATCAGCGCTGTCGCCTTGGCGACGATGTGGATCCAGTACATCTTCAACCAGCAGTACGGCATGCTCAACAGCCTCATCAAGTTCTTCAATGGGACACCGATCAACTGGCTGGCGACCGATATGAAGTTCTGGGCCATGCTCGCATCCTTCATCTTCGGAGCCGTTGGATACTACATGCTGATCTTCATCAGTGGCATCGAGAAGATCCCTGCAGACCTTTATGAGGCGGCCACGATCGACGGCGCCAGCAAAGCCCAGCAGGCCTTCAAGATCACCTTCCCCCTCCTCAAGGGGGTCACGAAGACCAACCTGACCTTCTGGACAATCAACACAGCCACCTTCTACCTCTGGTCCAAGATGTTCAGCCCTGTTGATACAGAAGCCAGTGTCATTGTTCCTGTCATGTACC
This sequence comes from uncultured Spirochaetales bacterium, assembly GCA_944392695.1. GTDB lineage: Bacteria > Spirochaetota > Spirochaetia > Sphaerochaetales > Sphaerochaetaceae > Bullifex. Next base: position 44,967 of record CALXXN010000009.1, on the reverse strand, counting down.
TCTACGACACTGCCTTCCCATCGAAAGGAAGCCAGCAGGCGGACGCCGGTGCGGCAGCCGCTGTCGGTATCGTACTCGCCATAATCATCCTCGCAGTCTACCTGATCATGAACAAGCTGATCAAGGATGATGACATCGAGCTTTGAGGAGGTGGAAAGAATGCGTCTTACAAAGAAAGAGAAACTCCCACGCGTCCACCAGAAAATCAACTGGAGGAAGGAAGCGACCATGCTTCCCGGCTATATCATCATCTTCATCTGGCTGGCCTTCACTGTGGCCATGCTGGCATGGATCCTCGCAGCCTCGTTCTCGACAACCCCGGAGATCATGCAGGGCCAGGTCTTCAAGTTCGAGACAGGCATACATCTTGAGAACTATGCGATCGCATGGAGTCAGCAGAATGTCGCACGCTACTTCGGCAACTCCCTGCTCTACTCAATTGTCGGTTGTGTTGTGACGATCCTGATCAGCGCACCAGCCAGCTATGTGCTCTCACGTCACAAATTCATCTGCAGCAAGCTCCTGAAGAACAGCCTGATCATCGCGATGAGCGTCCCAGCAGTCATGATCGTCCTGCCGATTTACGCGATCACGGCAAGCTGGAGGAACGCCCCTGACCGCCTGATCTTCACACTGCTGATGATTTTCTTCCGTGTACCATACACGACGGTCTTCCTCCTGAACTTCTTCCAGACACTGTCGAAATCCTATGAGGAAGCGGCCGCAATCGATGGCTGCTCACCTGCTGGCACCTTCTGGAGGATCATGTTCCCACTCGTCCAGCCTGCCCTCGTGACAGTCACGATCTTCAACTTCCTTGGCATCTGGAACGAGTTCTTCATGGCCTTGATCTTCGCGAACAGCCAGGAGATCGCACCAGTAGGCGTCGGCTTGCTGCAGATCGTCAACTCGATGAGGTACACAGGACAATATGGAGCAATGTTCGCAGCTGTCATCATTGTATTCCTGCCGACCTTCCTCTTGTACATCTTCCTCTCCGAGAAGATCATCGCCGGTGTCACCGGTGGTGGCGTCAAGGGTTGATGCGCAAAAACAAAGAACAATCCAGGATGCCGCCTCATGTGCGGCATCCTTTTGAAAGGAGCCATGTTTTCTTATGAGCGATGAATTGAGAAAAGGCCGTGTGACGATCCCGACCGATGAGGGGATTGTCGATGAGACGCTACGCATCCTCGATTACTGGGGTGCTGACGCGATCCGTGACTGTGATGGCACTGAGTTCCCCGTAGAGCTCAAGGACAGCGGAGCCAAGGTCTACTCGACCTATTATACGACCCGCAAGGACAACGCCTGGGCAAAGGCCAATCCAGACGAGATCCAGCAGATGTACATCATGACAGGCTTCAAGAGCACAGCAGAGGGGCCCCTTGTGATCCACCTGATGGACAACCTCTATCCAGACATGCTTGCAGTGAACCCCAAGGACCGTGAAAGGTGGTGGGAGGTCATAGACCGCACCACAGGAGAGGTCGTCCCTGTGTCTGACTGGACTTATGATGAGGCAACTGGGGATGTGACCATTCCTGCCGCCAAGCCCTTCCATGAGTACACAGTCAGCTTCCTCGCCTTCATCATGTGGGATCCGGTGCACATGTACAACGCAGTCGTCAACGGCTGGAAAGGTGTCGAGCATCAGATGACCTTCGATGTCAGGCAGCCAAAGACCAGGGCCTTCTCCCTCGAGAGGCTGAAGAAGTTCTGCGAAGAGCACCCTTATGTGGATGTAATCCGTTACACGACCTTCTTCCATCAGTTCACACTCGTCTTTGACGAACTGGCCAGGGAGAAGTTCGTCGACTGGTATGGTTATTCCGCATCCGTAAGCCCCTACATCCTTGACAAGTTCGAGAAGGAAGCCGGTTACAAGTTCCGCCCCGAATACATCATCGACCAGGGCTACCACAACAACCAGTACAGGATCCCCAGTAAGGAGTACAGGGACTTCCAGGACTTCCAGATCCGCGAGGTCCGCGCCCTTGTCAGGGAACTTGTCGATATCACGCACTCCTATGGCAAGGAAGCCATGATGTTCCTTGGCGACCACTGGATCGGGACAGAGCCCTTCGTCGACGGCTTCGAGTCCACAGGCATCGATGCCATCGTCGGCAGCGTCGGCAATGGATCCACACTGCGCCTGATCAGTGACATCAAGGGTGTGAAGTACCGCGAAGGCCGTTTCCTCCCCTATTTCTTCCCAGATGTCTTCTATGAGGGAGGCGATCCGGTCAAGGAGGCCAAGGTCAACTGGGTCACTGCACGCCGTGCCATACTGCGTTCCCCAATCGACAGGATCGGCTATGGTGGCTACCTGAAGCTCGCACTCGAGTTCCCTGAATTCATCGACTACGTCAAGAGCGTGTGTGATGAGTTCCGCCTGCTTTATGAGAACATAAAGGGTACGACACCCTATTGCGTAAAGACCGTCGCTGTCCTGAACTGCTGGGGCAAGATGCGTGCCTGGGGCGCCCACATGGTCCACCATGCGCTCTACCAGAAGCAGAACTACAGCTATGCAGGTGTCATCGAGGCCCTTTCGGGAGCCCCCTATGACGTGAGGTTCATCTCCTTCGATGACATCAGGGGTGATGAACACTTCCTTGATGATATCGACGTCATCATCAACGTCGGTGGTGCTGATACAGCCCATTCCGGAGGCGGAAACTGGACAGACCCTGTCATCGTCGAGCGTGTGAAGGCCTTCATCTACAATGGTGGCGGCTTCATCGGGGTCGGCGAGCCTACCGCCCATCAGGCGCAGGGCCATTTCTTCCAGCTGGCCTCAGTCATGGGCGTCGAGGAGGAGACGGGATTCACGCTGAATTACGACAAGTACAACTGGGATGAGCACAAGCACTTCATCACAGAGGATGTCAGTGGGGATATCGACTTCGGCGAAGGCATGAAGAACATCTACGCCCTTCCTGGAGCCACCGTGCTCTGCCAAAGGGACAAGGAAGTCCAGCTCGCTGTCAACAGCTACGGCAAGGGACGCAGTGTCTACATCTCAGGCCTGCCCTACTCCTTCGAGAACAACCGCCTCCTGCACCGTGCGGTGCTCTGGTCATCTTCCAGCGAGGACCAGCTGAACAGCTGGTACAGCACGAACCACAATGTCGAAGTCCACGCCTATGTGAAGAATGGCAAGTACTGCGTCGTGAACAACACTTATGAGGAGCAGTCGACCACGGTCTACCGCGGCGATGGGACCTCCTTCGATGTCGACCTCGATGCCAACGAGATCCGCTGGTACACGATCTGACACCAATAGCCGGAGGCAAGCCCTCCGGCTATTGCTTACCAAATGAGGACATAATGGCAGACAAGAAAGCCAACATACTGATGATCCTGATTGATGACATGGGCTGGAAGGACCTTGGTGCCTGTGGAAGCAGCTTCTACGAAAGCCCGAATATCGACCGCCTGATGCACTCAGGCATGATGTTCGACAACGCCTACGCCTCCTGCCCAGTCTGCTCGCCATCGAGGGCCAGCCTCCTCACGGGCAAGTACCCTGCGACAGTGGGCGTCACTGATTGGATCGACACCAGCGGGGAATGCCACCCGGTCAAGGGATACCTGGTGGACGCCCCCTACATCAAACACCTGCCGCTTGAGGAGTACAACCTCGCACGTTGCCTCAAGGACAATGGTTACAGGACCTACCATGTGGGCAAGTGGCACCTGGGTACGGCGGAGTATTATCCTGACAAGCAGGGCTTTGATGTCAACATCGGAGGCTGTCACCTTGGACATCCCCATCAGGGCTACTTCAGCCCCTATGCCATAGAGACGCTTCCTGATGGACCTGAGGGGGAGTACCTGACTGACAGGCTGACCGATGAGGCCATCAAGTTGATAAAAGCCAATGGTGATGCCCCATTCTTCATGGACCTGTGGCACTACACGGTCCACACCCCCTGCCAAGCAAAGGAAGAGGATATAGCCTACTTCCGTGCCAAGGCAGCGGCCATGGGCCTTGACAGGATCGACCCACTGGTCGAGTGCGAGCACTTCCCGACAGAGCACAAGAAGCACCTCAGGGTCACCCGGCGCATAGTGCAATCTGACGTGGTCTATGCTGCGATGATCAAGAACCTTGATGACAACATAGGCCGCCTGCTCTCCACCTTGGAGGAAGAAGGCAGGCTTGATGACACCATCATCGTCTTCACCAGTGACAATGGAGGGCTCTCCACTGCCGAGGGCTCACCGACCTGCAACCATCCTGCACGTGAGGGCAAGGGCTGGAGTTATGAAGGTGGGATCCGTGTCCCACTGGCCATCATCTACCCACCAGTCGTCCAGGCAGGCGTGCACTCACAGGTGCCGACCTCGAGTCCTGATATCTACCCGACAGTACTCGACCTGGCAGGTCTTGACTTGCAGCCACAGCAGCATGTCGATGGAATCAGCCTGCGCCCGGCTCTTGAAGGACGGGCGATGGAGGACAGGCCACTCTTCTGGCACTACCCTCATTATGGCAACCAGGGAGGCCGTCCGGCTTCCAGCGTGCGTCTTGGCAGGTGGAAGCTGATCGAGTTCTTCGAGGACATGCATCTGGAACTCTATGACCTTGAGACGGACCCATCCGAGATGACCAACCTTGCAGCCTCCCATAAGGCCAAGGCTGGAGAGCTGAGGGAGCTCCTGCATCAATGGCGTGATGGGATCAACGCCAGGATCCCTGAACGGAATCCTGGCTGGGAAGGCTTGAACTGAACGGTGTGTGTTCCTGACAGCAGGTGTAGGGCCTGCTGTCTTTCTTTTTACCCGTCCTCAGGCTATGCTTGTCATCATGAAGCGGAAAAAGCCTAACATAGTCCTGATCATGACAGACCAGCTCAGGGGCGACAGCCTCGGCTGCACAGGACATCCTGATGTCAAGACACCCTACATCGACACGCTTGCCGCACGTGGTGTCACCTTCACACATGCCTACTCATCCTGCCCCAGCTGCATAGCAGCCAGGGCCGCCCTGCATACAGGACTCGCCCAGGAACATCACAAGAGGACGGGTTACGAGGACTGCGTCCGCTGGGATTATCCGCATACGTTGGCGGGTGAACTGGGCAAGGCTGGTTATTACACGACCTGTATCGGCAAGATGCATGTCCACCCCTTGCGCAACTACCTGGGCTTTGACAACGTCATACTCCACGATGGCTATCTCCACGCCGCACGTTATGAGGATGTGAAGCAACAAGAGAGCCAGTTCTACGCTGACGATTACTTCCATTGGCTGCGTTGCAATCTTGGCGCTGCCGCTGACACGACAGACACAGGTCTGGACTGCAACAGCTGGGTCGTACGTCCTTGGTGCTATGAGGAGAAATACCATCCGACCAACTGGGTCACTGACAACTGCCTCGACTTCCTGCGACGCAGGGATCCGGACCAGCCCTTCTTCCTGATGGCGAGCTATCTGAAGCCGCATCCGCCCCTGGACCCCCCTGCCTATTACCTTGAGCGTTACCTCTCCAAGGACCTGCAGAAGCCATTCATCGGCACCTGGGAGGATGATTCCTACATCAATGGTCCCATGGGACGTACATTCGACAGCAAGACAGGTCCTGTGGATGAGGAGCTCATACATGAGATGAGGGCGGGCTACTATGCCTTGATCACCCACCTCGACCACCAGATAGGCCGCCTCATCATGGCACTTGTCGAGCACAAGCTCTACGACGACACCTTGATCCTGTTCACCTCGGACCATGGAGAGGAACTGGGTGACCACCACATGTTCCGCAAGAGCCGTCCTTACGAAGGCAGCTGCCATATCCCGATGATCCTGTCCAACCTCAAGGCAGCCGGCCTGGATGGACATGAAAACGAGAAGAACAGCGCCCTGGTCGAGCTAAGGGATGTCATGCCGACGCTGCTTGATGCGGCAGGGGCATCATCCCCATTCTGTGATGGAGGCTCGATGCTCCCCTTGGTCGACGACCCTGGTAGGAAACTGCGCAGCTACATACATGGTGAGCATTCCTATGCCCAGTGGTCGAACCACTGGATCGTCACAGAGGACGACAAGTACATCTGGCACAGCACGAGTGGGCAGGAACAGTACTTCGACCTTGACGCGGACCCTCATGAGCTCAACGACCTGATCGGGGACAAGTCAAAGGAAGGACGCATCGCAAGCCTGAGGTCCACTCTGGTCAAGGAACTCACAGGACGCCCTGAAGGCTTCACTGATGGCACTTCGCTCGTCGCAGGACGCGACTACCCGCCACTACTGCCATGAGACGCACACTACTGATCAAGAGTGCGAGCGGCAAGTGCGACATGGCCTGCCGCTACTGCTTCTATGCTGATGAGGTCGAGTCACGTAGCATCAAGGACCATGGCATGATGGACACAGCCACCGCCCATCTCCTGATCGACAAGGCCCTTGATGGCGCAACAAGCGTAGCCTTTGGCTTCCAAGGAGGAGAGCCCACGCTGTCAGGGCTACCCTTCTTCCAGGACTTCACTGCCTACGCCAAGGAGAAGGCCGCAGGGCGTCCTGTCAGCTTCACCATACAGACCAATGGACGCCACATCACACAGGAATGGGCATCCTTCCTGCATGATGAGGGTTTCCTCGTCGGTCTTTCCCTTGACGGGCCTAAGAAGATCCATGACCTCTACCGCCATGACAAGGGTGGCAATGGCACATTCAAGGATGTCTTCAATACGATGCGCCTCCTCCAGAAGGCTGATGTCGACCACAACATCCTGATCACGGTCACAGAGGACACCGCACGCCATGCTGACGAGGTATACGACTTCATGAAGCGCAATGGGGAGGCACACCTGCAGTTCATCCCATGCATAGACCCTATGGAGGGACGTGGCACCAGGCCATGGTCACTGACGGCAGGAAGCTATGGACGCTTCCTGATCCGTCTCTTCAAGCTCTACAAAAGGGACTGGGAACGGGGAAGCTATGTGTCTGTGCGTTACTTCGACAACCTCGTCCATCTGCTGCTCACTGGCGTGGCAGAGGAATGTGGGATGAATGGACGCTGTGGCGACTACTTCGTCGTCGAGGCGGATGGAACGCTCTACCCCTGTGACTTCTACGTGCTTGATGGCTACTGCCTGGGTGACATACATGAGTGCACCTTCGATGAGGCTGACAAGCGCCGCCATGAGCTTGGCTTCGTCGAAGCATCATTGAAGGTCGAAGATGAATGCAGGACCTGCCAGTGGTACAGGCTGTGCCGTGGTGGGTGCAGGAGGGACAGGGAGGATTTCCAGGATGGAGGGCTCAAGAAGAGCTGTCTCTGCCCAGCATACAAGGCCTTCTTCAGCGCCTGCGCCAATGATATCGCAGCAATCGCAAAAGCTGAGAGGGACTTCCGCCTGTCCCATGGCATCCATTGAGCACAAGAGCGCCTGGAGGACTGTCTTCCAGGCGTTGACCGTGTTATGATTAAAGGATGTTGCAACTCTTGGTGTTGGGCTTATCTGCATAAGTCACATGTAGATAACTTGCCAAGAGGACACTCTGGGCTTACAATGTCCTCATGGAAGGAAAGAGCAGTTGCAGCAAATTCTCGATAGGCCAGCCTGTCGTCTACCCGCAACAGGGCCTTGGTGTCATACGCGAAGTGCGTACCGTCAAACGCCAAGGAGAGGACATCAGGTATTATGCGATCTATCTTGAAAGCAGCGACATGACGCTCATGATCCCCGTCGACAGGGCACAGGAGATGGGAGTGCGCTCCATAGTCTCCAAGAAGGAAGCCGAGGAAGCGATCGCCTCGATGGCAGGCCGTGCAGAACACGCCCCTTCCGACTGGAAGCTCCGTTACCAGCGCAACCTCTCCCTCGTACGCAGTGGTACGATAGGTGCCATTGCCAAGGTCGTCCAGAGCCTTTATCATCGCTCAAAGGTCAAGGAACTCCCCGTCCTGGAGCGCAAGCTCTACGACAACGCACTGAGCCTCCTGGTCGATGAAGCCAGCCTGGCCATGGGCAAGGACAAGGACGAGGTCTCCACCTTGATACTCACCAAGCTGGAAAAAAGATGAACATGCCACCCTTCGCGCTGGTCCTCACAGCGGCCGGCTCCTCGTTGCGTTTCTCATCAGCCTTCCCTGAAGGGATGGCTGTGAAGAAGGAATTCCTCCAGATTGAAGGACACAGTGTCCTCTACCGTGCGGCAGAACCTTTCTACGAGCTGCCATCACTCCAGGCCGTCGTCGTCACCTGCCGTCCAGGGGCTGAGGATGAGACCTTGGTCGCCATGGAGGACCTGGTCGATGTCGCATCCGTCCCCCTCCTCTTCATCCAAGGTGGTGAGACACGTCAGGAATCAGTACGCCTGGCCTTGGAACGCCTCTCCTCGCTCGACCTGGATTTCGACTTTGTAGCCGTCCACGATGGTGCGCGGCCCTATGTCAGGCCAGAGCTGGTGATCCGGACACTGGCGACCGCGTTCACCCATGGGGCGGCAATCCCCGCGACAACGGTCACAGACTCCATCAGGCGCATAGACGCACATGGGAAGATTGTCGAATGTGTAGACAGGCGTGGACTGGTCAGGGTGCAGACACCACAGGTCTTCCGCTTTGACAACCTCCTGGAGGCCCACCGCCTCGCAGATGGCACCATGGCGACTGACGATGCCGAGGTCTACATGGCGGCGGGAGGATCCGTCTATGTGCTTGAAGGTGATGAGTCGAACACGAAGATCACTTACGAAGCAGACATCCCCGATGCAAGGGAACAGGTCCTGCGTTACATCGAAGACAGGGAGAAAGGACGCGATGACAGGGCGCATGACGAACTCTTCCGCCGTCTCTTGAACACGCCGGAGGTGGAAGGATGAGGATTGGACAGGGTTTCGACCTCCACCGTCTTGTGCAGGGACGTCCCTTGATGCTTGGTGGGATTGAAATCGCAAGTGACAGGGGGGAGGAAGCCCACTCCGATGGGGATGTGCTCCTCCATGCCTTGATTGATGCCATACTTGGCGCCTATGCCAAGGGTGACATCGGTTCCCACTTCCCTCCTTCAGACATGAAGTGGAAGGATGCTGACAGCAAGCTGCTCTTGAAGGCCGTACTTGAGGAGACGCAGGCGGATATCATCAACATTGACTCGACCATAGTGCTTGAACGTCCGAAACTGCGTCCTTGGATCGACCCTGTCAGGGAATCCATCGCATCCTTGCTTGGCATCGACATTGACCAGGTCTCGGTGAAGGCGAAGACAGCCGAGGGCTGTCTTGGGGAACTCGGCCAAGGCGATGCGATAACAGCATCAGTCGTCGTACTTGTCAAGTGAAAAAAGCAGCGGCACCTCATGGGTGCCGCCCTCTGCTGCTGGATGCCTCAGTGGCTGATCAGCATCGTCTTCGGGTCAAGTTTGACCTGCATCGGCTTCGGGACTTCCTGTCCGTGGGCCCTGACGACTGTCATGACGACCTTGTCAATGCTATCGTTGTAGCGCAGTCCTACAAGGACATCGATCTGGTTGTAATACTTTGCAAGTGTCGATGGGACACCATACTCATCGTAAACGACATCAGGTGTGGCCGGGGATACGCTGAACCATACCTCGAGGTCCATCTCCTTGGCGAACTCTCGGATCTTGATGATGTCATCCTCATCAGCGAGGGTCATCTTGTAGCCATCGAAGAGGATCGCATCAGCGGCGAAGGCGCCCTGCTCGATCAATGACTTCAGTGAGGACAGGACCTTCTCTATCGAAATCTGCGACTGGGAGAAGTTCATGACGACGCGGTTGGCGAGGATGCTGGCATATACATTGTGCGCATCGTCGAGGCTCTGCAGCTCGGCGATTTCACGGAAGACTTCCTTGTACCAGTTCATGACATGCTCGACATTCCCTGAGAAGGAGACATGGATCACGTTCTCACCCCTGAGGAGCTTGTCTGTAGCAAGGTGGACGAGGCAGGCTGTCTTGCCCACTCCATGGCGGGACACGATCACACCAAGGTTGCCCTTGCCCAGGCCGCCGTTGATCGCATCGTCGAAGACACGAAGCGGGCTGATCTTGTTCAGTTCTTGGATGTCCATATTAGGTACCTCCTGTTTCTTTTGATTCTGATTATAACATGCGATCCGACGGGGGCAAGAAGAATCGGATCGATGATGGGTTCCACTGCAGACCTTGACGATTCCATGTCTTAATGATTAGGATTCAAATAATTGATTCTTCAAAGGAGAGACTGCTTAACAAAGTGGACGATGGCCCTGGCAACGCGGTGTTGAACCGCAACGCTGACGAAGACCCATACAGTAGACGTGTGAGGTCATTCCAGCTGCTCCATCCGGAGATGCTCCTGTGAATACCAGGTTTTCTGTATTCACACAGGGATGGAGGTGCGTCATGGACGCACATGTTTTAGAGAAAAGGAGCATCAAATGATTTCAGTACCCCGGCAATTATTGATTCAGGCCGTATTCATAGCGGTCAATGCCATATTCGCGGCCTTGGAAATGGCCATGGTCTCACTGTCCAGCACCAAGCTGAAGATGCTTGAGGAGGAAGGTGACAAGACGGCCACCAAGCTCTTGAAGATGCTTGAGAACCCCTCAGGCTTCCTCTCGGCGATCCAAATCGCGATCTCACTCTCCGGCTTCCTGGGCTCGGCTTTCGCTGCCGACAGCCTTTCAGAGCCCATGACCGAGTGGTTCCTCTCGCTTGGCGTCAGGATGAACCCCCAGACACTGAACAGCATATCAGTCGTCATCATCACAATCATACTCACACTTGTGACAATCATCTTTGGCGAGCTGGTGCCCAAGCGTGTCGCCCAGCAGAAGAGCTACCAGGTCGCGAAGGCCTTCCTCAAGCTGCTGCAGGTCATATCAACTGTTTTGAAACCCTTGATCTGGCTCACCTCTTCTGCCACCAACCTCATCCTCCGCATCCTGCACATGAAGACCTCCAGCGAGGACGACCAGGTCAGCGAGGCGGAGATCCGCATGATGGTCGAGACAGGAGGCGACAGCGGCACGATCGAAGAGGACGAGAAGGAGATGATCCAGAACATCTTCGAGTTCAATGACATCTCCGTCTCCGAGATCATGACACGCATCGGCGATGTCAACTACTTCAGCGTTGATGACGATGATGAGACGATCATCAACACAATCAAGGAGAGCGGGAACTCCCGCTACCCTGTCTATGAGGGTGATGTCAACAACATCATAGGCATCCTGAATGCCAGGGACTTCCTGATCAACCGCACAAGCGGCAGCAGGAAGAGCGTGCGTGACATGTTGCGCCGCGCATACTTCGTTCCTGAGTCGATCAAGGCCGACCAGCTCTTCTCCGACATGCAGAAGAAGAAGGTGCACATATCAATAGTGATTGATGAATACGGCGAGACCCGGGGCATCATCACCCTCGAAGACCTTCTTGAGGAGATCGTGGGCAACATCTATGACGAGTTCGACGAGGCAGAGGCCCCTGAGATCGAGCGCCTCGGAGAGAACCGTTGGCGCGTCTCCGGCACCTTGACCATCGAGGACCTCGAAGACGAGCTCGATGTCAAGATCCCCGATGAACGAGACTACGACACAGTCGGTGGCATGGTCTTCTCCTGCCTCCATGAGATCCCCAGCGATGGCCAGACCTTCACAATCGAAGTGAACGGTTTGAGGATCACGGTCACCCAGGTCGAAGACAAGAGGATCGCCCAGGCCGTCGTTGAGAAGATCATCCCCCCTGTCGATGAGGCTGATGACAAGACCCAGGCAGGCAAACGCAAGGAAAAAGAGAAAGACGAATAGTGTCCTACTCACCTACGAGCTGGAGCATCAGGCCCCGGAGCAATGTCCTCCAGGCATCCCTGGCTCCAGCCACCCTGGCGCCCTGCCCCATGGAGAGGACGATCATCATGAAGGCTGAATGGAAACGGCTGATGTCGTCCTCATCGTCTATCGCGAAATAAGAGAAGAGTTCCGCGAAGAAGGCCTGCAGCGCCTCGACTTCCCGGTCAAGCGTCCCTTCTGGCAGGGGGCGCATGACACACTGAAGCTCTTCTTCCTCAAAAAGCCTCCAGATCCCACGCTCATACATATTGTCCAGGAGATGACTGAAGACAGTAGTCAGACTTGTGACGATATGGTTCTCATCCAGCTCCTGCAGCAATGAGAGCATCTCCTCCTGCATCTCAAGCCTGAAAGACCTGATCACATCAAAGAAAAGCGCCTCCTTGTGTGGGTAGAAAAGATAGAAGGTGCCCTTAGGTATCGCGGCGGCCTTCACGATCTCATCGACAGTGATCCGCCTGACAGGCCCCGCCGCCATGAGCCGTTCAGCCTGGCGCCTCAGGTCACGCCTGATGTTCTCCTTCTCAGTTTCCGTGTATTTCTTAGGCATACCCTCTTTTTGACTGATTTTGTCTGTTTAGTCAACAAAAGCCCGTTTTCAGGCACTTTTTTAGGAAAATCGGAACCAGATTCCAGAAAAAAAGCTTTGAATATGCCCAAAACTGCCCCATACTAGAGCCATCAATGCAAAAGGAGTCAGGCAGAGACAAATGGCTACAGTAAAACTTGAGAACATCTGCAAGATTTACGATGGCGGCGTCAAAGCAGTCGACAATGTCAACATCGACATTGAAGACAAGGAGTTTGTCGTCCTCGTCGGCCCCTCTGGCTGTGGTAAGTCAACCACGCTGAGGATGATCGCCGGCCTCGAGGATATCTCCTCCGGTACGCTCACCATCGATGGAAAAGTCGTCAACGACGTCCCGCCCAAGGACAGGGACATCGCGATGGTCTTCCAGAACTACGCCCTGTATCCCCACATGACGGTCTATGACAACATGGCCTTCGGTCTTAAGATCAGGAAGTTCGACAAGGCTGAGATTGACAAGCGTGTCCGCGAAGCTGCGAAGATCCTCGACATCGAGCAGCTCCTGGAAAGGAAGCCAAAGGCCCTTTCTGGTGGCCAGAGGCAGCGTGTCGCTGTTGGACGTGCCATCGTCCGCCAGCCCAAGGTCTTCCTCTTCGACGAGCCGCTCTCCAACTTGGACGCCAAGCTCCGTGTCCAGATGAGGGCTGAGATCAGCGGACTGCACCACAGGCTGCAGGCAACGATGATCTACGTCACACACGACCAGGTCGAGGCCCTTACGATGGCCGACAAGATCGTCGTCATGAAGCTGGGTGTCATCCAGCAGATCGGCGGACCGCTCGAACTCTACAACAACCCTGACAACAAGTTTGTCGCAGGCTTCATCGGTTCACCACCCATGAACTTCATCACCGTCACCGTCAAGGAGAATGGTGGACGCATCCTGGTCGACGAGGGCACCTTCACGCTCTATGTCACTGACCAGCAGGCCGCCTTCCTGAAGCCCTATGTCGGCCGTCAGGTCACATTTGGTATCAGGCCAGAGGATGTCGAGTTCACCCACACTCCAGAGGCAGGACGCACAATCGACGGCCACGTCTCCGTCGTCGAGCCTCTCGGTGCTGAGACCCACGTCTATGTCGCCACAAGCAACGCCCGTGTCATCGGCAAGATCGATGGAACGGTCATTCCGAATGTCGACGAGAGAATCAGCCTGATTCCGAACATGGACAAGGCCAAGTTCTTCGATATCGAGACCGAGCTCGCCATCCGTGGCAATGTGCCTAACAAGGCCCCTGCCGCCAACGCGAAGAAGGTCGAGGAATAAGACAATATCCTGAAACAGAGGAGGACGGGTTGGAATCCAGCCCGTCCTTTTTCATATCATCACATCAACTCCACGAGCCAGGATCAGCCCCACCTGATCCGATGCGTATGCAATCCTAGGACACCATAAGCCTGACAACCAATCGACATTGTCCACCAAGACCTTGCATCTGACACCCCAAGTCATCACCTGCACACAAACTTGAACTACTGGACCCAGCAAACAGGAATTATATCTGTTGGTGTGGATGGGACCGGACGGGAGACACTGGACTGATAAAACACACTACCGGCCCCATCCAACCATTTTTGGAGGTTGGGAAATGTACGACATGACAAACAAGACTACCATTGTGACAGGAGGTGGCTCTGGAATCGGCCGCGCCATAGCACGCCGCTACGCCTCAGAAGGAGCCCGTGTCCTGATCGTGGCAAGGCATGAGTCTTCATTGAAAGAGACAGCTGATGGCAATCCGAACATCACCTGGCTTGCTGGGGATATCACAGATGATGCCGTTGTCGAGGAGATTGGCCGCTATGTCGAAAAAGAATTCGGTGGAAAGCTCGATGTACTCGTGAACAACGCAGGCTGGTGCCCGGTACAGCAAATCACTGAAATCACCGTCCAAGACTACGACAAGGCATTCAGTCTTGATGTAAGGGCCTTGGTCGCACTGACTGTACGCACCCTCCCCTGCATCATCGCGGCCAAGGGGATGATCCTCAACATGTCTTCTGTCGGTGCTGACCATCCAGCTGCAGGGCTTTCAATGTACATTGGTGCGAAGTCGGCGGTCTCACAGTTCACACGTGTATGGGCCATAGAGCTTGCATCCAAGGGTGTAAGGGTCAATGCGATCGCACCTGGTGCCATCGAAACCAACATCTGGAATGTGACCAACATGGACAAGGAAGCAGAGCGCCGTCATAAGGAGAACATAGCCAGGAGCATTCCGATGGGACGCTTCGGCAGTGCGGATGATATCGCCAGCATGGCTGCCTTCCTGGCAAGCGACCAGGCCTCATACATCACAGGTGCGATCATGCCTGTAGATGGCGGACAGGGGGCTTTCTGAGCGGTACTGCGAGTACTGATCTTGTATTTTGTTGATTTTTTGTGACTTTTTCACTTTGTGATCTTGCAAAGCCATGTCATAGTTCCACTGTGGTTGTGAAACGGACAATCCCACAGCCACAGGGAGACAAAACTATGATCACAAACAGAAAACTGCTTGCCTTCTTAGCGCTTGTCCTCATCATCACCGCCGTGTCCTGTTCAGGACCAAGCGGTGAGACAACAGCGGAGGTAAGGGTCCAGGGATCTGCTGGAAATGCTTCAGCAAGATCAATCAACAACGCGACGGCATTCGTTTCCGGCGAGGTCATTGTCGCAGGGGAAGACATTACAGGGCTTCTCGAACCAACAAGTACAAACACAAGCACTGGCACAAACGACATTGAGTTCAGTGCCACCGTCACAGTACCCAACAGGGACATCCCCTACCAGGTCAATCCACGTCCAGGCTTCGTCTTTGACGAGTGGGAGATAAACAGGGCTGAGCTTAAGAAGAATAGCAACTGGCGCAGTCTCATCAGTGAAATCAAGGCGGCAATTGGCAATGGTGAAGACGAGACCATCATCATCGCTCCTGAGCTGATCCGCTACATCAAACCGACCTTTGAACGCGGTGTCTATTTCGACCTCAATGCCGCTGATGGTGGCGATGGCTCAAAAGAGAGCCCCTACAACAGCATTAAGCAGGTCAAGTCCTTCGTTGAGGGGAACGCACAGCGTCATGACGATGACGTGGAACTCACAATCAAGTTCCAAGCCACCACAGGCACTTCCTCCGTTGAAACGATAGACTTCAACTCCCTTGGCTTCACAGGTGATGACACAGAGCTGGAACTGCGCTTGATTGGTGGTTTTGATGCGGACTGGAACAGGACTGGGACCACAGCCATACAGGGTATCACCGCACCAAGCTTCCAACATGATGACATCGAGTTCGAGCTTGAGTTCAGGAACATGGTCTTCGAGGAAATCGACCACAACGCACTCAAGATGCTTGGAGGCGATGATGATGACTTCGAGATTGACTTCAGGAAAAGCACTGTCCAAAACTTGAAGAACGTATCAGGAGTTATCAATGGTCTCATCGTGCGCCAGGTCTCAAATCCAGGCAATAATCTGGTCTTCATCAACTCAGATGCCCCCTACCTCGAAGGAGCCACCTACATCCACAGCATCATCAGGGATGTAAATGGAACAGGAGCAATCAATGGTGTGAACAACATAATCGTTTCTGAAGGCACGGATTCTGAAAAGAAGAACATTTACATCGCCGATTTCCCAGAAGGATACAGGCATGATGAATTCGAAGACATCATCACAACGGCCACCCCGCTGAGGGAAGATGATTTCGAGAACATAGGAATCGATGATGATATCCTTGAGGAAGATATCGAAGGACGGGAGCGTCTTGTCTTGGACGATGATGACAGGGATAGAGGACGCAAGGTCTCTTATGGGCCGTACGAGTATCAATGATTTGATGACTGATTCCCAACACTGGTGGCCACTTCGAGTGGCCATCAGTTATTCTACAGACCAAGCTTCTTCCATTCACTCCTGCTGTGTATTTTATTTTTCCTCAAATCCGTAAAAAAAGTAAAATGAACATTGACAACCCTTTGGCGCATGTTACATTTTAGAAAACTTATTAGAACTGGAAAAATCTAAAATGAGAATGACCATACAGCGCGATGAATACCTGAATCGGCTGGTATCGAAAATTGGCAACGGAATGATCAAAGTAATCACAGGAATCAGAAGATGTGGGAAGTCATTCCTGCTCTTCACCCTATTCCACAACTATCTCTTGGAACATGGTGTTGAGGAAGAATGCATCATTCCGATTGCCTTGGATGATGACGATTTCAAGGATCTTAGGAATCCAGATTTGCTCAAAGATTATATCAAACAGCATATGACTGATTCCAAGAAGATGTATTACATACTTCTCGATGAAGCACAGTTCGCCATCAGCAAAGAGGAAATGAAAGACAGGGACCAGCCTATCAGGCTTTATGGGATACTCAGCGGACTCATGCGGAAAGGCAATACTGATGTTTACGTGACAGGTAGCAACTCAAGATTCCTCTCTAGTGATATCCGGACGGAATTCCGAGACCGCGGTGACACCATCCATATCGCTCCGCTGTCTTTTTCCGAGTACCTTGCCGCATCAGGCTTGGAGAAGAGCGAGGCTTGGCGTGACTACACATATTACGGAGGACTGCCACATGTCCTATTCGAGCAAGGAGATGTGAACAAGACTAAATATCTTGCCAACTTGAATGAACAGATCTACCTTGCAGACCTGGTTGAACACAACGACCTCAAAGACGACACAGGCATGAGGGAGTTGATGAAAGTCATCGCATCCGCCATTGGCTCTCCTCTCAATCCATCAAAAATCGCAAACACCTTCGCCTCGAATAAGATGAAAGGGGTCAGCGAACCAACAATCAAGAAATACATCAAATTTCTGGATGAAGCCTTCATAGTCAAAGCAGCGGAACGATATGATGTCAAAGGCCGTAAACACATCTCAACACAGCCAAAGTACTACTACACAGATATTGGACTTAGGAACGCCATTCTGAATTTCAGACAGCAGGAAGAGAGTCACATAATGGAGAACATCATCTACAACGAACTCATCCAAAGGGGCTTGAATGTGGACACAGGAGTCACATACAAGAATTTTGTGAAAGACGGACATTCAGAAAGACGTCAATTCGAAGTGGACTTCGTTGTGAACAATGCTTCTTCCAGGGTCTACATACAATCAGCACTCATGATACCAGACCAGGTGAAGATGGATCAGGAACTGGAATCACTTCGTCAGATTCCTGATGCTTTCAGGAAGGTGGTCATCACAAGTGGGAATTTCAAGCCTTGGTACAACGAAGAGGGCATACTCTTCGTACCCCTCTTCGACTTCCTATTGGACAAGAACCTATTGGAAAAGATGTTCTGACACCCTATTTCCAATCATTCTTCCAACCATCGATATAAGACTGGATGTACGCATCATCCTCAACACCTGCCTTGTGCAGGTGGGTTTCGATGAATTCATCTATAGTGAAGCCATCATCAAAAACTTCAGGATAGAAAGCAGCGAATCCCATTTTTGCAAGCTTGTCCTTATCGTCAACAAGCTGGCCTTGCTCTATTGAAGTGATATCAACACCTGTACTCAAAGTCGCAGCTTTCATGGTGTCATACTCAAAGACAATAAAGTCCTCAGTTGGAGTGAAGAAATCATCCTGTCGAGGATGATGGTTCTTCATTGCCCTGATTGAGTCCCTGCGATACTCATCATAGGTGTCATACAAATCATGACCGCCACTTCTAGGATCATGACTTGAGAGGGATCCTCCACTTTGATAGAACTGGTTCAGAAGATACTGGAACACATCATGTCCGAAATTCTTTGCCTCTTCTTCATTGTCGATCGAGTAATTTGGGCCAATCAAGTCCTCGAGTATTGGTTTGACATCATCTGGTCCAATCGAAATATCAAAGCGTCCTAGCTCACGAGGATCCAGGAAGACAGCTAAAACCCCTTTACTACTCCTCATATGCGGATAGGTCCTTGTGAGTATGCCGTCACCAGTCGAGGTGATATCAACGAAATCTACGATGGCATTACGGTTTTCACCGGCGGAAAAACTCCCGTCTGGTTCCAATGCAACATTATCAAGTTCGATTGATAGGATGGATGGCTCAAGATATCGGTCTTTAAAGCCAAGCGTCAAAGCAACGATTTCCCTATACGAGAAGCGATAACTATTGAGATCCAGATAATAGTCTATGACACCTGCAATTGTTTTAGTCTTACTATCACTCACATAGTAGCGGATATACATATGGTCTTCATCAATGCTCAGCGTCTCCATGCTATAAGAAGCTTTAAATCCGTAGATGTTGAAATCACCATATGAATCATGAATAATCCCCTCAACCTCACTGGACGTGCCTTCTACAGGAATCAGTGCTGTCATCATTGGAGCATATGTCATGACCGAGGTGGCCGTACCGAAATCATCCCAGTCACCCATATCAATCAAGCCGCGGCTGGAAATCGACCCTCCAGCAAAATGAGGGAGATAATAGGTTTGTGGGCTTTCAGGAGTACTGTTGTCACAAGAGACAACAAGCAGGCCCACCACGATAAGAGAAACAGCGAATAGTACTCTCTTCATATTCACACTCCACCCCTATGATAGCAGAGGAATGGAGTGCGTAGGACTCTGATTCACATGACAAAGACCTTGGCATGGTTTGATTGGTACCGTACTGGAGAAGAAGAGTTGTCCTCTATGAGACATGCCTTGCTGACAAGAGATCCAAGGACATCCTTACGAAAAAAAGTGCTTGGTTTGACACCTATGTATTCTGCGATTTCCTTCACAGTCCTGGCTTTCTGGTAGCAGAATGAAAGAATCTGCAAATCGTTCCTACCCTCAAGTACGGTTTCTGTGAATACAGGCGGAATGGAATCTTCATCTATGACTCCAGCAGGGTATGTCAAATCAGGAAGTGTCAACGTGAATGAGGTTCCATTTGCCGATACAAATGGCCTGAAAGCTTCTCCCTTGCCAATATAATCCTCTGCAATCTTGTCAAATCCGGATCCTTTTGACTCCATATAGCGGCAGTAGACAAGGATGTTGCAAATCACCTCGTTCCTGCGACTTGGCATGATTGAAGAGATGTTCTTCTCCCTATCAAGCGAGGAAACTCCAAGCAACGAACCAGGTGATGTGATTTCCAAACGGTCCCGAAAAAGATCAACAGATATCTGGCTTCCATCAATATAGTAGTTCCTATGAGCGACAGCATTGACTATACCTTCTGTAACAGAGCGTGCAGGATACGAGAAGAAGTCAACCCGTGAATCCGCTTCTTTCTTGTATCCATTGGCAGAATGGTTGGCGACAAAACCAATGACAGACTGTATGATGTCCAAAATGTTGCCTTCAAACTCAGCTGATGCAATCACCACAGGACCACCTTTATTTATACCAGGCCATTGTGAGCATACAGTCTTTGTCTTTTTATCAGCATGTCCATCCTTGAATAGCAATGCCCCCCTACTCAGTTTACCCTGCTCATTCATGAAACCAGCTGAAACCAGGACCTTTGCATCCAGTTCACGGCCAATCCGTTCTCTGTAGACAGCACGCAATGTCTCAAATTCATCAGGATTGTAAACTTCATCAGTCATAGGCTGGTCGTAAGGAGTATTATCACTCAGCAGGATAAGATCCCGGATCTGCCAAGGACTTGCCAGTACGGAGCTAGAGAAATTCCTGACATAAATCCCAAGCAGTCCATCTTCATGCAAGGTCACAGGTAGGACCTTGCTCTTCGGAACAGACACCTTGATTACATAACGGGTCTGACTTGATAGCTTGACGGGCAAAACTGATATGTCATAGGAAACCTCAGGTTCAAGCCGTTGCCTTACCAAGCGCTGAATCATGGGGGCAATCTTATCAGTAGTGTCATGATCCAATGGGATGACCTCGTGGCTCTTGTTGTCCACCCCTATATAGATAGTCCCGCCACTTGTATTTGCGAAGGCAGCAATAGTTTTAAGCCAAGAGATTTCCTTCTGCTTTCCTGAATCCTCCGGCCGCCCCTCCTCAATAATTCTTTTGAACTCAGTAGTGCCATCTTCCAAATTCAAACCAGGTACTAGTTCTTCAATTCTCATTGCCGCCTCCAACCATGATTATAACCCAGATTTCACTACGAGTGAAGTAAAACTTCACTGCACTTCACTCTTGACTTCACTCACTTCACTATATATTACATTTCTTTTAACACTTTATTTGTAAAAGAATTATTTTGTTCTATGATATGGACAGCCAAAATAACAAACTTATCATGTGCTTATGAGCCATTCTGTGTAGTGAAGTAAAACTTCACTGCACTTCACTCGTAACTTCACTCACTTCACTGCTGTGTTGGATGGTCGGATGGGGCTGGAAAAAGAGAAAAGGCCTCTGTTTCCAGAAGCCTTCCCAGTGCCGTCTCCCAGAATCGAACTGGGGACACAAGGATTTTCAGTCCTTTGCTCTACCAACTGAGCTAAAACGGCATTCAGCCACAGCTTTAAGCTGCAACGATGTGCATCCTACCCTAAGGCACACTTGCGCGTCAAGCCTTTTCTGCTCCATTTCATCCAACAATCTTGGAAATATAATCCCAGCCAAGCTTTAAACCTGTAGGATAAGAATCAAGCTCCACGTACTCCTCCCTCGTGTGGGCACCATGGAAGCGGATGAGGCCAAAACAGATCGCGGGAATTCCAAGCGAAAGAGGGATGTTGCAATCAGTTGATGAGATACACATCCTTGTAGACAGCCCAGCCTCCTCCATCAACGGCCTGACCGCCTCAACCAACCTTGACTGGTCCGTCTCGATGCCGCAGGGACGCTGCCCTATGCACCTGCACCCGATGTCCCAGCCACGTGCCTTGCATCCAGATATCAAGACATTGAGTGCACAGCGCATCGTAGAGAGGTCCTTCTCATCAAGCGCCCTGTATTCGTAAGTACAGGAGGCATCCTGGGCGATCGTGTTCACACTTGTCCCACCTGTGACCGTACCAACGTTGTAAGTCACATGGCGGTCCTTGCGTACATCCTGCTTGTAGAGCTTTGAAATCAGCGATGACAACTGGGCGATCGCATTGTCAGCACCGAAGTCGGCGAAGGAATGGCCTCCCTTTGTACGCACACTTATCTCATAACGCTCCGACCCCACCGCCTCTGTGACAATCCCACCAAGATTGGAATCGAATGAGGTGAACGAACGGATGCGTCCACCGTAATCATCAAAGAGCTGGCGCACCCCCTTGAGATTGCCAAGCCCTTCCTCACAAGTGTTACAGACACAGAGCACCCCGCCCTTTGCCTTTATATCCCCACGCTGGAGCGCCCTGGCGTAAAGCATGAGTGCGACGAAAGAGGCTGTGTCATCGCCAACACCAGGACAGTGGAGGAGTAATCCATCCTCCCTCATCGGCAGTGCCGTGGTATCGGGGAAGACGACATCTGTGTGGGCGGCGAAGACATCAAGTGGACAGGCTCCATCATCATTGATGCTGATGATGACGTTCATGGCCTCATCTACATGGAAGTCCTCCACACCCTCCTTCCTGAGCCACGACGTGATGAAATCCACCCGCTGCTCCTCATGGTGCGATGGAGCTGGTATCACACAGGCTTCCTTCAAGAGCACGGTGGCTTCCTCCACCAGCGCCTCCAATTCCAAAGCAGTGATCATATGTCCTTCCTCCTCCATGAAGATCCTAACCCCGCAGGCGAGGCCGAGTGAAGGGCCCAGGTCAGGACCAGCAGGATCATTGATGGGAAAAACAGCATCCACCAGGCCTGATGCATCACACCACGGGCTTCGTTGAGGATCCCACCAAGGCTTGGCACATCAGCTGGCAGGCCTGCCCCTATGAAGCTCAACCCTGCTTCTGCGAGTATGGATGATGAGAAGATGAAGAGGGCCTGGGTAAGCATCACACCCTGGCAGTGAGGCAGCACAGTGTGGCTTATCACGTGGGCACGGCCAAGGCCCATGGCCATGGATGCCTCGACATAGCCCTCCTTCATCACAGCACGGGCACGGCCCCTGATGGCCCTGGCGCACTGGGGTGTGAAGACCGCAGCCAGGGCCGCCGTGATGCTCAACAGCCCTGGGCCCATCACCACCATCATCAAGACCGCCAGCAATGTCGATGGCAGGGCCTTCATCGCATCACAAAGGCGCATCAGCGGCCCATCAAGGTACTTCGTATAAAGTCCAAGGAAGGCGATCACCATCGCAAGACCTGTTGAGGACAGTGTCACGGAAAGAGCACATATGACTGAGTTCAACAGCGCACCAGCACAACGGGCTGACAGGTCCCGCCCCAGGCTGTCCGTCCCAAATGGATGCTGCATGGAAGGATGGAGCAGCCTGTCATCCAAATGGAGGGCTGACGCGGCTTCAACTGTGAGGAATGATGACAGGGCGAACAACAGCAGCAATGCCAGGACAACCCAGGTGAGACACCTACCCATCTTCATGGCCATGCCTCCTGTCGCAAAGCCCCTGCACAATATCAGCAAGGGTTGATGTGATGACTCCGGTCACAGCCCCAAGCAGGACCAATGCGGTGATTGTCGCACTGTCACGGCGTGCGATGGCTGCCACTGTCAATGAGCCAAGTCCTGGATATGAGAACACGCTCTCAAGCGCAGCTGAGGATACGAGCATGGTAGGCACGCTCTGGCAGACAAGTGTCACAAGTTCTGGCAGGACAGCCCTCCAGCTGTGTTGGAGCACAAGGGCGGCACGGCCCTCACCCTCCGCCCTGGCCTGGAGCATGTAGACTTTTGACAGCTGCCTGTCATAAGCCTGCATCAAGGCCCTGATGTAAAGCCCTGAATGGGTGAAGCCAAGCGAAAGCGCAGGCAGGACCAGGCTCCTGGCAAATCCAATGAAGTCCTCACGAGGAGGGACATAGCCCCCTGAGGGCAGAAGTCCCAGATGGAGGGCGAATAAGCAGGTCAAGGCCATTGCGATGACAAAGGATGGGAGGCACATCGAGAGGCTTGAGAGGCTGTTGGCGATGCCACGGGTGAAGCGTGATGGACTGATCAGGGCCACTGCTGTCACAACAAGAGCGATGACAAGGGCCACGATTACTGATGAAATCATCAAGGCGGAAGCAGCGCCCATGCGTTGCCAGACCAGGGTGGAAACCGACTCACCTCCAAAGGTGCTTGTACCAAGATCCAGATGGATGACATCTGATATCCACTGTAACCACCCCCTTTCCTCAATCACAAGGCCAGTGGGTCCTACGACAGTGTCACCTGCGATCAAGGCCGCCCTGTCAGCCGGCAGGAAGCGCACCAAGGCCCAGACGACAAGCGAAAGGACAAGCAGTGTGATGAAGGATGACAGAATCTTCCTGAGTATCTTGGCGGCCATGCGCTGACGATAGCAGAAATCCTTCCCCATTGACAGCATTTTGCCCTATGATGACGCCTATGGACGCCGCCCTTGAAGTACAGGACCTCTCACTCTCCATTGATGGAAAGCAGATTTACAAGGACATATCATTCAGCCTGGCACAGGGCTCCTTCACCGTGCTTTGCGGTCATAACGGGGCGGGGAAAAGCCAATTGCTGCGCACGCTCAAGGGCCTTGCCAAGCCATCAAGTGGCCGTATCCTGATAAACGGGCTTGATGTTACAAGGAAGAAGAAGTCAAGGCTCTCATCGATAGGACTGGTCTTCCAAGATGCCGACTTCCAGATCGTTGGAGAGAGTGTCGAGAAGGATGTGGCCTTCGGCCCCATCAACCTTGGTTGGAGTGAAGACAGGGTCGATAAGGCTGTATCCCGTACACTTGCGATGATGGGGCTTGAGGACAAGCGCAGGCAACGTCCCCAGACCCTTTCAGGAGGAGAGAAGCGCCGCCTGGCAATCGCAGGAGTGCTTGCGATGGAGCCAGGGCTCATCATGCTTGACGAACCCTTCGCCAACCTCGACAGCCCATCTACGATGAGTGTGCTCAAGGCCCTGGCCGACCTGCATCAGGCAGGACAGTCGCTGCTGGTGACAAGTCATGAGGTCGACCGCTTCCTAGCCCATACGGACAGGGTGCTGATCCTGGAGGAAGGACGCCTGGTATACCAAGGACCCTCAAAAGACTCGCTCGATGCCTTGAAGAAGGCAGGTGTGCATGTCCCGGGGCCCGCCTTCGAGGAGCTCACATGGCTCAGATGATCTTCCTCACCCGTGACAAGGAGGCCTTCGCCAACCACTGCCATGCCTTGGGGAAGCTCATCCTGCTTGTCACCTACTGCGTGCTGCTCCAGGGAGCGAGGCCTGGCCTGGTCCCGGTCCTGGTCCTGCCACCGCTGGCCTTCGCTATCTGGAGGAGGATCCCAGTCAGGAGCTACCTCTCGCAAGGTGCCTTGTTCATCATCATAGCCATCCTGATGGCTGTGGCGGTGTATGAGGAGACAGGCGACACACAAGCCGCACTCTACGAAGCCCTGCGCTTCACCGCCCTGGTGCTCGCCTCCCTCCTGCTTCTGGATTGCACCCATGCCGATGACCTGGCTTCGGCACTTTCCCAGCTGCTGTATCCAATCTTCAGGCGCTACTCCTTCCTCGCAGGCTCGATCGTGCAGCTGACGCTTTCCATGCTGCCATTGGTCATGGAAACCGCCCAAGGTGTACGGGAAGCCCGCCTTGCAAGGGGGGAGCGCATGTTGCGCCATCCAATACGCTCGACAAGCGCCCTGGCAGCCTCAATACTCATGACACTGCTGGACAGGATCGAACACTGGGCGGATGCGTTATCAGCAAGACTCTACGACCCATATGCCAGGAGACCTTGGCAGCACTTCAGCTGGAGGGACATCGTCATCGCCTTGATCATCTGCGCCATGCTGGTGGCACTGCCATGGACAAGATGATCCTGCGCAGCCTGTACAGGGGACGTCCTGTACCAGGCGGAGTATCAAGGAAGATCGTACAAGCGCTCATGGAGGAGCCATTCTGGAAGGAAGCATCACTAGTGCTACTCTACGTCCCATTGAAGGATGAGGTGGATGTCAGTCCCTTGCTGGACACAGGCCGCCACATAGCCCTTCCCTTCATCACAGCTGGAGGGGAGATGGAATTCGCCCTATACGATGGACGCTTGGAAAAAGGCAGGCTTGGCTTCATGGAGCCTGTGACCAAGGAAGCGGTGGCCCCGGGCCCATCGGCCTTGCTGGTCGCACCTGGACTCGCCTTCTCCCGCGACGCTTACAGGCTTGGACGCGGAGGGGGCTTCTACGACAGGTACCTTGCAGGACACGATGTCAGGGCAATCGGGCTCTGTCCCTCTGACAGGCTCATCGACAGGCTTCCAATAGATGACCATGACAGGCCCTTTGACCTGGTGATCACTGATTGACAGGATGGAAGTCCTGTTTCTCCATCATCTCAAGGAAGACCTCGACCTTGGCCGAAGCCATGTCATGAGCCTCAAGACCAGCGCGCAACTGTTCATCATGGGCCCAGGACAGCATGGCGGCAAGGGCCTTAACATACTCCCCAGGCTTTGAAGGGTTGCTCGCGATCAGGAAGACAAGGTGGACAGGATCGGGGAAGATGTCGTCAAAGACGATGCCATCACTGCTGATCCCCAATGCGATATGTGTGCGCTCGATATGAGGGACCTTGCCATGGGCGATCGCGACACCATGCCCGATCCCCGTCGACTGCAGCTTCTCACGCTTTATCACCGATTCAAGGAAGGCATGCCTGTCCGGGATGAGATCGAAGACAGAGCAGTTGCGCACGATCTCCCCGAAGGCGGCGAACTTGTCAATTCCTTCGGGGAGCAGTGTGCAGAAGGAGCCGAAATGGAAACCCATCTCACTTCCCGGCCAGGCGGCGGTTGATCGCAGCGGCGGCCTTGCGTCCCTGACCCATCGCAAGGATGACGGTCGCAGCACCTAGCACGATGTCACCGCCGGCGTAAACACCTGGGATCGAAGTCTCAAGCGTCTCCTCGTTGACGATGAAATTGCCTCGCTTGTCGACATCAAGCCCCTCTGTCGTCATTTTGATCAAGGGGTTTGATGTATTGCCGATTGCGACAATGACACAGTCGAATGGAAGTTCATGGTCAGAACCTTCGACCTCCACAGGACGGCGGCGTCCTGATGCGTCAGCCTCTCCAAGTACGCAGTCGCGCACAACGACAGCTGAGACACGTCCACGTTCATCAGCCTTGATTGCGACAGGCTGGCTCAACATCAGGAACTCCACGCCTTCCTCATGAGCGTGCTCGACTTCCTCACGACGGGCAGGCATCTCCTCCCTTGTACGGCGGTAGATGATGCTGACATGCTCAGCGCCAAGACGCAACGCCGTGCGTGCGGCATCCATTGCGACATTGCCACCACCAAAGACAGCGACACGCTTGGCATTGTAGAGAGGGGTGGCCGCATGGCTTCCATCATAAGCCTTCATCAGGTTTGAACGGGTCAGGAACTCGTTGGCGGAGAAGACACCAACATAGTTCTCACCTGGTATGCCCATGAACTTGGGCAGCCCCGCACCCGAGCCGATGAAGATGGCATCGAAGCCATCCTCCTCCCTAAGCTCCTTGATTGTCCGGGTACGGCCAACCAGGTAGTTAGTCTCGATATGCACACCCATGGCGGCAAGTTTGTCGATCTCGCGTCCAACCAATGCCTTGGGCAGTCGGAACTCGGGGATGCCATAGACAAGGACACCACCTGTCTTGTGCAGGGCCTCGAACATCCAGACCTCGTGCCCAGCCTTCCTGAGGTCGGCGGCAGCGGCGATAGAGGCAGGCCCTGAACCAACCACCGCTACCTTGTGACCGCTGTCAGCGGCAGGAACAGGAACAGCTGATATCCCGTTCTGGGCAGCCCAGTCGGCGACAAAACGCTCAAGGCGTCCAATGGCTACCGCCTGGTCGATGTCCTTGTGGCTGCGTCCGACAGTGCAGTTCTTCTGGCACTGGTTCTCCTGAGGGCATACACGGCCACAGATCGAAGGCAGGAGGGAACTCTCGAGTATGACATCGAGGGCCTCCTTGAAACGGCGCTCAGCCACGAAACCAACAAAACGGGGGATGTCGATTCCGACAGGACAGAGTGCGGTACAGGGCTTGTTCTTGCACTGGAGGCAGCGCTTGGCTTCAAGCACGGCCTGGTCCTCACCGTAGCCCAGTGCGACTTCCTGCATGTTGTGGCAACGGACGGAAGGCTCCTGTGATGGCATGGGGCAGACAGGAATCTGGAGGCGGTCCTTGGGACCAAGCACCTCAGGCAGTGCTGCCAACCTCGCCTTCGCTTCATCATTCAGCTGTGTCTTGTCCTTCATGCCTGCCCCTCCTCTATCATCATGTCGATATGGCAGCGGTGGTGGTGCTCCGCCTCATAATCCCTGAAGGTCGCCTGACGTGCCATGAGGTTGTCCCAGTCGACGAGATGACCGTCAAACTCAGGTCCCTCGACACATACGAAGCGCATCTTCCCGTCAACGACGACACGGCATCCTCCACACATGCCTGTCCCATCAATCATGATCGTGTTCAGTGAGACGAGTGTCGGAACATTGAAGGCGGCTGTCGTGCGGCAGCAGAACTTCATCATGACAGCAGGCCCGATTGCGACGACCAGGTCCGGATGCCAGTCGCGGCAGAGATCCTCGAGCGGACCTGTGACCAGGCCCTTCACACCAGCGCTGCCATCATCAGTCACGACAATGGTGTCAGGATCGATCCGTCTCATGCGGTCCTCAAAGACCAGGAGGTCCTTGTTCCTTGCACCCATGATGATGCGGACCTCATTCCCCGCCGCCTTCATCGCCTGTGCGATTGGATGGGCAGGTGCCACACCGACGCCTCCCCCGACAATGACGACCTTGCCGTAGTACCTGACATCTGTCGGATGGCCAAGAGGCCCAAGGACATTGCCAATGACATCACCCACGCCAAGGCGTACCAGGCGGTGTGTGGACTCGCCTACAGCCTGGATGACCAATGTGATAGTACCCTTCGTGGTATCTGCATCAGCTATCGTCAATGGAATGCGTTCAGCGAAGTCATCTCCCTGCTGGACGACGACGAACTGCCCGGCCTTGCGCTCACGGGCGATCAATGGAGCCTCGATCTCGTATTCAAAGACCTCGTTGGAAAGCTGCCTCTTGGCAAGAATCCTGTTCACTTGAAGAAAATCTCCCACATGCGGACTAGAAATGAAGAAGCCGGGAGGAAACCCTCCCGGCCTCACATGCCCAGAACAAGACTCGAACTTGCACGCCTTGCGGTACTAGCACCTGAAGCTAGCGCGTCTACCAATTCCGCCATCTGGGCATCCTGGAAAACAGGGATGGCCTTTCATCCACCTCAGTCCGTTTTGCCTGAATGAGCTTATAGCAAAAAAGGCCGGGATGCGTCAACAGGGCCAGATGAGGAATCCCGCCCAACCTATTCATGTAAACTGCTTGATGAATACTCCGCCTCATAAGAACCCTGGCTGCGATAGCCAATCCCAAAAACAAGGTGATCATCGTCGGAACCGGGCCTGCATTCGATGATGAACCTGTCCTGGGTGTTGTAGATTTCAAGTTCCAGCCTGTAAACACCATCAGACTCATCACTCACACTGATGTAGGCTTCGCCTTCCGCCACACGGGCAGCAAGGGAAATGTCCTGTGAGCTGGCAGGGCGGAGCATGATGTCATCAGCACTCACGATGATCTCATCGTAAAGCGCATCCAATGAACTGTCATCATCAACAAGTCGAGGTTCCACCCAATCACCCCACATCCAGCTTGGTGTGCTGATTTCCGTTGGTGGGTGGGTCCATCCTTCGCATGAGGCAAGGAGGATGGTGCCGATAAGGATGAGGATTGGAAGTATCCGTTTGCTCATGTCTGGGAATATAACACAACAAGATGTACATGATATGTGCAAATGACGTGCCAATTGGATTTTTCACCATCCTGCGCTATTGTTCCATCATGAGTTTGAAATTCCTCTTCCTAGGTGAGATCACAGGCCGTGCAGGCATAGCAGCATTGAAGAACGGCCTGAAGGAGCTCAAAGCCGACCTTGGCGTCGACTTCACAATTGCAAACGCTGAAGGGACGACCAATGGCTTCGGGCTTGGCAAGGCGCACTCAGCGCAACTGATGAAGCTCGGAGTCGACCTGCTGACAGGAGGGGAGAAGCTCTACTACAAGGTCGACCTGGTCGAATTCCTCCCCCGCTGCCCATACATCCTCCGCCCTGCGAACTACCCACAGGGGGCACCTGGCCGCCCATTCAAGACAGTCGAGGTCAAGGGCAGGCGTGTCGCAATAGCGGACATGATTTCATCATCAGGTTTTGACAGGATCAGCCCCATGAACCCCTTCGCCCAGGCACCACACCTGGTTGGACATCTGAAGGAGGATGCCGACATCGTCCTCCTGCAGTTCCACTCAGGCACGACAGCCGAGTGTGCCACGATGGGACACTTCCTTGATGGCCAGGTAGCCGCAGTCATAGGGACCCACAGCAAGGTCCTGACCGCTGATGCCATGATCCTGCCAAAGGGTACGGCCTTCATCAGTGACAACGGGCGTTGTGGTTCCACACTGTCCGTCGGAGGTTTCGCCGCCGCCAATGAGCTGAGGAAGTTCATCACCGCTGTTCCTGAACGCAGTCATGAGGCCTGGGAGGAGGTAGAGCTGCAAGGCGCCCTCGTCACGGTCAATGAGGACACGGGTCTTGCCGAGTCGATTGAAGCCATAAGGAGGCCGGTCAAGGTCGAACGTCCTGTGGCCAAGGAGGCCGTGCAGTGAAGAAAGAAGTACACATACTCTCATCAAAAGATGGTGTGTTGATGGCAGGTTGCGACCAGAGCGCCTGCGAAGGTTGCAAGAGTTCACTCTTCTGCAGGGGCAAGGCAACTGAATTCGAAGTCGCCAATCCAGAGGGTGTCGATGTCGCGGAAGGCGATGATGTCGTGATCGACATGCCATCAGGAAGGACGGTCGCAGCCTCATTGATGAGCCTGGCCTTCCCCCTGGCCTGTTTCTTCATCGGTCTTGTGGCCTGTTTCTTCTGGATTCCCGGTAATGAGCCATTGCAATTGCTTGGAGGCTTCATCGGTCTGGCGGCAGGCTTCCTCATCTCGGCGCTCTACTTCCGCGTCACACGCAAGCGCTACACACCTGTGGTCGAACGGAAGGTCAGGCATGATGAAGAGGACTAGCGCACTCGTCCTGGCAGCACTCATGATGCTGGGGCTTTCCTCATGTCTTTATGATGAGACGGCTGCGGAAGGGACGGTCTCAGTCGTCGAGCGGCCTGACATGGTCCTGGTTGATGCGACATGCACACTCGCACAAGGAAGCGAGAGACCTATCGACTTCACGGCAGGGCGCATGAGCTGGTGGATGGACGAGGGCAGGATGGAACTCCAGGATGTGGCATTCACCCAGGCAGATGAGGATGGAGGTCTCTCCCTGCAAGGCCGGTGTGACATGGCACAAGTCGATACAGATCTTGAAATCGTCAACATGAGCGGTTCGGTTGAAATCGAAAGCATCAGTGAGTCTTTGTCGATTTTTGCAGACCAGCTTATCTTTGATACAGGTTCGATGCGCATTGAAAGCGATGGAGATGTCTCCATAGGCTTCTCTGACGGCACTGTCAGTGGCCATGGGCTCTCCGCCGATTTGAACAGGCGCAGCCTCTCCCTGGGAGGCCCGAGCCAGGGAGGACTCGTACTGTGAGGAAGGTTCTTATCTTGCTGATGATGCTCCTGTTGCCGCCAACCATGCTCATGGCAGAGGATGTGGCATCAATCAGCTTCTCAGGCGGTTCCTCTTCCCTATCGCTTTCCGAGGGACAGCGCTATGTGCGCCTCTCAGAAGGTGCCCATGTAGATGTCGACGGCCTCGTCATGGAAGCGGATGGAATCCTGTTGGAAGGCGATGACTACGACAGGATAAGCTGTACCGGTTCGATATTGGTCGAAGATGTGGAACGGGGACTCACGATCCGCACCTCCTCGCTCATCTACGACAGGCAGGCTGAGAGGATCGTCATCCCAGCTTGGTGTGAGATCATCGATGAGTCCAACGAATTGATCGCCACAGCTTCCGCCCTGCGTTATGACATGGCGGGAGAGGTCCTTGAGCTTGAGATGGATGTCCGACTCGTCAAGAACACCTCAGAAGGCATACTCTCCGCAAGTGCGGAGCGTGTCAGCTTCGACCGGGCATCAAACACCCTTGTCATGTCAGGAGGGGCCGAGGTCACCTGGAGGGATGACACTTACAAGGCACTTGTCATCACCATGGATACAGAAGAGGAGAGGATCAGCCTCTCCGGCCAGATAGGAGGTACTGTCCATGGCTGACAGCCTCGCAGTGGAAGAACTCGTCAAGCGCTATGGCCGCAAGACTGTCGTAGACCATCTCTCATTCAGCATGGAAAGCGGCCAGGTCACAGGTCTCCTTGGGCCTAATGGAGCGGGAAAGACAACGACATTCTACATGATCGTCGGCTTCATCAAGGCCAATGGAGGAAGGATCCTGCTGAATGGTCAGGACATGACAGGACTTCCCATGCACAAGCGCAGCCGCCTCGGACTCAGCTACCTGCCACAGGAAAGCTCGATCTTCCGCAAGCTCACAGTCGAAGACAACATCAAGCTTGTCATAGAGACAAGGAAGGACATGGACAAGGCGGGCAAGGAAGAGCTCCTTGAAAGCCTGATCCAGGACTTTGGCATAGACAGGGTGCGGCGCCAGTTCGGTTACACGCTCTCTGGTGGTGAGAGACGGCGTACGGAAATCGCACGTGCCCTTGCGACCAGTCCACGCTTCCTCCTCCTGGACGAACCATTTGCCGGCATCGACCCTAAGGCGGTCTTCGAAATCAAGCAGATCATACGCAAGCTCTCAGGCCGTGGTATCGGCATACTCCTCACCGACCATAACGTACGTGATGCACTGTCCATCACGACCTGTGCCCATATCATAAACGAAGGCCAGATCCTGGTATCGGGTACTAGTGAGGAGCTATTGGGCAACGAGATGGCACAAGAAGTCTACTTCGGACACGACTTCACAAGCGGGGTCTAGGATGCTGTCACAGGGTCTCGATCTCAGCCAGAAACAGACACTGCGCCTTAACGCACAGATGATCCAGTCCTTCGAGCTCATGGCCTTGCCACTTGACGAGCTCCAGGCGAAGATCGACGAGGCCCTCTTGTCAAACCCAACACTGCAAGCCACAGGAGGCAACGCCCCTGCCAGCTGGGAGGAGCGTACGGAAGGTCAGCGCCGCGCCGAGGAGCGAAGGGATGACTATTCCGACTCATCAGCATACGGCAGCGACCTCTCAGACAGCCACCAGGCCTGGCTCGAAGGTGCGATAGCCACCAAGGAGACGCTACAGGACCACCTGCTATGGCAGCTGGGTTGCACTTCATGTCCGCCCGATACAGCCAAGGCTGCTGAAGCGGTCATCTCATCACTGGGACCTGATGGCTTCTTCACCCGCCCTCTCGAAGAGGTCGTCCCCAAGAGCCTGCAGGCATGCACACAAGAGGCGCTCGACCTCATCCATGGTTTCGACCCTGTTGGAATCGCCGTCCCATCCTGGAGGGAGTCCCTCATCGTCCAAGCCCAGGCACTGGGTCTGGAGGGGAAGGACCTTGAAGCCTTCAAGAGCCTGTGCATGGACCATCTCGAGGAGATGAAGGCAGGAAAGGTCCAACAGGTCGCAAAGGCCCTCAAGATTGACAATGAGGACCTTGATGAGCTGTGGGAGCTCCTCAAGAGCCTCAACCCCTTCCCCGCCTCCTCTTGGTCATCAGGTGAGGAGCGTTATATCGTCCCTGATGTTTCAATCAAGGTCGAGGATGGCCACCTGGTCGTCCGCTTGAATGATTCCACCCTGCCCTCCCTCAGCCTCGATGCGGAGTACCAGGAAATGGCATCATCCCTCTCGAAGAGCGGGCGCAAGGATGAGAAGGAGGCGGCACGCTACCTCAGGAAACAGCTAGGGGACGGCGAAGCCTTGATCCGCCAACTTGAATTGAGGCGCAACACGCTTGAGCGCGTCTCATCAGTGCTCGCAGTACGCCAGAAGGCATTCTTCCTCTTCGGACCGGGCAACCTGAAGCCATTGACGCTGCATGACGTAGCAGTGGAACTGGACTTGAGCGATGCCACGGTCAGCCGTATCACAAGTGCGAAGCATGTGGACACCGACTGGGGTGTCATACCTATGAAGAGCCTCTTCTCAAGTGCGCTCAAGACCAGCGATGGCACAGGAGAGGTATCAAAGGAAGCTGCCAAGGAGATGGTGCGCCGCATCATTGAGGAGAACCCAGGCACGAAGCTCTCCGACCAGAAGATCAGCGACATGCTCGGCCAGCGTGGAGTAAGCTGCGCACGCCGCACTGTAGCCAAGTACCGCAAGGAGCTGGGCATGGATTCCTCCTACCACAGGGACTGAATGGTATCAGGAAAGAAGGTTTGGACGTAAATACATCAAAAGACCAAATTCCACCCTTTGCGCCACCCCTGCCTCATGTTAGACTTGTTGTACCAAGAGATAGTGGTACCTATCTCAAAGGAGGGTCTATGAATCTGACAGTCAGAGGCATCAACTACGTCCCAAGCCAGGAGACGAAGGACTTCATCGACAAGAAGCTGAAGAAGATCAGCTTCGCCGAAGACTACCTGCACGACCTTGACATCGCAATCAAGAGAGAGAGCAAGGGCATCGGCTACCACATCGATGCAGTGCTCCACTTCAAGTGGAAGACCGAGAGAATTGTCAGCCACGATTGCTATGAGCTCTACGAGGGCATCGAATTGATCGCTGACAAGATCCAGAGTGTCGCAAAGAAGGAGAAAGAGAAAGCGATGGGGCTTTGATGCTTCCCCATCACAGGAAGTGGCCGGAGCGATCCGGCCATTTCTTATATTCAAGCATCATGCATCCCAGGAAAAGGAACCAGGGCAGGCATCCAACAGCAACATGGGCAGTATTTGAAACTTGACAGGAAGCAAAAACCAAGCCGAGAATCAAATATCAGGAGACAAAAACATGTTGTTAAAGAAAATAGCTCTGAGCATGATACTCTTTGCCATATGCATCATTCCCATTGCCGCAGTACCCTCTGATGATGTGATCAGGGCTTCAGCTGAGGACCTAGGTGTTCCATATGAAGATTTGAAAGCTTTTGTTTCCCTTTACGATACTGGGGATGCATCGCCAGAGGCAATTGAAGTTGAATTGGACGATTATGTACGCATATGTACGACCAACCAATATCAGGCTGATAAACTTTATTCAGACAAACTTCTCAGGTTTGATGTTGTTTTCGATAGCATTGAATCAAGCTATTTGAGCTGGGACTGCAATTACGCTATTATCGATGAGGACTTTCCATTGCTCTCACTGAACGTACTCCCATCAGAGGAGTATAAACTTGAAATGCTGACCCCGGGCATGCATCTTGTTATGGAAGGATATGGCACTGGTGATGACTGGTATATCGATAATTGTCGAATACTCAGCATCAGCCGATAGGCAAAAGGCTTGCTCCCCTATGAAATCCATCCCTGCAATGAGGCCGGAGCGATCCGGCCATTTCTTTTCCCCCGGGTCGATACCTGTTTCAAGCTTGCAAACCCGAATCCACTGTAATAGGCTGATGGAAAAGGGAGGGATATCAAAATGAATTGTCCAATATGTGGTAACCCATCATCAGCAAACCTCAAGCTCCATGACGTCTGCCTTTGCAAGGACTGCTATGACTTTTTCAACCTCAACCTGATCTCAAAGAGCAGCACATACCTGAAGTTCCTGTTGGATGACTACATCGAAAAGCTCTCAGCTTATGACAACAAGAACTTTGTCATGGCGGTGGAACCTGTGCTGGAGAAATATGCCTCCAAATGCGGAGGGAAAGTACCTCATGACAAACTCATGGAAGGTGACAGCCCTGTTGTGGACGACGCTCCAGGACCAGAAGAAGTTGCACAGGAACAGTCCACGGCTGATGAAAAGGATGGTGGGTCTAGTGGCATCCAGATCACAACACTTGACCATATACCTGGTTATGAGATTGTGAAGACCTATGGCGTCGCCACAGATG
This sequence comes from uncultured Spirochaetales bacterium, assembly GCA_944392695.1. GTDB lineage: Bacteria > Spirochaetota > Spirochaetia > Sphaerochaetales > Sphaerochaetaceae > Bullifex. Next base: position 9,499 of record CALXXN010000009.1, on the reverse strand, counting down.
CCACAGCAGGCTTTTTCAAAATCAAAGGCGGTTTGACAGGAATACTGATGCAGAACTCAGCCACTATACTCGGTCCTGTCAACCAGACACTCGCAGGATTGAAGAGTAAAGCATCCAAGATGTCTGGAGGGGAAGCCAATGCCGTACTTGGAGTGAGCTATCAGGTAGTGCAAACCGCAGAAGGCGGCTACACGGTCTTCGCCATAGGCACGGCTGCGAGAGTAGAAAAAAGCGCAAAAAGTCCTGAGGCCTGATGACTAAGGGATAATTCCTTTTTCCCCCGCTTGTGTTATGATGGGCGCATGCAGGATTTCACGGTACTCGACCTCCTGGACATAGACCTCAAGGAACACAACCATCTGCGTCTCAAGTGCATAGCTGGACGTAGTGGACTGTCGCGCACACTTGGCAGCGCCATGCTCAGCAGGCCTGGCCTGCCGTTGTCTGGCTATTTCACTGACTTCAACAGCAAGAGCATACAGCTCTTCGGACGTGGTGAGCAGGGCTACCTGCGCCTGATGGAAGAGTCAGGCAAGCTCGAGAACATGGAGAAGATCCTCTCGACGACCATCCCATGCTGTGTGTTCACAGACAGCGGACGTCCATCTGACAATGTCTGCGAGATGGCAGAGGAGCATGCGATCGCCCTCCTGACGACAGAGCTGGACTCATCGGACTTCTCCCGCCGTGCTTACAGCATACTCGATGAAGTCTTCGCCAAGACAGAGACCATACACGGTGTCCTTGTCGAAGTCTTCGGCATCGGGGTCCTGATCACAGGGGATGCGGGAGTCGGCAAGAGCGAGACAGCACTCGAGTTGATTGGTCGTGGACACCGCCTGATCAGCGATGACACTGTGAAGCTCAAGAACATATCGGATGCCTACATCATCGGCAGCGGAGAGAACTCGATGTTTGCCCACCATATGGAAATCAGGGGCATAGGCATCATAAACATCACGAACATGTATGGTGTCGGAGCAATCAGGGAGAAGAAACAGGTACAGCTCTGTGTCCACCTCGAACGCTGGGATGAGGGACGTAGTTATGACAGGATCGGGGACAGCCTCCAGGATGAAATCCTTGGTGTCAAGATCCCCAGGGTCGACATCCCGGTGCGTCCAGGACGCAACATCCCCATACTCATCGAGACCGCCGTACGCAATGAGAGGCTCAAGAAACAGGGCTTCTACTCTGCCAGGGACTTCGACCGCAATGTCATGAGCTGGCTCGAAGGCGAAGCCGCCCGGGGGATCTACCAAAGCGGACAGGAGGATGATGACAAATGACCACAAGGGAGCTGACTGTGGAGAACAGGGCCGGCATCCACGCCCGTCCTGCCAGCGAGATCGTCAAGACAGCGAACCGCTTCAAGGCTGACATCTTCTTCGTCCGGGACACGATGAAGGTCAATGGAAAGTCGATCATGGGCATCATCACGCTCGGAGCGACTTACAAGACAAAGCTCACCTGCATCTGCGATGGTGAAGACGAGAAGGAGCTCATGGACGCCATGCAGGCCCTCTTCAAGGCGAGGTTCGAAGCCAATGTCTGAAGGCCTGACACAGCGGCAGGGCGAGGTCCTGCGCTTCATCAGGAGCCACTTCGCCCAGCACAACAGCGCACCGACTATCAATGAGATCGCCCAGCACTTCTCAATGAGTGACACAGGTGCCTGGTATCATGTGAAGGCCTTGGCCCGCAAGGGTGAGCTGAGGGTGGAACACAACAAGGCCAGGGGCATCTTCCTGACAGAATGGGATGAATACAGGCCAGGAATCACCTTCATACCCCTTTTCAACGAGGAGGCCTGCCTCGCTGGCGCGACACGCACAAGGGAGCAGTTCAATGCTTCAGCACTAGGCCTGTCCCCTGACCATGATTACTTCTGCATGCGCATCTCATCCAAGCTCCTCGAGAACCTCGCAGTACGCCCAGGTGACCTGCTGGTGTTCAGGCGGACAAAAGAGGCTGCCGATGGCCAGGTCGTCATCGCGGCACTCGAAGGTGGGGAGAGGCTTGAACTCAGGCGGATCAGCCGCCATGGAGGCAAGATCATACTCCAGGCGGAGTGTGACAGCGTGGGTAATATCAGCTGCAGCAGCTGTTCCATCCAGGCTGTCCTGCATTCCATGGTGCGCTTCTTCGGTTGACCTGGCCTGATGACGCAGGATACATTGCTCTTGATTCAAACGGAGGATGAGGATGAATGATGTCAGCTTCCTGATGGGACCTGAGGAAGGCTCCAAGCAGGCCTGGGTCGAAGAGAAGGAACAAGGTCTGAGGAAGGCCCATCCCGACCTGGAACGTGTCACGCTCTTCGCCTTCGAGACAGAACCAGGCCAGCTTGAGGAAGCCCTGCTCTCACCTTCCCTGTTCGCATCCTACACGCTTGTCGTCCTCAAGCATTATGAGGAATTGAGGAAGGACAGCCCTGTCAACAAGACAATAATCAACTTCATCAACGCGCCAGATGCGCCGGCAAGCCTTGTCGTGCTTTCCAGCGAGACAGCCTACAGCCTGCCTGCAGCCATCACAAAGGCCCTGCCAAAGGACAGGGTGCAGACCTTCTGGGAGCTCTTTGAGAACAAGAAACAGGACTGGATTCGCTCCTTCTTCCGTCGTGAAGGCTGGGATATCAGCGCAGATGCCATACGCCTGATCCTCGACATGGTCGACAACAACACGCTTGAGATGAAGCAGACATGCAGCCAGCTGCTGACCTTCTTCATCGTCAGCAGGAAGGCTGACAAGCAGATCGACAGCGAGGACATCTCATCCTACCTGACCCACACAAAGAGCGAGGATGGCTTCAGCCTCTTCGCCCAGGTCGCCAGGGCGGACCTGAGACGTTCCCTCTCCTCCCTCAGACGCATACTCACCACTGACCCACGTGCACAGATGTCGATCCTCACCATCCTGCTCCGGCAGTTCCGCATGCTGGAGAGCTTCATCACACTGCGCCAGGCGCTTGGAGAAGAAGAGGCTTTCAAGGAGGCTTCAGCGCTCTCAAGCGGTGCTGTGGAGGCCAAGGGCATCAGGACGATACGCGACAAGGACACATTCAGGGCGGCAGCGTCACACTACAGCCTCGAAGAGGTACGTGGGATCATACTCCTCTTGGAGGAATCCGAGACCGAGGTCAAGACAGCCTCCGCTGAAGAGGCCTGGGGTGTGCTCTCACTCCTCCTCAGGACAGTGATCAGCTCACATGGAAGGAAGTGCGGACTCAGCCTAGAGTGTCAGTTTTTTGATGATCCTCTCAGCTACAGTGCGGGGTATTGAGCACTTGGCGGCAAGGCCATCGGCATCCAAGGCAAGCACACCTTCAATAGAACCACATTCCTTCATCACCTGCGCGGCCCTTTTCTTCCCCACCCCTTCAATGGACTGCAGGAGGGCGAAGCCTGCATCGTGGCTTCGCATCCTCTGATTGGCGCTCGTGGCGAAGCGGTGGCACTCGTCGCGCAAGGCGATCAACACCCTGAGGGCGGGATCGGCCTTGTCCAGGACAAGGTTGGGCCTGTCATCAGGGAAGACAATCTCCTCATTGCGCTCGGCAAGGCCGACGACAGGAATCTGGAGGCCTAGGCCCTCGAGCTCATCGACAGCCACATGGACCTGGCCCTTGCCTCCATCGACCATGACCAGGTCAGGAAGCTTTCCATCCTCGTTCAGCAATCTGGAATAACGCCGGCTCACGGCCTCCCTCATCGACTGGAAGTCATCGATACGCCCATCAAGCGTACGCATGTTGAAACGCCTGTAGTCCTTGACGGAAGGTTTGCCACCACGGAAGACAATCAAGGAAGCTGTAGTGTACTTGCCAGCCAGCTGGGCGATATCAAAGCCCTCGATATGTTCTGGAAGCACCTCAAGGCCCAGCAGCTCCTGAAGCCGCTCAAGGGCATCGGTGTTGTCTATGCGGCCAAGACGCTTGTCGACATCCTCCCCTGCATTGACCTCCGCCATGCGCAATATGCGGTAATGGCGTCCATCCTTTGGAAAGCCGATGAAGAGTGGCACCCCCAGCTCATCGCGGAAGTACTTGGCAAGGAGTTCGGAATCTATCTCCTGGTTGACGTAAAGCTCCTTCGGGAGGTTGGAACCATCACTATAATACTGGACCAGGAAGCTCAGGAGGGCATCTGTCTCATCACTGATCGTCTCGGCACGGTAGAGGGCCTTGCCTACGACACGGCCATCACGAAGCTGTATGATCGAGACAGAGCACAAGGGGCCACGGAGGGCGACAGCCGCATAGTCCCTGCTGTCATCAGAGAAGGCCTCCTCGACACTCTGGGCCTTGGTTACGCTCTTAAGGGCATCGACCAGGTCCCTCTTCGCAGCCGCAGTCTCGAAGTCAAGCCTGGCGGCCGCATCCTTCATGTCCTTCTCAAGCCTCTTCATCAAGCGCTCGTCATCACCCGACAGGAAGCTCCTGATCTCATCGACAGAGGCCTTGTACTCCTTCTCCGACACAGCGCCTATGCAAGGCCCCGGGCACTTGTGCATATGATAGTAGAGGCAGGCCTCCTTATGGCGTTCGATAGGTCCGGAGCAGCGGCGCAGGGGATAGTTGTCCCGGATAAGGTCCATATAAGCCTCCAAGGCCCCTGTCGCACTGAAGGGGCCGAAGTAGGACGAACCATCGTCTACCAGGCGCCGGGTCTTCATGACCCTGGGGAACTTCTCATTGGTGATCCGGATCATGGGGTAGCTCTTGCCATCCTTCAGCAGGATGTTGTAATGGGGCTTGTGCCGCTTGATCAGGTTGTTCTCAAGTACGAGGGCCTCGTACTCGTTGCCTGTGATGATGTAGTCGATATGATCGATCTTCGCCACAAGGGCGCTTGTCTTGGCATCCCTGTTGGGCAGGAAGTAGCTCGAGACACGGCGGCGCAGGTTCTTCGCCTTGCCGACATAAATGATCTTGTCGCTGCTGTCCTTCATCATGTATACGCCCGGGTTCTCTGGCAGGGCGTGGGCCTGGTCTTTCGCACTCATCCCATCCATTGTCGGCTTTAAGGCCGCCATCTTCAAGAAGGGGCTGTGCGGATAAGCATTATTCATTTACACTTTGCCTGTGAAGAACAGCCTCTTGAACCAGGAGCGGATTGAAAGCCGCTTGAATGAGTTTTACAACGCCCTCGCCAATGTCGAAACGATGTCCCCGAAGGAAGTCGACAAGCTCTATGCCGACATCCAGACCACGGTTGACAAGCTGAAGGCCAGTGAAGAGAAGGCGCAGGAGTGGTCACACTTCCTTCATGAAGTGACAGACGAGCTCGAAGCGAAGCTGAATGACACGCGTAAAAGCAAGAAGAAATTCTTCCTCATCCCGCGGGCTCCTGCGAACAACACGATCGACGTTGAAGAGAACCTGGCTGATCACTTCGCCAGGGGAATGAACCTTTACAAGATATGCATAATCTTCTTCATGGGTTCCTTCGCAGGCGTCGTGATCGAGACGCTCTGGTGCATAGTCAGCAACGGCTACTATGAAAGCCGCCAAGGCCTTGTCTATGGCCCCTTCAGCCCTCTCTATGGGGCAGGTGCCGCCCTGCTGACGCTTGTGCTGTACAAGTACCGCAACCGGTCGGCAAGCTATTCGTTCTGGGGTGGCTTCATCGCAGGCACAATCGTCGAATACATAGCCTCGCTTATCCAGGAGACCTTGTTCAACTCGACCAGCTGGGACTACTCCAACATCCCACTCAACATCAATGGACGTGTATGCCTGCTCTACTCCGTCTTCTGGGGCGCGCTTGGCGTTTTCTGGATCAAGTCGGTCTACCCAAGGGTATCGAAGGTGACACTGAGGATCCCCAACCACATAGGCAAGATAATGACCTGGGTTGTGACAATCTTCCTCGTGATCGACATGGCGGTCAGTGGACTTGCCGTCTGGCGCTGGGGAGAACGCGTCAAGGGTACGGCGACGATGGACAACGCACTGACACGTTTCCTTGATGAACACTATACGGATGAACGGCTGGGGAGGATCTTCGCCAACATGGAATTCAAGGAGACGTCGGATGAGGCGCTTTGAGCTGGAATTGACAAGACATGCAAAGGCCTTCGCCTATCTTCATGATGACCTGTCACCATACTGTAAAACGCATGAGCGTCATCCAGTCTTGATCGTACTGCCAGGTGGCGGCTACCAGCACCTCTCCCCAAGGGAGGGGGAACCTGTGGCCATGCGCTTCTTCTCCCACTCCTATGACTGCTTCATCCTCCACTACCCCATTGGGGAGGCACTCAGGGAGGAAGGCCCTGTGGAAGCACTCGAAGCGCTTGTCGATGAAATCCTCAAGAACGCTGATGAATGGAGGCTCGACACCACAAGGATGGCTGTGATGGGCTTCTCGGCAGGCGCCCATGCGACAGCCTCCTACGTACTTTTGTCAAAGGACTGCAAGGCGAAGGCCATGGTGCTCGGCTACCCTGTGATCACAAGCGGGCCCTACGCCCACCGTGGCTCATTCGACACGCTCTGCGCAGGAGATAAGGCCAAGCTTGAACGATACAGTTTGGAAAACCAGGTCACAGAAGCCACACCACCAGCCTTCATCTTCCACAGCTCGGATGACAAGTCTGTCGATGTCAGGAACTCCCTCCTGTTCTGCCAGGCCCTTGCAGCCAAGGGCGTGCCCTTCGAGCTCCACGTCTGGCCACATGGCATACACGGCTCTTCAATCTGCACACAGGAGGTTGGAACGGCTAACGAGGACATGGCCGCATGGACAGGCCTCTGCCTGAAATGGCTCTCAAAGACCCTGGATTTCAGCGAGTAGTGCGTTCAAGCGCCCAGTCAAAGGCCTCAGCGGCCCAACTGGCCAGTTCATCGTCGACCTCTTCGACAGAGGAGAGCATGATGTGGTGTGTCCAGCGCATCGGATAAGGCTCGCTGCACTGTGCGATACGCGCCGACTCAATCCTGTACGGCAGGCAGAGCGTCAGTGTGAGCCACACAGGAGGACGCTCAGCCTTGCGGCGTGCGGGAAGGAAGGAGACACAGGCCGCCATCACTGATGGAAGAAAGGAGACCTGTGTCTTCGAAACCCTGACCTCAAGGCCAGGGCATAGGTGGAAGAAGAGCTCCCTCAATGCCTCATAAACAGGAAGCACGGCCTCATGGCCAGCGAAGAAAGCCTTCTCAGCATCAGTCATCGGCCAAGCTTCTCCAGGAAGATCTCCTTCGCCCTGCCCTCAAGCGGCAGCTCCTTGCCATCGACCATGGCACGTACGGCTTCAATCTCCTCAGCCGAGAACTTCTTCGCATTCAAACGGTGGTTCACAAAGGCTTCTGCGGCAATCGGGCAGACAGTCTTGACCATCTCGAACATGACCTCGGCATAGGCCCGGATCTCAGCCTGGGCGTGTCCATCAAGGCGTAGTGCGAGGAAGTGGAAGAGGTTGTGCAGGTCAATCTCCCAGTAGAACTCCGTATAAGTCGAAAGAGGCAGGTTGATACGTGCGATCTCACGGGCGATGCCCATGTCGAGGAGTTCCTGGTAGCTGTCGAACGTCTTCTGGGAATCCGCTGAGAGTATGGAGCGGACCTTCTCCGCCACCACCTCATCTACAGGTTCGCTCTTCCTACCCTGCTTGTTGTCCTCACTCTGGAGTGCGATCCAGGAAGGATCTGGAAGATAGGTCTCGTCCTTCATGACAGAGTAGCGTCCGGATATTTCATTCATCCTCGCTGTGCGGTGGCGCACCCACTGCCTTGCGACGAAGATCGGAGCCTTGACATGGAAGGTGAAGACGACCTGCTCAAAGGGTGAGGTATGGTCGTTGCGCATCAAATAGTTGATCAGGCCCTTGTCCTGGCGGTAAGTCTTGGTCCCTTCCCCATAGCTGACCCTGGCGCTCTGCACGATCCTCTGGTCAGAGCCAAGGTAGTCGACAAGGCGGACAAAGCCCTTGTCGAGCACTGGGAAGCTTTTGTCAAGAATGGCCTCGGCGGCCTCCACGACACAGTGTGCCATCATTTTCCTCCTAGATCAGGCCCATGCACAGCAGGGCCAGGGACGGTGCCGCGACCGCAGCCGTCTCCGTCCTCAATATATGATGTCCGATAAGGACCCCTTCGTAAGCAGCAGAGAGGAAGAGAGACCTCTCCTCATCACTCCAACCCCTTTCAGGACCAATCGCCAGTGTCACATGACGACCCCTGAGGTCGAGGTCGGAAAAACCCACCGCTCCTATGACATTGTCCAAGAGGAGGTGGGCGCCATCATCTGCGCAAAGGCCGATGGCCTCTTTGGCCGATGAGGCGAAGACGACTTCTGGAAGGCCGGTATGGCCACCCTGCATCGCGCCATCGACCAGGATCTGGGCGTACTCACCATCCTTGTAGAGTCCGGCCTCCCTGTAGCTCTTCTCACCCAGCTGGGAGGAAGTCAGCACGATACGTCCAACCCCCATCGATGAGAGCTCCCTGAGGATGCGTCTCATGCAGATCGGCCTGACCATGGCGAGGAGGACAGTCAACGGCTGGAGGGCGGCGTCATCAGATTCCGCATGGAAATCGAAGCTGACAGCCCCATCATCAAGAGAAGTGATGATCCCATGACCACGCATGCCATTGAACTCCCCTGCAGTGAAACTGTCATCGGCACGGAGGTGCAGCACCTTGATGATATGCTGGGCCCTGGGATCCTCCCTGTCGAAACGGCGCTGTCCTGGTGGAAAGAGTATGATGTTCACGCTTCTTCCACCCTCCTCGGCACACAGTCATATATGAGGTTGCAATTGTAAGGGATTTCCATTACCACGCCGCCTTTCTTATTTGGTCAGGATTCCAATTTCCCATACATCCTGTATTTTTGCAACGTGGTCGGACACAAAGTACGACAATAGGCATGACATGGCGTCAACAGCCCATGGACAGACACACCATGCATTCTTCCTACCATCCCACTTGACCATGATGGCAAGAGGCTGCCATGGCTCCTATCCCACAGCGGCCCGTCATGACTCAGGCCATCAAAGCCAGTACAGCCTCGCGGCTCAACTTCGTGTAGCTCATGATCTTTTCGATTGGCATATTGTCTGCCAACATCTGGCGTGCAAGTGACTCGCGTTCATTTTCGAATTGCTCATTCATCTCAGCGCGTTCCTTTTCGAACCGCTCCTGCAACTCAGCAGCCTTCTGCTCCGCCTTGTAGATGCCATACTGCTCAACGATTCCACACATCTCGATCCTCCTGGATCCTGTCGTGATGGCTTCCAGCGACTCCTCCAGTATCGGGAAATAGAAGAAACCATTACGTCGCTGGAACATGTCGTTGTTCACCTTGCCTACTGGGCCCGGGCCCCTGTAGGTGCCGTTCACCATGATGATGCGGATGCCGAAGTCTACGCTGTCATCCCCATCATCCCTCCTGACGCGGTAAGTGAACTACCTCCATCTTAAAAGGTGGAAGCTTCGCCCTTCAACGGTCCATGACAATCGAGATTGCCTTTCATGAAGGCCTTTTCAATTGCT
>CALXXN010000008.1 GCA_944392695.1 uncultured Spirochaetales bacterium | reverse complement strand
AATCATAATCCTGCAGTCCTCATTCCGAACCTGGCATATTCTTCTCGAATCTGCCCTTGTTCGTATTGGATTGACAGAAGCCTCAAGCTTCTCTCTATCTCTCTTCCCTTCGCTTATATATCTGTCAAAAAACCTGTTTCTGTCGCACACCGTCTCTCGTTGGCGTGCTCGAGTAACCTACCAAATGACGGGAGCCTTGTCAACAAAATTTCCAAAAATTTTTGCTGATTTTTTGCCACCCGGCCTCAATACCTTCTGGCATCAGGAATTAATTGGCAGGAAATCTTTTTCCAACCACTTTGCAAGACCATCTTCATCATTGGTTCCAATGACCTGGTCGGCCTCAGCCTTGGCTGCAGGTGACCCATTGGCCATGCAGACAGCCATCCCTGCCGCCCTGAACATTGAAATGTCGTTGTCCCAGTCGCCTATGGCTATGGAAGCGGAGATGGAAAGGCCCAGCCTCCTGGTGACAGCTTCGACAGCATGGCCCTTGGAGACACCCGGTGCGTTGATTTCGACGAAAATGGGTGAGCTGGTGACTATGCTGTAACCAGGAAGCATGCGCCCAGCGTCCTCCTTGAAGGCATGTCCATCATGACCTTCCCTGTCTATCGAGAGTATCTTGTGCACAGGTCTTGTGCTTATAACCTCATCAAGACTGAGCCAGAGTCCTTCAGACTTGACTGTCGTGCTTTCGACTTCATGTTCATACGGGTCATCACAGCCCCAGCCGGCACCTGTGAAGTAAAGGTTCCTCAGGCCATGGGCCTTGAGCAGGGATGAGATCTTGACGGCATCGTCAGGAATGATGGCCTTCTCCTCGACCAAGGAGCCATCTTCATCGGTTATGTATGCACCATTGAGGCTTGATGCCAGGACTGGAAAAGGAAGATGTGACAAGACCGAGTGACGCATGCCATCAATGCAACGACCTGAACATATACATATATGATGCCCTTGCCCATGGACCTTTGAAAGCACATCGACAGTGCGCTGACGCAGGTGGTGCTGGCTGTCAAGCAAGGTCCCATCGACGTCTATGAAAAGGACGCTCTCCATCACAGCCTCCCGAGGATGGCGGAGGCAGCCTCGCTGAACCCCTCACCTCCCTCACTCCGGCAGATGAAGGTGGGAAGATGGCTGAAAGAAACCCTGTTGAGGGCGACGGAGGCTGTGCCGAAAGAAAGTGGGAAGAAATCGAACAACTCCTCGTCATTGAGTGCGTCACCGATATAGGCCGCACCTTCCTTGAGTTCATCAGGCCCTATCCCAGCGATGGACATGAATGACAGTAGTCCTTTGAGTTTCGAGTAGTCCCCGAACCATATGTTCAGGTGGATCGAGCTCTGGGCCATGCAGGCCCCCATGCCGGTTGCCATCTCCTTGATATCATCAAGCTCCCCTGCAGTGACCAATGAGAGGTCGACTGCTATATCATAGAGCCTGGCATACTGGTCACTTGAGAGCTTCTCAGGTCCGATCATCCTGAGCAGGCGCTCCCTCTTGCCGAGATCCTCCTCTGTGATCGCAGGGTTCTTCACATAATGTACCGCACCGTCACCATCGCGGTGGATGAGGACAGCACCGGATTCGGCGATCACCATCAACACAGGCCACTGCCTGAGATAGGTCTCACACCAGCCAGCAGAGCCACCAGAGAGCAGTATGGTCCGCTTGCCACCATCTTCCAATTCATACAAAGACTGGAGGGCGCCCACATGAAGGCGCCCCCTTGTCGTGATCGTATCATCGACATCGCTGACAACAAGCCTGATACCGGCCACATCCTCAGCACGGATGTGGGAAAGCTCCCGACCCCTCATCTTGTCATGCCACTGAGGGCCTTGCTCTTGAGGATGGCACTCAGGTAGGTCGTGAAACTCAAAAGGCTTGCGATGGCGGCCAGGTAGAAGAAGACATCGAGGACGATGCCGTAAGTAGCCTGCCAGCCGCCTGGCATGAAGGCGGAAGCGACGACATAGGCGATCGAGAGGATTGATGTGACCGCGTAGAGCACTGTCTTGCTCTTGCCCCAGATGTTCGCAGCCACGGCCTTGCCCTTGCCCATCATCAGCATGCGCAGGAAGAGGATCGAGAACTCCCTCCACATGATGATCACGAAGGCCAGCGCCGGCATGATGCCCATGCCATAGAAGCAGGCGAAGAAGGTAAGATGGCTGAGCGTGTCAGCAAAGGGGTCCATGACCTTGCCGAGGTCTGTGACCATGCCATACTTCCTTGCGATCTTGCCATCCAGCAGGTCGCTGAGCTCGGCGACGACATAGCACACGAGCATCAGGACAGCCGAGGCTGTCGTCAGGCCTTCACCAAACCAGGTCGGCAGGCAGAAGGCGATGAAGAAGACGGGAACCATCGCAAGTCTAAGTACTGTCAGTCTGTTGGGGATGTTCATCTCTTTAACGTCCTATCAGGGATTATACACCTGACGGTACTTGCCCTCAAGGTAGGCCAGGTGGCAGTCCACATCGAGGCCACGTCCGGTCACACGGCGTACCGTCTCATCAAAGCCATACATCGAGCCATGGCTCCAGATTTCCTTGTTGAGGAAGCCGCTGACCACTGACCAGCGCCCTTCACTGATGGCCTTCTCAAGCCCATCATTTCCACCACAATCAGCCGCAAGCGCCTGATAGAAGGCGGCATCAGCAATCGAGCCAAGGGCATAAGAGGGGAAGTAGCCATACAGCCCCTGGGCCCAGTGGCTGTCCTGGAGGCAGCCCTCCCTGTCATCCTTCACGCTGTAGCCTATGACCTCCTGGCTCATCTGGTTCCAAGCCTCTGGCAGTCCAGCGACCTCGAGATCCCCTTCGACCAGGGCCTTCTCAAGGCGGAAACGCAGTATGATATGCAAGGCATATGTCAGTTCATCCGCGTTGACACGGATGGCTGAGGGCTTGCTGCTGTTGATGGCCCGCCAGAAATCATCGATGCTGACACCACGCAGGGCATCCACGGCATTGACGAGGTCTGTGTAGCAGCAGTCCCAGAAAGCACGGCCACGGAGGACCAGGTTCTCCCAGAAGCGCGACTGCGATTCATGGAGCGACATCGAACGGCCAAGACCAACAGATGTCCCCCTGATCGCAGGATTCAATGATGCGTGCATGTCGTACAAGGCATGGCCGCACTCATGCACGATCGTCGAAATCGGATCGAACCAGGATGGATCCGTGTAGCGTGTCGTGATCCTGATGTCATCCTGGCCAAGGTAGCTTGTAAATGGATGTACGGAGATAGAGACAGCGCCTCTCTCCCTGTCGAAGCCCATGCGATCGATCACGGAGAGGCAGAACTCATGGACCCTTGCTGCATTGTATTGCTCATAGAGGAAGCCTGTCTCTACAGTACGTCCTCCTATCATCTCCTGGATCCGGTGTATCCCTTCCTCCAGAGGGTCGAAAACAGCCGCCACTGAAGCTGCGTCCTGGCCCTCCTCGTAGAGGTCGAGGAGGGTGTCGTAGGCAGGAGCGTCGGGATTGATGATCCGGGCCTTTTCCTTTTCAAGGGCTATGATCTTCTCCAGCCAGGGTGCGAAAAGGGAGAAGTCAGAAGCCTCCCTCGCCTTGACCCAGGCGACCTGGCTGAGGCTTATCAGGCGGGCCTCCTCCTCGATGAAGGCGGCAGGGAGGCGGCCTTCATGGGAAAGATAGCGCTGATGGTGGTGGACCAAGGCCTTGTCAGCCTCGTTGAGATCCTCCTTGGAGAGGGCGTCGACAAGGCTCTTCATCTCACTCCCTGTCCCAATCTCATGGACGAGGGCAGAGAGCGCACCAATCTGGGCACCCCGCCCCTCGGCACCCATCGGCGGCATGGCCGTCTCCTCATCGAAGGAGAGGACGGATGCCGCATCCTGGAGTGTCATCATCTTACGGTCGAGGGCCCTGAGGGCATCGATGCGCTCCCGTGTTGTCATCACTTCTCCTCGAGCTGGGCCTTGCGGGCGACGATGTCCTTGACCTCGGCGATGAACCCGGCTGTCGACTTGACGCCACCCTGGCGTCCACCACGGTAGCGGACTGAGACCTGGTCGCTGGCCGCTTCCTTCTCACCGACAATGACCTGGTAGGGGACCTTTTGCTGCTGTGCGGTGCGGATCTTGGCGTTCATGCGCTCGTTGCTGAGATCAGCGTAAGCACGTATGCCTTCGGCCTTGAGTCTGGCCTCGAGCTGCTTGGCATAGTCGAAGACCGACTCGCCTACAGGGACGATGCAGACCTGGTCGGGTGCGAGCCATGGCGGGAAGGCCCCAGCGTAGTTCTCGATCAGGACGCCAAAGAAGCGCTCAATCGAGCCCAGCAGGGCGCGGTGGATCATCAGAGGCCTCTTCTCCTTGCCATCCTTGTCGACGAAGGTCATCTTGAAACGCTCTGGCAGGTTGAAGTCGAACTGTACAGTCGAGAGCTGCCATTCACGACCAATCGCGTCCTTGACCTTGAGGTCGATCTTGGGGCCGTAGAAGGCACCACCACCCTCGTCGATGTCGTACTTCAGCCCTGCCTTGTCGACTGCCTTCTTCAAGGCCTCTGTCGCACTGTCCCAGAGGGCCGGATCCCCGACCGATTTCTCAGGACGGGTCGAGATGTAGGCGTGTACATCCTCGAAGCCGAAGGAGTGCAGCATGTGCAATGAGAAGCGGAGGACCTCCTCGATCTCATCATCCATCTGCTCTGGTGTGCAGAAGAGGTGGGCATCATCCTGGGTGAAGCCACGCACCCTCATCAGTCCATGCAAGGCACCAGCCTTCTCATAGCGGTAGACAGTCCCAAGCTCAGCCCAGCGGCAAGGCAGGTCGCGGTAGCTCTTGAGGCTGTTGTTGTAGATCATGATGTGGAAGGGGCAGTTCATAGGCTTGACATAGTAGTCGGCCTTGTCCATCTCCATGGCGGGGTACATGCTCTCCTTGTAGAAGCCAAGGTGGCCAGAAGTCTCCCAGAGCCAGCTCTTTCCGACATGTGGGGTGTAGACCATCTCATAACCATTCTTGTAGTGCTCCTCCCTCCAGAAGCGCTCGACCTCCTGGCGGATACGCGCCCCTTTCGGATGCCAGTAGACCAGGCCAGGGCCTGCTTCTTCGTGGAGGCTGAAGAGGTCCAGGTCCTTGCCGATCTTGCGATGGTCACGGCGTTCGATGTCGGCGAGGTGGTCGAGGTAGGCCCTCAGCTCCTTGCCATTCGACCAGGCAGTGCCATAGATACGTGTGAGCATCTGGTTCTTCTCATTGCCACGCCAATAGGCGCCGGCGATGGAGAGGAGCTTGAAGGCGTTGGCGTCCAGCTCCTTGGTGGAAGCCACATGAGGTCCACGGCAGAGGTCTGTGAAACCATCCTGGTCGTAAATCGACACGACCTCGCCCTCTGGAATCGCCTCGAGGAGCTCGAGCTTGAACTTCTGGTCCTTGAAGCGCTCGGCGGCCTCGGCCCTGCTGAGTTCGATCCTCTTGAACTCGTGACCTTCCTTGATGATCCTCTTCATGCGCTCACTGACCTCCTCGAGGTCTGCCTCGGTCAGCTGGCGTGGAAGTTCGAAATCGTAATAGAAACCGTTCTCGATCGAAGGTCCGATGGCGATCTGCGCCGAAGGGAACATCTCAAGGACGGCCTGTGCCATGACATGCGCCATCGAGTGGCGTATCATCGCAAGTCTTTCCTCTTTGTCCATAGCTCTCCTCCATAGACAGGACAAGCCTCTCCAGACTCATCCCCAGCAATCGATTACGCAAGGACGAAACTGCAAAGGCCTGCATTTCCGCGGTACCACCCTGCTTCCCAGGGGGCCAGGCCCCTTGGACGCTCATGACAGGTTTGTCGCACCTTAGACGGTCCCCTTGCTTTCTCGGGGACGGCTCGGAAGGGGTTTTCAGCCAGGGACCAGCAGTGTGCTTCCAGCCACGGCACACCTCTCTTGTGAAGGTCTTGGAGGCTTACTCGTCTTCGTCTACGCCATATGCCGGGGATTATCGCAAAAAGGCGCGCTGCTGTCCAGATAGCCGCCGGGGCAGGAGGTACATGAGCGCCCAGATGATGGCGAAGATCAACGGCCAGCACAGTAGATACCACTGCCCTATGTAGCCTTCGATGAAGCTCAGGGGGTTCCCGTTGTCCCCACTCGACAAGAAGAAGAAGTTCGTTCCAAGCGTGGTGTTGACCACGAGGGCCACGATGAGCATCACGATGATTGGAATGATGCTGTAGGCAAGGCGCTTGAACGAAGGCCTCCAGCCACAGGCCAGCAAGGCCAGGGGATATACCACCAGGAGGCCGTGGATCGTGAAGCTGTGTATGCACATCGCGTTCCAAGCCGGCAGGAGGTTCGTCCAGTTGGGGAAGACCAGGGCCATGATGGCCGAAGGCAGGGAAAGGGCATACAGGAACTCCCCTACCTCATCACTCTCCGTGATGGCATGGAGGCAGACGGCGAAGACGGAGATCGAGCAGAGATGGAGCGGGAGGTACTCCCAGTTCCACTGTCCTGTGGGGATGGTGATCAGGTACTTTACCAGCTCATCGAGGGCGGTGAGGCAGGCAAGTGTGACCATGACCCGGCGCCGCCCCTTCCTGTCCGCCTTCCTGCAGTAGCGTATGACAAGGAAGGCCACAGTGGCGATTGCGACAAGCCAGGCCAGGTGGGCGGCTGTGAACGAGCCCATGCCCTGGCCTGGGCCTATCGTGTCCTTGGTCTTGAGGAAGTCATCCATGATGTGCCTACCAGATGATGGGCTCCTGGCCTGTCGTTGCCAGGAACTTGTTGGCCTTGAGGAAGTGGCCGTTTCCAAAGAAACCCCGGTAGGCTGACAAGGGGCTGGGATGGGCGGACTCGAGAACGAGGTGTGGTCCCTGGCCTATGAGGGCCTTCTTGCTCCTCGCATGCGAGCCCCAGAGCATGAATACCTTCGGACGAGGATCCTCAGCCAAGGCGCTGATGCACCTGTCTGTCAGGCGCTGCCAACCTATCTGGGAGTGAGATGCCGCCCTGTGGGCTTCGACCGTCAAAGTGCTGTTCAAGAGCAACACCCCCTGTCTTGCCCAGCGTGAGAGGTCGCTCGACCAAGGCCCCTGTTCCACCCCTTCATCGACAATCTCCTTATGGATGTTCACAAGGGACGGGGGTTCGACCATGCCTTCCCGCACTGAGAAGGAGAGCCCCATCGCCTGCCCCTCCTCATGATAGGGGTCCTGGCCGACGATCACGACCTTGACCGCCGAGAAGGGGGTCAGCTTGAAAGCATTGAAGATCTCATCCATCGGAGGATAGACGAGGGTATTGGCATAGGCGCCTTTCAAGAAGCGCCTTATCTGGAGGTAATAGTCCTTGTGCTGCTCCTCATCCAAGAGGGGCTGCCAATCATTGCCGACATTGATCATGGCTCTTGATTGTCACACCACCACCCCCTCTTTGCCTAGATGTCTGGACCGCCAGGCAGGCCCGGCGGTCCAGGGACATGTCTTGCTACCAGACCCAGAGGGCCTTGTCTTTCAACTTGAGCAGGGCTTCAAGGTAGTAGTAGTCAGCATAGATGATCGCTGTCTCATGAGCCGGCCTGTGATAGGCCTCGCTTGAGCGTGTGACTATGATGTCCTGTGCATCCGTGTAGTCATTGCGCTCCTCGTGCAAGGTCTTCAAGAGCTTCAATGCGGCAGCCATGTAATCATCAGACTCCTTGCCGCTTACAAGCTTCGAAAGCTCGATCAGGCCACAGGCGATGATCGTGGAGGCGCTGCTGTCCTCCCATGCAGGTTCAGGCGGCTGGCGGAAGTCGATGGGGATCAGTCCACTTCCTGGAATCTGGGAGAGCACATAGGAAGCGACCTTGCGTGCGGCCTCAAGGTAGCGCTCCTCCTTCGTGTGGAGATAGCTCAGCGTGAAGCCGTAGAGTGCCCAGCCCTGGCCACGCGTCCAGGACGACCCTTCTGCATATCCCTGGCCTCCAAGCGTCTTGACCAAGTCCCCGGTCGATGGGTCGAAGACACAGATGTGGACTGCAGAGCCATCAGGGCGGATGAATGAAGCAAGGGCCTTGTCCGCATGGCGCATCGCGATGTCCTTGAAGCGTGGATCCCCTGTCACTCCGCTGGCCCAGTAGAGGAGCGGGAGGTTCATCATGCAGTCGATGATCGCCCATCCTATGTGCTTGTCATCGGGGAAGCCCTCCATCGTCATCCCTGGCCAGGGGTTCCAGGCGCGGATGAAGCCCCCTGTGGGGTTGAAACGCCCCGCCAGCTGTCCTGCGGCCAGGATGCCCCTGTTCAAGGCTGCCTTGTCACCATCCTGCCTGTAGTGGACAACCGCGTTCGGCAACCAGCGGAAACCATTGTCATGGTCCAGTGCCGAGGCATCCAGGAAGATCCTGTCGAAGCGCTCCTCAAGGGCTATGGCCTCCTCATGGAAGGCCTCATCCCCTGATGCGGCCCACAGCTGCCACAGCAGTCCTGTCCAGAAACCATTCGTCCACCAGCCGATCTGATCATCACCGCTCCTGTCGTCGAAACGGCCATCGGGACCTGTCGTATAGCAGATCATCCCCCTGACATGTTCCAATGTCCTGCGGTACTTGCCAACGAAAGCATCAAGGCTTTCATCAATCCATTTCTCCATTTGACTCCTCCTCAGCCCTTGATCGAGCCAATCATGACGCCCTTGACGAAGTACTTCTGTATGAATGGGTACAGGAGCATGACAGGGACCATCGAAACGACGATCAAGGCGTATTTGATGACACCAGCGGCCTCCGCTATCCTCGCCTGGAGCTCCGGATCGGTGACTGTTGATGGATCTATCTGGTCCGCCATCAGTATCTCCCTGAGGAAGAGCGTCAGCGGGTAGATCGACTTGTCATGCAGGTAAAGCATGGCATTGAAGTAGCTGTTCCAATGGTATACCCCGTAATACAGGACCAGGACGGCTATGATCGCCTTGGAAAGAGGAAGGACGATCTTGATGAAATAGCCGATGTCAGAACAACCGTCTATCGTGGCGGCCTCAAGCAGCTCCCCAGGTATGGAGTTCTGTATGAAGGTCTTGGCGACAATCAAATTGTAGACATTGATACCAACTGGCAATATGACCGCCAGGGGAGTGTTCAAGAGTCCAAGGGCCCGGACGACCATGTAGGTCGTGATGATGCCTCCGTTGAAGAACATCGTGAAGGTGAAGAAAAGCGTGATCCCTCCCCTGCCCGGCAGGTCCCTCCTCGAAAGGCAGTAGGCTGCAGTGATTGTCAGTACGATGTTCAACGCAGTGCCACAGAACGTATACAACAGGCTGTTGCGGAAGCCTATCCAGACATTTGGTGTGTTGAAGACAGTCTTGTAGCCTTCCAGGCTCGGATCCACAGGCCAGAGCACGACACGTCCGCTCTGCACAGCCGTGCCAGACGAGAAAGAGGCGCTGAGCACGTAGATGCAGGGATAGAGCACGATGATGAAGAAGGCTGTCAGCACAAGGAGGACGAGGACGTAGAAGACCTTGTCACTCTTCGGCATTGTCTTGAAATTCTCTCTCATCACACACCTCCTAGAAGATTCCGTTGCCGCTGAGGCGCTTGCTCGTGAAGTTGGCGAGGATCAGCAGCAGGAAGTTGACGACGGAGTTGAAAAGGCTGATCGCCGTCGAGAGTGAGAAATCGTTGATGCCACTCGCAAGGCCGACCTTGTAGACATAGGTCGAGATGATCTCGCTGTAGTCCAGGTTCAGGTTGTTCTGCATCAAGAGGACCTTCTCGAAGCCCATGTTCATGATGTTGCCCACCGCCAGGATCAGCATGATGCTGGCTGTCGGCAGGATCGTGGGGATGTCGATGTGCAGGACGCGCTGCCAGCGGCTGGCACCATCTATGACAGCCGCCTCATGAAGTGTCTCATCGACGTTCGAGAGCGCGGCGATGTAGATGATCGCGCTATAGCCCGTGCCCTGCCAGACTCCAGACCACACATAGATGTGCTTGAACAGCGGCCCCTCAGCCAGTATGTTGGGTCCTACCGTGCCGTTGATC
Source organism: uncultured Spirochaetales bacterium (assembly GCA_944392695.1). Classification (GTDB taxonomy): domain Bacteria; phylum Spirochaetota; class Spirochaetia; order Sphaerochaetales; family Sphaerochaetaceae; genus Bullifex. The sequence goes on along the minus strand of CALXXN010000008.1, from coordinate 77,171 downwards.
AGCTGATAGAACGAGCCATAGAGGCCACTCCTGTTGTTCAGGATCTGGAAAACCAAACCGACCATGACGACCGTTGATATGAAATAAGGTATGTACGTGACCGTCTGGACGACCTTCTTGTACTTCTCTCCATGCAGGCAGTTCAGCAGCAAGGCGAAAATAATCGGGATTGGGAAGGTCACGACCAGGTTGTACAGGGAAAGGACCAAGGTGTTCTTCATGATCGATGGGAAGCGGAATGAAGTGAAGAACTCCTTGAAGTTGTCCAAGCCGACCCATGTGGAACCGAAGATGCCCTGTCGTACGTTATAGTTCTTGAATGCGATTACAAGCCCTGCCATGGGGCCGTAGTTGAATACAAGCACGAATGCCACAGGCACGAGCAGCAAGAGATAAAGCTGCCAGCGTTGGAACACACGCGCTTTCAATGGTTTGTGGTTCATGATGGCGTCCATCTCACGGAGCGCCTTCTCCTTTTTCCTCATCCTACCTCCCGGATGCACCACCAGCACCCCGCATGGCGGGGGCCGGTGGCCAGAAAAGCGTCCTCAGTCCTGGACCATCCTGTCGTAAGCGGCCTGAGCGGTCTCAAGCCAGGTCGAAAGACCCATGTTCTCAAGGTTCGAAAGATATGTATCCCAGTCACGGTCGATCGACATGTCACCTGTGATGAAGCGGGCCATGCACTGGTTGACGTAGTCCGGGATGTTCGTCACAGCCTGCTGTATGCGGTCGTTCTCCTCCAATGTGTAGTGCAAGAGCGGCAGCACATGCTCCGGGCGGTGCTCGTAGTAGTACTCGTGGTTCTTGGCGTTCAGCTGGGTCGGGTCGGCAGGATCAAACTCGACCATGCCGTTCGTGACAGCGTTGCCCTGGGCAAGCGTGGAATAACGCGGGTTGGTGCTCCTCCAGGTGCGGTTCGTGATCTCAAGCCACTGGTTGGAGATGTAAGACAAGGATGCGCTGTCATAGTACCCTGCGGCGATGTAAGAGTTGCTTGTGCCAGCCAGGAACTCAGGATCCTGCGTCCAGTCGACACCCTCCTCGCCGAAGCGGGCCACGATCGATGTGTAGGGGTCGTAGAACTCATCAAGGAAGCGGATCGCCACATCGAGGTTTGGAGTGCCTTCCAGGATGAAGGCCGTCTGGGCAGCCGAGTACTCGTAGTAAGGTGTGTACTGCTTGCCCTCAGGTCCGACGAGAGGCTCCATCAGCGTCATCTCGAGGAAGTTCTTGTTGTTGGCTGCATCTGGCCAGCTCGAAAGCGAACCAGATGAGGTCAGGCCGACACAGTTGACCTCTTCGTTCAGCGTGGCACGGTACTGTGTATCACTGTCTGTGAAGGTCGAGGCAGAGAGGACACCTTCGTTGTAAAGGTCGTTCATATACCTGAGGCCTTCCCTCCAGCCGTCCTGCGTGAAGGGGGCGATGACCGTCTGGCCGTCATCGGCCAAGGCAAGACCACCATTCTGCAATCCGTTGTTCCAGAACTCGAATGCGTTCATGATGCCGGCGATTATGTTCTGGCCATAGGTGCCTGACTGCTGGCCATAGATGCCGATCTCATCCTGGAGGCCGTTGCCGTTCGGATCCCCATCGCGGAAGGCGATCAGGACATCTTTGAGCTCCTGTGTCGTTGTCGGCATCTCAAGGCCGAGGGTGTCGAGCCAGGCCTGGTTGATGAACATCCTCACAGGGGTGAGGTTCCAAGTCTCAGGCTCATAGTTCGACAGGGAATAGGTGTTGCCGTCAGCCATGGTCTGGGCAAGCTCCATCTGATACCTGTCTTCATCGGGGATCGCGTTGTAGTTTGGCATCAATTCCGGATCTGCCAGATACTCGTCGAGCTGGGCGAAGAAGCCGTTGGCACCATAGTTCAGGATGGCCTCTGGTGTGAGGGTGCCACCGCTGACAAGGAGCACATCAGGCATGTCGTTGCCTCCAGTGGCAAGCAAGGAGACCTGGGTCCTGACATCCTCAGGTGCGACGGAGAGCATGTAGAACTCGATATCTATGCCAAGCTTCTCCTCAAGGTAGTTCGTCAGATAGTTGTTGTCATATTCAGAGACGAAAGAATTCGCCTGGATGGCGACTGTGAGCACAGGACGCCCCTCTTCGTTCACAGTCTGCTGGGTCGATGAACTGTCATCACCGCCACATGAGACCAGTGCAAGGACACAGGCCAACAAGGCCAGGACAGAGAGCGTTCTTACAGCTTTCTTACTCATTGATGATCCTCCTTCCGTATGGATGGCTCTATGCTCCCATCATCTCGCAAAGCACGCCACTTCCACTTCCGCCCAAAGACTTCCAATTTGGAAGAATTGGGCGGAAATATATGTTTTATATGAAATTACTAGGATTGCTAGTCGAGATGGCCAGCCAAATCGAGGACAAGGCGGGCATCAGGGAAGCCGAGGGTCAACGCCATGCCATCAAGCGAAGCGTCCTCAAGCGCCCCCACTCCGTCCACCTTCGCCTGGAGCACAGTACACATGAGGACATCGGCAGCGTTCACATGGACGCACAAGGTGTCGACAGCCTTGTATGACCCCTGGGCCTGGCCAAGTGCGATGTAGCCCTGCACTTCAGGTTCATCCTGGCCTTTGACGATGTCACATCTGGCCCCTGGAGTGAGCACCCTGATGTCAAGATGGGCGAAACCATCACCCTGCCTTTCATCGTCTATGTGCCAGAGCTGCTCATAATCATGGGCCGTGGACGCACTGAGCCTGTCCAGTATGACAAAGCAGTGGCGGGGGCGGATGAAGAGCACACGACGTTTGTGGACGACATGGTCATCAACACCAGCATACCCCTCGTCATAAACCCCTTCAGCCCATTCGATGTCATCATCGCATGGCATGTCCGTCCGGATCCCGGCAGGCTTGTTGATGTCCCCATCATGCCATTCGTAGTGGCTCCTCCTGTCCTGGTCCGCACCATCGACACGGATTGTATTGTGGGACCGTGTCGAAAGTATGTAGCGCCGCATAGGAGAGTCGTCATAGGCATAATTGCCTCCCTCGGTGACAAGATCCCTCCCACAGGCATGCATGAGGAAGTTAAGCTTGTCCTCATGCTGATGGGCCCGCCCGAATGGCGCCGCATCAAGGAAGCCCCAGGTATCATCCTCCCCCCAGCCTGTACGCCAGACAACGAAACCAGAATACGGCAGGACAGTGCTGGTCCACCCTGGAGCCTTGCCGCTTCCAAGGACGAACGCGATGTCGTCATCCATGAAGAAGCGTGCCTTTGGCAAGAGCAGGTCACGTGCATAAGCCTTGCACCCATCATTGATATCAGGGAGCCGTCCATCAGGTTTCATCAACTTGACATACAAGTGGCAGGCATTGAGGAGCTTGGACCTCAGGCTGTCCGGCAACGCCCGGCCGAAGGCCCTGGCTGTCTCGAAAAGACGCTGATAGTTGTTGACGACCACATCATGGTAATTCGTCGTCAGCTCATACTGGAAACCATCCGGATAGAACTGCTCATCAAGCTGTCCATCCAGGGTCGACACAGCGTCATCAAACCAGGTGCCGGCCTTCTTGAAAAAGGGGAAGAGAAGGCCAATGTGGGCCAGCCCGTTCATCTCCATGACAAGCCAGTTGAAACCCGTCCTGTCATGGCTCAGGCGCAAGGCATGCTCATAGATGGACTTGAACCAATCGACCAAGAGGCCATCATCAAATGAAGGGCTGTCGATGAAGGAGAAGAGGATGTAAGGCCAGTTCGCGCCCATCCGGATCCCACATTCGATCGTCCTCCAGCAATCTGTCGCATAACCTATCGTGCCAAGAGGTGGACAGACAGCGTCCTCAATCCAAGAGCGCATGATGGCGCAAGCCGTGCCTGCAAGTGCCTCATCATGCGTCAACCTGTACTCGTGCGCCATCATCTTGATCTCATTGTGTCTTGACAGCTGCCAGGTCCATTCCTTGTAGCCGTTGACCGTGGGATTGGCAGTCCAGTCGACACGTCCACGCGCACTGAAGTCACCAACCACACCGACAGAGACCATGCGCAGTCCTTCGATGCGCTTGCAAGCCTCGCTATCGCTTTCACCAGGGAGTTTGTAGATGTTCTCGGGTGTCTCGTAAGGAATCAAGGAGAAACGCACACGGTCAAGCGTCCTCCTGACATAGGATGCGAATATCCTGCGGCATGAAGCCCAGTCTGACGACGAGGCCGCATCCTTCAATCCAACCGCCTCTTGGTCGAGCGCCTCTGTGAAGAAGACCTCATCACTTGTAAGTGGTCCTTTAACCATTGCACAACCTCCGTTTGCCACTTACATGTTCCCATCCATGTCAGGTGAAGCACCACTTCCATTCCGCCCTGGAGACTTCCAGATTGGAACAAAGAATGCTCATGTACGCTTCAGGCCTTCCTTGTAGACGCGTGGAGTCACCCCATAGGATTTGGAGAAGTTGCGGTAGAACGTGTTCAAGGCACCGAAGCCAGTCAGCTCGGCGATCTTCTCATTCGGCAGGTCGCTCGTCTCCAGGAGCGCCCTGGCCTTCTCAAGCCTGAAGTTGAGCAGGTACTGTGAAAACCCTTCACCCATATGCTCACGGAAGAAACTTTGCAGGTACTTCTCGCTGACTCCAGCCTCCTGGCTGACAGCATAAGCCGAAAGCCCAGGCTCGCTGTAGCGGCGCTCAACAATGGAGAGTATGGTTTCGAGCAGTTCGTCATTGTGGCTCCTCAACCTGCCTTGTGTGTAATCACACAGCTGGTGCACGGCAGCCTTCATGATGTCCTTCATCTCATCACGCGTCATCTCACGCCTGTAAGGCACGACCTCACCTTCAGGGCCGCCCATGGCTGTCCAGGCATCCTGTATGACATTCGAAAGCATGTGATAGACCTGGGCCTTGCGTTCCTCAGCCTCGAGCGGGAACGAGGCGAAGGCATCGAAAAGTGAATCGATGAAGACCGAGGCATCATCAGCACGGCCACGCAGCAAGAGGTTCCTGAGACGTCCCATGGACTCTGTGTTGAAGACTTCAAGGAGGCTGGTGCGCATCTTGTCGTCATATGAGAGGACAAGGCTCCTTCCGTCATCCGCGAAGAGCGATGACACCGCCCTCAGGGCCTTGTCATAGAGCATCCCAAGCTGGTCGACAGAGCCCGATGGAGGAGAGATCCCTATATGGACAAGGCTGTCAGGCACCCTGGTGGTGTAATCCTTGAAGAAGTCCTCAAGACCCTCAGGGCCATTCTTTCCAAGGGCGATCAGGAATATCTCGTCCCTCGAACCGGAGTGCACTGTCAGGTAGTCATTCCACGCTGAAGTGGAAAGCATGTCGAAAAGGATATCCAGCGGCGCATCGCCGTAGTCGATGAAGCGCAGGAGGACGACAACCGCCCCTCCATTTGCGACATAAGGGCGTAACGCATCAAGGATGCCACGCTCCTCATCCGTCCTTGCACCACGGGTGAGCACGTTCTCGAACTCAATCGCGCGGTTACGCTTCTCAACCTCGCCAACGCGCTCCTTATAGCTCTCCCCCTCCCTCCTCAGGCGTAGTATGCGCTCATGGACATCTGCGAAGTCCCTGCCACGGACTGGCTTGACATCACCGCCTTCCAGGACCTGGCGTATCCGGGTGAAGCCCCTGTAGTGGCGCAGTGCGTAATAGAGGGCGATGACCAGGCCTGAGAGCAGGCCACCTACGATGACAGTGGCGAGCATCCAGATGAGCTGCCACATCTGAGAGAGGACAAGGTCCTCATCCACAGTCAACGTGACAGAAAGGCCCAGTGCCTGGCTTTGCTGTGAGAAGGTGAAGGCTGACCCCTCATCCCCATCTGCGGTATCAAGAAGGACAGTCCCCCCATCAAGAAGACTGACCCGGATGGATGAAGAGCCCATGGCCTGCTCTGGGGTCAGCAGCTCCTCCAGCCTCTGGCTGTCAATGACATAGGCCGTCACATATAAGGGCTGAATATTGAACAAGGCATCCGCGCTCAGGATGACAAGAGGGTCATGGAAGGTCTTGAGGAAAGAGCCATCATCGATGGTCAGGCTGTCAAGTGTGAGATAGCGCCGCCCCTGGCTGACCGCGGAGGAGAGGAAATCCTTCACAGACTCAGAATCAGGGATGAGCCTCTCATCATCGACGGCCGTCATGAAACGTCCATAGTAAGAAGGGAAGTCCATGCTGACAAGACCTGATGAGACGAACACATCGTTGTTCCTGAAGATGGTGAAGATGTAATCGACATCATCTGCGATGATGCCAAGGCTGCGGTAAAGCTCATTGAGCATCCTCAACCCGGACACATCGTCCTCTTCGTCCTCCTGGTAGCGCAAAGCGGAGAAGACCGAGTCCTGGACGATCATGCCATCAAGCATGCGCATCCTGCCTCCGATGTCTTCGAGCCTCGATATGCCGGATTCCAGGCTCATCGAAAGCTCCCGGCTCACACTGTCCCGGACATTGTCATAACTGACAACGAGTGCGACCATGAGGAAAAGGGAGACGACGAAGAAACCACTGAAGTATGAAAGCATGTTGCTTAAGAGGCGGTGCGCTTTTCCATTTGATGCCGGCATGTTTCGATTCTCACATCACACAGGAGCTGTTTCAAGCATGTTTTTGTCCATCCGTCCCCATCCTGCCAAAAAGGAAGCTGTTTTGATAGGATGCAAATGGCATGTCTGGCATGACAAATGCCCACTACCACTATCTGAGAAACCAGGCGACCCAATCCACCTGCTTCCACTGCTCTCAGATGGAGAAATAGGCAGCTATCTCCTCCATCCGCCTCCCTCCATCGACCTTGAAAGGACATCTCCTGGTGCAGTGACCACATGAGATGCAGGCATCTGCCTTCACATCAAGCTTCATGTAGTGCTCCCTGGCCATATCATCCCCTTCCCTTGCGAGGTCATAGTACTTGTTCACAAGGGCGATGTTGATTCCCACAGGACAGGGATGGCAGTGATTGCAATACACACAGCGTCCGACCATCTCCGCTGGAGTGAGCGATGAGATTTCCGAATAATCCTTCTCCTCATCAGGGATGTCGAAATACCTGAGGGCCTCTTCGACTTCCTTCTTGTTCCTCATCCCAGGAAGGACTGTGAGGACAGAAGGCCTGTCAAGCGCGTATTTGATCAGCTGGTGGGTTGTGAACGCCTTCTTGAAGGGCGATGCCTTCTCATCAAGAAGCTGTCCTCCAGAGAAGGGCTTCATGACGGAAATACCGACACCCATCTTCTCCGCCTTCATGTAGAGAGCCATCCTCTCACTCCCGCTTCCTTTCGCGTACTCACCCTCTTGGTAGTCATAGGATGGGTTTATTGAGAACATCAGTTGGTCGACAAGACCTGTGTCCAGGATCCTGGACGCGGTCGAAGGGGTGTGGGAGGAAAGGCCGATGTGTCTTACGACCCCCTCCTCCTTCAAGTAAAGGAGGTAGTCGAGTATGCCGTTCTCCTGGTAAGCCTCCCAGTCACTGAGCTCATCGAGGCAGTGTATGAAGCCATAGTCGATGTAATCGGTCCTGAGGGCAGCGAGCATGTGCCCTACCTCCCTCTTCACTGTATCAAGGTCTAACGTCCAGCCATACTCACCACCCTTCCCATAGTTGGCGCCAAAGTGCACCTGGTAGAACATGTCCTTCCTGACGCCCTCATAAGCCTTCCCGAAATAAGCGAAAGCATTGTTCCTGGCAGTGGCAAGGTCTGCATAGTTGATCCCGTTTTCATATGCGTACCCGAGTGCTTCGAGCGCCTCTTCCTCCGAGCTCTCACATATATAACTTGTGCCAATTCCGATGACACTTATCTTGTCACCTGTCCTTATGTTCACCCTGTATTCCATGACCGCCTCCCCGGTTAGATGATACTCCACCAATAGCCATTTTAGGACAGGAGGCAAACCTTTCAAACCCAGGAACCATTTGCCTGAGGAAATCATATTCCTGAAGCCTGCTTCCTTATCCATCACGCGTGGGCGCGTTATTATACATCCAAAACGCCAATCAATCTGTGTACATTTGTTCATCTTGTTATCTGTGAACAAAAAACTCTTTTTTGTACAGATTTCATGGATTTTATTTGGCATGTAAGTGAAGCTGGTGTAGGCGTTAGACATACATGAAAAAGGAGTTTCGAATGAAAACAAGGAAAACAGTTTTCCTGCTCCTCATCGCCCTGATGGCGCTGATGCTTGCCGCCTGTGACAACAGCAACAGCGCACCTGATGGGGGAGGGGTAGACCGCCTCACGCCCGTGAAGGGGACACTCGACGGATCCCATCCATATGACGCCTATCACCATGGGCTCTTCGACAACCAGACCTATTCATCCGATAGTGTCAACGCAGGATTCAACCTGGCTGCAGGTACCACAGTCAAATGGTCAGCCTACATCCCTGCTGACTTCCAGGTGAAATCATCCGTCTACATTGTCCTCACACCAGACAACACGACAGCTTACGACTTCGCCAGGTCTGAAGTCGGCATGCAGTGGATCGATCTCGCCGACAGCGATGAAGACCCCTTCGCAGTCGTCTTCGTGGAACCGCAGGATGGTGGCACATGGAACACCACAGCCGCCCCTGATGGCCGCAAGGACGTTGATGCCGCCTTCGTCATCTTCACAGGTGTCCGCAACAAGTCCTCCACCACGAACGCATTCATCTCAGTCGACAAGTCAGGTGTCCGCCTCGTTGGTTACGAGGAAGGTGCTGACATGGCAGCCCTCTGGGCCTCCGCCTGGCCGCAGCTGTGGGCGAACACGACACTCATCAATCCCACCCAGTACGATGAAGACGCAATAAAAGCGAACCTCGATTCAATAATCTTCCCCTATGCTATTGATGGATCAAAGGGCTATGACGAAGGAATGACAGCACGCCAGGTCGCTATGCCGATGTTCCTCTATGGTGACGAAGAGGTCACCTCGAAATTCGAAAGCCTCTACACCACAATCAACAACGCATGCACCAACCCTGATCCTTCACGTGACAAGTCACTTGAGGTCGTCAAGGTCCTCGCTGACAGCTCAGCCAGCACGATTTACGACTCAGCGAAGCAGAACAACAGGTTCCTTGGCTATCCTGGTGGAACAATCCGTGGCGTCTTCGGCGCCTACACAGGCAAGAACTTCCACCCTGTCTGGGAGGAGGAGATCGGCGGTTACACAAGGCGCTGGCTTGTCTACGTACCAGACTCCTATGTTTCCTCAGAGCCTACCCCGCTCGTGGTCGCACTCCATGGATCATCCGCATCCGTGACCGACCTGCCAGAGGAGTCCAGGTGGACTGACATCGCTGACAAGAATGGTTTCATCGTGGTCTTCGTCCAGGGTTATCCCGCAGGTTCTACAAACCCAATCCCATCCTGGTTCTCCCTTGAAGGTGGTGCCCAGACCGACATCGACTACATCAAGACCGTTGTCGACAGGATTGATGAGGAATACAACATCAACCGCAGCAAGATGTACCTCACTGGCCACTCACTTGGCTCGATGATGACACAGATGTTCGCAAGTTCCGAGGACAGGGGCTTCTTCGCAGCCTATGGCCCTGTTGGTTCTGCACTTGCAGGGGACAAGATCAGTTCGCGCAACCCAGATGCGGTTGACCCCGTCTCCAACAAGACACTTGTGCCGATGTGGTTCTTCAAAGGCCAGTACGATATCAATGGCAACGCCATCGATGGGTCAAAGGGTGGAGACACCGAGGCTTTCGAATTCTGGGCTGAGGACATGAACAAACTCACGGACAAGGGTGCGGCAACACCTGAGACAAAGGGTGACTACTATGGAGCCCTTCCTTCAGGCAAGTACACGACAACCTCCTATACAGATGGAGATGTCCCTGTGGTCCGCTACACCCAGGTCTCCCAATCACCACACACCTACATGGCTGAGGAATCAGACCTGCTGTGGAGCTGGTTCCAGAGCTGGAGCCGTGGTGAAAATGGTGAAGCCCTTTATAATGGCTCAGCCGTCGTAATCGACTGAACCCACATTCTTACCCGGTCAGGGGCCTGTCTTGCGGGGCAGGCCCCTTTAGTTTTCATGCTCTTGTGTGTTTTTCCTCCATTTCATGACCATGGAAGTCTTGAAGCGATGGATGAATATTCGGAAAATTCACTTCTGGTTTATTCCGATTTCATAATCACCCCATAGGCTGGAGCCATCAAGGAGGAACAGCACCGCCAATGAAGAAGATCGACCATCTTGCGCTTTCGCGCCACCTGATCGCCACAGCGGACAGCAAGGAGCTGACACTCTTCTCAAGCGCCTTCATGATCGGTTCAATCGAACCTGACCTCAACCCCTTCACCTACCTCAGGGGTATCAGGTCAGGACGCCGCTTCCATGGGCACAACGCCGAAAACGCATCAAAGCACATCAGGAAGACGGTCTTCAACATCAGCCAGCGTGGGTTGTTCGACGCCTGGGACTACTTCACCCTCGGCACACTGCTGCACTATGTCGCAGACAGCTTCACCGCCGTCCACAACAGCTTCATGGATGTCGATATCCAGGCACACCTCGATTACGAGAACGAGCTGCACGCCGTACTTGGTGGCAAGCTGGCAGCTGAAGACAGTGACGTAGGACTTGTCTCCGCCTACTCCATGAACAGCTACCTTGCGGAGGCCCATGAGGAATACCTGGCATCCTGGAACAGCATCGAGGATGACGCGACCTACATCATCCGCACCTGCAAGACCATGCTCAGCCTGGCACTCCGCCATGCGATACCCCAGGGCCTTGTCAGGACACCGGCCAACCTTGGCCTCGGCCTGGTCTGATCAGGACCACTGCCTGTAGAGGCGGGCTATCACTGCGATACCTTCCTCTACAAGCGCCCCATCCCCACTGTAGTTGAGCCTCAGGCACTTGTCGTAGTGGGGATGGTCCTTGCATTCATCACTTCCGAAGAAGAAATACTCCCCTGGTACGGTCACAACCCCCTCCTCCATCAGGACCTGGTAGAACTGGAGGGTTGGTATCTTCAATGAGGGCAGGTAGAGCCAGCAGAAGATCGATCCCTGGATCACATGAAGCTGGTAGTCTGTACCTGCGAAGTGGCGTTCAATCGCGGACTTGGCCTCTTCCGCCTTCGCCTGGTAGAAGGGGCGGACCTCCTTCTCAGCCAGCTCCTCGAGCTCCCCGGAGCGGATCATGCCATCGACAAGCACGGGTCCGAATGAAGAGGTCGCAAGGGCGGCGACCGCATTCATGTTGCCAAGGGCCCTGGCGATTTCAGGACGGGCGATGACGATGCCCGTGCGGATCGAGGGCAGTCCGATCTTGGACAGGCTCATTGAGAGCACGATGTCCTCATTCCAAGTCACATGGGCGTCCGATGTGAAGATGATGTCAGGGAAAGGAAGGCCGTAGGCGTTGTCTATGATCAGTGGTATGCCGTACTTGTGTGCAAGGGATGAGAGGAAGGAGACCTCCTCATCAGTCAGGACGTTGCCACTGGGATTCGTCGGCCTGGACACGGCCATGGCACCAATCTCAGGATGAGCTTCCAAGCAAGCTTCTACAGCCGCCCTGTCGAGACGATACTTGAACTCATGCGGCCCCAGCTGCTCACAGGAGGCGGGGACTGAGATGAAACTGCCTTGTTCGATCGACTGGTCCGCATAGCCTATGTACTCAGGCATCAGGGGGAAGAGCACCTTCCTCATCACAGTGCCGCTATGGCCACAGAAGAGGTTGAAAAGATAGAACATGGCGCTCTGGCTTCCATTCGTCACAGCGATGTTGTCAACCGTGATGTCCCAGCCATGGCGCTCACGGAAAGACTGGGCCACCGACTCCATGAATGAGACCCGGCCCTGTGGTGAGTCGTAATGGGCGAGGAAGTCCTCGAAGGCGCCGTCCTTGGCGAGGAGCGCCTCCATCTCCCTCCTATATGCCGCTTCAACAGCACTGACACGGGCCGGATTCCCTCCTCCAAGAGGGCGTACACGCACACCTTCGGGCATAGGACGCCCGATATCATCCATGAGCTGCCCTATTCCAGAATGGGCAGAAAGCTTCAAACCAAAGTCAGAGAATTCCATCACGCACTCCCCTTTCAGGAATGTTTTAGACCAAAGAGGCTGTGAGTGGGAACAGTTTTGGCTCTTCTGGATAAGGAATACGTTCAAGGACCTCATCCGTGGCACCAGGGGTCAGGACGAGTATCGAACGCCTGGCGACCTGGGCAAGGGCGGGTTCGAGGTAGCCAAGCTTGACCACGACCAGCTTACGCCCAGATGGCTCAATACCCACCGCCCTCATCATATCAGGGTCATAACAGCCACACCTTGATGAAGTGATGATCACATCAATCCCCTCGATGTCCACCCGGGCGAGGTCTGTCCTCCAGCCCTCTGTCTCGAAGCCACGCACCAGGGAAATGACATGGCCTATGGTATCCAGGGGCTCGAAGCGCTTGTCATAGCAAGCCCCCAGGGACAAGCGCACAGTGGCCCCCTCACCTGCCTCGAATGCCGCAGTGCAGGAGGCGGGGTCGTTGAAAGCCTGGTAGACAGCCCCACCACAGCTCCCATTGAGAAGCATCTGCCGCAGGAGGACAGGCACGTCCTGACTCGATCCCGCTGTCGGGTTGTCACCACTGTCAGAGAGCACGACAGGCCACTGGCCGTCGTTGATGTATCCCAGGGCCTTCTGGATCGACGTGGCCTCATCATAGGCCTCGCTGCAGAAGGAGAAGTCATGACGCCGTGTCCAGAAGGAGGAGGCAAGCCTCTGCGAAACTCTCATCGCATTTTCCATGCCCTGCCTTGAGACTGCTATGGCGGCACAGCCACCTGGTTCACTGCTCCATGGATAACCTAGCAGGTATGAGGTTGATGCGACAGGGCCCCCTTCCAGGTCACGGGAGAGCTGGGAAAGAGACCTCATAGGCTCCGTACCTGTACCGCTCTTCTCTCCTGCGACCAGCATGGGTATCGGGCACACAGCCATATGAAGCTTGGTGCCAGAGAGCAGCTCAAGTAGCAAGGAGGCGGCCTCTGTCCCTGTCTGCCAGGCATCCACATGAGGGGATTCCTTGTAAGCAACGACTGCATCACATAGCTCAAGGCAATCAGACCAGGATGAGTGTGGATCCAGGCAGGCCACAACAGGAATCCCGGGGCAGAGCGCCCGGATCCGGGTCAGGAGGATGTCCTCGCCCCTGCCGCGTCCATGCACCCTCAACGAGCCATGCAGGGCGAGGCAGATACCATCGACAGGCAAGGCTTCCTGAAGCATGGAGATGAGTTCATCACAAAGACTGTCGAAGACCCCAGGCTCCCACTCCCCTCCAGGGATGGCCCTGGCATGCAAGCCCAGGATGACATCATGGCCACTTGCCTCAAGGGTCGTGGCCATGCCATTGATGGCATCCTCCCCGCCACGTCTCTCCTGCAACTCCACACCACGCCGGATGGAGATATCAGACCAGCCCGTCAGGCGTGGATTGAAGGAGTCTGACTCGTGATGCAGGCCGCCTGTGAAGATCCTCATCAGTTCTTGAAACTGTGGACAGGAGCCGGGATACGTCCTCCACGTGAGACGAAGTCTGCGCAACTGAAGCGGTTGACCGCCATGACAGGGGCTGTTCCCAGGAGTCCTCCGAACTCAGCCTGCCCACCGACATCCTTGCCAGCAACAGGGATGATGCGCACAGCTGTCGTCTTCTGGTTGACCATGCCGATCGCCATCTCATCCGCGATGACACCACTGATCGTCGTCGCAGGTGTGTCTCCGGGGATGGCGATCATGTCAAGGCCGACAGAGCAGACACAGGTCATGGCCTCTAGCTTCTCTATTGTCAGGGCGCCACAACTGGCAGCCTCGATCATGCCATGGTCCTCGCTCACAGGGATGAAAGCACCCGAGAGGCCTCCAACATAGCTGGAAGCCATGATGCCACCCTTCTTCACCTGGTCATTCAAGAGTGCGATCGCTGCCGTAGTCCCAGGGGCTCCCGCCTTCTCCAGTCCCATGACCTCGAGGATCTCGGCAATCGAATCACCAACGGCAGGGGTCGGCGCCAGGGAGAGGTCGACGATGCCAAAGGGGATGTCGAGCCTCCTTGAAGCCTCCTGGGCGACAAGCTGACCCAGGCGCGTGATCTTGAAGGCTGTTTTCTTGATCTTCTCGCACAGCGTTCCGAAGTCAGCGCCCTTGACAGACTCAAGGGCTGTCTTGATGACACCAGGGCCAGAGACACCAACATTGATCACAGCATCGCTCTCACTGACCCCATGGAAGGCGCCTGCCATGAATGGATTGTCATCTGGGGCGTTGCAGAAGACGACGAGCTTAGCACAGCCGATCGAGTCCTGGTCGGCCGTGAGCGCGGCAGTCTCCTTGATCATGCGCCCCATCAGTAGGACGGCATCCATGTTGATGCCTGTCTTGGTCGAAGCGAGGTTGACAGAAGAGCAGACCGCCTTCGTCTCGGCAAGGGCGCGTGGGATGGAACGGATCAGCAGCTCCTCTGAACGCGTCATCCCCTTTGAAGGAAGGGCGGAGAAGCCGCCTAGGAAATTGACACCTACCTTCGCTGCGGCCCTGTCGAGGGTCTTGGCGATTGAGACATAGTCATCGATGCTGTGGCAGGCGGATGCGCCCACGAGGGAGATCGGGGTGACACTGATGCGCTTGTTGACAATTGGGATGGCGAACTCACGCTCTATGCAGGATGCCGTCCTGACCAGGTCGTGTGCGAGGGTGGTGATCTTGTCGAAGATCCTCTCGTTCAGACGTTCGATGTTGTCACTCGCACAGTCCAGGAGGTTGATGCCCATCGTTACGGTGCGGACATCCAGGTTCTCCTTCTCGATCATCGTGTTGGTCTCAATGACCTCGTTGATGTTGATCATGCTCAAATCCTCTGCATCTGGTTGAAGATGTCCTCACGCTGGAGTTTGATGATGCAACCCATCGAGGCGCCAAGGGCCTCAAGCCCCTCGGAGAGGGTGAGGAACTCGACAGAGGCCTTGTCTGTGTCGGCGATCATCATCATGTTGAAGAACCCATCGACGATCGTCTGGCTGATGTCGAGTATGTTGACATTGTTCTCTGCGAGGAAGGTGCAGACCTTGGCGATGATGCCGACCTGGTCCTTCCCGACTACGGTAATGATTGACTTGTTCACGCCTTGGATTCTGTAGCAATCAGGTGAAAAAGGCAACAAAGACAGCCCCGCCCACCTGTTGGACATGAAGCTTCCTTGAAGCCCGTGCAATGACAATTTGTCAGCTTTGTGTATTTGTGGTGAAGTGGGCCGCTTCACCGAAAATACATTTGAATTCCGCCATCTGAAGGGTTATCAATTGCGTCGAAAGGAGATCATCACAATGAAAAGGAAAGCCTTATCAGTACTATTGATCCTTCTGATCACGGTCCCAGCCCTCTTCGCCGCCTCGGCACAGGACCTTTATGAAGATTTCCAGGCGGCTGTCACAGCCGGCTCTGTACAGGAGGCGGTTGATGCCTATGGCAACATGCAGGAGAAGGTCGCCAAGGAGATGGAGGACCTCCAGGACGACCTGGACAAGGCCATACAGAAGAACGACCGCCAGCTCTATGCGAACACACGTGCGGACATGAGGGAGCTGTCAAGCTACAGGCTCTCGAAAGCAGATACGGACGCACTGCTCACCGCGATTGTCAACAGCGGCAGCGACCAAGCATCCGAATGGGCGCAGTGGCTCTATGAGAACAGCGCCTACTACCACCCTGTGCTGACACTGACGACCTCTGTCTCAGGTGAAGGATATTCACGCTCCTACACCCGCAGCGTCTCCGTCGCCCCTGGCAGCGATGTCACGCTCCCGACCAACGAGCAGCTTGGTGGCAACGCCTCGGTCGCAGGCGTGCTGACAGGCTGGGGCATCACGCCTGATGAAGTGCTCTACGCCCCTGGTGAGACGATCACCATGTCCTACACCGACCAGACGCTCTACGCGATCTACTCATCCCAGGTCAGCTTCACTGACAGCTACACGAACGACAGCAAGACCTTCAGCGATGTCGCCGATGGTGATGTGATCGAGGTTCCAAGCCCCGCCACGCTGGAAGGTGCCATCTTCGAAGGTTGGTACGACCCGACAAGTGGCCAGTACCTCTCTCCAGAGGATACGGAATACACTGTCCGTGGCATGGGAGCCGCCTTCCAGGCCCTCTACATCAAGGCAGAGGCCAGCGAGCTGAACTGCGGCTACTATGACATCGCATCAATTCCAGTCTCGACACAGGTACCACTGACCTTCACATTGTCAAACAGCGGCACTGAGGACTTGCATGATGTGACCATCAAGGTCTCAAGTGACAGCGACCAGGTCACGCTCATGAACACATCAGCCCGTCTCAGGACGATGAGGGCTGGAGAGGATTACATACTACGTGGGACGAAGATCGTCGTCGCCTCTGACTGCGCCTCAGGCACCCAGCTCCCCATCACGGTCACAATGACGGATGGAGATGGGAACAGCTTCACGAGCACCTTCTCACTGACCGTCAAGTAGGACTTGAAGCAGAGTCTCTTCATGGGCCCCACCCACAACGGATGGGGTCCTTTGTTGTCTTCACAAGATGTAGGGCCTGGCAAGGATGACCACTGGTATGGTGCAAAGGGCGCTGAGCATCGAGCCCACATAGAGCCTCATGCCATAGGCCCCGTCCTTCCGGATCAGTGGGCAGAAGAGGGCGCACTTCGCCAAAAAGAGGATGGCGAAGGCGATCCAGGAGCCCTGGAATGCCAGGATGCAGTAGAAAAGCCTTTCAACAGCACCAACAATCCAGCCAGGGATCCGGGGCCTGCCCTCCTCCTCAGTGTCGAGTGCGGGAAGGAGGATGCGTATGAAGCGGTTCGATGGGCGTGTGATATACACCACCATGAAGAGGAAGGCAGTGACCTGCTGCCACTCCAGCCCATAGGCGTCAAGGAAGAAACGGACCTCGCGCCAAGGCTCGAAGTACTCCCAGCGCACTGTGTAGAGGAAGGCGAGTGCTGACATGATGATGAACATCAGCGCTTCCTCAGTGTAGAAGGCGATGGCCCTGCCCTTGTCGGACTTGACCAGGCGCATGACGATGTACAGCGTCACGGCCAGGACCAGGTGGGCGGCGCACAGGAGCCCTGCGTAGATGATTGTGACCTGGTCCAGGATGGGTGAGAAGACCACTGCCACGGCGAGCATGTAGAGCAGGATTTCAACGGCAAGGCGCCAGGCCTTCCTCTCAGGTTTCGAAGATGAGAGGATATGGAAACCCAGGCCATGGGCCAGGGCGAAAAGCATCAATGGCAAGCGTGTATCCATGGCATGAATCTTAGCAAAGCACCCTTCCTGAGTCACTCCTCACATAGATTTCACATCCATATCAATCTCCCCTGATTGATAAAAGCCTGCTAGACTGTTAGGAAAAAAGGAGAGACAAGGCATGAGAATTGGAATTTTGACAGCAGGCGGCGACTGCCCGGGTCTGAACGCAGTCATCAGGGGCTTCGCCAAGTACATCTACAACCAGATTCCGGATGCGGAGATCCTCGGCATCTCCGACGGTTACCGTGGACTGATCAGTGGGGAGTCGAAGGTCATGAAGGAATCCGACTTCTCCGGCATCCTGACACTGGGAGGCACCATACTCGGCACCTCGCGCCAGCCCTTCAAGGAAATGACCAAGGAGGAACAGAACGGGCAGACCAGGCTTGAACAGATGGTCAAGAACTACAAGAAGATGAAGCTCGACCTCCTGGTGACCCTCGGTGGTGCGGGGACGCACAAGACGGCAGGGCTGCTCTCAGAAGCTGGTTGCAATGTGATCGGACTGCCCAAGACGATTGACAACGATATCTGGGGCACAGACATCACTTTCGGCTTCCATAGCGCGGTCGACATCGACACTGAGTGCATAGACAGGATCCATACGACGGCAGCCAGCCATGGACGAACGATGCTTGTCGAGATCATGGGCAACAAGGTCGGTTGGTTGACGCTCTATTCCGGCATCGCAGGTGGCGCCGACATCATCCTGATCCCAGAACTCCCCTACGACCCAGATGAAGTGTGCAAGACCGTCGCCAAGCGTTACAAGAGTGGCAAGGACTTCACCATCATCGCAATCGCAGAAGGAGCGATGAGCAAGGAAGAGGCGGGGATGAAGAAAGCCGAGAGGATCGAGAAGCGCGGTGGTGATGTCACAGCGACCTCATCACTCGCCCGCTACATCCAGGACAATGTCGGTGTCGAGACACGCACTGTCGTGATTGGACACCTGCAGCGTGGTGGCAGCCCTTCTCCTTATGACCGCCTGATCTCCACTGAGATCGGATCGTTTGCCGGCAAGCTCGTACAGGAAGGCAACTTCGGAACGACCGTCGCCATCCAGAACAACGCAGTCACCTACAACTGGCTCTCCGATGTCGCAGGCAAGACCAAGTACGTCCAGGAGGACCACCAGATGGTCAATGTTGCCCGTTCGATAGGCATATCCTTTGGCGATGGCCGCAAGTTCAAGGGGATAAAATGAGGAAATACGCCATCATCGACTTCTCAGCCTCATCAATCTCGCTCCTGATCGCCAGGATCGAGGGGCGTAAGATGGAGTCGCTGTGCACAGAGCGCACACCCCTCTCCTTCTCGACCTCGGTCTACGAGGGCCGCGTCTTGAACGATGTTGAGAAACTCGAGGTCATGGAGTCGGCAGAAGCCATGATCGACTACTGCCGGAGCAACGATGTCGACCTTGTGTACGCGATCGCCTCATCGACGATCTCGTCCGTGGCCCAATGGGATGAGCTGATCGACTCCGTCGGAGGGAAGCTCGGCCTCGACATCATACGCCTTGATGCGGCTGATGAAGGCGATGCAAGGCTTGAAGCCAACGAGCGCTACAACATACTCCCACGTTGTGTGCTGGCGGACTTCGGCTCGCTCTCGCTCAAGCTCTACAGCTTCTCAAACTACCTCTGCTCGATTCCTGTCGGCCCCCTCGGGCTTGGGAAGGAGCATGTCAGCGAGGTCATCCCCTCCAAGGAGGAGGCCAAGGCGATCAAGGAGGATGTCAGGAGGGCGCTCGATGAGGCGAACATACCAGAGGAAGGATTCTTCTCGAACGCTGTCCTTGCTGGTGTGTACAGCTGGGCGCTCTACCAGCTCTATGCCGAGTATTTCAAGATCTCGCACCAGCATGGAGAGAAGATAATCCAGTACAAGAAGCTGAAGAAGCTGGTGAAGTACCTGGTGAAACAGGATGGAGGACGCTCACTCATGATCCTGCGCAGCGTCCCTGAGCTGATGGCGCAGGTGGTCCCGACCGCCATACTCGCCAAGGAGCTCTTGAAGCGCTTCGGCGTCAGCAACATCATCATCTCAGACCTGGGCGTCAAGGAAGGCGCCCTGAAACAGATTGTCACAGGAAGGAGGGAGGCCAAGGGCCTCGACCTGAGAGGATAGACAGATGCCTAAAAATGCCATCGTCCCACCACAGGGCATAAAAGGCCCCTACATGAACCGTGAGCTGAGCTGGCTTGCCTTCGACAAGAGGGTCCTCGACCAGGCAATGGACCTGACGAACCCACTGCTTGAGAGGTGCAAGTTCCTATCAATCTTCACCTCCAACCTCGATGAGTTCATCCAGGTCCGCCTCGGCACGATGCAGAACCAGATGGAGAAGGACCCAGGGGAAAGGGAGAACAAGACGGGTCTCACCGCCAAGGAGCAGACAGACCTGGTGCTCTCACTCCTTCCATCCCTCTACAAGCTCTCCAACGAGACCTGGCGCTTCCTGAGGACTGAACTCTACGACAAGGGCGTGGACATCATGAGGGCGAAGGACCTCTCAGAGCGGCAGAAGCCTGCCGCCATGGAAGCCTTCGAGAAGGAGATCCTGCCACGGGTCAACCCCATGGTCCTGGATACGAAGCACCCTCTCTACCGCTTTGAGAACCTGCGCACCTACCTCGTCGTCTCCCTCGAACGCAAGGGGCGGCAGCTCTTCGGCGTGGCATCAATGCACCTGACCACACCGCGCCTGATCCACATACCAGGTGGTAAGAAGAAGCACCTCGTCCTCTCGGAAGAGCTCTTGTCTGCATACGCCGACAAGGTCTTCCCAGGCTTCACGCTCAAGGAGAAGGCACTGATCCGCGTCACGCGCAACGCCGACTTCGATGCCTCGATCGAGGACGCGGAGGATGATGAATTCGGCTTCGACTTCTCCCGCCTGATTCAGACACGTGTCGAAGGCCGTACGAAGGGTGATGTGATCCGGCTTGAGACCACAGCCCTCAGCGAGGCCCTCAAGAGCTTCCTGCTGAAGACGGTCGGAGTGAAGAGGTCACATGTCTTCCAGGTGCAAGGTTGTTTCGACTACAAGTTCATGTTCCGCCTGGGCGATGAGTTCGATTACGAGACCGTGTCGGCCATGCGCTTCCCTGCCTACAAGCCCGTGACACCACGGGCCCTGGCTTCCACGAACGACCTGATCGCAGAAGTGAAGCACCGCGACATCTTCCTCGCCTACCCCTATCAAAGCATGGATGTACTGCTCAGGCTGCTCGAACAGGCGGCAGGAGACCAACGTGTCACATCCATCAAGATCACGATCTACCGCCTGGCATCCAGGAGCCGCATCGTCGAAGCCCTGCGCAAGGCGGCGGAGAACGGCAAGGAGGTCGTCGCAGTCATGGAGCTCGCAGCACGCTTTGATGAGGAGAACAACCTCTACAACGCCGACATGCTCCGTGATGCTGGTTGCACTGTCTTCTACGGTGTCGAAGACTACAAGGTACACTCGAAGATCATCTCGATAACACTCGAGGACGAGGACGGCATCCACTACATCACCCACCTCGGGACAGGCAACTACAACGAATCGACCGCCAAGCAGTACACTGACCTCAATCTCATCACGGCCGACCAGGAGATTGGGGAAGACGGTGCCGCCTTCTTCCGCAACCTCGCGACGCTGAACGTCGAGTGTTCATACAAGCGCCTCCTCGTCGCCCCCTACTCGCTCGAGCCGGGCCTGATGAAGGAGATTGATGCTGAGATAGCCAAGGGCAAGGAAGGCGTGATCCGGGCAAAGTTCAACTCCCTGACAGACAAGGAGTCGATGGACAAGCTGATCGAGGCCTCCCAGGCAGGAGTGTCGGTATCACTTGTAGTGAGGGGCATCTGCTGCCTCGTCCCTGGCGTGCCAGGGCTCACTGAGAACATAACAGTGACCAGCATAGTCGGACGCTTCCTCGAACACTCCAGGATCTACTGCTTCGGCAAGGAAGGGGAGGAGCGTGTCTACATATCATCGGCAGACCTGATGACACGCAACCTCCAGAAACGTGTCGAAATCGCCACCCCCATCCTCGACCCGCAGGTCAAGAAGCGTGTCCTGCACATCCTCTCACTCGTAGAAGGTGACAACGTCAAGGCACGGAGGATGGGCAGCAACGGCGGCTACAGCAAGGTCAAGGACTTCGCAAAGGCCCTCAACAGCCAGGAGGAATGCCTGCGTGAAGCACTCTCGCTCTGAGACCATGAGACCCCGTCAAGGCGGGGTCTCTTCGTATCCAAGGGCTGTAAATACAAAAACAACTCCCTGCATTGGCAAGGAGTTGCAAGATGGAGCTGATGGGACTCGAACCCACCACTTTCAGATTGCGAACCTGACGCTCTACCAGATGAGCTACAGCCCCATACGCGCCTATTCAACACTCTTTGCGCCTTGATGTCAATAAAGGCAGTAGCTGGCGAAGTCGGCTGACACAAGCCCAGGGCCATGCCATCTACCGTCACGCCGGCCTCACAGCAGTTGTTTGATCATGATGATGCCATGGTGGTCCATCCTGTAACAATTGGGGATGAAACCAGTAGGTACAAAACCTTGGCTCTGGAAGAAACCGAAATGGGCCCAACCATTGGAGCGGAACGTCCGTAGCTCATCTGCGAAATCAGTGATTGGATGTCCATGACAGGACATACCAGTGGACCCGATCACGTATCTGAGATCACGATACCCCTTCTCCATGGCATACGCCTCCGCCTGCCGCAGGAGCGGCTCCAGGGACTCTTCCATGACCATGGTACACCATCATCGAAGCCAAAGTCATGGTGGAATAGCCAGGGAACTCATCGCAAAAAAAGCCAGCCTTTGGAACCTCCGTCACTTTCAAAGCATCAACCCACCAATGTCGCCAACAGCTGTACATCCTGCAGTTGCTGATTGGCACCTTCGAAATCCAACCACTCCGGCTTCAGGATGGACATCAACTCCGCCACAGCCCCTGCATTGGAAGATTGAATACGCTTGATTGTCATGGATATGTCTCCTTCCTTGCCATGGATATCACAACGGGGATCACACCCTATGACAGACTTGAGAGTTGTGGTGACCGTGGTGGATTCTGACCTACCAGTAAGTTGATGCATATGGTTATTTCCTATCATGTGTGCACCTGTACACGCGAGGCCACTTGACAGGCGTGTTGCTTTCTTGGTTGAATTTTATTGACACTTTTACTCGAAGTGTTAAAATGTCGACCAATTTGAAAGGAGCATTGACTGAAATGACTGAAAAGGAAATCTTCGACGCAATCGCAGAACTCATCGCCGACCGCACTGACTGCAATGTCAGCGACATCACAATGGAGAGCACATTCAAGGATCTCGGCATCGACTCACTCGACACTGTCGACCTCCTGATGAACCTCGAGGACAAGCTTGGCACAAGCATCGAGCTCGACCAGAAGATCGAGACCGTTGGCGACCTTGTGAAGTTCATCCTCTCGAAGTAAGGCTGCGACAAATGATCGAGAGCGCCATCACCAAGCTGCTTGGCATCACCTACCCTGTTTTCCAGGGAGGCATGGCCTGGATTGCCGATGGACGTCTGGCCGCCGCCGTCAGCAACGGCGGAGGCCTGGGCATCATCGCCGCAGGCAATGCCCCTGCTGACTATGTCAGGGGCGAGATCAGGACAGCCAAGGAGCTCACAGACAAGCCCTTCGGGGTCAACATCATGCTGATGAGTCCTTACGCTGACGACATCGCCGCCCTCGTCGTCGAGGAAGGCGTGGCTGTCGTCACGACAGGAGCTGGAAACCCGTCCAAGTACATGGCCGCCTGGAAGGAGGCTGGTATCAAGGTGATTCCTGTCGTCGCATCGACCGCAATGGCGAAGCTCATGACGAGGCTTGGAGCTGATGCGCTCATCGCCGAAGGTGGTGAGAGTGGCGGACATGTCGGCGAGTTGACGACAATCGTCCTCGTCCCACAGATCTGCGACGCGACCACCCTTCCCGTCATCGCCGCTGGTGGCATCGTCGACGGACGCGGTGTCGCAGCCGCCTTCGTCATGGGAGCCCAGGGCGTCCAGATGGGCACCCGCTTCCTCGCTGCCAACGAATGCACGATCAGTGACACCTACCGTGAGAAGATCCTCAAGGCCGGTGACCTGTGCACAATGGTCACGGGCAAGAGGCTTGGCCACCCTGTGCGCAGCCTCAGGACACCCTTCGCACGCGAATATGCAAAGCATGAATTCGGTGGAATGCCGGATGATGAACTCGAAGCCTTTGCGACTGGAGCCCTCCGCAAGGCTGTAAAAGACGGCGATGCAGAGAATGGTTGCTTCCTGGCAGGTCAGGTCGCAAGCCGCGTCAACAAGATGCAGAGCGCCGCTGAGATCGTCCGCGAGGTCATCGAAGAGGCCGAACCCATCCTCAAGGGAGCTTCCGCATGGGTAAAATAGCCATTGTATTCTCAGGCCAGGGCGCACAGGCGCCCGGCATGGGCAGGGAGCTTTACGAGAACTTCCCTGCCGCCCGCGAGGTCTTCGAGCGCATCGAAGCCATCGATAAGGGCATCATGGACCTCTGCTTCTCTTCCACAAAAGAGGAGCTGACCCAGACCTACAACACGCAAAGGGCACTCTACACAGTCGAGAACGCCGCTGCAGCCGCCCTCAGGGCAGCAGGCATCGAGCCTGACGTGGCAGCTGGTTTCTCACTCGGTGAGATCAGCGCCCTGGCTTTCTCAGGGGCCCTCTCACTCGAAGACGGCTACCGTCTTGTCAGCCGCCGTGGCCAGTTGATGCAGGAGGCCTCCGCCTCACTCGATACAGGCATGAGCGCAGTGCTCAAGCTGAAAGAGGAGGATGTCGAGGAGCTCTGCTCTCATTTCGAGGGCGTCTATCCTGTCAACTACAACAGCCCTGGGCAGATTGTCGTATCAGCGCTGAAGGACGCGCTTCCTGCTTTCGAGGAGGCCGTCAAGGAGAAGGGAGGCCGTGCAGTACGCCTCGCAGTCTCCGGTGGTTTCCACTCCCCCTTCATGGCCAAGGCCGGCGAAGGCTTTGCCAAGGTCCTGGAGGAATACAGGTTCGCCACACCAAGAATCCCCCTTTATTCAAATGTCACGGGGGAGCGCTATGGGGACGATATCAAGACACTCCTCGCCAAGCAGGTCTCTTCACCTGTGCGCTGGGAGAAGATCGTCCGCGCAATGATCGGCGAAGGCGTCGAGTGCTTCGTCGAATCCGGTCCGGGCACCACGCTTTCCGGACTCATCAAGAAGACCGACCCATCGGTGAAGACCTACTGCATCGCAGACAAGGCTTCTTTCGAGGCTACGGTCGGGGAGATTAAGTAAGATGGACCTCAAAGGTAAGAACGCCATAGTCACGGGCGGTGCCCGTGGCATCGGACGCGAGGTCGCACTCCGCCTTGCAGACAGGGGTGCGAACATCGCAATAGCCAACATCGGTTTCGAGGACGAGGCCGCCGCCACCGCCGCTGAATGCCAGGCCAAGGGCGTCAAGGCCATCGTCTACACCTGCGATGTCTCCAACAGCGAGAATGTCAAGGAAGTCGTCGCCCAGGTCCGCAAGGACTTCGGCAGTGTCGAGCTCCTTGTCAACAACGCCGGCATCACAAGGGACAACCTCATGGCCTTCATGAAGGAAGAAGACTTCGACAAGGTCATCGCAGTCAACTTGAAGGGCACCTTCAACATGACCAAGGCTGTCAGCGCCCTGATGATCCGCCAGAGGGAAGGCCGCATCGTGAACATCAGTTCTGTCAGTGGCCTGATGGGCAACGCAGGCCAGGTCAACTATGCAGCCAGCAAGGCAGGTGTCGTCGGCCTGACCAAGTCCGTCGCCCGTGAGCTCGCCAGCCGTGGCATCACCTGCAACGCAGTCGCCCCTGGCTTCATCCAGACAGACATGACCAAGGACCTCGACATCAGCGCCAACCCGCTGATGCAGTCAATCCCAATGGGCCGCATGGGCCATGTCGACGAGGTCGCAGAGGCTGTCGTCTTCCTTCTTGGCGCCGACTACATCACCGGCGAGGTCTTGAAGGTCGATGGCGGCATCGCGATGTGATTTAGGAGATACGAAATGACAGACAAGCTTAGGAACGTCGTCGTCACCGGCATGGGTGCGATCAGCCCCATCGGCAACGATGTCCCCTCCGTCTGGGAGGGCATGATGGAAGGCCGCTGCGGCATCGCCCCCATCACCTACTTCGACACTACAGATATCAAGGCCAAGCTGGCAGCCGAGGTCAAGGACTTCGACCCACGCAAGTGGATGGACAAGTCCGATGTCCTGCGTTCTGACCGCTTCGCACAGTACGCCATCGCCGCAGCACAGCAGGCAGTCGACCAGAGTGGTGTCATCGGCACGCTCGACCCAACCAGGGTCGCCGTCTACTTCGGTTCCGGCATTGGCGGCATCAACACCTTCTCAACTGAGATGAAGAAGATGCTTGACCGTGGTCCGTCCCGCGTCTCCCCCTTCTTCGTTCCAATGATGATTGCCAACATGGCTGCTGGCATGGTCGCCATCCGCTTCAACTGCCAGGGGGCCGCACTGCCCGCAGTCACCGCCTGTGCCTCAGGTTCCAACGCCATCGGCGAGGCCCTGCGTGCCATCCGCCACGGCTATGCTGATGCCGTCATCACTGGTGGTACGGAAGCATCCATCTCCGCCATCGGTGTCGCTGGTTTTGTCAACATGCAGGCCCTTTCGACAGCGACCGACCCCAACGCGGCTTCCCTGCCCTTCGACAAGAGGCGTGGCGGCTTCGTCATCGGTGAAGGTGCCGCCGCCCTCATCCTTGAGGAGGAAGAGCATGCCAAGGCACGTGGCGCGAAGATCCTTGCACGCATCGTAGGTTACGGTTCAACCTGTGACGCCTACCACATCACAGCACCCCGCCCGGATGCTGATGGTGGCAGGAGGGCCATGGTCGAAGCCATGGAGGAAGCTGGCTACACAGCTGACGATGTCGTCTACATCAACGCCCACGGTACAGGCACACCACTCAACGACAAGGGTGAGACAATCGCCATCAAGGCAGCCCTTGGTGAGGAGAAGGCCCGCCAGTCCTTCGTCAGCAGCACGAAGAGCATGACAGGACATATGCTTGGCGCCGCTGGTGCCATCGAGGCCATCGCCTGCGTCAAGGCCCTCGAGACAGGCATCCTGCCTCCGACGATCAACCTCCTGGAGCCCGATCCGGAGTGTGACCTCAACTACTGTGCCAACAAGCCGGTCCACCAGCAGGTCACACTGGCCCTCTCCAACTCACTCGGTTTCGGCGGACACAATGCCTGCCTTGCCTTCAGGAGGGCCTGAGGATGACAAAGGAAGAAATCAAGAACATACTCCCCCACCGTGACAACATGCTCCTGCTCGACGAGGTCGAGCGGGATGGGGACACCTCACGTGGCCTTTATCATGTGCGTGGAGATGAGTTCTTCCTCCAAGGGCACTTCCCTGGCAACCCAATCGTGCCGGGAGTGATCCTCTGTGAAATACTGGCGCAGTCCGCCTGCGTCCTCCTGGACGAAGGCCTCAAGGATGGAGCCATCCCAGTCTACGCAGGGCTCGACAAGGTACGCTTCCGCTCTCCCGTCAAGCCAGGCGATGACTTCAGGACAGAGTGCCGCATCACCAAGGCCCGCCACCCCTTCTACTTCGCAGAAGGTACGGGCTATGTAGGTGACAGGACCTGCATCACAGCCACCTTCTCCTTCGCCATCACTTCTGGGGAAGAGGGCTGAGCCCTCCGGATACATGCCCCAGCCAGCCTGGGGCATGCACTGGAAAGGCAACTGGGCTTGCACTGCCCGCCATTCGAACTGACCGGAGGCAATAAAGTGAGCATTTACGAGAAATACTTCCATGGAACCTTTGATGACAAAGGGGTCCTGGTTGATGTCGATATAAACTATCCCGATGATTTCAACTTCGCCTGGGACGTCCTTGACGAAAGCGCGAAGGCGGATCCTGACAAAAGGGCCATGGTCTGGTGCAACGTAATGGGAGAAGAGCACACATTCTCCTTCGAGGACATCAGGCGTTCTTCTGTCCAGGTCGCGAACATCCTCACATCAGCTGGAATAAAGAAAGGCGACAAGGTCATGGTGGCCTTGAAGCGCCATTATGAATATTGGTTTGTCGCCATGGCACTGTGCCGCATAGGGGCCGTCATGATTCCTGTGACACACATGCTGACAGCCTCTGACTTCCGCTACCGCTTCTCGGTCGCAGACGTCAAGGCCATCATCTCAACACCAGACAATGGTGTCCCTGAGAACGTCGAGGAAGCCTTGAAGGACTCCCCCATCAAGCCACTTCTCTGGTCAGTCCAGCGTGGCAAGGAAGGTTGGAGGAACCTCGATGAGGAGATGAAGGGCGCATCAGACCAGATGGAGCGTCCTTCTGACCTGCGTGTCACAGACCCCATGCTCCTCTACTTCACAAGTGGGACCACGGGCTACCCCAAGGGTGTCATCCATGACAACTCCTATCCCCTGTCTCATATCGTGACAGCGAAGTTCTGGCAGCAAGCAGAGGATGGGGGGCTGCACTTCACCGTCGCAGAAACCGGGTGGGCGAAGTCATCCTGGGGCAAGCTCTATGGCCAGTGGTTCGTCGGATGTGCCATCATGGTCTTCGATTTCGACAACTTCGACCCTAGGATGCTGGCATCCGTGATCAACCGCTACGGTGTCACCAGCTTCTGCGCCCCTCCCACAGTCTACCGCTACCTTGTCCGCAAGGGAGTCCCTGACATGCCTAGCCTGAAGCATGCATCCACAGCAGGAGAATTCCTCTCACCTGACATCTTCCACAAGTTCCAGGAGAGGACAGGGCTCACATTGCATGAGGGTTA
Organism: uncultured Spirochaetales bacterium; assembly: GCA_944392695.1. GTDB lineage: Bacteria > Spirochaetota > Spirochaetia > Sphaerochaetales > Sphaerochaetaceae > Bullifex. Next base: position 48,996 of record CALXXN010000008.1, on the reverse strand, counting down.
TGGCCAGACAGAGACAGCCCTTGTCTCCGCGACTTTCGCAGGACAGACCGCTGTCGATGGTTCAATGGGACACCCATCCCCAATGTACGACGTGCACATCGTCGCAAACGATGGCAGCCAGGTAAAGACCGGTGAGGTTGGAGAAATCGTCATCGTCCCCAAGAATGGGAAGAAGCCTCTCGGCATCTTCTCAACCTACCTGGACAACGAAGAGCTCTACGCCAGGGCATGGCGTGGTGGTGTCTACCACACAGGCGACGCCGCCTGGATGGATGAGGATGGCGCCCTCTGGTTCCATGGCCGTTTCGATGACCTGATCAAGAGTGGCGGCTACAGGATCGGCCCCTATGAGATTGAGAACATCCTGGTCGAGCATCCTGCGGTCTTCGAATGTTCTGTCGTTGGCATCCCTGACCCACTCCGCGGTCAGGCAATCAAGGCCTTTGTCGTACTCACCAAGGACCACCAGCCCAGCAAGGAGCTGGACAAGGAGATAAGGGACTTCACCAACTCCCGCCTGGCCGAGTACAAGTGGGTGCGCTCCATCGAGTTCGTCGATGAGATGCCCAAGACAATCAGCGGGAAGACACAGAAATACGTACTTCGCAAGAAGGGTTGAACACGCCTCAAAGCATGAGCAAGGCCCCATCACGGGGCCTTGTCTTTTTTCTGGTGGAAATTGGTACAAGACAAAAACATGGGCCCCTGTCATCCGTTTTGGAACAAATCAGGCACTCCAAGCATACAGATAGTATATGGAAACCTTGTACTACGATGAATTCGTACTGGAACCTGAGGAAGAGTACCAGTACACGAAGAGGCCATCTGCTTTTCGGGCCCGTGAGGATGTAAGCCAGATATTCGATGAGACAATCAGCAAGCTCCGCCTCGTCGACGATATCGCCTTCCACTGTGTGATGGAAGGGACCAGGAAGGCCATTGCCTACCTTACCTCTGCAATCACAGGTAAGAGTATGAAAGCAAAGGACATCAGCCACTTGGATGCACAGAAGAACCTGCAGTCCATTCCTCTATCGCATGGTGTCATATATGATGCTTACGGTGTAACGAAGATGGATGATTACATCCTGGAAATCCAGACAACGGACAAGGAAGACCTCACCATGCGCATACGCTACTACCTGGCGGCAAGTGATACGGTGGATGTGATGCGAGGAAGGCCCTATAGCCAGCTCAGGAAAAGTCCATCATCTTCTACTGCACATCCAACTTCGCAGGAGAGGAGAAACCTTTGTATGCTTACAGGGTGAGAAGGGATGATGGAGATGACTCTGCTGAATACGTAATCCGCATCATCATTGTCAATGGAACCTACAGGGGTGACGACTCCATGGGTCATCTGGACTCAGACATGCACCAGCGTATTGATGGCAATTTCTATTCGACGGTATTGGAAAGGACTTTGGGGTCACTCTCCAAAGGACGCAGGAGGATCATCATGAGTGAAGTCATGGCAGAATTCCAGAAAGAGATAGAGGCAAGAGCTGAGGCAAAGGCAGAAGCCGGATTCTTGACGAAAGAAGCTGAACTGACAAGACGGTACGAGACTGAAATGCAAAACAGGCTCAAAGAAGAAAGCATGAAGGCAGTCGCAGATGCCACAAACAACATCGCACGTGGAATGCTTGCTGACAAGCAACCTGTTGAGAAGGTAATGAAATACACCAAGCTGAGCAGGGAGGACGTCTTATCGCTGATGCATTGAACACGTTAACCGCAGCATAGCTGATGTCCAGATATCCAGTCACATGACACGCCTTTCAGCACATGAACATTCCCATTGACATCGGCACCGATTCAATAGCTCTTGGTATGAAGAGCTTGTCTAGTGGCAGACACCAATCCACCAAGAGGGCACAGGGCCTCCGCTGATGTGCAGAGGCCCCGTTGTGTTCAGCCTTCGAGCTCACTTGCAAGCTTGATGCCCCACAGCTCACGCAGTGCGTCGAAGTAACGCAGGACACGCAAGGTCTCACTCCATGGCATATGGGGGTCCTCTGTGAGTCCCTTCGAAATACAGTCAGCCGCGCTGAGGAGCTCGTACTCATAGCCACTGACATTGTGCGTGATGTCCTCGGCTTCAAGAAGGACAGGATCCCTATCACCAGACCAGAGCTCGATCCTTTCGGGGTTGTTGACATTGATCACATCAATGCGGCCTTCAGTGCCATAGATGATGCCCTTGCGGTCCGTGACAGTGTCACTGTCAGAGAAGACGACAGCAGAGGCGCCGTTCTCAAAGTCGATCGTGATCGTATTACGTTTGTCGACACCCTTGTCGGTCTTGACCGCATCGCCATTGATGGAGCTGATGCCAACACCTTCCATCGCCATGAGGGCGAAATTGAATGGATAGATGCCGACATCAAGAAGGGCCCCTCCTGCGAGGGATGGCTCTGCGATACGTGGTTTGTGGAGGATCTTATAACCAAGGTTGGCACTGATCCTGACCACCTCGCCAATCCGCCCGGACGCAATGACATCCACGATCTTCTGGCGTGATGGCATGTAACGAGTCCAGATCGCCTCAGCTACGTAGACACCCTTCTCCTTCGCCAGGTCGAAGACCTCCTGGGCCTCTGCAGCATTGACAGTGAAGGCCTTCTCACACAGGACATGCTTGCCATGGCTTATGGCATCAAGCATGACCGCCTTATGGTGCGAATGTGGCGTCGCGACATAGACCATGTCCACATCAACATCCTCATAAAGCTCCTGATACGAGCCATAGGCCTTGGTGACACCATGCTGTGCAGCGAAGGCCTCGGCACGCTCCTTGTCACGTGCGGCGACAGCCTCAACCCTCATGACAGGGCTGAGGGCCTGCATGACAGGAGCGAGCGATGATGCGATATTACCGCATCCGACAATTCCAATCCTAAGCATCTTGGACACCTCCTTGTTCTTCGATGGCCTTCCGTCTTGCCTTTTCAGCCTTCCTCTCCTCTTTAAGGCGCTTCGCCTCTGCCGCTTCCTTGTATTTCACAGTGGGGATGAAAAGGCGTGCGAAACGCCCCTCACCCCGGTTCTTCGTATAGAAGAAGCCGATGAAAGAGAAGACAAGGGCACCGAGGAAGTTGACGAAGAGGTCCTTCATCGTGTCTATGAGTCCTATATCAAGGTAGCCACCAAGGCCCAGTGAGGAGCCATCCTGGAAGCTGACCTCTGTGATTCCATCGATTGTGATCACAGTGTTCGTCCTTGTCGGATCGAGTGACACGCTGTTGATCGTATGGATGACCGTATCCTTCTGCATGTCGACCCCAAGCAACTGGTCTGCGGAGAACTCTATGAACTCCCACATGACAGCGACAGTCATGGAGAAGCAGAAGGCGACGACGGTCAGGAAAATCGGCGACAGGGAGAACTTTATATTCTCATTACGGTTGAGGATGTCACAAAGAGCGAAACCTACCGCCGCTGCAAGGAAGCCGGTGATCGTATGAAGCATCGTGTCCCAGAATGGGAAGTTGATGTAATAGGAGCTGAGCTCACCAAGAATCTCAGCTGCGAAGATAAAGAGGAGGACGATGATTTCCAGTGTATCGGGTATGTCGATGTGCCAGTTGCTCTCTATGAAGGTCGGCAGCATCATCAGCACCAAGGACAGGAGGCAGTAATAGACGTTCTCCCAATTCCCATTGGAAATCTGTGCGATCAGGATCAGCACGACTGCGATACGGAGGAGGAGGTAGACCAGGAATACGGCCCTATGCTCCTTGATATGTGTTTTCAGGCTTTCCTGGTGGATCCTGCGTCGGTCTATTTTCGGCATGTGTCCATCATAGCTGTTCAGACGTGGTGTGCCAAACACTTTTTCCCATATGTGATACACTTCCGTCCGGAGGAAAATGAAATGAGCATCATCGATACATACAAGAGCTTCCTCGACAAGGGGAAGACGGAACGTGAATGCATCGCCACCGCCATTGACCTGGCCAGGGCCAGGGGCTGGAAGGAAATCGGCGAGTACAGCAGCCTGAAGGCAGGCGACAAGGCCTACGTCGTCACAGGAGGCAAGAGCGCCGCCTTCTTCATAATCGGACGCCGTCCCATCGTGGAAGGGGTCAACTACATAACCTCACATGTCGACTCACCCCGTCTCGATTTGAAGATGAAGCCCCTTTACGAGAAGGAGGGCGTCACCTATCTCGACACCCACTACTATGGTGGCATCAAGAAGTACCAGTGGGTCACGCTCCCTCTGGCCATACACGGTGTCGTCTTCAAGAAGGATGGTTCCAGGATCGACATCACACTTGGAGAGGATGAGGATGGGCCTTCATTCTGCATCAGCGACATCCTGCCCCACATCGCCCAGGAGCAGATGAAGAAGACAGCCAGTGAGTTCATCGATGGCGAGGACCTTGACCTTGTCGTCGCGCTCAATCCAGGTGAAGGTGATGAAGCCAAGGACCTTGGACGCAAGACTGTCCTCAAATACCTTGCAGACAACTATGGAATGGAGGAAGCTGACTTCCTCTCCGCCGAGCTTGAGGTCGTACCCGCCGGTCGTGCCCGCACACTTGGCCTCGATGGTTCCATGGTCATGGCCTATGGCCAGGATGACAGGGTCTGCGCCTACTCATCACTCCAGGCCATCCTCGACACCACTGCAGAGGTAGAGACCACGGCCTGCGTCCTCCTTGTCGACAAGGAGGAGATCGGGTCTACAGGCATGAGCGGAATGGACAGCGAGCTGCTGCCCAACATGCTCAGCGAGGTCATGGACAAGTGCGGTTGCTACTCATCCCTGGCCCTGCGCCGCAGCCTCAAGGCATCGCACATGCTCTCAAGCGATGTCACTGCGGCCTACGACCCACTCAACCCAGGACTGTACAACAAGGAGAACGCATCCTTCATGGGCCGTGGTGTCTCATTCGAGAAGTACACAGGCAGTCGTGGCAAGAGCGGAGCCAGCGATGCGAACCCTGAGTTCATCGCCTACCTCAGGCGTATACTCGATGAAAAAGGCATCATGTACCAGATGAACGAGATGTCGAAGGTAGATGTCGGTGGTGGTGGCACGATCGCCAAATTCGCCGCCCACCTGGGCATGGACGTCATCGACTGCGGTGTCGCCGTCCTCTCGATGCACAGCCCTTGGGAGGTCACGGCGGCCGCTGACATCGAAAGCGCCTACAACTGCTACAAGACCTTCCTCGAAGCCTGAGGAAAACAACTGCTACAAGACAGGCCCCAGCCGGATGACTGGGGCCTTCTTGCATTTAGATGAGGAAATCAGATGTAGTAGAGCATCTCCCCGTATGTCGGGTAAGGCCAGGCTTCCTTGTCCATCTTCAGCTCAGCCCTGTCACAGACATCCCTGACCGCCTCCATCTGGGGCACGATGTTGTCATGGATCCAATGGGAAAGCTCAGAGCCAGAGAGGGAGGCGGACTGGCTGTTCATGCCATCAAGCACCTCGACCCTGGAAAGGAGCTCATCAAGATCCCCGCTCAAGGATGTCAGAAGCCCGACTTCAGCCTTGCAGGCAAGTCCAGGGACAGCCGCCCTCTTGTCAGCTACCGCCTTGGAGAGCCTGTCGGTGTAGGCGGAGACTGCAGGGATGACCTGGCGGCGCATCATGTCAACCAGTGTCACAGCCTCGATCCTGACCGTCTTGGAGTACTCCTCATGGAGGATCTCATGGCGGGCATGCATCTCCACCGAGTTGAAGATATGGAACTCTGCGAAGAGGTCGATGTTCTTCTGCAAGAGGAAGCTGTCATAGGCATCAGGTGCGCACTTGAGGTTCAGCAGGCCACGCCTCGTGGCTTCGCTCACCCACTCAGGTGCGTAGTTGTTGCCATTGAAGACGATCCTGCGGTGCTCCTGCCAGGTGCGCCTGACGATGTCCTGGACAGCGCTCTCGAAGTCATCAGCATCCTTCAACTCTTCGTAGAAGTCCTTGAGAGACTTGGCAACCGCTGTGTTGAGTATTGTGTTCGGATCCGCCACGGAGAAGGATGAGCCCAGCATGCGGAACTCGAACTTGTTTCCTGTGAAGGCGAAGGGGCTTGTACGGTTGCGGTCCGTCGTGTCACGGGGGATCGGGGGCAGGACATGGACACCAAGCTTCATCTGGGCCTCGCCGCGTCCACTGACGTCCTCGCCGTTGGAAAGGCCCTCGAGGATCTCGGTCAGCTCATCACCAAGGAAGATCGAGATGATCGCAGGAGGGGCTTCGTAACCTCCAAGGCGGTAATCGTTACCTGCGGAGGCAACTGAGACCCTCAGGAGGTCCTGGTAATCATCGACCGCACGGATGACAGCGACCAGGAAGAGCAGGAACTGGGCATTGTCACGTGGGTTGTCCCCAGGCTCGAGGAGGTTGACCCCACCCTCTGCGCTGATCGACCAGTTGTTATGCTTGCCTGACCCGTTCAGGCCTGCAAAAGGTTTCTCATGCAACAGGCAGGCGAAGTCATGGCGTTCTGCGACCTTCTTCATCAGCTCCATCGTCAACTGGTTCTGGTCGACTGCGACATTGGCTGAGATGAAGACAGGAGCCAGCTCATGCTGGCATGGTGCGACCTCGTTATGGCTGGTCTTGGCGTAGATGCCAAGCTTCCACAGCTCCCTGTCGAGGTCCTTCATATAAGCGGCGACGCGGGTACGGAGGGCACCGAAATAATGATCGTTGAGTTCCTGTCCCTTGGGGGAACGGGCTCCGACAAGGGTGCGTCCAGTCAAGACCAGGTCAGGCCTCTTCTCATAATCCTTCTTGTCTATGAGGAAGTACTCCTGCTCGGCACCGACAGTTGTCATGACGCGCCTGACATCATTCTTTCCGAAAAGATGGAGTATGCGGACCGCCTGCTCACTCAAGGCCTCCATGCTCCTCAGTAGCGGGGTCTTCTTGTCCAAGACCTCGCCTGAATAGGCACAGAAAGCTGTCGGGATGCAGAGGGTGCCATCCTTGATGAAGGCATAACTCGTCGGATCCCAGGCGGTGTAGCCACGGGCCTCGAAGGTCGCCCTTATGCCACCTGAGGGGAAGGATGAGGCATCAGGTTCGCCCTTTATCAGCTCCCGGCCCGAGAACTCCATGATCACCCTTCCACCACCCTGGGGGCTGATGAAGGCCTCATGCTTTTCCGCAGTGATGCCTGTCATTGGTTGGAACCAGTGTGTATAATGTGTCGCCCCATTCTCCATCGCCCAGGTCTTCATCGCATGGGCGACGCTGTTCGCGATGTCGATATCAAGGTCCTTGCCCTCGCCTACGGTCTGTTTGAGTTGCCTGTAGACATCCTTGGGCAGGCGCAACCTCATAGCCTCGTCGTTGAACACCATGGCACCGAAATAAGAGCTGACGTCTTCCATTCCACCCTCCAGTGATGTGCCAACTTTACCAAAGCAGGAAGCTTTGTGGAAGGAAGCCGGCCATAGCTGAGGCATGTAAGCCATACAATATCACATATTCACGCATCAACTCTTTATCATTTAATATCTTATGATATGAGGTCCTGGCAGGTTGAACGATTTTGACCTAAGCTGTCCCTTTTTACAAATCATACAAGTGGCCTGTTTTTTGTCTAATTTTGAACACTTGTCCAAGCACATTGCCCATACACCGCAGGCCCTTGTGAAATTATACTTCAAACATGAGTGAGAAACGCAGTGTCTTCAGGAGGGCGCTGAAATACATCGCCTTCATTGTCATCATAGTGGCGGCCGTCATAGGCCTCCAGTACTTCTTCAGCACGCGCCAGGTTGCGACTTATACCGCACCTTTGAAGAACGTGCGGGTCATTGACAGCCAGCAAGGCAGCCTTGACCAGTCGGTCAGCTTCCCTGGATATGTCATGAGTGAGAGCATGGTTCCAGTGATCCCATTCGTGAGCGGGACAATACTCGAATACAATGTCGAAGCCGGGGAGGAGGTATCCAAGGACCAGGTCATAGCCCAGGTCGACAAGAAACCCTTCGAGTTGCAGGTAGCCCAGGCCCAGGCCGCACTGGATGCTTATGAAAGCTCATACCAGCGTCTTGTGCAACTCCAGGCCGTCGGAGCGGCCAGCCAGCAGGAGCTAGACACTGTCAGTGCGCAGATGCAGGCCTCCCAGGCCCAGCTCGAACTCGCACAGCTACAACTCTCCTACGCCGATGTCACAGCGCCCATCACAGGCACTGTCATCATGGCCGACCAGGGTGTTGGAAGCATAGCCAACAGCCAGACCCCGCTCGCCGTGATCGCAGATACAGAGGACCTTGTCATGGAGATCTCCGTCCCTGAGAAGTGGTACAGCACTTTCACCGGAGCAAAGGACAGCCTCTCCTTCAGCGTCCGCTCACTCGATGGCGGGGCGTCTTCAAACGCCACGCTCATATCAATCGCCCCATACGTCGACCCGGCAACCAAGACATTCACGATGAAGGTCTCGATTGATGACCCTTCCATCTTCACGATTGGCATGTATGTCAGGGTTGATGTCACATACGCCCACTACGAGGATGTCAGCCTGCTGCCCCAGTCGGTGCGCAAGTCGGACGGATCGATGTACTACGTGGAAGGCAGTACCGCCCACTACCTCGATGGAACCGGAGTGGTTGGCAATGACAGCAGCTTCATCGTCCCCGAAGGCTACGAGGACAAGCTCTTCATCTGCGAGGGGCAGTCCTATGTGCTTGATGGTGAGAGCGTCAACATCCTGGAGGATAACTGATGAAGATCACCCGCTTCGCGGTCAGGCACCCCGTCTACATCACGATGATATTGATAGCCCTGGTGCTCTTCGGGCTACTGTCGCTTGGCAGTATGAACGTGGAGTTCGTCAGTGGCATCAACATGCCGACCGTCATCGTATACACAGTCTACCCTGGCGCCAGTGCCGAAGAGGTCGAGACGGACATCATAAACGTCATGGAAGAGGACTTCGCGACCTTGCCGAACTTCTCCTCGATGAGTTCGAACGCCTACACGAGCGTTGGTGTCGTCCAAATTGAATTCTCCGCTGGTGTCGACGCCTATGACCAGCTCGATGAGGTGCGCAACCGTATCGATGGCCTGATTGATGACCTGCCCGCAGGCATTCAGGGCACCCCCACCGCCTTGGTCGGTGGAACTGAGATGCTGCCAATCCTCTCGTTCTCAGTCGAGGGCGGTAGCGACCTCGCTGCTGTCACAAGCTATGTCAACGACCAGGTCGTACCACGCATCACCCAGCTTGATGGTGTCAGCGGTGTCGAAGTCGTTGGAGGCAGCGAGGTGGAGATCCAGATAAAACTCCGCACTGATGAGCTTGCAGCACGTGGGATATCCCCCCTGCAGGTCTATCAGGTCCTCTCTGCCAGCAACAGCGACATACCACTCGACACTGCGACCTACCAGGGCCGCAACACCTCACTGCGCTTCGATGGTTCCTACACAAGCCTTGATGATATCAGGAACCTGACAGTCGGCGCTGGCGTGGATGGGACACTGGTCCGTCTCTCAGATGTCGCCGATGTGGATCTTGTGGCGGCAGAGCCGGCTACGACTGTCAAGAACGAAGGCAAGCCAATCATCCTTGTCAGCGTCACCAAGAGGGCCGATGGCAACACGATGGAGATCGTGAGTTCTGCCAAGGCCATACTTGATGAAGCTGAAGCTGAATCAAACGGCGCCCTCCACTTCAACATAATCGCGGATGACTCCAGGACGATCAGCGCCTCACTCCAGGCCGTCATCAACTCAGGCATCATGGGGGTCATTGTCGCCATACTCGTCATCTTCCTGATCCTTGGCAACATCCAGGCCACACTTACCATCGCCATCTCGATGCCACTGTCGGTCTTCTTCGCCTTCATCGCCATGAGGGTGAGCGGGATTTCAATCAGCTTGATGAGCATATCGGGCATGGTTGTCGCACTTGGTGCGATTGTCGATGGTTCTATCGTCATGCTTGAACAGGTCTACAAGCATTGGCAGACAAGAAAGGACGGACGCTTCCTCTATACTGTCAACGAATCAATCTACAAGGGTGCAGATGAAGTCGGTGTCTCCATCCTGGGTTCTGCGATAACCACGATAATCGTCTTCGTGCCCATCATCCTCGTCGATGGGCTTGGAGGCCAGATCATGCATGATGTCGCCCTGACATTCATGTACGCACTGGCAGCCAGCTGCATCGTCGCCATCGTCGTCATCCCCTACCTCCTCAAGAAACTCCTGAAGGAGGACAGGGAAGTACAGAAACCAAATGTGATCACACGGACGATGGACAAGGTCACAGCGGCTTATGGCAAAGCCGTGTCTTGGACGCTCCGCAACAGGAAATTCATAATAATCATCTCGCTTGCGATCCTCGTCGTAACGGTCTGGGCCATGCTCCAACTTGGCATCACATTCATTCCATCGACTGACAATAGTGAGTTCTATGTCAACCTCTACTTCCCATCAAGCTACACACATGACCAGATCGAGGCCAAGCTTGATGAAGCCGAGGCCATAATCAGGGAGATCGTCCCAGAGATGAGGACAGCGGTCACCACGGTCGGCCAGACCAGTGGCCTCTCATTCACCTCGACAGGCTCAAATGGTTCCATCCAGGTGTTGCTTCCTCCTGTCGCCGATCGCACCAAGGACCGTGATGTCCATACAATCATGAACGAAGTCAAGGCAGCACTGGATGGCAGGATGACAGACTGTGAGATCGAAGTCCTGAACGGTGGCTTCGACAACCTGGTCAGTTACGTCACTGGTGGTGGCGGCTACACGGTCACCCTCGTTGGTGATGATGTAGAGACGCTCTACCAGGACGCGCAGAGGATCAAGAACCAGCTGCTTGCAGACCCTGAAGTGCTCTCTGTGACAATCGACAGCTCCTATGATTCATGGTCGACCGTCATCAATGCATCCAATGAACTCCTGAGCTCTGTCGGACTCACGAGTTATGAAGCCGGCTATACGAGTGCCATACTCTTCAACGGCCTCGACTGTGGCATATACACAGAGCCATCGACAGGCGGACGCCATGACATAAGGCTTACAAGCGATGTCGCTGGCGGTGCGATGGATGAAGACGTGCTCAACACGCTCCAGGTCGCAACCCAGGCCGGCAGCACTGTCAGTTTCGCCTCGATCGCAGACCTGGTGACAGAGAACGCGGTAAGCCAGATCAACCATACAGACCGTGCCAACACGATCAGCATCAGCACTGCGATCACCACAGAGGATTCCTCCAGGATCCAGGAGCGTCTGGACGCCTATCTTGCAGACCACCCGCTTTCAGAAGGTGTCACAAGGCAGACTGGTGGTATGACAGACCTGGTACAGGAGACGATGGTGCCACTCGTTGGAGCGATGGCCATAGGCTTCTTCCTGGTCTTCATGGTCATGGTCTTCCAGTTCGAGCGTTTCGACCAGCCACTGATCGTCATGCTCACCATCCCCTACTGTTTCATCGGTGTCGCCATTGGGCTGCTGAGCTTCGGCTCCACGCTGAACCTGCTTTCGATGCTTGGTATCATCACCTTGGGTGGTACAGCGGTCAACAACGGCATCATACTCTTCGACTACAACAACCTCATGGTGCGACGCAAGCGCATAGAGGCCATCATGGCAAAGGAGGATGGTGTCGTGATTGATGAGGACAGCGTGCTGACAGGACGCCTCGACTACGACACGGAGCGCAAAATCCTCGCCGACGCGATTGTCGAGTCCGCACAGAACCGCTTGAAGTCGATCCTGATGACAACGCTCACGACCATGCTTGGTGTCGTGCCAATGGCCATCTCCACAGGAGAAGGAAGCGAAATCTACGCCTCCCTCGGCCAGGCCATCGCAGGAGGCCTGTTCGCAACGACGCTGATCTCACTCTTCGTCCTGCCTGTCTTCTACTACACGCTTGAGCGCCGCAAGCTACGCAAGACCTATGGAACGACACGCAAGGACGCCAAGCGCAAGGAGGTGGTGAAATGAGAAAGGCCAAGATACTTGCCACCCTGCTCCTGGTGGCTGCCACCTTGCAGCCACTGGCGGCAGCAGAGACCATAGGCTACGACCAGCTCCATGACGCAATGGTCGTCAACAACACACAGCTCCGCCAGGCGGTCGAGGACCACAACACAGCAGCCTTGGACGTCAAGGACGCCCGGGCCGCCTACCATCCCCAGATCGATTACACCTTGGCAGCAAGCTATGTCTACAACCATCAGGGGATGATACTGGAACAGGATGATGTTGATGAGATTTTTGGCTCAGGCTCACTAATCGGTAGTTTTGTGCCTGTTCCACTTGACATATCTCCTCTTACAGAGGTCAACGACTTCTATGTGAACGCACAGGTCTCACTGGTACAGCCCATCTACACCTGGGGGAAGATCGGGGCTTCAGTCGACATGGCCAAGGAACTTGAGACAATCAAGGCACTTCAGGTTGGTGATACAGAGTCCCAGCTGGATGCACAGCTCAAGGCCTATCTTGCCAGCCTCTGCTACCTCAAGGAGATTTCAGCACTCCTTGATGGTATGGCAGCTGATGCAGACAGGCTGGTTGAGATCTCCAAGGCATCAAGCGAGACAGGCATGGTGATAGCCACAGATGCCGCAGAGGCTGAAGTCGCCCGTCAGCAGGTCACACTCGCCCAAGCGCAGATTGATGCGCAGGTCGATTCTGTCATCACGAACATCGAAATCTTGACAGGAATGGATGGTCTCAGTGCAGATTCCATCGAGTTCTCACCAGATGAGGATTGGTTCAGGGAACTTGCCGCAATGGACCGTGGCCAGCTTGAGCTCCTGGCTACAAGTGGAAGCCAGACGACAGTACAGATGCTCAACCATGCCGTCAATGCGGCATCCTACGGGCAGAAGGCGGCTGACCGCTCCATGTACGTCGTCCCTGACATCGCCCTTTCGGTCAGCGCCAACTACACGGCCCCCATCAACTCATCATGGATAGACAACCAGGGCTGGGGTGTCACAGTGGCTGTCGCCATGCAAGGTGACATCTGGGATGGCGGCAAGAAGCTTAACGACCAAGCCAGGGCGGAAAGCGCTGTCGCCTCCGCACAGGCAAGCAAGGATGCAGCCCTGGGGACGATCAGGCAGAACCTGGACACCGCATTGTCGAACATGAATGTCGCGATAGCCAATCTCGCCTACCAGGATGCCAACATCTCATTGCTGGAGTCACAGCTCGAAGTCGAGGAGACGAAGGCCGGACTCGGAGCTGGCAGTGAGCGTGACGTGCTTACCAAGCGCATCGAGCTCCAGCAGGCCCAGATCGACAAGATTTCGACAGAGGTCGAACTGGCAGCCAATGCCTACACTGTTGAATACCTGACAGGCTTGGAACCAAATGAAGGCTGACTTCCAATAAAGTCAGACACGATGAAACCATCATTGGAGGCGGGGATGAAGAGTCCCCGCCTCCGTGCTACACTGCGTGTCATGGACATCATCTTCGACACAGATGCGGGAATCGACGACGCACTGGCCTATGCCGCCATGCTGGCAAGCGACAAGCTGGCTGTGAAAGGCATCACGACAACCTATGGCAATGTTGCAACCAGGCAGGCCACAAGCAACATGCTATCACTTTCAAGCCTCTTCGGCTGTGACGCCCCTGTGGCGGAAGGTGCCTTGGGCCCTGATGGAAGCATCTACGAAGCCTCACCTCGCCTCCACAAGATCCATGGAGCCAACGGGCTTGGCGATGTGGACTTCCCTGCTCCAAAGAACTGTCCCTCAAAAGGAAGCGCATTGGACCTGCTGTCCCAGCTGGCACAATCAAGCACACTGGTCGCAGTCGGTCCACTGACCAATGTGGCAGCCTTCATCAAGGAGCGCCCTGGAGATGCGAACAAGCTTGAACGTATTGTGATCATGGGCGGTGCGCTCCGTACAAGTGGCAATGTGACACGCTGGGCGGAAGCGAATATCCACAAAGACCCGGAAGCGGCAAGGACCGTGTTCACAAGTGGGCTGGATGTGTACCTGCTTCCTCTCGATGTGACAGAACGCATGCATCTGCGCCGGGAAGACACTGGCTGCTGGAATAGTGAGGCAGGAAGATTGTACAAGGCCATGCTGAAGACCTACTTCGACTTCCATGGTGGATCAAGCTGCTTCCTGCACGATCCTGCCGTCGTGGCCTACCTGCTCTCACCAGGTTCCTTCATCACACAGCGGATGAAAGTCGATGTCATCTGCACAGGAGATGAGGCAGGACGCCTGGTTGAAGGACGTGGTGGACTCATCAATGTCGCGGCCAATGTCGACAGCAAGGCCGCTGAATCCGTCTTGAAAAACCTCTGGAAGAGCCTCTTCAGCGCTTGAAGACCTTGGACAGGGCCACGCACCGCCTCTTCATCGACTCCCTGGCCACAGGGCTGTGTACCATGAAGTCATAGCCATGACAGGTGCCTTTGACTACTGACAGCTCGACATCGACACCAGCCTCCTTGAGCCGCCTGGCATAGGCAATGCCTTCATCACGGAGGCTGTCGAACTCAGCAACTTCGACATAAGCAGGAGGAAGCCCCCTGAGGTCCTTGCAGGAAGCAGGGTCCACAGGGCCACCATCTCCACCCCTGAGGTAGTATTTCCACATGCGTCTTGAGAGCGCTGGACGCCACATCGGACTGTCTATGAATGCCCTGGCAGAGGGGCTCGACATGCTCCTGTCAGCCACAGGATAGACCAATAGCTGGTAGTCGATACGTTCCTTCAAAGCAGAATCCTGACAGAGCAAGGCGGCAAGGCAGGCTCCTGCGCTGTCACCACCTACGACGACCTTGCCGCCATCCTCCGCCTTTTCCAGGAAGTATTCCACCCCCTCCTTTGCATCAAGGTAGCTGCGAGGACAAGCCCCGCGTTCAGCTGTCCTGTAGAGGACCATCATTACAGGACAGCCCGTTTCCTTGGCATAGGTCCGGCACTTGCGATAGATATAAGGAGATGCTTCAAAGCAGAAACCACCACCATGCAAATAGAGCATGAAGCCTGATGATGCCACTTTGGGCACATAGGCCACGTAACGCACCTTCTTTCCATCAGATGCAGTGAAAAAGCCCTTCTTCCTTTCAACGCCCTCCAAACCCCGTGGGACTGGCAACAAGCGGAGGAATGTATTGGCGATGTGCAGCACAGGGCCTGAGAGCATCCAGGGCATCAGGGAGAAGACGGCAAGAGGCCACAGGCCCTTGGCCAGAGGGTAACGTCTCAACCGACGATGAGCCTGTGTGATTATCGTGGCAAGCAGCAGGAAGATGATCAGGAAGAGCATGCCCTGACTGTGATGCAAGAACCAGGCTTGTTCAAGTAGAAGACAGGGCCCCGCCTTGCGACGGGGTCCTGATCAATCTCAGAGCGGGCTTCTGACAGCCTTGACCGGTGATGCGGCCTTGCCACCACGCAGCTTCATGGCGACAGCCGGCTTTACGATGGTGCCAGGTCCGTTGAGGCAGCCACCGTCGCAGCACATGACTTCGACCAGGTCGACCTCAGGTGCCCTCTTCTCCCAGCTCTTCATCAAGCGGAAGATCTTCTTGTCAACACCATTGATCGGCATGACGCGGATTGATGCGGGGTCTTCGACACGGGAGAGCACGCAGTTTGCTACGCCATTCGAGACAGCGAACTCACGGCAGTACTCGAAAGCAGAGGTGTCACCAAGGTCGGCAGCCTCTTCTTCCCTGACATCGATGCCCTTGGCCATGAAGATGGCAGCCAGCTCGGAGAAGCTGATCACACCATCGACACCACCTCGGCGGGCGGCCTCGACCCTCTTGGCAAGACAGGGTCCGATGAAGACCGTCTTGTTATCAGGATCCGCCTCCTTGCAGAGCTTGGAGGTGTAGATCATCGGGCTGAAGGCACGGGAATAGCGTTCGTCAAGGAACTTCAGGTGCTTGTCGACCAGTTCCATGTAAGCCGAGCAACAGCTCGTCGTCATGTAGCCAGAACCCTCGCACTTGCGCCTTACGACCTCGTCAGCCTCATGCTCTGTCGTGACAGCAGCGCCCTCGGCGACCTCGACGACCTTGTCGAAGCCGATCTTCAGCAAGGATGCCTTGATCTGGGCGAGCGTGCCAGGGAACTGGCCCTCGATGGCAGGTGCGATCATCGCAGTGACCTTCTCACCACGTTCGAGCATCTTCAGCACAGGGAAGAGCCCACTGCGCTCTGCGATGGCTCCGAAGGGACAGGAACGGGCACAGCGTCCACAGCTGATGCAGTTCTTGTGGTCGATCTCGACGACACCCTGCTCGTTCTTGCGCACTGCCCCGACAGGGCAGGCCTCCTCACAGGGTACTGGGATGTGTACAACAGCATGGAAGGGGCAGACATCCATGCACTTGCCACAGCGGATGCACCTCTCCTCATTGATATGGGCCTGTCCATTGATGAAGACAATCGCATCCTTGGGGCAGTTGGCCATGCAGGGGCGGGCGAAGCAGCCACGGCAGGCATCACTGATCCTGTACTGGTCTGGAGGACAGCCATAGCAACCAGTTGAGATCGTCGTCAGCAGGGGCAGCACAGGAGGATCCTCCTCAAGGACTTCCTTGGCATAGGTCCCCAGTGGCTTCATCTCATCATCATTGCGCTCGATGTCTATACCAAGCAGGGCCATGATGCGGTAGCGTACGATTGCCCTTTCCTTGTAGATGCAGCAGCGGTTAGGCGTCCTGTCCTTCGGGATGATGGTGTACGGGAGCTTGTCAAGATCGCTTTCCAACCTTCCATCGAAGTACAGTTTCAGCACCTCGGTGTCGATGCGCCGCTTCATCGCGGTGTACTGGTTGTTGAGCTCAAGCATTTTTCCTGACCGCCTCCGCAAGAAGTCTGGCGAATTCCTCCTGTGTCACCTTGCCATGGACCTCGCCGTTGATCTGGACATAGGGAGCACCCTCCCCTCCAGCCTTGCAGGTCTCGAGGCAGGAACAGCCCTCGATCTCGCACTCGGCGATGATGGCCGGGTCGACGAAATCGTTGTACAGGAGGAGGTCACTGCCTCCCTGCACGAAGCACGCGGTTCCAACGCAGATCCTGACCTGGACTTTTTCCTTCTTCATTTAACTATCCTCCTAGAGATATTCTTGTGAAGTTTCCTTAAGATATATGTTCTCCAAGGCGGCCCGCAAGCGGCCGACTATGGTACGCCTTATTCCAATCTCCACCGGGATGTTCGGATCCTGATGGGCCTCATTGATCTTCGTCCCCACGATGAAGTGGATCTGGTCACTATCGAGGAGGATTTCGACGAAC
This sequence comes from uncultured Spirochaetales bacterium, assembly GCA_944392695.1. Taxonomy (GTDB): domain Bacteria; phylum Spirochaetota; class Spirochaetia; order Sphaerochaetales; family Sphaerochaetaceae; genus Bullifex. The sequence goes on along the minus strand of CALXXN010000008.1, from coordinate 31,773 downwards.
TTCCTGACAGGGCTGTTGGGCAGTGTCGAGGGTGGTGTCTTGTCCTCCAGGACCTTGGCCACCTGGGAAAGCGTAAGCATGCCCTCTGTGACGAGGTCTATGCCCTCCATCTTGCTCGCAGGTGGTATGTCTGGCGACCAGCAGCTGAGGTCGACAGTGATCTTCTTGTTGAAGAGCCTGGAGACAATCAGCGCCGTCGTTCCACCAGAGACGATCTTACGTCCATCGAAGGCACGGATCTTCTCGCCCAGGACCTCGTCAGACTCCTTTGAGAAGGGAGGTCCTGTGACAATGACTGTCTTGCGGGGACGCCTTATATAAACGACAACAGCGGTGATGTCATCCTTCGAGCACATTCCGTCCAAGCTGTTCGCTTTCTGGACGATCGCAGCCGATAGCTCACGTGATGATATGTCAGGCTGCTTGGAGACGAGATCTGTGACGAAGGCCTCGACCCCGCTGTTCCTCCACCCTAGTGGCAGGGTCTTGCCAAGCCCTGACTGGGCCACACCATCTGAGAACATGATCAGGCGCTCGCCTATCTCCATGTCGAAGGTCGAATATTGGACGACCTCCTTCTTGAAGGCGGCCTCACGACGTAGTTCGTTCCGTTCACGTTCCCAAGTGATTTTCTCCGTCCCCCTGAAACGCAATGAGAGCGGATTGTCGTACTCGACAAGGCGGACATTGATGTTCTCCATGTCATTCTTGTAGTGGATGTCTGCAATCGTGAAAGTCGAGTAGCTGATCTTCCGCTCCTTGCACACAGGCAGGGTGTTCATGATGATCTCCGCCGAGTGTGAGAGCGATATCGGCGAGAAGGAGAGCTTGTGCGCCATATGTGCGGTCATGGACGCCAGGACATTCGCCTTGACACCACTGCCAAGACCATCAGAAAGCGTACAGACGATCTGATTGCTCTCAGGATTACGGGAGAGCAGGAAGACATCACCGCCTATCTTCTGGCCGTGCTTGTAGATCTGTGCGTAATCGACATCAATGAATACGTTGTTCACAGGTCCCTGTCCTCATCCAAGGAGAAGCCATCGCCCTCCGATCCACCATGTACGCTGAAGGCATCAATCAGGCTGTTGAGCATGATTTCGGTCTCAGCCGCGTTCTCACCAAGCAGGGAAGCGATCTGCTGTACTGTCTTGAGGGAGTTCTCTATGACATCCTCAGCCTTCTTGACGACAGTCTCACGGCGCACTGTCGGACTTGTGATGTCCTCGAACATCGCACCAAGCAGGCGTCCTGATTCAACCAGGAAGAAGGTCACACGGAGGAACTTGTCCTTGTAGTGCAGCCTGTAACGTCCACGCTTGGTCGCAAGGAACTCATCGTTGAACTTCTGGTAGAATGGCACAAAACGCTCGAGAGGCAGGCCACTGACAAGTGTCAGCATGTTCTCGTCGAGCATGGCCTCATCCATGTCACCAAAGATACGCAGGAAGTTCAGATTGCAATCAGCGATGTTGAGGTCCTTGTTGACGATGACGATCGCGTTCGGAATCGTGCGCAGGAGGACATCGACCTTGCTCTGGGCGTCCTTGCGCATCTTCGTCACACACATCTCGACCTCAGCCATGCCGGAGAGGTAGGCGATCGCCATGTCACGGCAGGTGTTGTAGCCACAGCCTCCACAATTGAGCTCGTCAGCCTTGCTTGTCTTTCCAAGCTCCAGGAGGGCCTGCTGGATCTGCTCCTCGCTGAAATCCTGGTGGAAGTCCGGCCTCCGCTCCTCCTTGAGCGAGGTGATGAGGCCATAGCCCTTCTCCAGCAACTCATGTGTGAACTCCCTGTCAGGCTCGAAAAGGCTGGCACCAGAGCGGATCCGGGCCTCTGTCGATTTGACGACAGCGCTCTTCTTCTCTGCGATGCTCACACTCTTGTCCCCAACAGGGCCGTTGATACAACCACCCTCGCAGCACAGGAGCTCGAGGAAAGGCGTCTTATCATCAATATGTCCGAAGACCTGATGGACACCTGTACCTGAGATGGAGACAGCATCCTCATTGAAAGCTGATGTACCCCAGATCCCCGATGTGACGATCTGGCCATTCTCCACCGGATAATAAGCCGCCCTGCCAGCTGGAGCTGGTATGAATGAGAGGGCGTCAGCCTCATCGACAGAGTCGAGGCTGAAATGCTCATCCTCGATCCATTCGAGCATCTCATCCCAGGTCAGTGCGATATCGGGGAAACCAGGGGCGATGTCAGCTTCGTTCTTCTTCGCGACACAGGGTCCGATGAAGATGATTCCTATGTCATCACCATAAAGCTTCCTGAGGTAGGCACAATGTGTCTGCAATGGTGAGGGGACCTTCGCCAGGCGGGCGATATCATCGGGATGGTATTTCCTGACAAGCTCCACGACAGAAGGACAGGCGGTGGACACCCAAGGGCATTTGCCGCCGTGGGTGCTTGCGTACTCATCTATGGCAGCTGATACAAAAGAAGCTCCAATAGCTGTCTCGCTGACACCCCAGAACCCAAGTTTCCTCAAAGCCGCAAGGACCTTGGCCTCCCTGCCCTTGAACTCACCGGCATAGGAAGGGGCAAGGGAGCAGATAACACGGTCCTTGGTCCCCATCAGGACCTTTGCCCTGGAGAGGTCGCTACGGATCTTCTTCGCCTTGTTCGGGCAGACAGCGACACAGTTGCCACAGAAGATGCAACGGTCCTTGATGATCACCGCATGACCATCCTTGATCTGGATCGCCTTGACAGGACAGGAGCGGACACACTTGTAGCAGTCACGACAGCTGGTAGTCTCTGTGTATACAGGGTAAAGCATCACTACTCCTCCAAAGCCCGGGCGATGAGGGCGATGGCCTCCTCCGACCCAATACCAGAGTAATCGGTGCCATCAATCCTCAGGTTGGGTCCCTCGTTGCACTTGCCAAGGCAGAGATGCCCAACCAGTTCGATATTATCTTCAAGACCACGTTCCGCTATGAAGGACTCCAGGGCCTGCAGGATCTCGCTGTTGCCTCTTGCGAAGCAGCTGGAGCCCATGCAGAGCTCTACTGTTATCTTCTTTGCCATCCTACTTTTTTACCTCTTTTGTAAAAGAGTAAACCCGCCAATGTGCTTAGTCAACAAAACGCCATGTCATCACAGCTTACCCCCGGCCAGAAGCCATCAACAGGCAAGATAAATGACAGTACTCACACTTAAGAGGAACATGTTCACATCAAAATAGAATGAAATCAAATTAACAGCAGGCTTCAAGCCTTCGTTTTCACATCAGACTCACAGATCATCAGAGTTGTCAGCTTCAGCCCCAGCAATCACTCCACCTTTGGCTTCCAAGAAACGGATCAGCTCTGTCACATGGCGTGGTGCGGCCGAAGCGCCTGCGCTGACACCCACATCATGTGCTCCGATAAGCATCTCGTCCGTCACATCGGCGCAGGATGCGACCATGTAGCTACGGACCCCCTCGCCTTGTGCTATGCGGTACAGTTCGTTCGTGTTCGCACTGTGAGCCTCCCCCAGGATCAATACCAGGTCGCACTTCTGGCACAGGTCCTTGACTGCCTGTCGCCTGCGGCTCGAGGCTGCGCAGATCGAGTTGCGCACACGGTAACGGATTCCACGCTCATCAAGCAATTTGCAAAACCGTTCCTGCTTGGAAGAAGAGAAGGTCGTCTGGACCACCACATCGTAAAGGGCATCAGGATCCAGCCCATCAAGATCCTCCTCGTCCTGGATGACCTTGTACCCCACCTTGATATGGCTGACAGTGCTCACTGTCTCAGCATGTCCCTTGATTCCAAAGAATAGCACAGGGCCATGGAGGCGTTCACAGAGCCTGTGGTTCGCAGCGACCAGGCGGCAGGTCCCATCAACAAGCGTGTAACCCGCATCCTCGAACTCCTTCCAGAGTTCCACTGGTATGCCATGTGCCCTGACAAGGGCCGTACCAGGCTCAGCATCCCCCGGGGACATCACAACACGCATACCAGCCTCCTCAAGCGACTTGCAGACACGCTCATTATGTACAAGACGGCCAATTGAATAGAGAGGTCCATCATGGTGGGACCGGGTCAAGGTGATGGCTTGCTTGGTCGCGCTCTCGACGCCCTTGCAAAAGCCATAGACACTGGCAGGGTGTATGTTGAACATGCTCCTATTGTGACAAAGCAGAGGGAAAAAGAAAACCGCAGGGAGACCCTGCGGCTTCGCTTGATGGAAGATGGACTCAGTCCTTCTTCTCCTCAGGCATCTTGAACTCGACTGTGTTGTCAGGCTCATCAGTCTTGGCAGGCTCATCGGCCTTCGCCTCGACTGGCTTGGCATCCTCAGCCTTCTTGTCCTCGACCTTTTTATCATCCTTCTTCTTGTTGGGATTCGCCTTGGCGGCATCCTTGTTGACAACGGATGAGATGGCGCTCTTTGAGAACTCAAGGCGGGTGTTGTCGTCAACCTTGACGATGACAGACTGATCCTTGACTGTGACGACTGTTCCATGGATGCCACCAATGGAGACGACCTTGTCGCCCTTCTTCATGGCGTCCAGCATCGCCTTGGTCTCCTTGTCCCTCTTCTTCTGCGGCCTGATGATCAGGAAATAGAAGATCAGGATGATGGCGGCGAACATTATGAGTGTGGTCCACATCGAACCCTGCGCGGCGGCGTCCATAACTATGATTACCTCTCTGCTTTGTCTTGAAATCAAGGCACAAGGTAACACCTAAGCTCGACCACCGTCAAGCACAGCTGTATGTCCATCCTTCTAATTCATTCAATTACAAGGAAAATGCAAATATGACAAAAGGGTGGCAGGAGGGACCCTGCCACCCCGGCGCTGGCGCAGTCATGAAGGCATCTCTGGACCTGCAAGTACGTACACCATCCGCCTACGGAGCAAAGCATCAAGTCGTCTATCACATGACCTGCTGCCACAAGCCATGCATCTGACACCCCTAGCAGAGCTCCTTATAAGAATCTTCATCACAGAGGAGGATGCTGTGGAGGAATATCTGACAGCCCTTCTCCTCCAGCTTCTGCCGAAGCTCCTGTAGGAGGGACAAGGCTTCATCCTCCCCTATCCTGCGGCCTGCCTGCATGACTGCCACTGAGACCTCGACAGCGCCTTTATCATCTGCATAGCCAAAGAACTGTTTGACACCTAGTTTCCTAATATCGACAGGACCTGGCAGCAACTTGACGGTCCAAGGACCAATCAGGTTCCCATCATTGTCGAAGCCAACGCCCATCATGTATGGGCGCCCTGCCATAGCGTATGGCCTGAAAACTTCGTTGATGGTCCGTTCATCCGCATCAACCATGACAGTTCCACCGCAGTCCAGGAAGCAAGCATTTCCTGTCATTGTTCAGCAGGGGATTCAAATTAGAACCCCCTGCCATGATGACTTAGTTCAGCTCGACTATCTGGAAGTTGTCAACGAGGACGCTACCAGTTCCCTGTACATAGCCAGTGAAGTTAATCCAGGGCTTCTCCACATCACCCTGTCTGGTGATTGTGTACTCAGCTGCATCAGATCCATTCACACTAGCAGAGAAGGAGGTTTCCGAAATGTATTCGAAGTCAACGGTAACAGTACTTGGAATATCGCCTGCAGAAAGAGTCACATTATGGTAAGTCCCATAAGTGCCATATCCTGCGCACACACCAACAATGAATGTGTTTTCTCCAAGATTTGAAGCATCAACGTCAAAGGTGAAGCGGTAGGTCTTACCAATCTCAGCAGGCACCTCATCACCATAGACACCGTAATTCATATAGACCCCGAAACCACTGGTTGTAGAACTCACTACGAGTTCCCCACCCTCAACGGTTGCATTCTGGTTATTCTCAGTAACCTCACCAACCCTGGCACCATCAGAGAAGTCATTGCTGTAAAGAGCTTCAGTCTCAGCTGGAGGAGCCGGGGTCTCTTCTTCACAAGCGACGAATGTGATGAGCATCAAAGCACAGAGCAATGCGACAAGGATTTTCCTCTTTTTTCATATCCTCTCTTCGTTTTTTTAAGGCTGGATGGATTCCACCATCACTTGCACCTCCGGGTAAGAAAGGCAAGCTTTTTTTCTGTCAATAATCATAGGCTTTTACCATGTCGCCGACTGGGTGTGTCATCTCATCCGATAGAGGATGCTGTTGCTACTACGCATAGCCATATGATTGGTTATCAGATTCAAAGCATGTCTGATTGAAGGCATGCACTTCAGTTTTTCGAATACTTCTCAGTAACGGCATCCTCGACCGCTTTCTGCTCGGCATCAAAATCAGGTTTGCCCTTGGCATATTTCTGAAGGATTCCTGCTGCCTTGAGGTGCCCATTTGACCTTGGGAGATTACTCACTGCCCCATCTAGGGATGATGCCTCAATGTGGATTCAATCTCCTATGTGCGAACTCTTCTCTTTAATGAATTCCTCTTCATTTGGGACCACACATTGCTTTCCAATGACGCAGCAAGAGGCACCGTTTCCGATGCCTCTTGTTGGTTTTGCTTTTATTGATGCCTTACGGCTTGGCTCACATCATGCCATCCATGTTGGCACCGGCTGCGGGGGCAGCAGGAGCGGGAGCAGGGATGTCTGTGACAGCGCACTCGGTCGTGAGGATCAGGGAAGCGATGGAAGCGGCGTTCTGCAGGGCGCTGCGTGTGACCTTGGCAGGATCGATGATACCAGCCTCGACCATGTTGACCCACTTCATCGCATTGGCATCGAAGCCAACACCGCTCTTCTCGTTCTTGCAGTGGTCGGCGATGACAGCACCGTCGACACCTGCGTTCTCAGCAATCTGCCTGATAGGCTCCTCGAGGGCCCTCTTGACGATGTTGTAACCAATCCTCTCGTCCTCGCTGAGACCTGTGATGTCCTTCTTCTCCATGGCTGAGACAGCCTGGACAAGGGCGACACCACCACCAGGGATGACACCTTCCTCGATAGCAGCACGGGTTGCGGAGAGGGCATCCTCGACACGGTGCTTCTTCTCCTTCAGCTCAACCTCGGTGGCAGCACCGACATTGATCAGGGCGACACCACCAGCGAGCTTGGCAAGCCTCTCCTGGAGCTTCTCCTTGTCGTAGTCGCTTGTGGATTCCTGGATCTGTCCCTTGATCTGGGCGATGCGGTCCTTGATTGCATCAGAAGAACCAGCACCAGAGATGATCGTGGTGTTCTCCTTCTCGATCTTGACGCTCTTGGCGCGGCCAAGCATTGAGAGGTCGGCGTTCTCGAGCTTCATGCCAAGCTCCTCGGTGATCACCTGGCCACCAGTCAGGATGGCGATGTCCTCGAGCATTGCCTTCCTCCTGTCACCAAAGCCAGGAGCCTTGACAGCACAGACGCTGATCGTACCGCGGACACTGTTCAGGACCAGGGTCGTCAGAGCCTCACCATCGACATCCTCGGCGATGATCAGCAGGCCCTTGCCGCTCTGAAGCACCTTCTCCAGGATTGGAAGGAGGTCCTTCATGTTGCTGATCTTCTTGTCGTAGATCAGGATGTAGGGGTTGTCCATGACACAGGTCATGGTGTCGCGGTTGTTGCAGAAGTAGGCAGAGAGGTAGCCACGGTCGAACTGCATGCCTTCAACGAAGTCGACAGTGGTCTCGATCGTCTTGGACTCCTCGACAGTGATGACACCATCCTTGCCGACCTTGTCCATGGCGTTGGCGATCTCATCACCAATGGTCCTGTCGTTGTTGGCGGAGATTGAAGCGACCTGGGCGATCTCCTCCTTCTCCTGGATCGGCTTGGAGACCTTGTGGATCTCTTCAACAGCGTCTGCGACAGCCAGGTCGATACCACGGCGGATGCCCATCGGGTTGACGCCACTTGCAACGCTCTTCATGCCTTCCTTGGTGATCGCCCAAGCAAGGACAGTGGCGGTGGTTGTCCCATCACCAGCGACATCATTGGTCTTGGAAGCGACCTCCTTCAGAAGCTGGGCACCCATGTTCTCGAAGGGATCCTCGAGCTCGATCTCGCGAGCAACGGACACACCATCCTTTGTGACGGTCGGGGCGCCATACTTCTTGTCAAGAAGGACGAGGCGGCCCTTGGGACCAAGAGTCGTCATCACAGCCTTGGAGATCTTCTCGACTCCATTTACGAGGGACTTGCGGGCCTCCTCATTGAACTGAAGCTGTTTTGCCATGTTATTTCATTCTCTCCTTAAGATAAGTTCCAATATTCCAGCCCTATGGCCAGACTCTAAAATACAGAGAATAGGAGTAATCGGCAAGGTGTAGTCAGAAGAAGCTCAGGGCGGCACCTGCATAGATGGATATGGGAACCAGGAATCCAGAGCCATCTGCCTTCCAACCATGGCTGTATCCATGGTCATAGGCGATGAAGGACTGGTCGGAATAACCCAGTTCAATTCCTGCCATCAAGTGGAAAAGCCCCTTGTCCCAGACGACACCTCCTCGTAGGTAGACCATGGAATCGGCAAGGATGCTGTAGAAAGCCCCCATGTCCTCCACCCACGAGGCAATAGCCAAGGGGCTTACACCAAATGAGGTATCCAAGGCGAGTTCAGGTGTGAAGTAATACCGATAGGTCAAGCCAGCGACAGCAGTGAAATCCTCGACAATGTCCACACCCTCGTTTGGAGCTTTTCCGAAAAGGCCATATTCCATATAGCCCCGCAAGCCTCCATGGAAGCCAAAACGATGACGATCCTCGCCAAAAAGGATATAAGCCTCAAGGGGTACTGAGAAATGGGAGGACAACGCCTCTGTCTCGTAGATGCCTGTATCGACCTGGCCTATCATGATGCGCGGCTCGATTGCCAAGGAGATATTGACTTCAAAAGCAACCAAAGGAGCGATGGCAAGCATCGCAAGAATGAGTATGAGGACTAGACGCTTCATCACAGCACCTCCTCTTCACCGCCACCGTAAATCACAGTGACATTGCCGCCATAATCCCAAAATGGAGACCACCCTTCAGGTTTATCTCCTTCCTCCCAGGCGACTGTCACAGTCACTGGTCCTTGTATGCCTTCGAAGATATAGGGCCCGACTGATGTGACCGAAGCTGGGATTTCAATGGAATTGATTGATGTCGATGCGAAGGCACCATCTCCTATGCTCTCCAGACCAACTGGCAGGATGATAGCAGATAACATGACACAGTCCTGGAAAGCACTATCACCTATGGAAGTCATGCTCCCTGATATCACAACGGACTTAAGAGAGGAGCAGGAGGCAAATGCGTAATCCTCTATAACAAGGCCGTTGACATTGTAAAGTGAAACTGACACGAGTCCACTACCAGCGAATGCGGATGAGTCAATCAATTCCAAGGGGCATGCACCCTCCAACGACGTGACTTCACCATAGAGGAATGCGTTCTCCCCTATCGTCCTGATATTCTCACCAAGTATGACTCTTTGGCTTCCCCTTCCATTGGGAAAAGCATGTCGCCCAATCGCAACAACAGGCTTGCCCCAGAAGTAATCGGGAATCATCAAGATTCCGACAGACGTATTATCCACCAAGCCTGTGCATGTGTAGGCAGAAGCATCTTCGGTTGGTGTCAAGACAACCTGTCCATTTGTATACATAGGAGTCTTGAACTCGAAATCCATGGCAGCCCCGCAAGAAACTAAGAAAAGGCTGCAAAACAAGAGAATGAGGCATGCGGCAAAGACAAGCTTCCTCATAAGCCACCCTCCAGCAAGTTGTCAAACACGGAAAGAAAGGGGCATGCCCCTCCCACACCAGATATCCAAGGTCAGGATGCGGGAGCGGAATCCACTTGTCAAGTTCTGTTAATGAATAATCTTGGGTTTTTCAGAAGAACAATTGCCCTAGTGACAGGCACAGTAGGAAGCTGACGCAGTTGCTGAGCAGGTTGACCATGTCGTTGTCTATGAAACGCAGCCCCCTGGCAAGCTTGAGCGCCCTGCCCTCCTTGTCCTTGCTATGTTCAGTGATGATGTCATCATCCTTGTCGTAGTAGTGGGCTTGAACAGTCGCGCCAAGCATGGAATCGACAAGGACACCAAGGAAGGCCGTCAGGGCCACTGTCACACAAAGTCCTATGGGAAGGACTGCGTAACAGGAATAAGCGAAGACACCATAGAGCAGGCTTGCAAGCAAGGCGGCGCCTGTACCCAGCGCCGACACCCCGCCAGAGAGGCCTCTCGGCACACGCGTGAAGGTGAGTATCGAGAGAGGATCCTTCTTTGAGAGCACTCCTATCTCGCTCGCCCAGGTGTCTGCACAGGCCTCACCCAAGGCAGCGGTGAAGACGGCAAGGAAGACAGGATCCCTGGTCACGGCATGCGCTATGACCGCAACCAATGCAGGTCCACCATTGGCAAGGACCTGCATCCAATCACGCCGTCCTCCTTTCTTATGGATCCTGTCAAGACCTCTTATGCGTTTCGACAAGCGCCCTATCACAGCAGCTGACAGGAGGAAGAAGAGGTAGAGTGAGAGGGAGCTGAAGCCACCAAGCAAGGTGGTTGCAAGCCCCATGATGACGGCAGCCACGAGCCCTGAGATGGAAAGCTGTTTCTTCCACCATGCGAGGACGGCGACGATCACGATGACAATCGAGGCGGCAAGGAGCCTCCATGGGAAGTCAAGAGCGAAGTATCGCTGGTCGATCAGCCATGTCATAGCAGCACTCCTGTCAACACAGTCAGCAGAGGCACGGTGATGTTGTCCAGTCCAAGCGGCGTGACCGCCTCGAACACTGTGGCCACCACGGCCATGGCGACGACGACCGGGATGCTGTATGGCGTCACCAGGAGGCAGACAATGAAGGAGACAACGAGCATCACGATGCTACCCTCCCAGCTCTTGGTGGCATTGAGCACTGAGTACTTGTGCCTGCCCCATCTCATGCCAGCCAAGGCGGCAAGCCCATCTCCATAGCCCATGACAAGCGTACCTGCGACCACGTCGTGGGCGCTGACCAGCCCATTGACCTGGCATAGCACCAGGACAAGGAGCGAGAACGGGAAGTAGATCAAGCCGTTGTCCCTCTTCCGGTCTCCCATTCCAAGGAGCTTGCCCGCTCCTGAGTATACGAAGAGCGTGTTCAATACAATGAAGGCGATCGGACCGGCCAGTGCGATCCGCAGGTCGCTGAACATGCCCTCGAGTATGAAGACCCAGTTCGAGACACCGATATGTATGATTTTCCTCGCACTTTCCGCCTTGATATGCGCAAAGTGGTAGAGGAGGAAGGCCACTGCCGCCACGACAAGTATGAAGGCGAAGGAAGCCACAAGGGCCAATACGTCCTGCATCTCACCAACTCCTCATGCCACCGCCACCGGCACCACCACCAGAGAACCCGGAGAAGCCACTATAGCTGCCACTGCGGCCATAGGAGGCGTTCTGCACCTGGTGTGGTATGCAGTGCACGTGGTAGTGATGATCGAAGCGATGGAACATCGCACTGTAGAAGAGCCAGTCGTTCACAGGCCTATCGCCCTGGTACCAGGCAGCCTGGGTGAATGCGATTGAACTGAAGCGTCCCGCCCACTCCTCTTCAAGCCCAAGGACCATGGCGTAAGCGAGATTGTGGTAGAAGAACGCTGGATCCTCATCGACAAGGGCCTTGAGCTTCTCGATCTCGACGTTCTCAAGGAAGTCCCTGTAACCGAGGATGCGGCCAATGACATCCTGGGCGTAAGCGCTACGCCTCGGCATCGCCTGCGCTAGGCAGCACAGGACTGAGAGGGAGGCGACCGCCACAAAGGAAGTGAGCGAGGAAAGCACATGGCCGACCTGGCCTGCGGCCGCATCAACACCACCGACCATGATGAGGGCCAGGATGCTTATGAAGAGGATGAGGGCATAGTGGGTGATGCACTGCTTCACCGTCGGGACCTTCCTGTTCAGCGACCAGGCGGCAAGTGATACGAAAGCAGCCTGGAAGAGGAACACAAAGGCGGCGAAGAGTCCGTATGACATATCGCCAACCACCAGCATGAAAGGCATGCCTATGCAGAAGAGCACAACAGCCAGGGCACAAATCCCCCGGACCCTGAGCGAGGTCTTGTCCCAAAGCCCACGGTCTCCACTGAAGCGCTTGCTGAGTGCGGGACGGACCCTGCTGGCGATAGCGTCCTGGATACGGACATCCTTCAACTCAACAACATCCCCCTCCATGAAGAAGGCATCAAAGAGGGCTTTGTCGCAATCAGGAGCATCTGCCGGCAGGACACCCTTCCTTTCGAGGGTGAAGCCATCACCCTCCTCCTTGATGCTGACAAGTCCCTTGTCCGCCCAGAAGAAGAGCATGGACAAATAGTCCTTCTGGTCATCAGAAGAGTCGTAGAGATATCCCACATCGAGAGGAGAAAGCCCATCTGGAGCTTTGACAACAACAGGGATGACGGGATCCTCATCCCTCCCAAAGCGATGATGAAGAAGGACAAAGGCGAGGACAAGAAGCAAGCACAAGAGGAGTGCCATGACCTGCACGATGCCGGAATGGTCCGCCCTGATGAAGTAGCCATCAGGCAGTTCTACACGCACCGTCAGCGTCTCTCCATCGGCAAGCGAGGTCTTCCCTGCGACCGACCTCCCATCGACAAGGAGGAAGGGGACCTCGGTGGTGCTGCCATAAGGCCCCTTCGTGACCCAGGCCATGTCCTGGTCGACCTCATCTATGAAAGCGATTGAGAAGTAAAGGTTGTCAACATCGAAACCAGTGGCGGTGATGATGTCCTGGTAGAACTCATCATAGCCCTGGTTCCTGTCAATCCCAGGGTCGAAGGTGTAGACAAGCTGGTATTGGACAGGGCCGCTGACAAGCTCATCGGCATCCCCGATTTGGAAACACACCACGCCACCCTGCTCGTAGACAACACAGTCCTCTGAGCAGTGGACCAGGTCCACGGAAGCCCCATTGAGAGGCACTTCCCTGATGATTCCATGCGAAGGGGCGTCGAAATCGACCACCAGGTCCTCCTGGACCGTCGCAACCCCATCAGCCGCGACAGAAATCGTGAAAGAGGCACCAGGGACCGTGTAGGCCGCGGCAAGTGACAACATGGTCATTGCCAGCAACACCGCTATTGTGGAAAGTCTCTTCAAAACACCACCCTCACATCTTCCTTCGCTTCTTCAGGAGTGGAGAGGTAGTCCAGACGGCTGAAATGGAAGAGCGAAGCCACAAGGTTCGACGGGAAGGACTCGACCTTGTCATTCATCGTACGTGCAAGCGCATTGTAGTACTTCCGTGCGTTGAGGATGTCCTCTTCAAGCGAGGAAAGCTCACCTTGGAGCTGGAGGAAGCCCTTGTCAGCCTTGAGGTCAGGATAGGACTCAGCCAATGCGAAGAGCTTATGCAAGGCCGCTGTAAGACCATCCTCACCTGCCCCACGCTCCCTGGCGCCGCCATCAATGGCCCCCGCCCTGGCGCTGATGACAGCGGAGAGCGTCGATTCCTCATGCTCTGTATAACCCTTGACCGTATCGACGAGTTTAGGAACAAGGTCGTGACGACGCCTGAGATGGGCATCCAAGGCGGCAAGGGCCTCTTCAGCCCTGTTGCGCGTACGCACAAGCGAGTTATAGGAAGAGGCCAAAGCAATCACCAGGATGACGATGACCAACAGGATTATGACCACTGCAAGCATTGCGGCTCCTCTAGATGGATTCTGACAGCACGGGCCGTATGCTGTCAACTTTGCTTTTCACTTGATGCCCACCCCTTTCCCCAAGGGAATTGATTCAATCTGGCTGTTCCATTTTGGATTTTAAAATGTATAATAAGTGTATACGGATTGCATATCAGGAGAAAAGCTTGAAAGAAAGACATAACCGCTTGGCAGTTGTGAAGGAACTGATCAAGAACAACAGGATCGACAACCAGGACACGCTCTTGGAGCTGCTCAAGGAAGAGGGCTTCAATGTCACACAGGCGACGCTCTCCAGGGACTTGAAGATGCTCAAGGTCGGCAAGATCTCGGATGGCTGGTCAGGTTATTACTACTCGCTGCCTGAGAGCGACCTCATTTCAGAAAGTGAGAAAAGCTACATACAGGACGTAAGGCGTGGCATACTATCCATAGAGTTCTCTGGCAACTTCGGTGTCATCAAGACCCGTCCCGGGCATGCGAACAGCGTCTGCTTCGCACTTGATGTCCTGAACCTGCCCGAAATCCTCGGCTCCCTGGCCGGTGATGACACGATCTTCATCATACTCCGTGAGGGAATGACGAAGGAGGACCTTCTGGAAAGCTTCCAGACGAGGATCCCCGACATCCAGGACAGCAGCAACTGAGACCATAGCACACAAAGGAGTGTATCGATATGGAGTACAAGAATCTCGACCAGTGCCTCGCATTCAAGGACCTCAAGTCCCTCGGCAAGGTCAACCTCAAGAACAACCTGACCGTCAAGAGGATCCGTGATTACACGATCCCGGCGGGATCCGGGCTGGACTACAACTATGCGGCCATGCCTGTGAACAAGGAAATCATAGAGAAGCTCCAGGAGCTCTGCGATGAGCAGGAGCTTGTCGAGAAATACATCGCCCTACTTTCGGGAGAGGTGATGAACACAGGAGAGAAACGCCTCGTCCTGCACCAGCTGACCCGTGGCTCCTGCCTCGGCATCGGGAAGGAGGTCATAGCCGACGGCGAGAACAAGGCTGATTTCTACAAGGAGCAGCTCGCCAGGATTCGCGACTTCAGCGAAAAGGTCCGCTCAGGCAAGATCAAGGGATCCACAGGCAAGGCCTTCAACACTGTCTGCCAAATCGGCATCGGTGGCTCCGACCTCGGCCCGAGGGCCCTCTACCTCGCCCTCAAGGGCTGGGCCGCAGGCGAAGGCAAGAAGACCCTGCGCGCCGAATTCATCAGCAACGTCGACCCTGATGACGCCGCTTCCGTACTCAGGACAATAAATCCAGAGACGACGCTCTTCGTCCTTGTATCCAAGAGCGGCACGACACTTGAGACGTTGACAAACCAGCTCCTGGTCATGAAATCACTCAAGGGTGTCGACCCATCAAAGCACCTGGTCGCTGTCACTAGCAAGACCAGCCCGCTTGCCTCCTCTTCAGATGTCCTCGACGCCTTCTTCATCGATGACTACATCGGTGGCCGTTACAGCTCGACAAGCGCCGTTGGAGGGGTCATCCTCTCACTCGCACTTGGTTACGACACCTTCGAAGCCCTGCTCGAAGGCGCCCATGATGCCGACACCAACGCCCTCAACGGGGACATCATGAAGAACGCCGCGATGATGGATGCCGCCATCGGCGTCTACCTGCGCAATGTGCTTGGCTACGGCCAGACAGCCATCCTGCCCTACTCGCAAGCCCTGTGCCGCTTCCCTGCCCACCTCCAGCAGCTCGACATGGAATCAAACGGAAAACATGTCAACCGTGATGGTGAGAAGATCAGCTATCCCACAGGACCAGTCATCTTCGGAGAAAGCGGTACGAACGGTCAGCACAGCTTCTACCAGCTCCTCCACCAGGGTACTGACATCATCCCGATGCAGTTCATCGGCTTCAGGAAAAACCAGTATGGCTTCGACATGGACGTCGAGGGTTCCACCAGCCAGGCCAAGCTGAACGCGAACCTGGCGGCCCAGATCGTTGCCTTCGCACTTGGCAAGGAAGATGCAAACCCGAACAAGGAGTTTGATGGCCAGCGCTGCTCATCCCTCCTTGTCGCCGACAGGCTCACACCTGCCGTCCTTGGTGCCCTGCTCTCTCATTATGAGAACAAGGTCATGTTCCAAGGCTTCCTGTGGAACCTGAACTCCTTCGACCAGGAAGGTGTCCAGCTGGGCAAGGTCCTGGCCAAGAAAGTGCTCAAGGGCTGTGAGGGCGATGAAGTCCTCAAAGCCTATGCGGACATGCTTTCCTGTTGACCAGGGACAGGATGTGGATCAAGGAGGCTGGGCGGCCAGCCTCCTTTTTTCCTGCCCGGCCATGGACTTGCATAGCCCAGGCTGTCGATAGGACGCCATATTCCTCAAATGTTCATGCAAAATTGTGAATATTTATAGAATTTTCTTTCAAATTACCGCACAAGGCACTTTAACATCCCTGCCTTTTTTCCTTATAGTAAGCCGCAGGAAAAACCATAGGAGAGATGCATATGAACACAGTGACGGAGAAGATCTACCAGCATGTGTGCCAGCTGGATCCGGACCAGAAGGAATTCCAGCAGGCGGTCTATACCTTCCTGCTCTCGATGGACAAAGTCATCGACGAGCTTCCAGAGGTGACCTACCACAAGGTCATCGAACGCATGGTCGAACCAGAGCGCGTTGTGATGTTCCGCGTTCCCTGGATTGACGACGAGGGGCGGCTGCAGATCAACCGTGGCTTCCGCGTCCAGCAGTCTTCCGCCATCGGACCCTACAAAGGCGGACTGCGCTTCCATCCATCAGTAAACCTCTCCATCATCAAGTTCCTCGCCTTCGAGCAGGTCTTCAAGAACAGCCTCACAGGACTGCCGATGGGCGGTGGCAAGGGCGGTAGCGACTTCAACCCCAAGGGGCGCAGTGATGCAGAGGTCATGCGCTTCTGCCAGAGTTTCATGACAGAGCTCTACCGCCATATCGGCCCTGACACGGACGTTCCTGCAGGAGACATCGGAGTCGGCGGACGTGAGATCGGCTTCCTTTATGGCCAGTACAAGAGGATCACGAATTCCTTCACTGGCGTCCTCACAGGCAAGGGGCAGACCTTCGGAGGTTCGCTGATCCGCCCAGAGGCCACTGGTTACGGACTTGTCTACCTCTGCGATGAGATCCTGCGCAACGAAGGAAGGAAACTGGAAGGCGCGACCTGCCTCGTATCCGGTTCTGGCAACGTCGCCCAGTACACAGTCGAGAAGCTCAACGCCCTTGGCGCCAAGGTCGTCACCCTTTCCGACTCAAGCGGCATGATCTACGATGAGGAAGGCATCTCACCTGAGAAGCTCGCCTACGTCATGCAGCTGAAGAACGTGAAGCGCGGACGCATCCGCGAGTACGCTGACAAGTACAAGGGTGTCACCTACATCCCGCGCACGGGCAATGGCGCCAACCCGCTTTGGGACATCAAGGCAGACTACGCCTTCCCATGCGCCACGCAGAACGAGATCAACCTCGAGGATGCAGGAAACCTCGTCAAGAACGGAATCAAGCTGGTCGGAGAAGGCGCCAACATGCCTTGCGTCGCAGAGGCTGAGAAGCTCTTCCTCGACAAGGGCGTGCTACTGGCTCCTGCCAAAGCGGCCAACGCTGGAGGCGTCGCCGTCTCAGGTCTTGAGATGAGCCAGAACTCGATGAGGTTGCATTGGACCCGTGAGGAAGTCGACGAGAAGCTCCGCAGCATCATGAAGGGCATTTACACCAACATCTCTGAAGCTGCAGACAAGTACAGTGAACACAACAACTTCGTCGATGGCGCGAATATCGCAGGCTTCCTGAAAGTCGCCAACGCGATGATCGCCCAGGGTTATGTATGAGCCCCACAAGGGAATCCAGGAGGGAGTCCGGAGACGGACTCCCTGTCTTTTGTTATTTGTGCTAAGTTTGGACCGCCATGAGGAAAATCGGATTTGATAATGACAAATACCTGAAGGAACAGGCTGGCTACATCCTTGAACGCGTCAAGAAGAGCGAGGGCCGCCTTTATGTCGAATGCGGGGGCAAGCTGCTTTTCGACTACCACGCGTCCCGCGTCCTGCCCGGCTTCGAACCAAGCGTGAAGATGCGCGTCTTCGAAAGCTTGAAAGACCAGATCGATGTGATCATCTGCATCTATGCAGGAGACATCGAGAGGAGGAAGATGCGCAGCGACTTCGGCATCTCCTACGACAGCGACGTCTTCAAGATGATAGATGACTTCGCATCCTACGGCCTTAAATGCGACAAGGTCGTGATCACGCGCTATGAAGGCCAGAGCGCAGCCATGCTCTTCAAACAGAAGATCGAGAGCAAGGGCATCAAGTGCTACACCCATTCAGCCACACCTGGCTATCCAGGGAACATCGATGTCGTCGTCTCTGATGAAGGCTACGGCAAGAACCCTTACATAGAAGTCGAACGCCCCATCGTGCTTGTCACGGCCCCTGGCCCTGGCAGCGGCAAGCTCGCCACCTGCCTGAACCAGATGTATCATGAATACAGGATGGGCCTTAAGTGCTCCTACTCCAAATTCGAGACCTTCCCTGTGTGGAACCTGCCACTCGACCACCCTGTCAACATCGCCTATGAGGCAGCCACTGCTGATATCGGTGATGTGAACCTGATCGACCACTTCCACCTCCAGGCCTATGGGGAAGTAGCAGTCAACTACTCACGAGACCTCGAAGCCTTCCCCCTCTTGAAGAGGATACTAGAGCGTATCACAGGCACCATCTGCCCCTACAAGTCGCCAACTGACATGGGCGTCAACCGGATTGGTTTCGGCATCATCGATGACGAGGTCTGTAGGGAGGCAGGACGCCAGGAGATCATACGGCGCTACTTCAACACCCGCAGCCAGTATGCCCAGGGTATCGCAGAGGAAGAAGATGTCATACGCATCAAGGCCATCATGGACAAGGCCGGGCTCGATCCTGACGACCGACCCGTAGTGCCACTGGCTGAAGCCTGTCTTGAGGAGTGCATCGCCCAGCACAAGGAAGGCAACAAGGGCACGATCTGCGCCGCCGCACTTGAAAGCTCGGATGGAGTGTGTGTCACTGGACACAACTCCCCCTTGATGCACGCAGGCTCCGCCTTGGTCCTGAACGCCCTGAAGGCGATTGCAGGTGTTGACAGCAAGGAGTTGCTGATCAGCCCTTCTGTCATCGATGCGATCACAAAGATGAAGCGCGATGTCCTCCGGGGCCGTGGAGTCTCATTGAACATCGATGAGATCCTGATCTGCCTGGCGATGAGCTCGACGATGAATGTGAACGCGGAGAAGGCCATGAAGGCCCTGCCTAAGCTGAGGGATGCCGAGGTCCACTTCACACACATCCCATCCGCAGGTGATGTGATCGGGCTGAGGAAGCTTGGCATTAATGTCACAAGCGACCCCCGTTTCCCGACGAAGAACATCTACAACCCCTGACCAGGCCAGCAGTGCATTGGGAAGTGCCAGTCACCAGGCACTTCCCAACACCAAGGCCATCTGGGCAGTCATTCCTTGTTGCATCATCCGTCCGTCGCAATGGACTCAGATAATGAGGATACTGCCACCATCGTACCATGGATCCAGACAGGGCCAGGCCGCCTCATGCGAGGCTGCAGCTGTGAACCACCCACCTCAGCTTGCGCTTGAAGATGGAGCTTCCGAGCTCTTTCCCTTCCCAGGGCGTTCCGCAAGCGTGCAGGATAGTTCATGTCCTCCTGCAAGAAGCAGTGCCTTCGCGACTTTCACATCCCAGTCTTCAGCTATCCACATCCACAGGTGAATGTCCTGTCAGAGAGCGTGATGCCTTCATTGATGGTTCCGCACTTGGGACACCTCTTCGTGTAGAGGGTGGAGTCTTCTTGCCGATTGATTTATGCTAACCCTTGATACTGGTTCTTCACCCAAAAGGAAAAGTTGGAAAAACATGGAAAAGAGAGAGAATCTTGCCAGCAGGATAGGCTTCATCCTGCTCAGTGCAGGTTGCGCCATAGGGCTTGGCAACGTCTGGCGCTTCCCCTACATCACAGGAAAGAACGGCGGCGCCGTCTTCGTACTGATCTACCTCGCCTTCCTCGTGATCCTAGGCCTGCCGATCATGATCATGGAGTTCGCCATCGGAAGGGCCTCGAAGCAGAGCATAGGGCTCAGCCTCAGGACACTGGAGCCAAAGGGGACGAAGTGGCATTTCTATGGTCCTGGAGCGGTGGCAGGCAACTACCTGCTGATGATGTTCTACACCACGATCGCAGGTTGGCTGCTCTACTACTTCTACTCCTCCATCATCGGAGACCTCTCGGGACTAGGTACTGCTGAGGTGGACGCCTTCTTCGGAGACCTCACATCGAAACCTGTGCTCCAGGTCTTCTGGATGGTTGTCGCAGTCAGCGTCTGCATGGTCATCGTCGCTCGTGGCCTGAAGAATGGTGTTGAGAAAGTCAGCAAGATCATGATGACCTGCCTGTTGCTGATCATCATCGTCCTTGCAATCAGGAGCATCACGTTGCCAGGTTCCAGCGAGGGCCTGTTGTTCTACATCAAGCCTGATTTCTCGAAGATCAGCGAAGTAGGATTGGGTACTGTCCTTTATGAGGCTCTTGGACAGTCATTCTTCACACTCTCGATAGGAATCGGCGCCATGTCGATCTTCGGAAGCTACATCGACCGAAAGCGCACATTGCCAGGAGAGAGCGTCCGGATCATCTGCCTCGACACCTTCGTCGCCTTGATGTCCGGCTTCATCATCTTCCCCGCATGCTCCTCCTTCGGCGTCGAAGCAGGACAGGGGCCAAGCCTGATCTTCGTCACCCTGCCAAACATCTTCGCACAGATGGCTGGTGGAAGCCTGTGGGCAGGACTCTTCTTCCTCTTCATGAGTTTCGCAGCGCTTACGACAGTCATCGCGGTCTTCGAGAACATCATCGCCTATTGGATGGACTGCCATGGCTGGTCCCGCAAGAAGGCCTGCACTGTCAACTTCTTCCTGATCATCGTCCTCTCACTGCCCTGTGTGCTCGGCTTCAACCTGCTTTCAGGATTCCAGCCTCTCGGGGCGGGTACGACGATCCTTGACCTGGAGGATTTCCTCGTCAGCAACCTCCTCCTGCCTTTCGGCAGCCTGCTGTTCCTGCTCTTCTGCACACAGCGCTACGGCTGGGGCTTCGACAAGTTCATCGCAGAAGCCAATGAAGGAGAGGGCATGAAGTTCCCAAGGGCGATCCGCTTCTACTGCACCTGGATCATGCCGCTGATCATAATCGTGATCATGCTCAAAGGCATCTGGGATAAATTCGCACCGATGTTCTGAAACACTTGATGCGGAGTATTGACCATGACAGGCCGGGACTGTTGAAACCCGGCCTGTTTTCCCTTATTTTTTGCATCGCTATGAACATCATGAGCTTCGCCCAGGCTGTGGGCATGGATTATGAGGAAGTGATGGAGGACTGCTGCGGGGACACCCAGGTCCTCCAGGAGAGGATCGAGGCCTACCTCCCCTCTGCCGATTTCGAAGGCTTGATGGCCTCAATCGACCGTGGAGATGAAGTTGAGGCACGTAGCCGTGCCCACAAGATCAGGGGCCTTGCTGAGAAGCTGTCGCTCAAAGAGACGGCACGCCTGGCAGGACGCTTGGAGAAGGCTCCCGCCGACAGGCTCCATGCCTTCAAGGAGCCGCTTGGAAAAGAAGCCGGCATTTATAAGAAGGCGCTTGAAGAGCAGAAGGATCCTGACGGTATCTGATTTGTTGTCAAGGAAGAATAATCTTGACAGCATCCAATCTTTAAGTTTAGATGGAAGAGTCCAATGAGCTGACGAGAAGCAGTATTTTGGATAGTGAAAGGATTCCTCCATTCAGTAGGGTGCCCTTCCTGTTATCAGGAAGGGTTTTTTTCAACCTTGTCGTGGCTGCGGAAGATGAAGAAGACAGGGACCTCGAAAGCGAGCATGCAGACCCAGCCAAGGGCGCAGGCGTAACAGATCCCATGCATGCCGAAGCGCGGAATCAATATGATGGAGAAGACAACCCTCAACGAAGCCTGTATGATTGTCGACACCAGTGTGACCTTCATGCGTCCCACCCCACGGAAGAAGCCCTGGATACCATTGGTCATCGCAGGAAGGATGTAGAGTGGTGCCATCGTCGTCATATAGACGATGCCTTCAGACATGACATCTGCTCCTTGGGAAGGATCGATGAAGAGCGACATGATCCAGTCCTTCAGCAAGAGCACGGCCGTGCAAATCAGGACAAAGTAAGCGCACTCGACCAGAAGCCCCTTGTAGAAGCCTTCATAGGCGCGCTCCTTCTTACCCGCACCACGGTTCTGGGCGATGAAGGTCGTCATCGCATGGCTTATGTTCTGCTCAGGGGTGAAGGCGAAGTCATCAATCCTCGTGACGACATTATAGGCGGCGATGGTCGCCACGCCCAGGCTGTTGACCGTTCCCTGGATCAGGAGCTTGGCGACGGGCTGGACTGTCTGCTGGAGTGCTGTCACAGTACCGAAGGAGAGCGTCTTGCGTAGGAGGCCATGGTCTATCCGGAGTTCCCGGGGACCAAGGCTGAGGACTGGCACCCTCCTCTTGATATGTACGAAGCAAAGCACTGCCGAGAGTATCTGGGAGAGCGTCGTCGTGACAGCTGAGCAGGTGACGCCAAAACCAAGACCTCCAATCAATACAAGGTCGAGGACGCAGTTCAT
Organism: uncultured Spirochaetales bacterium; assembly: GCA_944392695.1. Lineage (GTDB taxonomy): Bacteria > Spirochaetota > Spirochaetia > Sphaerochaetales > Sphaerochaetaceae > Bullifex. The sequence goes on along the minus strand of CALXXN010000008.1, from coordinate 9,485 downwards.
GACAGAGGATGCCATCAGGAATACAAGCGGTGTCTTTGAATCCCCTACGCTTTTAAGCGCCTGCGACAGTGCATTGTAAGCATAGGTGAACGGCACTCCTATGAAGACGACCCTCATGTAGGTGACACTCAGGTCCATGATCTCCTCAGGAACATTCAAAGCCGTCATCAGTGGCCTGGTGAAGACAAGGCCCAGGACGGCAAGGACCAGTGCGAGGAGGCTTCCCGACAGCAGGAGGGTCGAGAGCTCCTTTTTCAGGAGCCCGTCATCCCTTGATCCATAGAAGCCGCTCATCAGCACACCTGCGCCTATGCACAGGCCGGAGATGCCCAGGACCAGGATGTTCATGACAGGAGCTGCCATGCCAGTGGCAGCAAGGGCCTCAGGCCCTATGAAACGGCCTGCGATCATTGAGTCGATGATGTTGTAAGCAAGCTGGAAGAGATTGCCAAGTACAAGAGGGATAGTGTACGACACGAGCTGCCGGACCACCGGCCCTCTCGTCATATCAACACCTGGACGCCCTTCTTTCGCAGTCATGATCCGATCTTAGCACCATGGCCACACTGTCTCAATATTCATCGCCATCCCCTTCCCTCCTGTAGTCACGCCTGACACTGCCAAGCAGGAGGCCCAACTTTTCCCTGATTGGCATCAGCGGATGCCTGCTATGGCCATTTGCAGAGAAAAAGCAGTACCAGGTATCCTCATCAGGCTGGAATGAAAGGCAACAGGAGGTGAAACATCTTGAGGCCCAGCCCTCATCAGGCGTCCTCATGATCACACGTTCGAACTTGAAATCCTCTCCATCCTCTGATGACAGCAACAGCATGGCTGAAGCAGAAGACTCCTTGACAGGATCGAAGAAGAAAGCAGTCTGGAACGCACAAATCCCATCAGAACAGAGGACCATGCGGAACGCACCAAGGGCGAGGGAATCATACCTGCTATCAGGATCCAGCCTCCGTATCGGACGCGGCCTGGGTATGAACTGGGTGGCAAGGGATGTGCCTTCCGCGTAGGACAGGCAGGCAGATGCCTTCTGCCCCGTGTCCGGTATGCGGACCTCAGATGCCCCAAAATAAAGGCGGTACCCACCTTGCCAGGGCACGAGCTGGGGATGCGAGAGGCGTGGGACCGAATAATCCGATGCGTATGCGATATCAACAGCGGAAAGAACTGTCACAGGCTCTGACCAGCGTACCAGGTCCGTCGATGAGACGACCCGGATCCTTGAGACCGTGCGTCTCATGTCAAGGCGGCGCTTGCCATTGTAGTCATGGTCATGTTCCTCATAGACCAGGTGGTAAATGTCCTTCTCCTTCAGGACCGATGGGAAGTGGGCACGAGGAACCACCAGGCCAAGACGCTTCCAGTCAAAGCCTGAAGATGAGATGTAATGCTCCACCCCGACCCAGCTGTGGGCGAAGAGGTGCCAGCGCTTGTCTGGGGACTCATCAGGCATGACCACCCAGGGGGCCGAGAGCCTCGGCTCCCACCAGGCGCTCTGCCAGACAGGTTCCTCACTGTAGCTGGCCCAGGTGGCGCCTGTCAGGACATCCCTGCCAGGTAGGCGCATCTCAGTCCATCCTGTTGCGCCTGTTGCGCTTGGGGGTGAAGATCGGATCCATCTTGTCTTCGAGTCCGAACTTCTCCGTGGCCCACTTGACCAGCTTGCTGTATGTCAGGAAGGACAAGGCGATACAGGCGATGAACATCACCATGATGATCACAGGCACAAGCGGAGACTCAGGGAAATAGCTGGCGAAGAGCCCGACCAGGACGAAGCCAATGATGAAATAGACAATCAACAATAGTATGTTGACCAAGGTCGCGACGACCATGAAGATGACAGAGTTGGTTTTCTTGCTCATTTCAAAAGGACCTTTTTCCAAGGAAATATAATACGCCCTGTGACCTATTGGCCAGAGGATGCCTTCCTACGCGGGAACAGGAGCGAGAGTGCGAAGATGATGACACAACAGGTCACTGCGGCATCTGCCAGGTTCCAGGTAGGGAAGTATTCCATGCCGAACAGCCCATACATCCTGACAGAAATCCAGTCAACGACCCTCAGGCTACGTAGGACGCGGTCGACCAGGTTCCCCACCCCGCCTCCTATGATCCCCGCCATCAGCCAACGCTGAAACGTCGTGAAGCCCTCCGCCTGCTTCCTTGAACACACAAGGTAGCCAAGGAAGCTGACAAGGACGATGGGCAGCAGGATGAAGAGCACGATCTTCACGGGGACTTCGAAAGACGAGCCCAGAGAGAAGGCGACAGCGTCATTGCGCACATGGACGATCCTCAGGAAGCCCCCGAGGAAGGAGTATCCGACGCTTCCTTCTGGTATCGTGGCGACGACCCAGGCCTTTGTCAGCTGGTCAGCAATGATGCCAGCCAGTGAGAGGAGGAAGGGCTTGAGACGTCTCACAGCCCAGTCTTCCTATCGATGAACTCCGTCTCGATACCGAACTCCCCCTTGATGTAGCGGGCGACAGCACCAACACCGAAGACCTCGCTCTGGTAATGTCCTCCGCAAATCATGTTCATCTTGTTCTCAAGGCAGGTGTGGTAGAGCTCGTGGGCGCACTCACCTGTGATATAACAGTCAAGCCCCGCCTCAACCGCCTGCGGAAGGTCGTCAGCAGCCCCTCCGGAGATGATGCCTACGGTCTCGACCATGTCGACACCGAAATCAAGGATCCGCAGGCCTGTCTCAGGACTGAAGCCCAGGAGGCGTGCCAGCTCAGCACAGGTCATCGGCATTGGGAGCGTGCCCTTGTAGCCGATGTACTGGCCATGATAGAGGCCGAATGGATCGTAATCCCTCATGCCAAGCATGCGGGCCATCTGGGCGTTGTTGCCAAGCCCAGGATGCGCATCAAGCGGCAGGTGGCAGGCATAGAGCGCGACATCAGCATCAAGCAGGGCCTTGACCCTGTCCCTGTGGATCCCGTCGATCGCGATGGGACGGCCCCAGAAGAGGCCATGGTGGACGAAGAGCATGTCAGCACCACGCTTGATGGCTTCATCAATCGTCGCCTGACAGGCATCGACAGCGGTCACAACCTTCTTGATCTCCTTGTCCGGCGTACAGGCCACCTGGACTCCGTTCAGCGATATGTCATCAAAGGAGGCGATGCGCAGCTCCTCGCGCAACGCCTTGTCCAGCTCATGTAGTTTCATGACAACGATTCTAACCCAAAAGAAGGCGATGGTCACCTTGATTGACTCAGTAGTAGGCTCGCAATACACTCGACTGCATGCATGAGCCATTGAAGAAGGAGGAGCTCGCCTTCTCCTATCCAAGGAGCGTCCTTGACGACCTCATCCCAGGAGAAGGCATAGTAGGCCAGGAAAGGGCTGTAGGAGCACTGCGCACAGCACTGCGCACAGACAGGGCGGGTTACAACATCTTCATCTGCGGGGACTTCGGCACAGGCCGCCTCAGCGCCCTCACGCAGGAAGCCTCCCTTGTACGCGGTGACGAACGCTTCATACGCGACTGCCTCTATGCCTACAACCCGGTAGATCCGACCTCGCCCATGGCATTGACAGTGCCCCGAGGCAGGGGACGAGCCCTTGTAGAAGCCTTCAAGGCCCTTGCTGAAGACTCCTGGACCAGTAAGCTCACAGCCTTGATGGACGAGGCTGATGACGATGGGCTCATGAACTATCTGCGCCTCCTGCTCTCAAGTGGCTACAAGGAAGAAGTGAAGACACTGCGCCTCCTCCTGGACCGTACCGGTGTCACTCAGCGCCCCTTCATAATCGAGACACATCCGACCTTCGAGAACCTCTTCGGATGGGAGGACAAGGAGGCGGCACTGCCGCAGATGGGGATCATACCAGGTTCCTACATGAAGGCATCCGGAGGCTTCCTCGTGCTCTTCGCCGACGAGCTCCTGCCTGTCCAGGGGCTCTGGGATGAGCTCAAGCGCCACATGGACTCCACGGCCATGACGGAAAAGGGACGCCTCGTACCAGGCAGCCTTGGCAAGGAATCCAGGATCAGGCCACAGTCGCTGCCACTGCAGACCAAGGTCATCATACTCGCAAGCGATGACAGTTATGAGGAACTTGTCGAGAAGGACGAGGACTTCCTACGCCTCTTCAAGTCATCACCCCAGTTCGACTACAGGATAAAGGCCGACAAGAAGAACATCTCAGGCTGTGTGCGTTACCTGGAAGGTCAGGCGGAAGCCTGCGGCAGGAGGCTTGAGGATGATGCCAAGCTCGCCCTGTTGCGCTACTCAAGCTGGTTCGCGGAGAGCCGCGACCACCTCAGTGGGCAACTCTCCCTGCTTGGAGACATCATCAGTGAAGCGGCAGCGGCCTGCCAGGACGACCTTATCACCGCAGAGTGCATAGACGAGGTCGTACGCGGTCATGAGTATGCTGCAAGCCTCGCCGAGGACAGGATCAACGAGGAGATCGCGGCAGGAGACCTGCTGGTCGCAGTAGATGGCATGAAGGTCGGCATCGTCAACGGGCTTGCTGTCATGGACAGGGGCCTCGCCTCCTTCGGGACCCCCGCCGTAATCTCTGCCACGGTCGCACCAGGAAGTGAAGGGATTATCAACATCGAACATGAGGCAGGCCTCTCGGGGGAGATCCATGACAAGGGTTTGCTGATCCTTGAAGGCTACCTCAGGAAGATGTACGCAGCCTCCTTCCCCCTCTCGATCTATGCAGGCATATGCTTTGAACAGAACTACAGCGAAATCGATGGGGACAGCGCCTCATCATCAGAACTCTACGCCCTGCTGTCAGCAATCGGGGAGATTCCTGTCCGCCAGGATATAGCGGTCACAGGCTCTGTAAACCAGATGGGCTTCCTGCAGCCAGTCGGTGGCATCAATGAGAAGATCACGGGCTTCTGGCGGACCTGCCGCCGCTGTGGCCTGACAGGGCGGCAGGGTGTCATCATCCCACGCCAGAACATCAAGTCACTGGTCCTGCCGCGTGAAGTCGAGTCGGCCCTGGAGGAAGGCTCCTTCCATATCTGGGCGGTGAGTGACATCGAGGAAGGCATGGAGATCATGACAGGACTGCCCTCTGGCAAGAGGAACGCACGCGGCATCTTCCCTCCAGGGACATTCAACCGCAAGATCGAGGACAGGCTGCGCAAGCTCTACGAGAGCGGCAAGTCGAACTAAGGATGGAGCGACCAGGCATGCATCAGGATCCCTGCGGCCACTGAGACATTCAGCGACCCCTTGGACCCTGTCATGCCTATGGACACCTTGGTAGTACAACGGGCGAGGACATCAGGCGAGACACCATCCTCCTCGCTTCCCAGCACACAGATGGCATCCTCCGGGAAGCAGAAGTCCTCGATTGGCACACCTCCAGTCTCCAAGGCGAAGACAGTGCGCCCGTCCAACACGTCAAGGGCACAACCAACCTGGCAGGGCACGGTATCGACAGTGCCACGTGAAGTGCGGCGGCAGCGCGGCGATGAGACATCACCACAGCCCTCCCTCAGCAGGATCCTGTCGATGGCAAAGGCCTCGGCCGAGCGGAATATGGCACCAATGTTGTAAGGGGAGCGAACCCTGTCAAGGAAGAGCGTATGACGTTTGACTTCCCGCCCTGTGGACAGGGCCCCAGAGTCATCCACAGCATCCCAGTCCGCCACCTCTTCGCCAAGGACATGCAGGACAGCGTAGTATATGTCTTTCGCGTACAATGAATCCCGCTTCTCCAGATAAGAGTCGAACAAGCCACTGATGAAGGTTTTGTCAGCATCACTTACGATATCTGATTCAAAGAGGATATCCCTCAAACCCAGGATATAATCATCGCTGAATGAAGGATTGCGGGCCTCCACCAACATCTGGGAGCCACACTTGCGCACCTGGGTGCGGCTTTTAAGCGTCCGTATCTTCTTCAGCGTCAGCATCAACAGCTCCCGATGGTACTACGACGATGGCGAACTCGCCCTTTATGGCAGCACGGCTGCCCAAGTCTGCAAGAATGTCAGACACACTTCCTGTGATGAACTCCTCATGCTTCTTTGTGAGCTCACGCCCGACGACAAGACGGCAGGATGGATCCACCGCCGCCACATCCTCAAGCGTCTTCAGGACCCTGAACGGGGACTCGTAGATGATGAAGGCATCCCCTCTCGAGCAGAGCTCAGCCAGCCTCCTCTGCCTCCTGCCCTTCTTTGGAGAGAGGAAGCCCTCGAAGAGGATGCTGCGCCCTATGTTGCCAGCCGCGCTGACAAGGGTCGTCAAGGCAGAGGCCCCTGGGACCGGGACGACGGGGAAGCCCGCCGCCCTGACACGCTCCACAAGCCTCGCACCAGGATCGGAAATGCCTGGCGTACCTGCATCAGAGCAGTAAGCCACGCTCTGACCACGCTCCAGAAGGGCTATGATGCCGGAGGCGCTCTCCTCCTCGTTGTGCGCATGACAGGCGATCGTGCGCTTGTGCAGGTTGAAATGGCTCAACAGCTGGGCTGTATGGCGTGTATCCTCACAGGCCACGACCTCTACGGTCTCGAGGACCTTCAAGGCACGCAAAGTGATGTCATCAAGATTGCCGATGGGTGTCGCCACCATGTAAAGGCTGCTCATGGCCCCATGTTACCCCACAAGCTTGGTGGATTTCACCATGTCAGCGGCCACTGAAACCACAAAAGCCCCAGATACAGCCTCTTTGAAGCACTTGGCACACCAATTGCATCCTTGTTGGCACCTGCGCCAGGAACAGTAAGAACATGTACAAGACAAGGAGCATAAGCAAATGAACGTATTCAAGAGATTCTCAGACATCGTCTCGTCAAACATCAACAGCGCCCTCGACAAGATGGAGGATCCGAAGAAGATGATCAACCTCATGATCGACGAGATGGAGGAGACCATCATCGACATGAGGGCATCCCTCGCGGAAAAGGAAGCCACGCTGACCACCCTCAGGAGGCAGGAGAAGGAAGCCACAGAGGCCGCCAAGCGCTGGGAGGACCGTGCCCGCCTCGCCATTTCAAAAGAGAACGAGGCCCTCGCCCGTGAAGCGGTCGCGGAAAAACGTGCCGCGAATGCCAAGTCAGAGGCCATCGCAGATAACATCAAGACGCTTGAAGGCATCATCGCAGACCTCAAGGGACAGATGGGAGAGGTCGTGGACAAGCTCGCCGAGGTCAAGGCGAAGCGTGACGGCCTCCTTGAGCGCGCCAAAGCCGCAAAGGAGAAGATCCGCGGCAACGAGACACTCAGGAATGCTGAAAGCGATGAGTTCACACGCCGCTTCGAGGAGCTGCAGGCCCGCATCGAGCGCTGGGAGGCTGAAGCGGGAAGCACAACGGAGGCAACAAGTGGGAAGTCAACATCACAGACCTTCGAGGACCTCGAGAGGGAGGCTGCAATCGATGAGGAGCTTGCCAGGATCAAGGCCTCGATGAATGAAGGAGGAGCCCAGTGAACCAGTACAGCCGCTCCCCCTACCAACGACGCCTGCTCAGAAGTCCTAATGGCATCCTGCTTGGAGTCTGCGAGGGAATCGCAAGAAGGCTTGGCGTACCATCATTCTGGGTCCGCCTGACCACCTTCATCGCCTTCTGTTGCACAGGATTCTTCCCGGTCGGCCTCGCCTACCTCATACTTGCGCTCTGCCTGCCGATAGGTCCTGACTACTACTACTGATCCTCCAAGGTGGCCCCGCCGGGCAAGGCGGGGACCCACTTTGTGTGCACACCCACTAGCCAGCCGTGTGAGGCTTTGCTATGCTTGCCCCCGCCATAGGCTACTGGCCATGGCAGGGGCAACATGCAATTCAAGCTTTTCAGCAAAGACATGATCGACCTGGTCAGACCCTACCTGGCCACCTCTGACACACTCGCATACGAATACCAGGCATCCTACCTGCTCCTCTGGAGGGAGGTCGAGGACATCCATATAGCCATGGAAGATGACACACTGCTGATCCAGCAACGTGCGTCCGGCAGCTACCTCATGCCGATGGGTAAGGACCCACGCCATGGTGTCGACCTCCTCGTCGAACACGCCAAGGAGGCTGGCCGCCCCCTGGTATTCGCCTCAGTGCCAAAGGAGCATGCGGGAATCTTCGACGAGCGCTTCATCGTCGAAGATGACAGGGATGATTGGGACTATATCTACCGCACAGAGGCCCTGGACAAGCTTGCAGGACGCCGTTACCAAGCCAAGCGCAATCACATCTCGCACTTCGAGAGGGATGAGGCAGGTTACGAAGTCGTAGAGCTCACACAAGACATGAAAGCCGAATGCCTGGAGATGGATGCCTATTGGGCCCAGAAACACCAGACCTTCAGCAAGGCGGTGACCGAGGAGAGGATGGCGATCGAAAAGGCCTTCGACCATTTCAATGAACTTGGACTGATTGGTATCGGCATACGCTGCAAGGGCGAGCTCGCCGCTTTCACAATCGGAGAGATCATCAATGGAGGCAAGGAGGCTGTCATCCATTTTGAAAAAGGTGACACCTCTCATGTCGGCATCTATGCGAGGATCAACCAGCTCTTCGTACACGACCACCTCCAGGGTACGGAGTATGTGAACCGTCAGGAGGACATGGGCCTCGAGGGTCTCAGGAAAGCAAAACTCTCCTACCACCCTGACCTGATGCAGGAGAAAGTGAAGGCATGGCTGAAATAAGGAAGGCGGTAAAGGAGGACCTTCCCGCCCTCCTCTCACTCTGGAAGGAGGTCTTCCATGACGATGACCTCTTCCTCACCCCATTCACAGAAGCCCGCTTCGACACGGCGGACGTCCTGATGGTGCCAGATGGCGAGGGTTGCGCATCAGCGCTCTGGCTGATTCCTTTCACTGCACATAAAGTGTGCACTTCCTTCCCCGCATGGCTGCTTGCAGGAGCGGCGACAAGGAAGGCACACCGCTGCAAGGGCCTGATATCCTCACTCATAAAGTGTGCACAATCCCGCCACAAAGACATATTCCTCTACCCTGAAGAGGACAAACGCCCTTTCTACCGCTCCCTTGGATTCAAGGACTGCTTCCTGCCCTCCCCCACGATTCCAGAGGATGCCCAGCTTGTGGAAACCCCAGACATCAACGAGCTCAACACACTTTATGAGAAGGCCTACAACAGACAGGGCTTCATCAAACGTGATGCTTTCGCATGGTCCACCATACTCGACAATGCAAGCGTGTTCAGCACCAGCGAGGGCTTCTTCATCAAGACTCCCAAGACAATCGAACCACTTCCATTCAATGGCGAAGCCACTGAAGGCGGTGTCCTTGGGGGAATGAGCTTTGGAGAAAACCTCAAAGACTTCCATATCATAGAGTCCTATTGAAAGCACCATCTTGGCAGTTCAATAGGATTCAAAACGATATCGAAATCATAATCAGATAAACGCACCTACTTCGGATGTAATATTATTAATCATAAAACAAAAAAGGTTCTTCACGGAAAGTTGAGGGATGAAGGGCAAGATTGAAAAGAAGAGCATGCGCGTTCTAAAGTTTAGATACCAC
>CALXXN010000007.1 GCA_944392695.1 uncultured Spirochaetales bacterium | reverse complement strand
GCGGATGCTGGGCCTTTTTGACACAGGGGGCGCCCACCGCCTCCCACATGGGGCCATGCTGACACAGCCTCCATCCCACTGCCACTCGATTTACTGTGTCATTTTGATACAGGTGGAAGGCAGGACGTCTTCAGGAAGGATTCCATGGTATAAGAACGCATGCCGCAGAAGTTGATGTAAGGGCGTTGTCCACAGATGAGGATGGCAGCCTCTCCATCACGTATGGCGGCAACCTCATCCATGTCGAAGCCCACGACCATGTGGCTACGGCCCATCGCAGCCTTCAACGCACCTCCCTCGACCACGACATCCCAGCCAAGCGACAGGAGATGGCGGACGACAAGGCAGAGCCGGTCGCTGCCCTTGTAATAATATGGAAGCAGGCGCTGCCGTCCGACTGTGCAGAAGAGTCCGCTGTTTGCGAAAAGACTGAAGACCTCCCTCGCCTTGTAGAAGTTGTTTATCCCGCAGTCCCGCATCATGGCCTTGATTGACACAGGCTCACAACTCCTGGCACATAGCCACTCGTAAAGCCCTCGGACTTGTGAGGCGGCGAGGTTTGAGAATGGCATGACCCGTGTCATCAGGCAATGTGATGTCAATATGGCCTCGTCCTTGGTTGAATAACAGACCAGGTTGCATGATGATGGATCCGTCACGGCTTGGCAGACGCCCTCGCTGAGCCGGATCAGGCGGAATCCACTGCGTATCACCTCAGCCCTGACAGCCTGGCTGCAACGCGGGTCTGGTGCCACAAGCCTGATGTCCTTCACCCCGGTGCGCAATATCGCTGAAATCTTGTCCATACCCTCCTATTACCCCAGGAGGTTTGGAATCGTACCAATACAACAAGAGCCGCCCTGATGGAACGGCTCCTGTTGCAATGACATGTCTGGATGCCTACTTCTCGAGGACAGCCTTGATACGCCTGACACCAGCCGAGGAGGACTGCTCCTTGACGATGCGGAAGTGGCCCATCGTACCCGTGTGCTCCACATGAGGGCCGCCACAGACCTCCTTGGAGAAGTCTCCAATTGAGTAGACTTTGACCTTCTCACCGTACTTGGCATCGAACTGGGCGGCAGCTCCTTGGGCTCGCGCCTCATCGAGTGTCATGGTCTCACATGTGACGGGAAGGTCCTTCTGGATCTGCTCATTGACCAAGTCCTCAACAGCCTTCAGCTGCTCCTTTGTCAGGGCCTGCGGGTTGTTGAAGTCGAAGCGGAGCCTCTCAGCAGTGATGTTCGACCCAAGCTGCTTGACATAGCCTCCAAGGACGACGCTGAGGGCCTTGTGCAAGAGGTGTGTCGCTGTATGGAGCGCTGTCGTCGCCTCGCCATGGTCGGCAAGGCCTCCCTTGAACTGGCCCTCGGCTCCAGCACGGCTGAGCTCCTGGTGCTTCTGGAAGGCCTCCTGGAAGCCCTTCACATCGACTGAGAAGCCATGCTCACGTGCAAGCTCCTCGGTAAGCTCGATTGGGAAGCCATAAGTGTCGTAGAGCTTGAAAGCCAGGCGCCCTGAGATGACACGGCTCGTACCCTTCATCAGGTTGGGCAGCATCTTCTCGAACTCCCTCTCCCCCTTGGCCAGCGTGTCGGAGAACTTGGCCTCCTCCTTGGCAAGCTCATCATAGATGAACGCCTCATGCTCCTTCAGCTCAGGATAAGGCGCCTGGTAGAGGGAAAGCACGACGGAAGCGATCTTGGAAAGGAAGGAGCCCTCGATGCCAAGCTTGCGTCCATGACGGACAGCACGGCGGATCAGGCGGCGCAGGATGTAGCCCTGGCCGACGTTGGAAGGAGCCACACCTCTCTGGTCTCCAAGGATGAAGACACTTGTCCGGATATGATCGCTGATGATGCGGATCGAGATGTCATCTTCCTCGTTGTCCCCATAGTGGCGTCCAGTCAGCTCTTCGACCCGTGCGATGATAGGTGTGAAGACCTCGGTCTCATAAACGCTCTTCTTACCCTGGAGGATGGCGATCGTGCGTTCGATGCCCATGCCGGTGTCGATGCACTTCCTAGCCATTTCGTTATAGCTGCCATCCTCATCCTTGCGGTAACCCATGAAGACATCATTCCAGATTTCAAAGTACTTGCCACAGGAACAGCCAGGACGGCAGTCGGGGCCACAGGCAGGACGGCCTGTGTCAATGAACATCTCCGAGTCAGGACCGCAGGGACCAGTCTCGCCTGCAGGACCCCACCAGTTGTCCTCCTTGGGCATGTAGAAGATCCTCTCCTCTGGGATGCCAAGTGACTTCCAGACGCTGGCGGCCTCCTCATCACGAGGGGCGTTCCCGTCACCAGCGAAGACGGTGACAGAAAGCTTGTCAGGATCGATACCGAGGTACTTGGTCAAGAACTCATAGCTGTAGTTGATCGCCTCTTTCTTGAAGTAGGCGCCAAGCGACCAGTTGCCAAGCATCTCGAAGAAGGTCAGGTGGTGTGGATCACCAACGCTGTCGATATCACCAGTCCTGATGCACTTCTGGTAGTCTGTCAGCATGTTGCCTGCAGGATGCTCAGCACCAAGGATGTAGGGTACGAGTGGATGCATGCCTGCCGTGGTGAAGAGCACTGTCGGATCATTCTCAGGTATGAGGGAGGCACCTGAGATCTGCTTATGACCCTTCGAGACGAAGAAGTCGATGTAAAGTTTCCTCAATTCATCTGCTGTCAATGATTTCATAAGTCAATCCTGTTCTTGGGGATGGCCACATGGCCGTGTGTGAGTATATTCCCTCACACTAGAATAGTTCAAGCTGTCCATCATCAGCCTTGGGCCTGCGATGTGGTGTGGTGAAGCGCTTCCTCAAGTCACCCCTGCGGGTGTATGTGACAACACCAGGACGTTCCTTGAAAGCCCTCGCCTGGGCCGATCCAGAATCCTTTGTGAGTGACGAAGGGAGCATGACCGTACCCCCTGCATCCAGGACCTGTCCTCCAAGACGCCATAGAGGTCCCCCCTCCCGCTCCTGGAGGATGAAGAGGAAGTCCGTCATGGCGCATAGGAGCTGGTTGCGTGGCATGGTGAACCACTTCTGGGCCTTCTGGCAGGGTGAGAAAGGTGTCACAAGCAGGCCACGCTGGCTGTTGGCTATGTCGACCATGAGTTCCTTCTGGCTCTCTGGCATGCATTGATGCAAGGGGGATGCAAGGACAGCGACCTGGAAGACCTTGCGGTTATAGGCATAGAGCATGGTGTATGCATCAAGACCTGTATCCAGGGTGCCCATTATCGCAAGACCAGCCTCTTCCGCCTCCCTGACCGCCTCGACAGCCATGTTGCGTCCATCCTCATCAGGGCCCTTCATACCAAGCAGGCTGACCCGTGGATGTGAGAGGATGGAGACATCTCCGTAGATGTAAATCAGGTTGATGCCTTCAACCCTGCCTGGGAAGAGTGGCTCACCCCGCTTCACCACGGTGAAGGGGAAGGGATAGGCCTCAAAAGCGGCACGGACCTGGTACCATGCGTCACACAGGCGATGCCTATCAAGCCCAGTCGCCTCAGCTACAGTGTCGGCAACCGATGGCAGGCCTTGGGAGAGGTCAGTCACGGCAGCCGCTTCCTGATACAACTGCCAGGCCTTATCCACACGTCCCCCGGCAAGAGCCAGGATGCTCTCATGGATCATGGCCTCCTCATAAGCGTGCTGCATAGGATGAAGCCTCCACAAGCACACCAAGGAAATCGACCAAGGGTGTCTCCACCGCATGGCGTCTTCCCAGCGTGGATAAATGCAATGCCATGAAGCGGTTCTCAGTCTCCCTCCCCGCTTCAACATCCTGGAGCATACTGGTCCGCCCTGCACCGTCCATGTGGTCAAGCACACGGAGCACACGCTCCTCGTCATCAGGTCCCAGTGCCACACCTTCCGCCTTTGCCACTATGCGGATCTCATGGTAGACCATGCGCAAGGCACGGATGAAATCTGGGTTGTGGTCCATCTGGGAGTAATCGAGGTGCATGATGGCTGAAAGCGAGTTGATGCAGATGTTCAATGACCACTTCCACCAGATGTCATGGATGATGTCATCACTGAGCGAGTACCAGATGCCAGCTTGATCGAAAAGGGAGGCGATGGCCTGGACCCGTGGGCTTACGATGGAATCATGCTCATTGAAGATGACCTGCCCCCCACGTGGTGAGAAACAGTCGATTGAGGAACCTTCCCTGACGCTTGACAGGTTCGTGATGAAGGACCAAAGGACTTTGTCCCTCCCAAAACGGGCGGCAAGCCGCTCCTCACTGTCAATACCGTTCAAGAGGCTCATGATCACTGTCGCCTGTCCGACATGTGACGCGATGACGTCCATGGCCACAGGCAGGTCCTGGTTCTTGCAGGCAAGGATGACCAGGTCGACATCGGCCTCCGCCTCCATGGCGGCAGGGAAGTCGTAACGCTTGCCGTTGACAGTGCGTCCCTCCTGCCTGTAGGAAGCCAGGCGGCCCTCATCCAGGAGTATGGCGAAGTCACACACTGGTGCCAGTTTCACGGCAAGAGGAGCCCCGACGGCTCCAAGTCCCAGCAAACGCACCTTCATACACCATCCTCCATCCAGGCCAGGCCATGCGGATGGGCACGGCCATGCCTCACCTTCCTGACCTTGCGCTCAGGCGGTGCGGGTTCATGGATCTGGACGATCTGCTGATCCAGCAGGATATCAGGGTCTTTCGACAGCATGTCCATCAGCCGCCTGACGGCCGCCGATGGATGGGAGCTGCCATTCTCCCAGGAGGCGACAGTGCCGAGGTTGACGCCGAAGAGGGCGCCGAAAAGCGATTGGGAAAGATACAGCGAGGTGCGCAGGCGGCGTATCCTGTCCGCCTGCCACTCACCTACAGGGGCCACGCTGACAATGCCATTGGCCTTTGTACAGGCTGCCCCTCCTCCATAGAGGGCGTCCTTGACGCTGTCCTTGTATGCGCTGATCATTTGCCGTAGATGTGCTTGAATTCCTCAAGCGCTTCAATGATGGCACCCTTGCACTTGCCACAGGCAGTGGAGCAGCCAGTCTCGGCACTCAGCTCCTCGAAGGTGAGGCAGCGGCCTTCCTTGACCAGGTTCTCGATCTGGACATCTGTCACACCCTTGCACTCACAGATGATCTTCGCCGTTGATGCCTTGTAAGGGTTGTCGAGGCCCTTCTTCTCAAGATAGTCATCGATGGCGGCACGCAGGGCCTTGTCACCAAGGACGGAGCAATGGAACTTATGCTCAGGCAGGCCCCCAAGGGCCTCTGTGATCATAGCAGGAGTCAGATGGTAAGCCTCTTCCAGGCTCATGCCCTTGGCCATCTCACTCATCATGGATGTCGAGGCGATCGCGCTGGCACAGCCATAAGTCAGCCACCTGAGGTCGCTGATCCGGCCATCGTCGACCTTGATCGCCACCCGCATCTGGTCACCACAGGCCAGGGACCCGACCTCACCCACACCATCAGGCTCGAAGCCCTCGTTGTCATCCCAGATGTTCCTGGGATTCATGAAGTGGTCCTTGACCGTATCTGTATAGACCCACTGGGCCACAAAGCTCTTCTTCTCCATCAGATCCTCCTAGTCGACATCGAACGGACCCTGGCTATGATGCCAGGAAGCTTTGCGATGACAGTGTCGACATCTTCATCGCTGTTGAAACGTCCAAGTGAGAAGCGTATCGAACCATGGGCGAGTTCGACATCCAAGCCACCAGCCAGGAGGACATAGCTCGGCTCCAGGGAACCTGTGGCACAGGCTGAGCCAGTGGAAACCTCTATGCCCTCCATGTCGAGATAGAGGAGTATGGACTCACCTTCAGCAGATGGGAAGGAGATGTTCAAGGTCCCTGGAAGGCAGTGTTCCTGGTCACCATTGACGACAATATCTGGAATCGAGGCCTCAAGCCCCCTCCTCAGGCGCTCACGCAGCCTCCATAGCTTGTCATGCTCCTCCTGGATGTCCTCTTGGGCAAGGCGGGCGGCTTCACCCATGCCTATGATGCCAAGTGTGTTGTAGGTTCCTGCCCTGAGCCCCCCTTCCTGATGTCCCCCATGGACAAAGGGCGTGATAGGGCAGCCCTTCCTGACATAGAGGGCGCCAACGCCCTTGGGGCCATAGAACTTGTGTGCTGACATCGAAAGGTAGTCCAGTCCCAGTACATTGACATCCACAGGGATCTTGCCAATCGCCTGGGTCGCATCAGAATGCATCCAGGCCCCATGGGCATGGGCCAGGGCGGCTGCTTCAGCTACAGGCTGGATCGTACCGGTCTCATTGTTCCCCGTCATGACAGAGACCAGGATGACACTGTCATCAAGCATGGCCTCCAGCTCACTGAGGACCAGGCGGCCCTTCTTATCGACAGGAGCCTTCTCAACCTTGTAGCCACGGCCCTGGAGGAAGGCGACCTCCTCGATGATGGAGGGGTGTTCTATTGTCGTCGTGATGATGCGGTCCTTCTTCGAACCTTGATCCACAAGATCCCTCATGGTTGAGAAGACCGTGTTGTTGGATTCACTCGCACCGCTTGTGAATATGATCTCATCGGCACCTGCGCCGATCAAAGACGCGACACGCCCCCGGGCCCACTCAACACCAGCATCCGCATCCCGTCCAAGGGAATGCATGGAGGATGCGTTGCCATATAGGTCGATATTGTCCTTCATAACCTGGGCGACTGTGGGCGCGACCTGGGTCGTCGCGTTGTTATCCATGTATATCCTTCGGTTCATTTCTTTCCTACAGGCCTCCATAGGAGGCTGGAAAAAAAGTTAGCCGCTATCATCACATGCGTCAAGGAGGCTCCACTCCTGCTTACGCCGGAGGCGCAGGTGGTGGCGGCGGGCCCATTCGAGGTAGGCACAGCCAGGAGGGATCCAGGCCGCACTCATGGCACGCCAGACTGTCATCTTGCGACAGGCCTGGCAGCGCTTGAAGCGCTCAGCGTAGACAGTACAACGGCCATCATCCCCAAGGAACTGGCACTTTGAATCCAAGAGGACCCAGCAACGTGGAGCCACCTGGACCTTGTCATGGCAGCAGAGGCCACACTGCTTGCAGACCGCCTCCCAACGCTTCATTAATTGAACAGCTCCCGAGCCCGGGTATTGGCCACTTCATCAACCGCTGGATTGACGCGGACGACGGAAAGGGCTATGGAACCTTCCTCGACAGCTTCGATGTCGGTCCTTCCCTCTCCGCTTGTCAGCTTGCGCTTCACCTCACCCTGTCCAAGGCGGAGTGTGAACGAGCCGTCTTCAGACAGCTCGCTGCGCTGTGGCAGGTCTCCGTACCAGAGCTGGCCAAGGGTACAGGCCTCGACGCGCCCTGTGAAGCGTGGCGGGAAGTTGAGGTTCACGAAGACATCAGGCCCTGCAAGGGAGGAAAGCTTGTCCAGGTTCGCCGCGACAAATGCGGCGACAGCTTCGAAATCATAGTTGCCATCGCTGTCAGCCTCATGGGACACCGCTATGCCCTTCACCCCTTGGAGCACGGCCTCGGCTGCAGCTGAGCAGGTACCTGAATAGAGTATGTCAGAGGAGCAGTTGTAACCATGGTTGATTCCTGAGATCACCAGGTCTGGCAGATGAGGGAAGACCTCCCCTTTCAAAGCGTAGAGCACACAATCAGCAGGAGAGCCACTGCAGTGGTAGTGGTTCTTTCCATAGCAGGTCATCCTGACAGGACCTGAGAGGCACATCGCATGGCTCTGTGCTGAACGGTTGCCAGACGGGGCTGACACCCATGTCTCCACACCAGCGGCCACAAGCGCCGCTTCCAAGGTCTTTATACCAGGCCTGTCCCAGCCATCATCATTGACAAGCATCACTGTCATACGATCTCATCCAGCACCTTGGCTGGACCTCCTGGATTGAAGAGCCTCGTCTTTGGAGTGAAGTCGAAGATCCTCTTGTAATCGCTCATGCACTTCGAGAACTCGGCCTCGCCTTCCTTCTCAAGCATCATGAAGATGGAACCTGAGTCCCCATTGCTGACATAGGAGGCTCCATAGACACCATCGGTCTCGCCTGCGCGGCGGATCAGCCAGTCGACCTCTGGACATGTCATGTCGAAAACATCCCTCATGCCGACATAAAGGCTGTTCAGGCAGCGTCCGAAGAGCTTGGCATCCCTGGCCTTCAAGGCACCAAGCCCCTTCTCGACCAGCTGGGTCTCACTGAGCACGTACTCACAGGTATGGCGCACATGCTCATCAAGGTCACGGATCGCATGGCTCCTGAGTTCCTTGACAGGATAGTCCCGGAGCTCCGTCCCACTGCCAAGCCGGCCCTTCAGCTCATTGCAGCAGAGCCGGGCATCCTCCCTCTTCTCCTCAAGCTCCTCCCTGAGGATCTGAGGAGGCAAGGATGGATCGAGTATGATGCCATAGGCACCACCATCCTTCTGGGCGAATGGATAATCTATGAGTTCATAGGATCCTGATTTGAGGTCGAAATGCAGTAACTTGCCCTGCTTGGCGTTCATCACCGTGACAAGGTCCCTCTTGCGTACAGGTACCGAGCAGTAGGAAGTCGCCACCCTGTAGGCCATGCGGATCATGTCATTGCTGTCCAATCCAATGCCCATCAGGCGGTCAAAGGCAAGCAGGCTGCCCATGATCACGGAAGCGCTGACTGTCAGCTGGTCGCAGTACAACAAGGCACCCTTGAGCGTGACATCCACACCTTGTTCCAGCTCCCAGCCCTCGGAGGCAAGTGCGGAAAGGACACCTTTGACATAATTGCCCCAGCGGTCCTCCTTGCGGTACTTAAGTGATGAGAGGTTGAAATGTTTCTTGTCGGCCCTGGTCGCATCATAAAGGCGCACGGTGTTGTCATCACGGCGGGAGATGGCGACGCGCAGGCCCAAAGCCCCTGTACCAGCTATGCAATAACCAGAACAGAAATCCGAGAAGGCCCCCATCAACGTGACAACACCAGGCACCTGTGAGAGCACCTCGACCTTGTTCTTGTAGTTCAACTCATGGAAAGCGACGATCTTTTCCATGTATCCCCCCTTTTGAACCATCTTACTATGATGGGCGCACAGGGAGCAAACTTTTTCCTCCGTACACCCAGGATACGAAAAAGCGGGCGCCAAACAGCGTCCGCCTCTCCGTATATTGACCACTCAGTCCTTCTTGCCGTACCTCTTGTTGAAGCGCTCGACACGACCAGTCGAGTCGACCAGCTTCTGCGTACCCGTGAAGAAGGGGTGGCAGGCCGAACAGATTTCAACCGTCATGTTCTTCGAAGTCGTCTTGGTCTTGATCACATTGCCACAGGAACACTTGATTTCCTGAAGCTCGTAGTTGGGATGGATGTCCTTCTTCATCTCTTTCTTCTCCTATATTCCAATGCGTACTGCTTTCACAGGACGCCACAGGTCAACGCAAGGAGGCGTTCGCGAACGAAGCGGCCCCGCTGACTGCACTGGAGCTCATCGAGCCCAGGAATTCCTTATTATTGTGGGTCTTCCTCATCTTGTCAATCAAGAAGGCTGACATGTCATTGTCGTCCATGTTGCTGACAGCGTTGCGAAGCAGCCAGAGGCGTGCGAGCTCATCCTTGGTCAGCAGCAGGTCGTCACGGCGTGTGCCGGATTTCTTGACATTGATCGCAGGGAACTTGCGGCTGTCAGCCATGCGGCGGTCGAGGATGATCTCGTTGTTGCCAGTACCCTTGAACTCCTCGAAGATGACCTCGTCCATGCGGCTGCCGGTCTCGATCAGCGCGGTCGCGATGATTGTAAGTGAACCGCCATTCTCGATGTTGCGTGCCGCGCCGAAGAACCTCTTTGGCTTGTGCAAGGCGTTGGAATCGACACCACCGGAAAGAATCTTGCCTGAAGCGGGGACGGTCTGGTTGTAAGCACGTGCGAGGCGGGTGATCGAATCAAGCAGGATGACGACATCCTGATGCTGCTCCACCAACCTCTTGGCCTTCTCAATGACCATCTCGGCGACTTGGACATGGCGTGTCGCCTGCTCATCGAAGGTCGAAGCGACGACCTCGGCCTTGACGTTGCGCCTCATATCAGTGACCTCCTCAGGACGCTCGTCAATAAGGAGGACGATCAGCTTGACTTCAGGATGGTTTGTCGTGATCGCATTGGCGATCTTCTGCATCAAGACAGTCTTACCAGTACGAGGAGGAGCGACGATCAGCGAACGCTGGCCCTTGCCTATCGGGCAGAAGAGGTCGACAACACGCGTCGAGAGGTCCATGTCCTCAGGCTTGTCAGGGTTGGAGGCATACTCAAGGTGCAGCTTCTCATCTGGGAAAAGCGGTGTCAGGCTATCGAAAGGCACACGGAGCTTGGCATCATGCGGCGTCAGGCCATTGACGGTGAGCACACGGACCATTGAGATGAAGCGGTCGCTCTCACGTGGGGCCCTGACCTGGCCATAGACAGTATCACCAGTGCGCAGGCCACAGGCCTTGATCATGCCATGGGAGACATAGACGTCCTCGCTTCCTGCGATGTAGCTGTTGACCGCATAGCGGATCAGGCCATAGCCGTCGGAGAGGATTTCCAGGACACCCTCTGTCATAAGCGCACCACCTGACAAGGCGTGGAGCTTGGCCATCTCCCGGATCAGGTCCTGCTTGCGGCAATCGAGGATCGTATCCTCGCTTATGCCCTTCTCACGGGCAAGGGAACGTAGTGTATCGATTGGCAGGACTGTCAGGTCTGATATGAAGAGCTTTGGGGCATCGGGATGTTCATCGAGGTTGACCTCAGGGACAATCACCTCATTGGGCCTCTGGTTCTGTGGGCCCTTGCGGCCCTTCTTGTTGAACTTACCCTGGTTGTTATACCTGCCCTGCTGACGTTGCATGGGCTGGCTGGGACGGTTGTCCGCATACTGTGTGGAGGCACCCTCCACCGCCGCATCAGTACCTGTAACGGCTTCAACCGGGGTTTCTTCGTCCGCGGCAGGGGCCTGTACTGCGACAGGGCTTTCCACAGAGACGGCGGGAGAAGCCTCCTGCGCAGGGGTCGGGGCTTCCTCGACGGTGGATGGCGATTCTTCCATCTGCACTGGCTTGGCCTTTGGCGGGCGGCCACGGCGGCGTGGCTTCACTTCCTCTGCAGGAGCCTCTTCCTTGGACTCTTCCTTCAGGCGTACCTTGACAGTACGGGGCTTGCGCACCACCCTGACCTTGCGACCGCCGGCTTCCTCTTCAGGCTGCACCGGCGCTGTGTTCTCAAACAATTCGTCAGATGACATTGGTTCTGAATGCTCCAGAATATATTAGGGTCTGCATGGAGACGCACTATCAGCGCTCCGCGATCAGATGTTCAAAATGTCTGATTGTTTCTTGTCGGTGTGGAGCCGACCGGCTCCAACACCATCATTTATACATCACAGACGACGCTTTGGCAAGCTCACGCCCAACGCCATGAAGCTGCGATGGTCCTGACATCATGCCCCAGGATGTGCTCCCTCATCAGCAATAGGGCCGCGATTACGCTCTTGTTGCGCACGGAAGCCCGCCCCCATGATGAGAAATGAAGGGTGAGCGCCACATCATCCTGGCCTGGGGCTGAGAAGGCGAAACAGACAGTACCGACCTTCTTCCTCTCGCTCTCACCAGGTCCTGCGACCCCTGTGATCGAGAAGGCGGCGTCAGATGACGAAAGCGCCTTGACACCCCGCGCCATCGCAAGGGCGCACTCCTCGCTCACCGCACCATGCCTGGAGATGACCCCAGGATCGACTGAGAGGATCTTCTCCTTCATCTCATTGGAGTAGCTGACGACGCCTCCAAGGAAGTGATCTGACGAACCTGGAAGACGGGTCATGGCTCCCGCAGCAAGGCCTCCTGTGCAGCTCTCAGCGCAGGAGAGCGTCAGACCGCGCGTCTTGAGGGTTTCTGTCAACAGGCCTATGGCGTCGACATCACCATCCTGGACAAGGCAGCTTCCAACCTCATTGCGGAGTGTGGCGATGGCCTTGTCCATCTCCTCTTCGCCACCGCCTGAGAGGTAGAGCGTGATCTTCTCATCCTGGAAGCGTGTCGCCCACTGGAGGGAGGGATCGACTTGCTGGGTCAGGTCCTCAAGCTTGGCCTCGGCTGTGATGAAGCTCGTGTACTCCCTCCTCACGCTCTCACTGTGTCCAGAGATACGGCCAAGGAGAGGTACGATGACATCTTCGAAAAGCGGAGCCATCTCCTTGGGCGGGCCGGGGAGTGAGATCAGGAGGCAACCTGAAGGGCTGTAACCATAGAAGGCATCCGCCGTCCCATTTGGGTTTGCGATACGTGTGAAGCCACGAGGGACCAGGGTCTGCTTCTCATTGGCCCCATGGATCTTCTCCCCTATCCTGGCATAAAGCGCATCCCAGCTCTCCTTGTTGCGTTCAAGCGGGACGCCTGCGACCTCGGCTATGCTCTCGCGTGTCATGTCATCACTGGTCGGTCCAAGCCCACCTGTCATGATGACGACATCATTCTTCCTCACTATGGCGGACAGGACATGGGCTATGCTGCCATCGTCTGGTACGGCGACAATCTGGCTCATGTGCAAGCCAAGCTGGGTGACAGCCCGGCTGACCAGCTGGGCATGGCGGTCCTGTATGATGCCACGCGTCAGCTCACTACCAATCAGGATCAGGGCCACGCTGTCCATCAGCCCTCCCTCCTCTTTGAGACCTGGCGGTGGATGATGAGTCCTGCCGATGTGGCAAGCGCCACAACAGAGATGACGATCGAGACTTTCGCGAAAAGGTCGGTATGGCGGACATAGAAGGTCAGGTCGGCCTCGCTTTCCGTCTCGTAGACAGGCACTTCATAGATATGATAGAGCATGCGGAACTGAGGCTGTGGATCCACGATCCTGCCAGTCGGCAGGATCATGCATGTATAGCCGCTGTTAGTCGAACGGACCATCGTCTTGCGGGTCTCAATCGAACGCATCGTGGCAATCGCAGCATGCTGTATGGCGGCCTCGGCACAGCCTGACCAACGATCATTGGTCATGTTGATGATCAAATCAGCCCCACCACGCACGAAATCGGCGTTGATGTCGCCAAAAACATCCTCATAACAGATCGGCGTTGAGAAGCGCACGCCATCAGATTCGAAGACGACACTCTCATCACCTTCCTCCCACCAGTTGAAGTCCATCGTCTGCAACAGGTTGTAGAGCCATGGCAAGGTGTCCTCATAGGGGAAGTGTTCTGTGAATGGCACCAGGTGCTGCTTGGCATAACTCTGCTTGATCTGGCCGTCATCGAAAAGTATCACGGTATTGTAATCAGTCCTGTTCAGCTCCCCTGTCTCACTGTTGATAGGTGGCAGCGAAGGATCACGGAGCACACCACGTGGATTACCTGTCAGGAGCGGTTTGTCCAGTTCCTCGGCGAAGGCGACGAAACGGCGTACGAGCTCTGCCGTCTCGCTGTTGCCAATCGTGTTGCCAGCACCCTCATACGAATAGTTCATATGCCAATCGACAGATGGGACGAAAGCGGTCTCGGACCAGACGACGATGTCTGGATCCTCCCTCAAGGCTTCGATAGAGAGGCGGCGCAGGTTGTTGAAATTCCTCAGGTAGGTCTGATAGCCACCAACCCATGAGTCATGGTTGTGCTGGACCGTGGCGACACGCCAGGTACGGTCAGCCTCCCAGTCCTCGACCTGGGACAGGCGCACGCAACCGAAGACCAGCCAGGCGGCGAAGAGTATGACATATATGATGGGGAACACAGGACTGCGCTTGATGTAATGCCAGGGGTTGGGGTCCTCCCCACAAGCGACACCGCCCAGCCACCAGCCAAACCAGGCCTGTGGCAGGATCATCATGATGATGATGCCCCAGGCTCCTGTGATCTCAGCAAGCTGCATCAATGGCAGATACTTGTAAAGGGCATAGCAGATCGTCCCATAGGGATAGCCGGCGAACCAGTTCTGTGAAAGATAGGCGTAAGAAGCCCATATGAAGGCCTGGGCTATGAAAGCCCAGCGTCCAAGTCCCTTGGCGGCAAGCTTCAACGCAAGGAACAGGAAAACCATCTCCGCCCCCTTTATGAAAAGGACGATGTAGACCGCGTAAGGATGGAAGCCAGGCAGCCAGTAATTGAAGAAGCCGTAGAAACAACAACCGAAGAGGAAGCCATAAGCCCAGACAGCCTTGAAGTTCGTGTTGCGTATCACCGCGAAGACAGGGACGAGGGCGAAGAAGGCGATCCATCCCCAGCCACCGCTCGTCACAAAGCCAGGAAAGGCAAGTGAGAGTATGAAAGCACTCAATATTAATGTCAGGACCTCAGAGACATAAGTCCTGAGGCCCCTCTTCACATATAGGTTCTTCACCGATCCACTCCCGGAATCACTCATCCACATCCATTGATGATGCGTCCCTGAGGTTCCAGACGGCGTCCTTCAGCTCCTTGCCTGGGCGGAAGATCGCAACTCCATGGGTCTCGACTGCGACCAGGTCGCCAGTCTTGGGGTTGCGTGCCTTCTCGCGGCCCTTGCGGGTGCGGACTTCGAAGGTGCCGAAACCACGAAGCTCGATCACCTTGTCCTCCTTGAGTCCATCCTTGATCTCCTCGAAGAGCTCATCGATGACCTCGTGGATGTCACTGCGTGAGAATCCGAGCTTGTTGTGGAGATTCTCGATCATTGCGGCTTTAGTTAGTTTCTCTTCCATCATGGTCCGTACAACTCCTAGGGGAATTGGTCAAGCGAGCTTGGCGTACGCCTTGTACATGCGGCTCTTCTTCCTGTCAGCCATGTTCCTGTGGAAGATACCCTTACCTGCAGCGCTGTCAAGGAGCTTGAAGCTGAGGGCCATGGCCTTCTCGGCCGAAGCCTTGTCACCGGCCGCCACGGCGGCGTTGAATTTCTTGATTGATGTGCGAACCGTGCTCTTGGCCATGCGGTTGCGAAGTCTGCGCTTGGCGTTCTGGCGCTCTCTCTTCTCAGCTGAACTGTTAGACACGCTAATCCTCCGTCTCTAATAGAATTATCTTGATTTTTCTCCTGTCTTGGGAAGGCGGTCTCCGACCGCGCCTATGTAAACTATCATAAAGGGGTAATTTCGGTCAATACAACCAGTTAGGGAACCAGGTCTTTTCACTCTCCGTTGAAGAGTTCGTCCTCATAATCCTCGTTCAACCTCCAGCGTCCCTCGTCATCATCGTAATAGAACTCATCACAAGGAACATAGAGCGTACGGTTCTCACTGCCCAGCAATGTCACCTGGCGGGAGAGTATGTTGACCTCGCTGACCTTCCACAACTCATGGTCGATCCGTATACGGCCACCTTCAGGAGGAAGCGAGGCCTTCTCCTCGACATAATAATCGTACTCATAGGCCAGGCAGCACAGCAACCTGCCGCAGGGGCCCGAGATCTTCATGGAATTGAGGGAGAGGTTCTGCTCCTTGGCCATCTTTATCGAGACCGGCTGCATCTTGTCCGAGATGCAGTGGCAGCAGTAGTCGCGTCCACAGACGGAAAGCCCTCCAATAAGGCGGCTCTCATCCCTTACACCCACCTGGCGCAGTTCGATGCGCATCTTGAAGACTGAGACAAGGTCTTTGACCAGGTCCCGGAAGTCGACACGCTCATCGGCCGTGAAGAAGAACAGCACCTTGCCTTCACCGAGGAGGAAGTGCGTGGCGATCAGCTTCATCTTGAGCTTGTGCTTGGCGATCTTCTCACGGCAGACGGCCATGGCCCGTTCCTCCTTGGCCGTGTTCTCATTGTAGCGGGCCATCTCGGAAGGCGTCGCCAGATGATCCAGCCAGGTCACATTGCCACTGACACGCATCTTCACAGGTTCCTTTGAGACCTGGCAGCCCATGCAGTATTCGCACTGGTGGACCTCCCTTCCGCCAAGCCCGGCCTCAGGACAAGCTTCCTCTTCCCCATCATCATCGCCAAAGTGCAGGCAGGCACCCCTGACCTGGTCATCACCAGATTGCCAGGACGCCCCGGGCTGGGGGGCAGGACCGACTATGAAACCAAGATCCAGGCCATAGCGTGTATCATAGACGACCGGGGTGCCAGCGTAGAGCACGCTGTCCCAAGCCACCAGCGACATATCATTGTAGGAAGGGTTCTTCACCACATAGACATAGGCAAGCTCGTCCCTTCCGCTGTCTTCCTTTCTTTTTTTCACAACGAGAAAGCTAACACAGCAGGCCACTGCTTGCAAGGCTTGCCCGTGACCGTTAACCTTACAACCCATGACAATCGGCCCACTGTCCTTCAATTCGACTTTCTTCCTCGCACCTCTCGCAGGTTATACAGATGCACCATTCCGCCAGGTCGCCCATGAGTGGGGTGCTGCGGCGGCTGTCAGCGAAATGGTCAGCGCCGAAGGCCTGGCCAGGGACAGTGCGAACACGGAGGCCTTGCTTAAACGCTATGCGGAGGACGAGGCCCTGATTGTCCAGCTCTTCGCCCCAGATGTGGATCCTGTCATGCGTTGTCTTGACAAGCTCATGAAGCATGAACCTGTCATGATAGACCTCAACTGTGGTTGTCCCGTGCCAAAGGTAGTCAAGACAGGGGCAGGAAGCGCCCTCATGAAGACACCGGAAAAGATGCATGAGATCGTCTCATTCCTGGTCAAGGAATCCGGCCTTCCAGTCAGTGTGAAGTTCCGCCTGGGCTGGGATGCTTCGAGCATCAACTTCATAAGCTTCGCAGCATGCGCTGCTGATGCAGGAGCCTCGATGTTGACGCTGCATGCCCGCACACGCAGCCAGGGGTATAGTGGCAACGCCGATTGGAGCCAGATCAAGGTACTGGCAGACATGATGAAGGGCAGCGGTGTCAGGGTCTTCGCTTCTGGCGATGTGTTCACAGCTGATGACGCCATCGCAGTCATGCGCCAGACAGGCTGTGATGGGGTGATGATCGCCCGTGGGGCCATGGGGAACCCCTTCATCTTCAAAGAAGCAGGCCTGCTGACCAATGGCGCCAGGTGGGAGCCATCACTCCAGGATGTCAAAGCAACGATGTCGCACCACCTGGACCTGATGATCGACAGCTTTGGCGAACGCATCGCCTGCAGGGAGATGCGCAAACATGCCGTCCATTATGTGAAGGGACGTCCTGGAGCGGTCAAGGCCAAGGGCCTGATCAACAACGCCGCATCACGCCAGGACTATGAGGAAGCACTCTCGCTGCTCGCTTGAAATTCCATTTGTATTCCCGATTCCGAGGCCTTAGAATAGTCCTTGGGGCTTATGCCCACTTCTTGAGGAGGGCCTTATGAGAGTGCTAGTACTGGGCTCTGGTGCGAAAGACCATGCCATGGCCTGGTGGTTCGCGAAGAGCAATTACCTTAGCGAGCTTTTCATCGCACCTGGCAATGTCGCGACGCGGCAATTCGCGACGAACCTCGACTCAATAGACCCATCCGATCCGGTCGAGGTCTATGAGGCTTGCAAGGAACATGCAGTTGATTTCGTCTTCATCGGGACAGAGGCCCCCCTGTTCACGGGAGTCATCGATTACCTCAATGAACGCGGAATCGCCACCTTCGGTGCGCCCAAGGCCGCTTTGAAACTGGAAGCCGACCGCAACTTCGCGCGTGCCTTCACAGACAGGCATAACATCCCCACGCCAAGACGCAACCTCTTCGAGGATATCGGCTCCTTGGGGCGCTTCCTCTCACGGCATGAGGGGGAACACTTCGTCTTGAAATCAAATTCAATGGCACCAAGCCGCATCATGATGGATAGCAACGACAGTGCCGCCCTGCTCGACTTCGCTTCAAAGCTCTTCATGCGTGGCCCTGTCCTCTTGGAGGAACATGTGCGTGGCCTCCACCTGACAGCGACCGTGCTTGTCGACAACAGCGGCTACCTCGCCCTGCCATTGACTTCTGATTACATGACCAGCAGGGAAGATGACGGACTACCCACGGGAGGCATGGGCTCTGTCTGCCCCATCGCGGTATCTGATGGGCTGATGGACACGATCAGGGAGAGCATCATAGAGCCGACAATCTATGGCCTCAAGGTAGAACGCCTCTCATACAAAGGAGTGCTCACCATACCAATCATAGTTGACCAGTCGGGACGCCCTATTGTCGTAGACTACCATATACGCTTCAACGATCCTGCGACACAGGCCATGGTCCCGCTGATTGGCAATGACATCGTCGAGCTGTTGGCCGCCATGAAAGAGGACCGGCTGGCTGATGAGGAACTCATACTGAATGATGGAGCGACTGTCGCTGTCGTGATTGCAAGCGAGGGTTACCCCATGGCTCCTGTCAAAGGGCGTGAGGTCGGACCTGTGAACCCGATGCTACTGTACAACACACTCTCAGACCTGCCACATGTCTTCACGGGGGCGGTCAAAGGCACAGGCCCTGATGATATGACGACTTCTGGTGGACGCTGTTTCACTGTTGTCGGACATGGCCCCACCATAGCGGCGGCCAATGAGAACGCCTACCGCTATGTACCCCTCTTCCGCTTCCAAGGGGCCTGGTATCGTCAGGACATCGGAAATGCCTTCATGATCCAGAACGACGACTAACGGGGACGGCGGAACTCGTAGAGCAATATGCCTGTGGCGACGGACACATTGAGTGAATCGATGTGTCCGTTCATCGGTATGCTGACAATCATGTCACAGTTCTTCCTGACGAGCTGGCTGATTCCATCCCCCTCTGACCCCATGACAATGGCGGTACGGTCAGCGAAAGAAGTCTTATAGGATGAGTCTCCTGCCATGTCAGCACCATAGACCCAGAATCCATGCTCTTTGAGCATGGCGATCTCACGGGAGAGGTTGGTTACGACAGCCATAGGCACGTACTGGGCTGCACCAGAGGAGACCTTGTGCACGGTCTCGTTGGCTTGGACGCTGCGTCGCTCTGGTATGATCACAAGATCAACATGGAACTGGTCGGCGCTGCGGAGTATGGCACCAAGGTTATGAGGATCGGTGATTCCATCCAGGATCAGGACCAGGGCCCCCTGCCCCTCCTTGAGCGAAGCGCAGAACTCCTTGACTGTCGTCTCCTTGAGACGCGATGCACCTCGGCGTGGTCCGCCAAGGTCCAGGATGGCATCCCTGACATCGCTGTCTGGCAGCATGCGGGAAAGCTCCTCCCGCGAAAGCTTGCGGATAGCCACCTTCCCTGTCAGCATGGCCTCACGTTCCAATGTGGCCACAGCCTTGCCAGCGCCTCGCGCAAGATAGAGCGTCGAGCCTGCAGGGGCCTTCTTCAAGGCCTCTTCTATTGCATGATGTCCGTAGATTTTCTCACCCATGGCTGCAAGGCTAAGCGGAAAGCGCTCCTGCGGTCAAGGACTTGGAAAAAGAATGGAGGTGTCGGAAATTGTCCACACCCCCATGGTTTTTCAATCATTTGTCGAAGGGCACCGGTGTCGGTGAGCTGTCCTCACCGAGCTCCTCGGCAAGCTCCTTCATCAGCTTCCTGGCCTTGAGGCCAAGACGCTTAGGAGTCTCGACCAAGATGACGAGATACATGTCGCCGCGGTCATCGAGCGAACCACGGAAGGCAGGCACGCCACGGTTCTTCAAGCGCAGCTGTTTACCAGACTGTATGCCGGAAGGTACTGAGACACGGACCTTGCCCCCATCGACGACAGGGACTTCGATCTCACAGCCAAGGGCCGCCTGGGTCATTGAGATAGGCACCTGGAGGTAGATGTCACGCTCATCACGCAGGAAGTACTTGTCGTCCTTCACGCGCACGAGTATGACCAGGTCCCCAGGGGCTCCCCCGTTGGCTCCGGCATTTCCTTTGCCGCGCAGGACGAGCTTGGTACCATCTGCGGACCCACAGGGTATCGTCACAGAAAGCTTCTCACGCTTGGTCGTCAACCCACTGCCACCACAGGACGGGCACTTGTTGTCAATCACACTGCCACGTCCATGGCAGGTCGGACACTGGCTTGCCATCTGGAAAAAGCCACTCCCCCTTGTGACCTGGCCACTGCCGTGGCAAGTGGGACAGGTGCTGCGGCCACTGCCGCCACTGCCACCGCAGCTTGGGCAGGGATCGTCATGAGAATAATCGACATCAACCTTCGTGCCAAAGACCGCATCATGGAAACTGATTGAGACCGTATACTGCAATGATGCGCCCCGGGCAGGCCCACGGGCCTGTGAACGGGACTGCCCACCACCGAAGAAGCTGTCGAAGATGTCCGAGAAGCCACCAAAGCCGCTGCCTGAGAACAGGTCCGAGAAGTCGCGGTAGACATTGGAGTAGCCGCCTGCCCCGCCTTCGACTCCTGCAAAACCAAACTGGTCATAATTCGCCCTCTTGGTCTTGTCGGATAGTATCTCGTAGGCCTCACTGGCCTCCTTGAAGCGCTCCTCGGCATCCTTGTCATCAGGGTGCGTATCCGGGTGGTTGGCCATGGCGATCTTGCGGTAGGCCTTCTTTATCTCCTCCTCGGTGGCGTTCTTGGAGACGCCAAGCACTTCATAATAATCACGTTTTGCCATTCATCACCCCTATGCAAGACATGCCGGGCACTGGCTCGGCATGTCTTCCCTCTATCAAGGCCGTCGGCCTCTTACTTGACTTCCTCGAAGTCGGCATCGACAGCGTCGTCACCGGCTGAGCTGGAGGTGTTGGCATCAGAGGCGTTGCTGGACCCGGCCTGGGCACCTGCGGCCTGCTGGGCCTGGGCGGCCTCATAGACCTTCTGTCCAAGCTCCATCGAAGCCTGCTGGAGGGCCTCAGTCTTGCTCTTGATCTCATCAGCACTGGCTGAGGAATCAGCAAGGCAGTCCTTGAGGGCCTTCATGGCATCCTCGATCTTCGTCCTCTCGGCTGCATCGACCTTGTCACCATAGTCCTTCAAGGCCTTCTCGGTGGCATAAACGACACTCTCGCCGTTGTTCCTGGCCTCAATGGCCTCACGGAGCTTCTTGTCCTCAGCCTGATGGGCCTCGGCATCCTTGACCATCTTCTCGATCTCGGACTCGGACAGTCCACTGGAGGTCTCGATGCGGATCTTCTGCTCCTTGCCTGTGCCAAGGTCCTTGGCGCTGACATGGACGATGCCGTTGGCGTCGATATCGAAGGTGACCTCGATCTGAGGTACTCCACGAGGTGCGGCTGGAATGCCGACCAGGTCGAACTTGCCGAGTGTCCTGTTCTGGCTGGCCAGCTCCCTCTCGCCCTGGAGGACGTGGATGGAGACAGCGGTCTGGCCATCAGCGGCAGTCGAGAAAATCTGGCTCTTCTTGGTCGGGATTGTCGTGTTCCTCTCAATCAACTTAGTGTTGACACCACCAAGTGTCTCAATACCAAGTGAAAGCGGTGTGACATCCAGAAGGAGGACATCCTTGACATCGCCCTTGAGGATACCACCCTGGATGGCGGCGCCGACAGCGACGACCTCGTCAGGGTTGACACCCTTGTGTGGCTCCTTCTTGAAGAGGTCCTTGACCAAGGCCTGGACGGCGGGAATCCTGGTGGAACCACCGACAAGGATGACCTCATCGATGTCATCAGCAGTGATTCCTGCATCCCTCATGGCGTTGAGGCACGGAGTCTTGGTCTTCTCGATGATTGGAGCGATCATCTGCTCGAACTTCGCCCTTGAAAGGGACATCTGCAAGTTCTTAGGACCGCTGGCATCAGCTGCGATGAACGGCAGGTTGATGTCGGTGTTCTGGGAAGAGGAAAGCGCGATCTTGGCGTTCTCCGCGGCTTCCTTCAGCCTCTGCAGGGCCATCTTGTCCTTTGTCAGGTCGATGCCTGTATCGTTCTTGAAACTCGTGACCATCCAGTCAATCAGGAGCTGGTCGATGTTGTCACCACCAAGGTGGGTGTCACCGTTTGTCGACTTGACCTCGAAGACACCATCTCCGAGCTCCAGGATCGAGATATCGAAAGTACCACCACCAAGGTCATAGACAGCGATGACCTCATCCTTTGAGCTGTCCTTGCCGAAGCCATAGGCCAGTGCGGCAGCAGTAGGCTCGTTGACGATCCTCTTGACTTCGAGACCTGCGATGCGGCCAGCGTCCTTGGTTGCCTGGCGCTGGGCGTCATTGAAGTAAGCAGGTACCGTGATGACAGCCTCGCTGACAGGCTCGCCAAGATAATCCTCGGCGCTCTTCTTCATCTTCATCAGGACCTCTGCTGAGATTTCCTGTGGGCTGAGGAGCTTGCCGCGGATGTCGACCTTGACCTCATCGCCAGCACCAGCGACGACCTTGTAGGGGATCAGCTTTGTCTCCTCAGTGACCTCGTGGTACTTGCGTCCCATGAACCTCTTGATGGAGTAGACGGTGTTCTCAGGGTTTGTGACCATCTGGTTCTTGGCCGGGCGGCCTACGACACGCTCCGTCTCACTCTTGTATCCAACAACGGAAGGGGTGGTCCTATCACCTTCCGCATTCGTGATGACCTTGGGCTCGTTGCCTTCCATGACGGCAACGCAGCTATTAGTCGTTCCAAGGTCGATTCCAATGATTTTTCCCATAATATCTATCCTCTCTGCTTTGATTTATCTTAGGTTTCCCTTCAATCCGCCAGCTAATGTAATAAAGGCACCTGCAATCGTCAACTCCTGCCTTTGGCCACACGGACCTTGGCAGGACGGATGACACGCCCATTGAGTTTGTAGCCCTTCTGGAGGATCATCGTGACAGTATCGACATCCAGTCCATCGACCTCCTCCATCAAGCAGGCTTCATGCTGGTCCGGATCGAAGGGGACATCAACCGCATCAATGACTTCAAGCCCCCAGTTGGTCTTGAGCGTCGTATAAAGCTTGTCCTCTATCATGCGTACGCCTTCCTCAAGCGCTTTGAAGTCGCCACCCTGGCTGGCAGCGTCCAACGCACGTGAAAAGTCATCAAGTGGGCCGATGAGGTCTTTGACGAGGCTTGTGTTCGCATAGCGTACAGCATCCTCCTTTTCGCGCTGCAACCTCTTCTTATAGTTATCAGTATCGGCAGCGTTACGCATCAGGCGCTCACGCAATTCGATGACCTCGTTAGCGAGGACCTTGTTCTGCTCCTCAAGCTTGGCAAGCTCGTCGTCAGTGGAAGGAGCCACCTCTTCAGGGGCGGCTTCCGGCTCAGCGAGGTCTTCGTCATCCATGGTCTCAGCTACGATTTCTTCCTGGACCGTATCTTCCTTGGGGTCCATCTTGCTATCCTCTCCCATTTTATTTCCTTTCCTTTTCTTCTTGCTCATATCAAAAGGCCCCCTGGGCCTGTGGCTTCCCGCCATGAGGAAAAATAATAAGGCCCATGAAGAAGGGTCAAGGGACGCATGGGCCTTGTACAGGAAAGAGGCGCATCTTGCGGATGCGCCCCTGTCTCATTCCTCATCGAGTGGGATCTCCTCCTCTTCTCCGAGATACTCATCTTCCTTGTTCTCAGCAGGAGGAGGTGTTGTCTCCGCCTCCTTCGCCTTGGCGCTCATCTGGAGCTTGACCAGGCGGGCCTCTTCATTCTCACGCTCCCTTTTCGCGCTCTGGGCGCGGGCGTTCAGCCCTTCCAGCTCCTTCCTGGAACGGGCGACCTCGTCAATCAAGCTGCGGTGCTCCTGCTGGATCTTGAAAAGCTCCTCCTTGGCCTGGGTGATCCTGGCCTGGGTCTCGTTCAGGCTCGCCTCAGAGGAGGAGAGCCTGGCCTGGACCTGGCTGATCTTCTCACTTGAGCGGTTGAGATTGCCATCCAGCCCCTGGTTCAGCATCGTGATGGCTTCCTTGATTTCCGTCAGGCGGCGTGCGAAGTTGCCCAGCTGCTCAGTGGAAGCTTGGACCATTGAGTCATAAACACGGCTCACATCTGCAAGCTCAGAACGCATGGCATCGCCCAGCTCCTTGCGGCAGGATGCACTGTAGGAAGCCTCTTCCTCTGCAAGGCCGGCCTTCTGGTCATCGTGGAAGCGGCGGAAGTCCTCCTTGGCCTGGTCGAGGGAATCGAAGACCTGTTGGCTGTCGGTCTTGAAACGGTCCCTCAGCTCACTGGAAAGCTTTGTGATATTATCCTCACCCTCCATGACAAGCTGGGAGAATGATGTCGCAGAAGCATCTGCAAGAGTCTTGAGTTCCTCCTGGAAGGATGAGAGACGCTGCTGGCAACCTGAGGAGAAGGCCTCTCCATCCCGGTCGACCTGGGCACGGCGTTCCTCAAGCGAGGTCAGGGACCCTTCTATGTCAGACTTGAGGGCGCTGACAGCGTTCCTCATGTTGGAGAGGGCTTCATCCAGTTCCTTGCGTTCATCAGAGATCGCACTTCGCATGGCTTCCGCCTCACTGTTGAAACGTCCAGCCATCTCATCATAAGCAGCCATCGCATCAGCAGAAGCCTGACGTCCCTCCTCTGCCAGGGCGTTCTTCTGCTCCTCGATGGAAGACATGATCCCTTCCTCAAGGCTCTTGAGGGAAGCCTTGCGTTCATCGACCTCGCGGGAGAGGGCCTCCTTGTCCGCCCCTAAGCGGATCCTCTCATTGCCAATCTCCGAGACAAGTCCCGCCTTGAACTCCTCAAGCTCCTGCTTGAGCGAGGCTGCGGCCTCATCCATCCTGCTCATGTCATCAGAAAGCGCCGTACGCTTCTCATCCAGCATCGACAGGATGCCATCACGATGCGATGAGAGGGCTTCTGTCCACTGGCTGACAGACTGGGCAATGGAGGCACGCTGTCCTTCAAGGACGCCCTCCTCTTCCTTTATTGACGAGACAAGCACATCCCGCTCCCCGCCAAGGCGGACAATGGCGGCCTCAGCCTCAGCCTCAAGCTTGCTTGACTTCTCATCGAGGGTTGAAAGCGAGGTGGCGAATCCCTCGTCTATCGAGGTCTTATACTCCTCTATCGAAGCACGCAAGCGCCTGAGGTCGTCCTCCGTAGTCGCAGCATAGGTCCTGAAGGACTCCTGCCGTTCACCAAGGCGTGCGATGGCGGCATCAGTGGCCTCGTCAATCTGGATACGATGTTGCTCAAGGGTCGCAGCAGCCTCTGCCACTGCGGCGGCTACGGCATCCTTGCGGCCGTCGAAGTCCTCCCTGAGTCCTGCGGCGTAGTCCTCAAGTCCGGCCATCCTGTGATCCAGTTCCTCACCAAAGAGCCTGATCATCTCATCTGCCTTGGCCTTATGGCGTTCAGCAGTCGAGGCCAGGTCCTCCTCTGTCTTCGTGACCAGGTCGGCGGCAGCTGCGGTCAAACGGCTGAAATCATCCTGCAAGGCAGCCACATCAGCATGGAAGCCGTCTATCACGGCCTGCACATGACCTGCCTTGACCACCTCATCCTGCACTGTCTTTATCCTGTCCTCCGCATGCTCTGTCTGGATGCGGAGCTTGTCCAGCGCCAGCTCATAACCACGGCAGACGGCTTCCAATTGTCCAAGCTCCTCACGATGGCGGGCAAGATTGGAAATCGAGGCATCAAGTGAGTCAATCAACTCCACGACATCACGCTTTTTCGCCTCGACACGTTCGCTGCAGTCCCTGGCAGTCTCATTGATCCTGGCCATTGTCTGCTGGCTCTCGGTCCTGAATGAAGAAATCTTGTCTTTGACGTTCTGCAGGCTACGGCTCTTCTTATCCTCTGCACGCAGGGCGAGCATAAGGATCAAAGTGATGACGAAGAGGGCGACTGGTAGAATATATACAGCCATTGATGGAAGCCTCCTGGACTAATCAAGGACTATGTTAGCAAATGAGGGCCAGCTGGTTAATACCAAGTCTGCGAGCGGGTGTCCCTCAGCCTTCGCCCGGGGATGGATCCAGGCGGTACGCATGCCTATCGCAGCCCCACCTACGATGTCCTTGCGGTAGCTGTCCCCTGTATAGAGGCACTGGCCAGCTTCAAGACCCAGGGCATCAAGCATGGACAGGAAGGGCCTGGCATTGGGCTTCAGCGCGCCAAGGTCCTCAGTCGATGAGGTCCAGTCGAAGATGCCATCAAGACCAAGTATCGAGAGCTTGTCATCAAGGGGGAAGTCGGAAAGGCAGGCCAGCACATAGCCCTGGTCTTTCGCCTTCATCAGGGCGTCCTTGAGACCATTGAAGGGTTTGATGAAGCCCATAGCACGTCTCCAGGGAGCAGCCAGGCGCTTCTCATAGCACTCTTTGTACGCATCAATGCCGCCAGTCCAGCCTAGCAGGATCATTTCACGCTCCCTGAAACCATCAAGGTCCATTCCAGGCCTGGCAGGCAGGCCATCGGCTTGCCTCATGCGCTGCCTCATTGAGTTGTAGCGCATTGAGAAGACCGGATGAGGAAGTGCGCTGCGCAAAAGGTAGAGGTTGGTCTGCCACTTAGGATAGAAAGTGCCATCTATGTCGAAGCATAGGGCCTTCACACCATTGTCACGCGCCCAGCCCATCAGGACCCCTTCCTCTTCTGACGGGAATTTCGCACGGCCTTCTCCGCCCTCTCACGCTCCTTGCCCATCCTGGCCTTGCCGCCAGGCTTCCTGCTGACACCACGGGCCTTGTTTGACGCCGGCCGGGATGCCTTGACCATCTTGTCGACCTCAGCATCCCTGCGGTCAGGCCCCTTCTCATTCAACGAGGGGTTGCGCCGCCTCTCCCTGAGGGAAATCTCGATTGGGATTGAGGTGAAGCCCAGGTCCTTGCGGATGCAGTTCTTCAGGTAGCTGAGGTAGGTCTCCGGGAAGGCCTTTATCCTGTTCACAAACAGGAGGAATCGGACAGGGGTGACACTGACCTGGGTTGCATACAGGACCTTGTAGTGGCCGCTGGCACCACGTGGAGGCTGGTAGGTCTCCCCCCAGGTCTTCAGGTTGGCGTTCAACGTCGCAGTATCAACACGTTTGTTCAGCTGCTTCCAGAGTACCCAGACCTTGTCCAAGAGACTTCCGACCTCATCGCCCATCAGGGCGCTGATTGGAACAATTGGTGCGAATGAAAGCACGGGGAAGAGGAAGCGGACACGGTCCTTGACCGCCTCAAGCTGGTTGGGCGTCCCCTTCAGGAGGTCTGTCTTGTTCAGGGCGAGGATGACACCCTTGCCACGGCGCACGATCAGTGAGGCGATCTTCTTATCCTGGTCGGTGACGCTATCCCTGATATCAATCATCAGGATGACGACATCGGCTTCGTCGATTGTCTTGATCGCCCGGTTGACTGAGTAATACTCAACATCCTCCTCCACCTTGGTCTTGCGGCGGATCCCCGCCGTGTCGAGGACGGTGTAGTCAGTACCCTTGTAGGTGAAGGTGGCCCTCATCACATCACGTGTCGTGCCAGCGATGTCGCTGACGATTGAGACACTGCGTCCTGTGAGCAGGTTTGTCAGTGTGCTCTTACCTGTGTTCGGTTTGCCAAGGATGGCGATTTTTATGCTCTCCGGCTCCTCAGGAGCTTCTTCAAGCCTCTCAAGGTCGAGCATGCCGAGCAGGCTGTCTTCGAGCTCTTCGATTCCAAGTCCATGGGCTGCGGAGATACCGACTATCCTCTGGTAGCCGTAGTTATAGAAGTTCCAGACCAGGTCCTCACGCTGTATGTCATCAATCTTGTTGACAACGAGCAGGATCTTGTCCGTGTAAGGGCGCAGGTCCTTGAGAAGCATCTCATCCTCACCTGTGACCTCGGTGCAGTCCATCATGAAGATGATGGCATCACTCTGGTCGAGGAGCGACATGCTCTTCTCGGCGACAAGTCCATCCATGCCCTCGCGGTCGACCTTGATGCCTCCACTGTCGACAAGTGTGACAGGATGGTTGCCAAGAAGCCAAAGCTCAGGTATGGGGTCCCTGGTCACACCAGGGGTCGGATCAGTAATCGCCCGCCTCTTGCCGATAAGGCGGTTGAAGAGAGTTGATTTGCCCACGTTCGGGCGGCCAATGATGCTCACAAGTGGAAGGGAGCGGTCTATGTCGGCCTTGTTAGTTATTTCCAATCTCTGCATGAAATCCCTCCAGGAGCCTTTCCATGTCCCGACAGCTTTGCATATCCAAGGCTTTCTTTGCAAGCGCTTGGCAATCAGCCATGTTGATATGCCGGATCAGGTGGCGGGCCTCAAGCAGGCTGGCGGGGTTCATGCTCAGCGTCCTGTAACCAAGACCGAGCACCAGGGGAAGGGCCAAGGGGTCTCCAGCCATCTCACCACACATGGCAAGACCTATTCCTGCTGAGGCTGCGTTGCGCGCTGTCATGTCAAGGAGGCGGAGCATGGCCGGATGGTATTCCTTGTAAAGGCCTGCCGTCTTCTCATTGCCCCTGTCGACAGCGATCGTGTACTGGGTCAGGTCGTTCGTACCTACACTGAAGAAATCGACCTTGCGTGCAAGGATGTCAGAGATGACCGCAGCTGAGGGGACCTCGATCATCGTACCGACTTCCATATGTTCATCAAAGGCTATGCCTTCCTTGCGGCAACCCTCCTTGACGGACTCGAAGAAAAGGAGGACATCATCAAGCTCATCGCAACCTGAGACCATGGGGAACATGAGGCGGACCTTCTCCTGGGCTGATGCCCGGAGCACCGCCCTCAGCTGTGTGCGGAAGATATCCTTCCTATCCATGCAAAAACGCACGGCCCTCCAGCCAAGTACAGGGTTCTCCTCCTTGCGTGTCAGGTCTTTGACGACCTTGTCACCACCCATGTCGTAGGTCCTGATCGTGACAGGGCCACGGCCCCTGAAGGCCCTTGCGGCAGCCAGGTAGACAGCGACCTGTTCATCCTCACTGTAGACATGGTCCCTCATCAACAGGAACTCAGTCCTGAAGAGGCCGACACCTTCAGCCCCATTGCGCAGGGCCATGTCGACGAAGTCCAAGCCTTCTATGTTGCATTCAAGCTCAACCCTGACACCATCCAGCGTGATCGCAGGCAGGACGGCATCCTCCTCCATCTCCTTCTTCTCCGCCCTATGCTCCTCCATGAGGGAGCCCACCTTGCTGACGATTCCATCGTCAGGGTCGAGGTAGAGACGTCCTTCGAAGGCATCAAGTGCCGCCCACTGGCCGCTGTGAGCCCTGTGGCTGGCATCGCCAAGACCAATCACACAGGGAATGCCCAGGGCCCTGGCGAGGATGGAGACATGGCTCGCCTGCCCTCCACCGTCAAGGCAGAGGGCTGCGACCTGACGGCTGTCCCAAGCGAGTAGCTCGCTAGGCAGCACGGTATCGGCTATGATGATGGACGCCTCATCAGGAAGGGCCATGATGAAGTCTTCCTTGGTGAGGACCGAGATGATCCTGCTGGCTATGTCCTGTATGTCTGATATGTTCTCCCTGGTCACAGGGGAGTCGATTGAAGAGAGGGTGGCGATGAAACGATGAGCTGCGCACTCGACCGCATGGGCCGCGTTGTGATGCTCTTTCAGGATCAGGTCCTCGACCAGGCGTGTGAACTCAGGGTCACGGACCATCAAGCTCTGGGCCTCGAGGATCGCGACCTCCTCGTCGCTGCCACCCTTGGTCATCAAGGCATGCAGGGTGTCGACGACTTCATCACAGGCGCGGTGGAACCGGCCCGCTTCGACAACAGCCTCCCCGTCATCTGCGCACCTGTCATCAGCCACAGCAGGCCTGTCATGCCGGAGGCAGAGCACATGACCATGCGCGAAGCCTCCAAAAACGCTTTTCCCCTCAAGAATCTCCATGTCTTAATGATAATCCTTCATCACCTCTGGCGTAAAGCGAACAGCGAAGCTGTCCACTCACACGCTTTCCTGTTAGACTTCATTCCATGATCGAGGATGACGACAGCTTCCAGCAGCAAGAAGGCCTGCCGATGCTAGACGATGATGAGAGAGGCACATTCAGGGCCCCTGTCATCTGGCTCATCATCATCCTCGCCTGGTTCCTATGGGCAGTGTTGCTTTGCGCCCTGATGGGTCCTGGTGTGCTGGACGCCATCGATGAGAGCGGCGTGATACCACTGATCCAAGCGCTTGATGAGGAACCAGCAGGAAGTACGGTGCCCACTGTACGCCTGACCTACCCACGCTATGATGGGAGCATTGTCGAAGTGGAGGTCCCCGCCCCGGGGATTGCCGCTGACAGGCTCCATGACACGGTTGAGGCCCTTTTCGGGCCCGTGCCAAGGGAAGCCCTGGCCCAAGGGGCCTTCTCCCTCATAGATGAGGGCTGTACTCTTGAAGGGCTCACAGCCCGGGAAGGGATCTGCTATGTCGAAGTGGGTGGAAGCGGACTTGGTGGCAAGGTCCTTCCATCTGGTTATGATGCAACGTCCCAGCTCAGGGATACGCTGCTCCTTTTTGATGCCATCGAGGAAGTCGTCGTAATAGAAGGCTAGATCCTCTTGATTTCCAATGCCCTGCCGGTCTGTGTGTCTATTGTGATGCAGACACCCTTGATCATAGCCATGCCCTCTGCGACCTCGCTCTTGTAAGGCACCTGGGTCAGCTGGCGTCGGATGGCCACTTCACTCTTCGACCCGATGACTTCCCCCTGGACCCCGGTCATGCCAAGGTCTGTGATATAAGCAGTGCCTCCTGGCAGGATCTTCTCATCCATGGTCTGGACATGTGTATGGGTGCCGACAACAGCAGATGCGATGCCATCAAGGTGGAAGCCCATGGCCTCCTTCTCGCTTGTCGATTCAGCATGGAAGTCGACAAGAACGATGCAGCCAAGGGAGCGCAAGCGCTCAGCCTCGCGCCTTGCAGCTGTGAAAGGGCAGTCAGCTATGACAAGACCTTGGCGGCCTTGGACATTGATGACACCATAACGCAGGCCATCCTTCTCGATGATCACAGAACCATGACCAGGAACACCCTGTGGGTAATTCATTGGCCTGAGGAGAGGTCCTTCACTATCAAGTAACGGCCTGACCTGTTCCTTCTGCCAGATGTGGTTACCTGATGTGACAACATCAGCGCCATAACTCCGGATTTTGATGTACTCTTCCTCAGTAAGGCCGAAACCGCCAGCGGCGTTCTCGCCGTTGACGGTCACAAAAGCCGAGTTTGTCGATTTTACCAGGCCCTGCAGCGAGAGGAAGAGGGCTCCAAGCCCCGCACTCCCGCTGACATCACCTATCATCAGCACATTGACGCTGTGGCTCACCTGGCATACTCCACGACACGGGTTTCACGTATGATTGTCACCTTGATCTTGCCAGGATACCTCAACTCAGCCTCGATGCGGCTGGCTATACCCTTGGCAATCTCCTTGGCATCATCATCGGAGACAGTGTTGCTATTGACCATGATCCTGAGCTCGCGGCCTGCCTGGATAGCGAAAGCGTTGTCGACGCCCTTGAAGCCCTTTGCTATGCCTTCGAGGTTCTCAAGACGCTTGATATAGTTGTCAAGGCTCTCGCGGCGTGCACCAGGACGGGCTGCGGAAATGGCGTCTGCAATCTGCACAATGATGGCTTCCAGCGTCGTTGGCTCGACATCGCCATGGTGGGCATGGATGGCGTTGACGACCTTGGCATCCTCACCCAGCCTCTTGGCAAGCTCAGCGCCCATTTCAGCATGGTTGGCCTCGCTCTCAGTCTCAGCCCCCTTGCCAATGTCATGCAGGAGGCCTGCCCTCATGGCGAGCTGTGCATCGGCACCGACCTCACTGGCGATCATGCCGGCAAGCACAGCGACCTCTTTCGAGTGGAAGAGGACGTTCTGTCCATAGCTCGTACGGAAGTATAGGCGGCCAAGGGCCCTGACAAGTTCAGGTCCCATATTGTGGATGCCGAGGTCGAATACCACCTTCTCGCCTTCATCGACTATGATGCGGCCAACCTCGCGGCTGACCTTGTTGACAACTTCCTCGATGCGTGCCGGGTGGATACGTCCATCCTGGACCAGGCGCTCAAGTGCGACACGGGCGATTTCCTTGCGCACGGGGTCGAAACAGGAAATGACGACAGCCTCAGGCGTGTCATCGATGATGATATCGACACCGGTCAATGTCTCGAGGGTACGGATGTTGCGTCCTTCGCGGCCGATGATGCGCCCCTTCATCTCGTCACTAGGCAATGAGACCGATGATGTGGTGACCTCGCTGCTCACCTCTGTAGCAAGGCGCTGGATCGACTCTACGATGATGTCACGTGCGACCTTGTCAGCAGAAAGCTTGATCTCAGCCTCGATCTTGTTGATGTAGACCTGGCCATCATGACGGGCCTTCTGCTGCATCTCCTCGATGATCAGGGCCTTGGCCTCATCCTGGCTCATGCCTGCGATACGCTCGAGTTCGTCGATGAGTGTCGACTCCCTCTGTTCGAGGGCCTTCTCCTTGGAGGAAATCCTCTCCTCCCTTTCCCCTAGTTGCTTCTTCAGCGCATCAAGCTCGTTCTGCTTGTGTTCGAGATTCTCTTCCTTCTGCTGCAGCCGGCGCTCCGACTTCTGCAGTTCCGATCTTCTTTCCCTCGCCTCGCGCTCACTCTGCTGAGTCTCCCTCAGCATCCTGTCGCGCGCCTCGAGCTCTATCTCACGTGCATGGGATTCGGCGTTTGATACCGCTTCCTTATCGAGACGGACCGCCTTCTGCTCAATGGATGAAAGCTTGAACTTGGCCCAGATCCAACGGCCTAGGTAGCCGATGACGATGCCTGCGATACAACTGAGGAAGACATATAACAATGGCATTATAGACCTCCCTGAGTTTGGTGAGATATATGATAACCGTCCATAATGCCTAGGTCAAGGCAGGTTTACAAAGTGTGCAGGGGGCAAAAAAAACCGCCACGGTCGTGGCGGCTTCAGGCGTGGTGCCTGTCTGGACTTCAAGCGTCCTTCTTCTTGGACTTCTTGTCAGCCTTGGATTCCTTCTTCTCGGTCTTCTCGACGAGCTCGAGAATGACCATCTCGGCAGCGTCATTCAGCCTTGTACCGGTCTTGAGGATCCTGGTGTAACCGCCATTGCGGTCCTGGAAAAGAGGTGCGATCTCGTTGAAGAGCTTGGCGACGATGGCTTCATCGTAGACATATTTGGCGACCTCACGGCGGTTGTGGACACTGTCCACCTTCGCGCGTGTGATCATCTTCTCTGCCATGCGCCTCACTTCAAGAGCCTTTGCCTTAGTGGTCTCAATTCTCTCATAGCGGAAGAGGGATGTGACCATGTTGCGCTTGAGCGCCTTGCGCTGACTCGACTTCCTGGACAGCGCATTGAAACCAATCCTATGCTTCATTGTCGTTTTCTTCCTTTGTCTCTGGGACTTTTATCGCATTCTTCAGAACACTGTAGTCGGTCATGCCAAGGGAGAGGTTCCACTCCTTGAGCTTCTCCTTGATCTCCGAAAGCGACTTCTTGCCGAAGTTGCGGGTCTTGGCGATCTCGTCCTCAGTCTTCTTCGTCAGGTCCCCGATTGTCTTGATGTTGGCGTTCTTGAGGCAGTTGGAGGAACGGACCGTGAGCTCAAGCTCCTCAACTGGTGTGTCAAGGATCTTGCGGACCCTGGCCTCTTCCTCATCGACGTCCTCGTTGCTCGACACCTGGCTCTCATCGAAGTTGATGAAGATCGTGAAGTGCTCCTTGATGATCTTTGCGGCCTGGGCAAGTGCGTTCTCAGGGGAGATCGTGCCATCGGTCGTGATTTCGAGGATCAACTTGTCGTAGTCGTTCCTCTGACCGACACGGGTCGGCTCAATGGAGTACTTGACCTTCTTCACAGGTGAGAAGAAGGCGTCGACGGCGATGACGCCGGGCTCTTCGACATACTTCTCGTTGAGTTCGGAAGGGACGTAGCCACGGCCGAGGTTGATCTCGACGACCATCTCGAGGTTGCAGTCCTCCATCATCGTGAAGAGCTCAAGCTCAGGATTCATGATGGTGACCATGTCCCTCTCCAGGTCCTTGCCGGTGATGATGCCGGGGCCCTGGCAGCTGATGGTGAGCGTCGTGCCCTCGCTATCCTCAGGCATGGAGATCTCAAGACGCTTCAAGGCGGCGACGATGTCCGCGATGTCCTCCCTGACGCCGGGGATGGATTCATACTCGCTGGTGACCAGATGTGGCTCGCGGCCCTCTGATGAGAAGGTCGTGAACTGGACGGCAGTCACGGCATAGCCCTGGATTGAGGACAGGAGCACACGGCGCAGCGTATTGCCGACCGTCGTGCCATAGCCCCTCTCAAAGGGATAGGCGATGAACTTCCCGTACTTGGGATCCGAGACGTTATGGTCATAAGTGATGCCAGTAGGTCTCTTGAAACCCTTAAGAAGGTTTTTACGTGCCATGATTACTCCTTGTTTGGTCTGAGCCGTTCAACGAACGGCCCCTGATGGGGTGCACGGCCGGAGCCGTGCTTCCACATCAGACGCGGCGGGTCTTGCGGGGGCGGCAGCCATTGTGCGGGATAGGCGTGACGTCACGGATAGTGCGGACCTTGAGTCCGAGCACACCAAGTGTCCTGATGGCGCTCTCGCGTCCGACACCGGGTCCCTTCACATAGACATTGACACTCTTGAGACCGTAATCCATGGCCTTGCGTGCGGCGCTCTCACAAGTCGTCTGCGCAGCATAGGGAGTGGACTTCTTGGCGCCCCTGAAACCCATGCCACCAGCAGAAGCCCAGGAGAGGGCGTTACCAGCGAGGTCCGTGATGGTGATGATGGTGTTGTTGAAGGTCGCCTGGATATAGACATTACCCTCAATGACAGTCTTTTTGACTTTTCTCTTCTGTGTAGCCATATTCTTCCCAAACGTCCCTTATTTCTTCTTTCCAGCGACGGTCTTCTTCTTGCCCTTGCGGGTGCGGGCGTTGGTCTTTGTCCTCTGCCCACGGACAGGAAGGCCCTTCCTGTGACGGAGGCCGCGATAGCAGCCGATGTCCATCAGGCGCTTGATGTTCAGCGCGACCTCGGTCCTGAGATGACCCTCGATCTTGTACTCGTCTTCGATGACCTTCCTGAGGAGGGCGACATCATCAGCACTGAGTGTGTTGATCCTCACGTCTGGGTCGATATTCGTCTTCGTGCAGATCTCCATGGCGGAGGTCCTGCCGATTCCGTAGATGTAAGTCAGGGCGATTTTGACTGCCTTGTTCGGCAGGTCGACACCTGCGATACGTGCCATATTCCTTTGCCTCCTAGCCTTTCTGTCTCTGCTTGTGCTTGGGGTTCTCGCAGACGATGCGGACAACTCCGTGGCGCCTGATCACCTTGCACTTGTCACAGATTGGTTTGACACTTGCTCTAACCTTCATAGTGTAAAACTCCTAAATTTTCTTGATCTTACGACCCGTGGTCATAAAACCGTCATGGTGATGCA
Organism: uncultured Spirochaetales bacterium; assembly: GCA_944392695.1. Classification (GTDB taxonomy): domain Bacteria; phylum Spirochaetota; class Spirochaetia; order Sphaerochaetales; family Sphaerochaetaceae; genus Bullifex. Next base: position 60,787 of record CALXXN010000007.1, on the reverse strand, counting down.
GCTTCATCAGTGAATCAAGCTGGCGCACTGTCTCAAGGCAGACACCGACCATGATGATCAGTGATGTACCACCAAAGAGCATCGCGACATTGGCTGGGAAGTTGAAGAACTTCTGGATCAACGTCGGGATCAGTGCGATGAAGGCGAGGAACAAAGAACCAGGGAGGACGATCCTGTTGAGGACCTTCCTGAGGTACTTCTCCATATTCTCATTGCTACATGATGGAATGGAGCCACCGTTATCCCTTATGTTCTTCGCAATCTCCTCAGGATTCAGGCTGATCTGAGTATAGAAGAATGCAAAACCTATTATCAACAGGGTGTAGATGATCAGATAGGGGGCGCCCTGTGGATTGAGGAAATTGGCGACCGCACTCAGCCAGCCCACGTTCGGAGCAAGGCTCGTCGCGATCTGCAAGGGGAACGAAAGCAGGGCCGAAGCGAAGATGACAGGGATGACACCACTAGGGTTGATTTTGAACGGCATGAAGTTCGAACCACCCTGGTACATCTTGTTGCCAACAACGCGCTTGGCGTACTTGACAGGAATCTTCCTCATTCCCTTCTCCTCGTAGACGACCATGATGACGACGAAGACGTACATCACGATGACGACAAGGACTGCGACCCAGCTGAGGGTTCCAGCGGAAATCGAGGAGAAAAGCGTCGAGAACGCGCTCGGCATCCTAGCCACGATACCAGCGGCGATCAGCAATGAGATACCATTGCCGACACCATACTGCGTGATCTTGTCTCCCAGCCAGACGAGGAACATCGAACCGGCGGTGACAGTGATCATCGCGATCAGGGTGAAGGGCACGCGGCCCATCACAATCGCCTGCGGGATGCTGGTGGCATAGACGGTCACAGCAAAGGACTGGATGAGACAGACGACGATGGTGCCGTATCTCGTGTACTGCTGGACCTTCCTTGCCCCCTGGGGATCCTGGGCGAGCTTCTTAAGCGATGGGACAACAAGCATCAGCAGCTGTACGATGATCTGGGTGCTGATATAAGGCATTACACCCAGCATGAACAGGCTGAAGTTGCTGAAGGCACCGCCTGAGAAGAAGTTCAGATATTCAGTGAAGCCTATCGTCGTGCTCTGTGCAGAGGACAGGAAATAGGCTTCGAGCATGACAGGATCGATACCGGGGATAGGTATGACAGTGCCGATGCGGCTTACTATAAGCAAGCCGATCGTCACCAGGACCTTCTTCCGGACGTCCTTCATCCTCATCATATCAACAAGTGAGTTCGACATGACTACCTTCTTTATTTGACGGAGCCTCCGGCCTTCTCAACAGCCTCCTTGGCGGAAGCGGAAAGCTTGAGACCCTCGATCGTGAGCGCGTGTGTGAGCTCTCCGTTGGCCAGGACCTTGACCTGGACATCCTTACCCTTGACGATGCCCTTGGCCTTGAGGCTGTCGAGCGTTACGACCTCGCCCTCTGCGAAGGCGGAATCAAGGACTGAGAGGGAGAGTGGCACATAGCTCACCTTGAAGGGGGCGTTAGTGAAGCCACGGCGGGCCACACGCCTGTAGAGAGGCATCTGGCCGCCTTCGAACCCAAGGCGGACACCACCGCCGGAGCGGCTGTTCTGTCCGTCATGACCACGACCGCAGGCGCGGCCCTTGCTGGAGGCGCCGCGACCAACGATGGTCTTCTTCCTATTAGCACCGGCTGGTGCCTTGATCTGTGCCATCTTAAATCTCCTCAACCTTCACCATGTGGGCGACAGTGCGGACCATTCCAAGGATGGAAGGTGTGGCCGCCTGAACGACAGAGCTGTGCATCTTGCCCAAGCCCAGTCCCTTGACAGTGGCCCTCTGGCGGGGCGTGCTACCTGCGACCGAGCGGACCAAAGTGATTTTAATGTTCTTCTCAGCCATTTTCAACTCCACATCTCGCTAAGGGACTTGCCCCTGTTCTTTGCGACTTCCTTGGCATCGAAGAGATGCTCGAAAGCGTCGAAGGTGGCCTTGACCGTGTTGATGTTGTTCTTGGAACCGAGGCTCTTGCTGAGCATGTCCTTGATTCCTGCAGCATCAGCGACAGCCTTGACCGCACCACCAGCGATGACGCCCGTGCCAGGAACAGCTGGGCGGACCAGGACGCTGGCGCTCTTGTACTTGCCAAGCATCTCGTGTGGGATGGTGGAACCCTGCATCGGGACTGTGATCAGATGGGCCTTGGCCTTCTCTGTAGCCTTGCGGATGGCATCGGTGACATCATTCGCCTTACCGAAACCATAACCCACTCTTCCATCACCGTATCCGACGACGACCAGGGCTGAGAACGAGAAGTTCTTACCACCCTTGACGACCTTCGTGACGCGGTTGATCTTGATGAGCTTTTCCACGTACCCGTCTTTGACTTCCTTATCTTTCTGCTGTCTGTCCATCTCAATCCCCTTAGAACTTGACGCCGGCTGAGCGGGCCCCATCGGCGATGGCCTTGACTATGCCATGGTAGATGTAGCCATTGCGGTCGAAGACCACCTTGTCGATGTTCTTCTCCAGACAGCGCTTACCGATGGCCTCTCCGAGCTTGGTAGCATCGGCGACACAGTTGCGGAGGTCCTTGAGCGCAGCCTCGAGAGTCGAAGCTGAGACAAGTGTCCTACCCTCTGTATCATCGATGACCTGGACATACATGTGCATGTTGCTCCTGAAGACCGTCATCCTGGGGCGCTCCGGAGTACCGGAGACCCTCTTCCTGATATGTGCCTTGCGCTTGGCAAGCTTGCGGTTCTTATCGACAATCCTGTTCATCTGGACCTATCCTCACTTCTTGCCACCAGACTTACCAACCTTGCGGCGGATAGTCTCGGTCTCATACTTGATGCCCTTGCCCTTGTAAGGTTCGGGTCCGCGCAGGCTGCGGATTTCAGCGCAGACCTGGCCCACCCTCTCCTTGCTGATGCCGGAGATGGTGATCTTGTTTCCGTCGACGGCGGCCTGGATGCCCTCAGGGACGATGTAGTCGATCTGGGTCGAATAACCAAGGGCGAGTGTGAGGATCTTGTCCTTAAGCTCTGCCCTGTAGCCGACACCATTGACCAGGAGGGTCTTGGAGAAGCCCTGGCTGACACCGGTCACCATGTTGTTGACCAGCTGCCTGTAGAGGCCGTGGTAGCTCCTGCTCTCCTTCTCATCGTCGTGGCGGGTCACGATGACCTCGTTACCCTCGACTGCGATGGAGACCTCCTTCCTGACCGGCTGGGTAAGTGTCCCCTTGGGGCCGGTGACGGTGATCAGGCCATCTGTGACGTCGACCTTGACACCTGCCGGGATGGCGACAGGGAGTTTTCCAATACGTGACATCTCCAACCTCCTTACCAGATCGAGCAGATCAGCTCGCCACCGACCTTGCTCTCGGCCGCCTTCCTACCAGTGATGACACCAGAAGAGGAAGAGACCACGACGACACCATAGCCATTGTAGACCCTCGGCATATCCTTGTAACCGCTGTAGACACGGCGACCAGGAGTGGAGATGCGCTTGAGGCCATGGATCACAGGAGCCTGGGACTCATCATACTTGAGATAGACACGGATCACCGGGAGGTTGTCCTTGTTTATCTTCTTGAAATTCTTGATGTAGCCCTCGTTCTTCATGATCTTGACGATCTGGAGCTTCATCTTGCTGGCGGAAATGTCCACCTTCTCATGCTTAGCCTGACTTGCATTCCTGATCTTGGTCAGCATGTCTGCAATTGGATCGCTAACTGCCATTTTGACAACCTCCTACCAGCTGGACTTCGTGACGCCAGGAATCTGGCCTTCGCTTGCGAGCTTGCGGAAGCACACCCTGCACATGTCAAACTTGCGCATGTACCCACGTGGGCGGCCACAGATCCTGCAACGGTTGTATCTGCGTGTGGAGAACTTGGGTTCCCTCTTGCACTTCACTATCAAAGACTTCTTTGCCATGTGGAGCCTCCTTACTTGGCGAACGGCATGCCAAGCTTCTTCAGGAGGGCGAAAGCCTCCTCATCGGTCCTGGCCGTAGTGACGATTGCGACGTTGAGGCCGCTCACGCGCTCAATCTTGTCATAGTCGATCTCAGGGAAGATGATCTGCTCGGTGATACCGAGGGAATAGTTCCCGTGACCGTCGAAGGCGTTGGGATTGACACCCCTGAAGTCCTTGACGCGTGGGAGGGCGATTGAGATGAGGCGCTCAAGGAAGTACCACATGTTGTCACCACGCAGAGTGACCATGGCGCCGATTTCCTGACCCTCACGGACCTTGAAGTTGGCGATGGACTTGCGTGCCTTTGTCTTGACGACATGCTGGCCAGTGATCTGCTCAAGCTCCTTGACGGCGCTGTCGAGCAGCTTCTTGTTTGTTGTTGCCTCGCCGACACCGACAGAGACGACAATCTTCTCGAGGGCGGGGACCTGCATCACTGAAGAGTAGCCGAACTCCTTGAAGAGCTCAGGAGCGACAGTCTCCTTGTAGCGCACCTTGAAATTGGGGACAAACTTCTCTTCTGCCATGGTCAAAGCACCTCTCCTGTCTTCTTCGCGTAGCGGACCTTCTTACCGTTCTCGAACTTATAACCGACCCTGCTCGTCTTGTCCTTGCTGACAAGGGCGACGTTGGAGACATGGATTGGAGCCTCGATTGTCACAATCCCTCCCTGGTCGTTCTGGTTCTTGCGGCGGATGGTCTTGTGGACCATGTTGGCCCCCTGGACGATGACCCTGTCCTCAGATGGGAGGGTCTTCACAATCTTACCGATCTTGCCCTTGTCCTTTCCGGCGATGATCTTGACTGTGTCGTTTTTCTTAAGTCTCATCCTCTAATCTCCTACAACACTTCCGGCGCCAGCGAGACGATCTTCATGTAGCCGTCACGGAGTTCACGGGCGACTGGTCCAAAGATGCGCTTGCCGCGCGGGTTATTGTTGGCGTCGATGATAACGCATGCGTTGTCATCGAACCTGATATACGTACCGTCAGGTCTGCGGTATTCCTTCTTTGTGCGGACGATGACGGCCTTGAGGACGTCACCCTTCTTGATCGCGCCGTTCGGGAGGGCATCCTTGACGGCGACGACGATGATGTCACCAACACTGGCGACATACCTGTGGCTGCCTCCGAGGACCTTGATGCACTGCACCCTCTTGGCACCACTGTTGTCCGCGACATTCAAATAAGTCTGCATCTGTACCATGGCTGATCTCCTTAGCGGGCGCGCTCAACGATCTGGACGAGCCTCCAGCACTTGTCCTTGCTGAAGTGGCGGCACTCGACGATGCGGACCGTGTCACCGACATGGGCCTCGTTGTTGGCGTCATGTGCCTTGAACTTCTTTGTGCTGTTGACATACTTCTTGTAGAGAGGATGCAGCGTCCTGTTAGTGACCTGGACGACGATGGTCTTGTCCATCTTGTCGCTCACTACAACTCCGGTGAATGATTTCTTCCTGTCTTCCATCTCCGTCCTCTCTTACTTGTCAGCCTTGTTGATGCCGATGTCCTGGGCGTGGATCAGGGTGTTGAGCCTGGCGATGTCCCTCCTGACCGTCCTGAGGGCCAGTGGGTTGTCGAGGTGGCTCATGACCTGCTCGACGCGGAGGTTGAGGAGCTCCTTGCGGAGCTTGTCGCGCTCGGCGACCATCTCGTTATAGGACATTTTCTTCATGCTCTTCTTCATAATCTCACTCCTGGGGTGTCCTCGAGACGAACTTCGTCTTGATGGGCAGCTTGCTTGCAGCGAGCTGGAGGGCCTCACGGGCCAGCTGCTCGTCGACACCGCTCATCTCAAACATGATGGCACCAGTCTTGACGACTGCGACCCATCCCTCTGGAGCGCCCTTGCCGTTACCCTGCCTGGTCTCAGCGGGCTTCTTTGTATAGGGCATGTCGGGGAAGATGCGGATCCAGACCTTACCACCCCTCTTGATATGACGGGTCATGGCGACACGGGCGGCCTCGATCTGGCGGTTCGTGATCCACCTGGGCTCAGTGGCCATCAGGCCATACTCTCCGAAGGAAAGGGTGTTGCCGCGGTGGGCGACCGCATCGCGCGTGCCGCGCTGCTTCTTTCTGAACTTTATTCTCTTGGGGCTAAGCATGACACTAACTCCTTGGCGCGTCCGCCTGGGCGGCCTTCTTCCTTACGACTCCACCGGCGGCCTCCTCTTCGGGAGCTCCATTGGCGTAGATCTCACCATTGAAGACCCAGACCTTGACGCCAATGGCGCCATAAGAGGTGTTGGCGGTCTTGAAACCATAATCGATGTCAGAGCGGAGTGTGTGGAGTGGGACACGGCCCTCCTTCATCCACTCGGACCTTGCGATGTCGGCACCACCGAGACGGCCGGAGACCTTGATCTTGATGCCCTGGGCACCGCCAGCCATGGCGCGGGAGATGCTGTTCTTCAGGATGCGGCGGAAAGCGCCCCTGTTCTCCAGCTGCTTGGCGACGTTCTGGGCGATGATCTGGGCATCGACCTCAGGCTTCTTGATCTCCTTGATCTTGATCTGGAGCTTCTTCTCGGTCAGCTTCTGCATCTTCTCAGCAAGCTTCTCGACATTGGCACCCTTGGCGCCAATGATGATGCCAGGGCGGGCCGTTGCGATCACCATGGTGATGCGCTGGGGCTTGCGGATGATCTCGACGTCGGAGATGTCTGCGTTCTGGACCTCTGGGCAGGCCAGGAGGGCCTTGCGGAGGACGAGGTCCTCGTGCAGGGTGTCGGCGTAATCCCTAGGATCGACATACCACTTTGACTTCCAGGTCTTGTTGACCCCCAACCTAAGTCCAATTGGATTTACTTTCTGGCCCATTTACTTACCTGCCTTTTCATCTACGACGACTGTGATGTGGGACATCCTCTTCAGCAGGATGTCGCGCTTTCCATGGGAGCGGGCCCAGACCCTCTTCAGCCTCGGACCGTCATCGACGGTGAGCTTGGAGACATAGAGGGAATCCTCATCCAGCTTCCTATTGGTGTACAAGGCATTGGCACCTGCGGACTTGAGAACCTTCAAAATGAGGCGTGCACCCTTCTGGGGCATGGCCTCCAGGACCGCCACGGCCTCAGGGTAGCTCTTGCCCCTGACGAGGTCAGCGACAGGGCGGACCTTCGATGGGGAGACCATGAGATACTTGGCGACAGCCTGATAACCTTTCTTAGTTTCCATCGTATTCACCTTACTTGCCTTTCTTGTCCGATGCATGGCCGCGGAAGACCCTGGTCGGGGCGAACTCGCCAAGCTTGTGGCCGACGAGGTTCTCTGTGACGTAGACCGGGATCCAGGTCTTGCCATTGTAGACGGAGATGGTGAAGCCAACCATGTCAGGAATGATCATCGAGCTACGTGAGTAGGTCTTGATCATCGGCTTCTGACCACTTCTGTTTGCATCCTCAACCCTCTTCAGCAGGCTCTCGTCCACGAAGGGGCCTTTCTTAATAGATCTTGCCATTCTCTACTCCTACTTGCGCTTCTTGACGATGAACTTGCCTGAAGGCTTCTTCTTGGAACGGGTCTTGGCGCCCTTGGTCGGCTTGCCCCACGGTGTGACCGGGTGGCGTCCAGCGGCGGTCTTACCCTCACCACCACCATGTGGGTGGTCGATTGGGTTCATGGCAACACCACGGACCTTTGGCCTGCGGCCGAGGTGGCGGCTGGCACCAGCCTTGCCGAGGGAGACATTCATGTGGTCCTCGTTTCCGACCTCACCAATCGTGGCGGCGCACTCACCGAAGACCATCCTCATCTCGCCTGAAGGCAGGCGCAGTGTGACATAGTCGCCTTCCTTGGCGATGACTGTCGCACCCTCACCAGCGGAGCGGACAAGCTGGCCACCACGGCCAAGTGTCAGCTCGATGTTATGGACGGTGAGGCCAAGCGGGATGTCCTTCAGAGGAAGGGCGTTTCCGACTGTGAGAGGGGCCTTGGAACCAGCCATGACCTGGGTACCGACCTTGAGCCCCTTGGGAGCGAGGATGTACCTCTTCTCACCATCAGCGTACCAGACAAGGGCGATGTTGGCGCTCCTGTTTGGGTCGTACTCGATTGTCTTGACAGTCCCTGGGACACCAATCTTGTCACGGCGGAAGTCGATCTTCCTGTAAGCCCTCTTGTGACCACCACCACGGCGGCGCACAGAGATGCGTCCGAAGGTGTCGCGGCCAGCATGCTTCTTGAGGTTCTTCGTGAGGCTCTTCTCGGGCTTCGAAGCCGTGATCTCATCGAAGGAGAGGACGGTCTTCTGACGAAGTCCGGGGGTGTATGGTTTGTATGTCTTCAATGCCATGGTTGCTTATCTCCCTTATACACCCTCGAAGGCAGCGATTGACTGGCCCTTGGCGAGTGTGACGATGGCCTTCTTCCAAGAAGCCGTGCTGCCCTTGATGTAACCACCACGGCCCCTTGAGAACTTGGGCTTGCCCTTCACGTTCATCGTGTTGACAGCCGTGACCTCGACACCCCAGATCTCCTTGACAGCGGCCTTGATGTCGAACTTGTTGGCCTTGGGGTCGACCTGGAAGGTGTACCTCTTGCATTCAGCCTCACGGGCAGCGGTAGACTTCTCGCTGACGATCGGCCTGATAATCACCTGATCTGCTCTCATCTCTCCACCCCTACTTCTCAGCATAGAACTTTCCGAGGTTCTCGGCGGCGCCTTCGAGGACGATGATCTTGCGTCCATAGAGGAGCTCCTTGGCGGAAAGCTTGTCGTACGCGAGTACATGAAGGTAAGGAATGTTCCTGGCCGCCCTGCGGAGCATGGCGTCGTCATCCTTCATGACGATGACAGTGCGCTGACCCTCTGTCTCGAAGGCCTTCATGATCTTGACGATGTCCTTGGTCTTTCCAGCCTCGCTTGTGAAGTCCTCGACGATGACAAGCCTGCCATCCTGCACACCCATGCTGAGAAGGCTCTTGTAGGCAAGCCTCTTCATCTTCTTGGGGATGGAGTAGGAGTAGTCACGGGGCTTGGGTCCGAAGATCGTGCCACCACCGACCATGATGGGGCTCTTCTTGTCGCCACGGCGGGCATTACCCGTACCCTTCTGCTTGTAGGGCTTCGTGTTGCTGTAATTGACCTCGCTGCGGGTCTTGGTGCAAGCGGTGCCGACACGGCGGTTGGCAAGCTCGTTGTTGACGGCGTAATAGATGGCTCCGTCAGAGACCTCGTGGGCGAAGACCTCGTCGTTGAGGTTGATGGTGCGCACTTCCTGAGCCGTTGTTGAATAGACTTTTGCTTCCATTTCAGTGTCCACCTACTTCTTGATTGCTTTCTTGACGATTACGGTGCTCATTGTCGGACCAGGGATGGCTCCCTTGACCATGAGGACCTGCATCTCGCTGTCCACGGCGACAACCTTGAGGTTCTGGACCGTGGTCCTCTCGGCACCCATGTGACCAGCCATCTTGTGACCCTTGAAGGTGCGTGATGGCGTTGAAGACATGGCTGTACCACCAATGTCCCTGTGGAACTTCGAACCATGGGTCGCGCGACCACCACCGAAACCGTGGCGCTTCATACCACCCTGGAAGCCCTTGCCCTTGGAAGTGCCTGTGACATCAACAAAACTGATGTCCTTGAACATATCAACACCGAGCACGTCGCCGACCTTGACTTCCTGATCGAAGTCGCGGATTTCCATGACGGTCTTCTTTGGCTCGCAGGAAGCGGCCTTGAACTGACCAGCATAAGGCTTCGTGGTGCGGCTCTTCTTCAAGTCACCGGAGGCAAGCACAGCGGCGCTGTAGCCATTGGCTTCCTGCGTCCTGCTGCCCACGACGACGTTGTCCTCTATTTTTATGACAGTCACAGGTGTGAGGACGCCATTGGCGTCAAAGACCTGCGTCATTCCAATCTTTTTGCCGATAAGCCCTAACATCTCTTATCTCCACCTCTCACTGTTTGATTTCAACGTCCACACCGGCAGGGAGTTCGAGCTTCATGAGGGCTTCCACAACCTTGGGAGTAGGGTCCAGTATGTCAATCAGTCTCTTGTGCGTCCTCATCTCGAACTGCTCGCGGGCCTTCTTGTTGACATGAGGTGACCTGAGGACGGTGAACTTGTTGATACGGGTTGGAAGGGGCACTGGACCTGACACCTTCGCTCCGGCCTTGACGACCGTCTGGACGATGGACTTCGAGCTCTGCTCGACAAGCTCGACATCGAAGCCTCTGAGTCTCACGCGGATTCTTTCGTTAGCCATTTTGAAAAATCTCCAAAAATCATGGCCAGCCTGCCGGAGGCCTCAGCCCCCGGCCTGCTGTTCAGTCTCGATTCGCTCAGTCCTTGATCTCGGTGACCTGACCAGAAGCGACTGTCCTACCACCCTCGCGGATAGCGAAGCGGAGGCCCTTGTCCATGGCGACTGGGTGGATCAGCTCAACGTTGATCTCGGTGTGGTCGCCAGGCATGACCATCTCCTTGCCCTCAGGCAGGGTGACGGTACCGGTGATGTCCGTGGTCCTGAAGTAGAACTGCGGGCGGTAGCCGGTGAAGAACGGAGAGTGGCGGCCACCCTCGTCCTTGCTGAGGACGTAGACAGTGCCAGCGAACTTGGCATGTGGGGTGATTGACTTTGGCTTGGCGAGGACCTGGCCACGGACGACTTCCTTCTTGTCGATACCGCGGAGCAGGGCACCGATGTTATCGCCAGCCTGACCTTCATCAAGAAGCTTGTTGAACATCTCGACGCCAGTGACGACCGTGTCCTTGGTCTCCTTGATACCAACGATGGAAACAGGATCGTTGACATGGATGACACCAGACTCGACACGACCTGTGACAACAGTACCACGGCCAGAGATGGAGAAGATGTCCTCGATCGGCATCAGGAATGGCTTGTCAACAGCCCTCTCCGGAAGCGGGATGTACTCATCCATGGCATCCAGGAGCTCGTCGATGCACTTTGTGGCCTCTGGGTCGTCGGGGTTGGTCATTGCGAGATAGGCGCTACCGCGGATGACAGGGCAGTTGGCACCGTCAAAGCCGTACTCGGTGAGCAGGTCCCTCATCTCCTCCTCGACGAGATCGATGAGGTCGGGATCGTCGACCTGGTCGCACTTGTTGATGAAGACGATGATGCAAGGAACACCAACCTGGCGTGCAAGGAGGATGTGCTCCTTGGTCTGGGCCATGGCGCCGTCAGTAGCAGCGACGACGATGATGGCACCATCCATCTGGGCAGCACCGGTGATCATGTTCTTGATGTAGTCGGCGTGACCCGGGCAGTCGACGTGCGCATAGTGGCGGTTCTTGGACTGGTACTCAACGTGCCTTGTGTTGATGGTGATACCACGGGCCTTCTCTTCCGGTGCGTTGTCGATTGCATCGTAGTTGAGGGCCTTGTCACCGAACAGCCTGGCGCAGTGCATGGTGATGGCGGCCGTAAGGGTGGTCTTACCATGGTCGACGTGGCCGATGGTACCGACGTTAACATGTGGCTTGGTTCTTTCAAACTTTTCCTTAGCCATCAGTTCCTCCTTGTGACTTTCGGGTCACAAATAAAATATTGTCATAAAGGCCAAGGCCTTTACCAATTCGAAAGCACAGCGGCTATCCGTGATGATGGAGGAAAGAGAGGGACCAGAGGTCGGACAGCACTTGGGGCTGGACGACATACGTATAAGCTATCAAAGAACTTACTGTATCTGGAACCACATAACCCACCTCATCGGCGAAGCCAGTTTGGCTCTCATCTCCGCACACGGACAGGCAGTCCTATGCGCGGACACGATGCCTACTATATCCAGACCATGTTTTTTTGTCAACATGGCGGCAATAGGGAAAATCTTTCACAGAAAGGGCTTGCCGGAAATATGGCTTTGGGCCTATCTTGCAGCCCGGAGGATATAGGATGACACACCACGATTATAAGACAAAGGGGACATGCTCCCGTCAGATCTCCTTCGACATCGATGACGAGGGGAGGATCCACAACCTCGTCTTCGAAGGAGGCTGCAACGGCAACCTCAAGGGCATTGGCCGCCTTGTCGAGGGCATGGACGCCATTGCCGTCGCTGAGAGGGTCGCAGGAACCACCTGCGGCTTCAAGACAACCAGCTGTCCAGACCAGTTGTCGAAAGCGATCCACGAGGCCATGGAGGACTGAAGCCGCTGAGGGGGATGGCCAGCACTTCCCCCTCACACCCCTGACCTGCTAGGCTCCACACATGCCAAAGCAGTTCATTACAATCGTATTAACACTGTTATCCACAATCATCCCACTCGCTGGGGCTCCTGACACACCCTATCCATTTGACACGGTCATTGCCTACCAGCATGTGTTGGACAGGGACCAGCAGGATCTTGCCGACCTTGTCTACAAGTCCCTCTCCTCTTATGACTATGAAGTGGAACTACCCCACCCTGTCAGCGTTGAATGCATTGATGCCGTACTTGAGAACATCCTCAACGACTACCCTGAGCTCTTCCATGTAGGTGACTCCTACGCCTATTACTATGCAGGCCCGGATGAATCATATGGGATAGAAGGTATCAGCTTCACTCCTGCAATGGGCAGGGATGAGGCCGAGGCCACATGGGCTGCCATGACCGCGGTGCATGGACAAATAAGCGAAGTGATGCCACTCGAATGGTCAGACTTCGAAAAAGAGCTCTTCATCCATGACGTCCTGGCACAGGCCATCGACTACAGCATTGATGAGGATGAGGACTACACGCCACAGGGGGCGCTCCTCAGGGGAGAGGCTGCATGCGAGGGTTATGCCGAAGCCTTCAACCTGCTCCTGAGGCTGTCAGGAATCCCCTCCTCCACTGTCAGCGGAGACGCGGATGGAGGACCACATGAATGGAACATCGTCAATATCGATGGCGTGTACAGCCTTGTCGACCTCACATGGGATGACCAGGATGGCTACATGAGCCATACATACTTCAACATCACACAAGAGATGATGGAAAGGGACCATGAACCTTACAGCTATTACGAAGCCCTTCCCGATGCACTGTCCCTTGAGAGGAACCTCCATGCGCTTTCAGGCTCGCTCTACGATGAAGAGGCGGACATGAGCGCTGTCCTCGACAAGCTATTCACCGAAGCCTCAAATGATGGGAACGCCTCAGTACGCTTCACCAGCAATGCGGCCTACTCTGCATTCATACGTACATTCGATGACAACGTACAAGACTGGAGCAAGGGACACGGATCCATCTCATACTCGATCGCCAATGATGATGTGCAGCTTGTCATCACCATACTTGATTTCACAATTGATACATGAAGACAAGAAAAGGGCGGTCCAATGACCGCCCTTTGACCGATGTACGACCGACTACCACCTGAAGTGGCTGAACGCCTTGTTGGCTTCCGCCATGCGGTGGGTGTCCTCCTTCTTTTTGAAGGCGGCACCAGTCGAGTTGTAAGCATCAATAAGCTCATTGGCGAGCTTCTCAGACATGCTCTTGCCACTGCGGGCACGGGCTGCTGCGATGATCCAGCGCATTGCGAGGGCCTCCCTCCTGGACTCCCTGATCTCAGTAGGGACCTGGTAGGTGGCACCACCAACACGGCGGCTCTTGACCTCGACGACAGGCTTGACGTTCTCAACGGCCTTTGTGAAGACGTCGATAGCGGGTTCGCCTGACTTCTCAGCAATGCTGTCCATGGCGCTGTAGAGGATCTTCTTGGAAGTGCTCTTCTTACCATCCAGCATCATGCGGCAGATGAACTTCTCAACAACCGTGCTGTTGTAGACAGCATCTGGGATGAGTGGCCTTACAGTCTTCTTTCCTCTCATCTTAACGCCCTCCTCAAGCCTTTGGCTTCTTGGCGCCGTACTTGGAGCGGCTGCGCTTCCTATCGGCGACACCGAGAGTATCCTTGCTACCGCGGATGATGTGGTAGCGGACACCAGGGAGGTCCTTGACACGTCCGCCCCTGATCAGGACGACGGAGTGTTCCTGGAGGTTGTGGCCAACACCTGGGATGTAGGCTGTGACCTCGATTCCATTTGACAAACGCACACGGGCGACCTTCCTAAGGGCTGAGTTAGGCTTCTTAGGGGTGACCGTCATGACTCTGGTGCAGGTGCCCCTCTTCTGTGGGCATCCTTCGAGGGCCGGGGACTTCGTCTTGTTCTTGGCGCTTGTCCTGCCTTTCCTCACAAGCTGATTGATCGTAGGCATCTTTCGATACGCTCCATTCTTTTTTGCTGCCCCATGTCCTCACAGACGGCATGAGGCACTGCGCCGCGCAGGCGGCGCATCTATAGAATTCCGCAGTCAGCATGAGACGCCAAGCGTCTCACCGTGACGTGGAGTGTCACCAACAGGCTCTACTCCTCGTCAGGGCTGTCGATGTCCATGCCATCGACCTCGCTCACGTCTCCTACGGTCTTCATTCCAGCGACATCCTCGACGTCGAAGTCGTCCTCTTCCTCTTCAGCCATGGCCTTGCGCTCGGCCTTGAGGCGGTCGACCTCCCTCTGAATCTCTTCAAGCTGCTCGCGGTCGAGTTCGATGTTCCGATACTTCTTCATACCCGTTCCAGCGGGAATCAGATGTCCGATGATGACATTCTCCTTCAGACCTCTAAGCTCATCCTTACTACCAGCGATGGCAGCATTTGTCAATACCTTCGTCGTCTCCTGGAAGGAAGCGGCGGAGATGAAGCTGTCAATCGACAAGGATGCACGGGTGATGCCGAGCAGCAAGGGCCTTGCCACAGCAGGCTGGCCACCTTGGGCGATGACACGCTCGTTCTCCTCGAGGAACTTGTACTTGTCGACCTGCTGCTGATAGATGAAGTTGGTATCACCGACCTGCACGATCTGGACCTTGCGCAGCATCTGGCGGATTATGATGCCAAGATGCTTGTCGTTGATATCAACGCCCTGCATGCGGTAGACCTGCTGGACCTCATCAACAAGGAAGGTCTGGAGCTCGTTCTCACCGAGGATGTTGAGGATGTCATGCGGATCCTTGGCACCATCGCAAAGCGGCTCGGCTGCACTGACGACCTCATCATCACGGACAAGGAGGTTGGACGAAAGTGGCACGGAGTGCTTGTACATGCGTCCAAAGGCATCCTCGATCTCGATGATCCTCTTGTTCTTGACGACCGCGCCGATGTGGACCGTACCAGAGACCTGGGCGAGGACGGCAGGATCCTTCGGGGTCCTGGCCTCGAAGAGCTCGCCGACACGAGGAAGACCACCAGTGATGTCCTTTGTCTTCTGGCTTGCTTTCGACAGTTTGGCAAGGACTGTACCAACACCGACATTGTCCATCTCACTGACCTGGATGTAGGCACCACCAGGTAGGAGGTAGGTATGCTCATCACCGGAAACACCCTGGATGACGATCCTCGGCTGGAGGTTCTCCAGGTTGTGCTCCGTAATCTTGCGCTCGATGTTGCCGGTCTCCTCGTTGACCTCGTTGATCAGCGTGCTGCCCTCCTTGATGTCAGCAAAGAGGATGCGGCCTGCCTGCTCAGCGATGATAGGCTCGCTGAAGGGGTCGAACTCGACAACAGCCTTTCCAGATTCGACATAATGGAAGGCTTCCACACAGAGCTCACTGCCAGGAGCGACACGATGCTCGGCGGCCTTGGCGACGATGAAGGAGCGTCCATCAACCTCTGTCAGGTAACCGTTGAATGCGCTTGCGCAGACAACGCCATCCTTGACATAGAGGTCGCTTCCCTTGGCGACACTGGTCAGGGAGAGCGGTCCATCAGCACTCTTGGCACCCTGGGCGACAATCTCGTCGAAAGTGCCTGTGAGCTCGATCAGGACGCGGTATACCTCGATCATGCCCTTGCGTGGGAAGACATAGCGGCCATCCGACTCCCTCTTGACATAGTTCTCGCTTATGCGGCCGACGATGACGGGGTGGTCGAAGGTCAGGGCATTTGCCTCGCTCGATGCGGTAGCCGTACCACCAACGTGGAAGGTACGCATCGTAAGCTGGGTACCAGGCTGGCCGATCGACTGGGCAGCGATCGTACCGACAGCCTCTCCAATCTCGACAGGACGGTTGTTGGCAAGGTTGCGGCCATAACACTTGGCACACACGCCATACTGGGCCTCACAAGTGAGGACAGTGCGCATGTAGACACGCTCGATACCCGCATCCTCGATTGCCTTGGCAGTAGCCTCGTCAATCTCCTCGTTGGCCTTGGCGAGGACGACAGGCTTGCCCTCCTCGTCCTTGAGGAAAGGATGGACGACGTCATCGACAGGGCAGCGTCCGACAATCCTGTCTGCCAGATGCTCGACGATCTCGTCACCATCCTTGATCGCACTACGCCATACGCCATTGATCGTATGGCAGTCATCGATGTTGACGACAACATCCTGGGAGATATCGACAAGCCTCCTGGTGAGGTAACCAGCCTCGGCTGTCTTGAGGGCAGTATCGGAAAGACCCTTCCTGGCGCCGTTGGTCGAAATGAAGAACTCGATGATCGAGAGGCCTTCCTTGAAGTTCGACTTGATTGGGAACTCGATGATATCGCCACTAGGACGGGCCATGAGGCCGCGCATGGCGCCCAGCTGCCTGATCTGGGTGCGGCTGCCACGGGCGCCGGATACCGCCATCAGGTAGAGCGGGTTGAAGCCGTTCTGGCTCTTCTCGAGCTGGTTCATCAGGTCGTCTGTCAGCTGGTCGTTCGTGTTCGACCACAGGCCGATGATCCTGTTGTACCTCTCCTCCTGGGTGATCTGGCCGGAGCGGTACTGGGCCAGGATCTGGCTCTGCTCCTCATTGGCCTTCTCGACCAGGGCGGTCTTGGTGTCAGGGACGATCATGTCGGACAGGCCGATCGTCGCACCAAAGAGCGTGGCGTACTTGTAACCAACGTCCTTGATCGAATCAAGGAGCTTGATCGCCACAGAGGCTTTCTTCTCACGGATCGTCTCACCAATGACCTTCTTCAGCTGCTTGTCGCCCAGGACATAGTTCTGGAAGGGGACACCCTCAGGGAGGGCGGCGTTGAAGATGATGCGGCCAGGGGTCGTATCGTACCAGGTATGGCCATCAGCAACAGTCTGCTTTCCATCAGCATCGACGATTGTCAGTCCAGCCTTGAAGCGGAACTTGACGAGTGCGTTGTAGCTGACAGCACCAGCATCGATGGCGACCTCGATCTCATCGAGTGAGTTATAGTGGTGGCCTGTACCATGGGCGCCTTCCATCTGCTTGGTGAGGTAGAAGATGCCAAGGACCATGTCCTGCGATGGGTAGACAATCGGCTTGCCATTTGCCGGGTCGAGGAGGTTGGTCGCTGAGAGCATCAACGTCCAGCACTCGAGCTGGGCGGCCTGGGTCAGAGGCACATGGATGGCCATCTGGTCACCGTCGAAGTCAGCATTGAAGGCATGACATACGAGTGGATGTAGTTTCAACGCCTTTCCATCGACGAGGACAGGCTCGAAGGCCTGGATGCCAAGGCGGTGGAGCGTAGGAGCGCGGTTGAGCATGACGGGATGCTCCTTGACAACCTCGTCAAGGATGGCCCAGACCTCCGGGGTCTCCTGCTCGACCAGTGTCTTCGCCCTCTTCACATTGAGCGCGACATCGTTCTGGACGAGGCGGCGCATGATGAAGGGTTTGAACAGCTCAAGAGCCATCTTCGAGGGGACACCACACTGGTAGATCTTCAGCTCTGGTCCGACAACGATGACAGAACGTCCTGAATAGTCGACACGCTTACCAAGGAGGTTCTGGCGGAAGCGGCCCTGCTTGCCCTTCAGGAGGTCGGAAAGCGACTTGAGTGGGCGGTTGGATGCACCTTTGACCACACGCTTGCGCTTGGAGTTGTCAAAGAGGGCATCGACTGCTTCCTGCAACATCCTCTTCTCGTTGCGGATGATGATGTCAGGAGCATGCAGGCTGATCAAACGCTGCAGGCGGTTGTTACGGTTGATGACGCGGCGGTAGAGGTCGTTGAGGTCGCTTGTAGCAAAGCGTCCACCATCAAGCTGGACCATGGGCCTCAGGTCTGGTGGGATGACAGGGATGACTGTCAGGATCATCCACTCAGGGCGGTTGCCACTATCACGGAAGTCCTCTACGACGCGGATCCTCTTGAGAAGCCTGGAGTCCTTGACGTCCTTCTTCTCCCTCATCTGGGCACGCAGCTCAGCTGAGAGGGCGTCGAGGTCAAGACCTGCAAGGAGGACGCGGACAGCCTCAGCGCCCATGCCAGCCTTGAAGGCATCCTCGCCGTACTTGTCGACGGCTTCCATGTACTCATCCTCGCTGAGGAGCTGCTTCAGCTTGAGGTCTGTCTCACCAGGATCTGTGACGACATACTTCTCATAGTAGAGGATGGACTGCAGGTTGTTGCGGCTGATGTCCAACAGCAACGACATGCGGCTGGGCACGCTCCTGTAGTACCAGATATGAGAGACTGGGGACGCAAGCGTGATGTGGCCCATCCTTTCACGGCGGACCTTGGTGCTCGTGACCTCGACTCCACAGCGGTCACAAACCATGCCTTTGTAACGCACGGACTTGAACTTGCCGCAGAAGCACTCCCATTCCTTCGTCGTACCGAAGATCCTCTCACAGAAGAGGCCGTCCTTTTCCGGACGCAGGGTGCGGTAGTTGATCGTCTCAGGCTTCTTGACCTCCCCATAGGACCATGCGAGGATCTGCTGTGGGGATGCGAGCCTTATCTGAATGCTGTCGAAATCCTGAATCTCTTTCATCCATCCTCTCCTTAATTGTTGCCCTTGTCGGCCTTCTGGATGAGTTCCTCGTCACGCTCGGTAAGTGCGACCTGATGTCCATTGGCATCATAGACGCTCATATCGAGGGCGAGGCCGCGGATCTCCTGCACGAGGACGTTGAAGGCCTCGGGCATTCCTGCGTTCTGGGCGGGTTCACCCTTCACGATCGACTCGTAAATCTTGACACGGCCGATCATGTCGTCACTCTTGATCGTCAACAGCTCCTGGAGGGTGTTGGCGGCGCCGTAGGCCTCGAGGGCCCAGACCTCCATCTCTCCAAGGCGCTGGCCACCGAACTGGGCCTTGCCTCCCAGCGGCTGCTGGGTGACCAGTGAGTAAGGACCAGTGGAGCGTGCATGCATCTTGTCATCGACCAGGTGGTGCAGCTTCAGGTAGTAGATGTAGCCACAGAAGACTGGGTTGACAAATGGCACACCGGTCTTGCCATCACGCAGCACGGTCTTGCTGGTGACAGGAAGGCCCGCTTCCTTCATCTTGGCCTCGATCTGCTCCATGCTCGCCGACTGGAAGACAGGCGACGAATACCACTCGTCCAGCTTCACGGCAGCCCAGCCGAGCTGTGTCTCCATCAACTGTCCGATGTTCATTCGTGACGGGACACCGAGTGGGTTGAGGCAGACATCGAGTGGAGTACCATCCTCCATGTATGGCATGTCCTCTTCAGGGAGGATGCGTGAGACGACACCCTTGTTACCGTGGCGTCCTGCCATCTTGTCACCCTGGGTCAGCTTGCGCTTTGTAGCGATGAGGACCTTGACAGTCTCCTCGACACCAGGTGGCAGCTCGTCCTTCTCGCTCTTCTTCATCCTCTGGATGTCAATGACCGTACCCTCGGTGCCATGAGGGACCTTGAGGGAGGAGTCACGGACCTCCTTGGCCTTCTCGCCGAAGATGGAGTTCAGGAGCTTGAACTCAGGAGTCGTGTCGCTCTCCGACTTCGGAGTGACCTTTCCGACCAGGATGTTGCCCGGGCGGACATAGGTGCCGATGGTGACGATGCCATCGCCATCGAGGGATGCGACCATGCGCTCAGAAGTGTTCGGGATGTCGCGGGTCAGCTTCTCAGGACCCAGCTTGGTCTCCCTGACATCGATGGAGAACTCCTTGATGTGGATCGAGGTATAGATATCTTCCCTGACAACGCGCTCTGAGATGAGGACGGCGTCCTCGTAGTTGTAACCGTTCCAAGGAACGAAGCCGACGAGGATGTTGCGGCCAAGGGCCAGCTCACCGTTCTGTGTGGCAGGGCCATCTGCGAGGACGGTGCCCTTCTCGACCTTCTGGCCGACAGAGACGATCGTCTTCTGGTTGAAGCAGGTGTCCTGGTTGGTCCTCTGGAACTTCTGGACCTCGTAGCGGTCGA
Source organism: uncultured Spirochaetales bacterium (assembly GCA_944392695.1). Taxonomy (GTDB): domain Bacteria; phylum Spirochaetota; class Spirochaetia; order Sphaerochaetales; family Sphaerochaetaceae; genus Bullifex. The sequence continues at coordinate 40,717 of CALXXN010000007.1, read as the reverse complement.
TCTCACCCTTGATCTCGGCCTCGTCCGGGTTGACGCGGATGCGGACCTCGGTCGCGGATGCGTAGATGACCTCGCCTCCCCTCTTGGCCTTGACAAGGACACCTGAGTCATAAGCGGCCTTGCCTTCCATGCCTGTACCGACCCTCGGGGCCTCTGGGAAGACCAGGGGCACCGCCTGACGCTGCATGTTCGAACCCATCAGGGCACGGTTGGCGTCATCGTGCTCGAGGAAGGGGATCAGTGATGCCGCGACAGAGATGACCTGCTTCGGCGACACGTCCATGAACTTGATGTCCTTGGGCTCGCGTGTCGAGTAGTCACCCTGGTGGCGGACAGGGACTTCCTTGTCGAGGAAATGGCCTTCGCTGTCGATCTTGGCGGAAGCCTGGGCGATGTAGTAGCGCTCCTCGTCGTTGGCGTCGAGCTCGACGACCTCGCGTGTGGCGACACCGTCGACGACACGGCGGTAGGGCGTCACGAGGAAGCCATACTCGTTGATCTTCGTATAATTTGCCAGTGAGACGATAAGACCGATGTTCGGACCTTCAGGCGTCTCGATCGGGCACATCCTGCCGTAGTGGGTGTAGTGGACATCACGGACCTCGAAGCCAGCCCTGTCACGTGACAGGCCACCGGGACCAAGGGCGTTGAGCCTCCTCTTGTGGGTCAGCTCGGCAAGCGGGTTGACCTGGTCCATGAACTGGGACAGCTGGCTGGAGCCGAAGAACTCCTTGACCGCGGCGACGACAGGCTTGATCGAGATGATGTCCTGGGGGCGGACGTTGGAGTCGCTCTCGAGGTTCATCCTCTCACGTGCGATGCGCTCCATGCGGCTGAAAGCTGCGCTCAGCTGGGTCTGGAGGAGCTCACCAACACTCCTGACACGGCGGTTGCCGAGATGATCAATATCATCAACATTAGCTTCCCTGTTGAAGACACGGATCAGGAAGGCCATCGTGTTGACGATGTCAGCAGGCTGGAGGACGGTGACGGAGGTGTCCATCTCCTCGCCTTCCTTGCCGAACTTCTTGTTGAACTTGTAGCGGCCGACCTTTCCCAGGTCATAGCGCCTCTCGGAGAAGAACATCTCGGGAAGCTCCTTCTCCGCCCTCTCCATGGCGATCATCTCACCAGGCATCAGGATGTTGTAGATGGCGCCGAGGTACTCCTCCTTGCTGGGCTCGTCCTCACCGTCGGCTGTGATCTTCTTCTCAGCCTCGAGGGTGGCGAGGATGATCTCGCTGTGAAGGGTGTCCTCACTCTTGATGTCGACGACATCGACCTCCTGGATGCCCGCTTCGACGAGGGCCTCGATCTCATGCGGGTGCAGGATGTCTCCAGCGCGGACGAGCTTTACAGACTGGCCGTCCTTCTCGATGTATATATCGCGGAAGCTGTAGCGGTTCTCAGCAGCGCTGCGCTCCTCACCTGCTATGGAGAGGCGCTCGCTCTTGTGGAAGGCCGCGATGATCTTCTCACGGGAATCGATGCCGATGGCACGCAGGAAGAGTGTTCCAAGGATCCTCTTCTTGCGGTCGATCTTGGCGTATATGCAGTTCTTCTTCTCGTCGATCTCGAACTCCAGCCAGGAACCCCTGTAAGGGATGATGCGGGAGGAGTAGACGCCCTTCTCGACCTGGAAGATTACACCAGGGGAGCGGTGGATCTGTGAGACGACGACACGCTCGGCGCCATTGATGATGAATGTGCCGCGCTCTGTCATCAGAGGGATGTCACCGAAGAAGATCTCCTTCTCGATGAACTCCCCGTTCTTCAGTTCAAGGTTGATGCGGGCCTTGACCGGCACGCAGTAGCTGCGTCCTTTCTTCTTGCACTCCGACTCGGAGAACTTGATGTTGTCATAGTCAAGGACATAGCCATCGTAGTTCAGCGTCATGTCCCCATTGGGGCTGACAATCGGGAAGGTGTTGCGGAAAACGCTCTCCAGGCCGTAGGCCGGATCGGGCTCCAAACCCTTCCTGATCCTATCGCCCTGCAGGAACTTCTCATAGCTGTCCAGCTGGACGCCGATAAGGTTGGGAAGCTCGCAGACTTCCTGGAAATCGGAACCGATGTACTTTCGCTCAATGACTTTGCCTTTGGCGAGCATCATTACCCTCCATCATATGCTTTTCCGGGGACTGACAAGGCCCCCAGGGGGAATATCACAATAGACACAATGGGCCACCTGGCCCTGAGAGGGCCGAAGGTGGCACGAATCGTGAGGGAGGAGGACTCCCCCCTCCTACTCACTTGAGGTCTTATTTCACCTCGACGACACAGCCAGCGGCCTCGAGCTTCTCCTTGATGGAAGCAGCCTCTTCCTTGCTGACAGCCTCCTTGATGACACCACCGTTCTCGCAGAGGTCCTTTGCTTCCTTCAGGCCGAGACCTGTGATGGCGCGGACTTCCTTGATGCAGGCGATCTTCTTGGCGGCATCGACGCTCTTGAGGGTGACGTTGAACTCGGTCTGCTCCTCTTCAGCAGGAGCGGCCTCGCCAGCACCAGCGGCGACAGCGACAGCGGCGGCAGCGGCCTGGACGCCGAACTTCTCTTCCATCATCTTGATGAGGTCGGCGACCTCCATGACGGACATCTGTGCGATTGATTCGAGGATTTCTTCCTTGGTAGCCATATTATCTTCTCCTTAATGAGTTTATTCCAAACGGTCCAGCAGGCTGCGGATTTGAAGACTGGGACCGCATAGGTTCTTATTCGGCAGCGACGCCACCCTTTGACTCGACATAGGCGAGCAAGGTAGCGGCGAGCTTCTGCACAGGGGCCTTCATCGTGCCCATGAGGGAAGCCAGCAGTTCCAGCCTGCCAGGAAGCTTAGACAGGGCTTCCACCTGATCCGCACTCATCACCTCACCATTGATGATGCCACCCTTGACCTGGAGCGGAGAACCGTTCTTGATGGCTTCATAAAGGGCCTTGGCGACGACATTGGACTCATCTCCCTTGGCGAGGGCGACAGCGGTCGGTCCGACCATCTGCTCGTCAGCACCATCCTTGCCCATCTCGTGGAGTGCGAGCTTGGCGTAGCGGTTCTTGATGACGCGGTAGGCGGCATCATTCTTGCGCAGCACATTCCTCAGCTCCGTGATCTGGGCGACTGTCATTCCACGGTAGTCCGTGAAAATGTAGCCATTGTACTCGGAGAACTCATCCTTGATCGCCTTGACGGCGTCCTCCTTAGCAGGAGTGATACGGGTCTTGTAGTCTTCCATGATCAGGATCCTCCTTAGATGACGGCCTTGACGTCGACAGGGACGCCAGGTCCCATCGTGGACGAGAGAGCGACAGAGATGACGAAGTCACCCTTGGCATCGCTTGGCTTCTTCCTGACGATCTCATCGAGCGTGGCCTTGGCGTTCTCGGCGACCTTGGCAGGCTCCATGTCGACCTTGCCGATGGCGAGGTGGACGACACCTGTCTTGTCAGCACGGAACTCGACACGTCCCTTGCCAAGCTCGGCAAGCGCTTCCTTGATGTCGTTTGTGACCGTATGGGTCTTGGGGTTCGGCATCAAGCCACGGCGGCCGAGGATGGGGCCGAGGCGGCCTACGTCCTTCATCATGTCAGGGGTTGCGACTGCGACATCGAAATCCATCCAACCGCCACGGATCTTCTCGATCAGGTCTGTATCACCAACATAGGCGGCACCAGCATCAAGGGCCTCCTGGGCCTTGTCGCCCTTGGCGAAGACAAGGATCCTCTTCTGGGCCTGGAACTGGTTTGGCAGGACGACCGTATCACGGACACTCTGGCTCTTCTTCAGGTTGAGTGCGACAGAGATCTCGACAGTCTCGGTGAACTTGGCATAGGCGCAGTCCTTGACGAGCTGTGCGGCCTCATCGAGGGAGTAAAGCCTGCCCTTCTCGACCTTCTTCAGCGCTTCCTGGTATTTCTTGCCTCTCTTCATGCTTTCTCAACCTCCACGCCCATGGACCTGGCCGTACCTGCGATGATCCTCTTGGCCGCCTCGATATCGTAGGCGTTGAGGTCAGGCAGCTTAGTGGTCGCGATCTCAGTGAGCTGAGCCTGGGTGAGGGTACCGACCTTGACCTTGTTCGGTGTCCCACTTGCGGTCTCCAGACCAAGCGCCTTCTTGATGAGGACGGCTGCTGGAGGGGTCTTCAGGATGAAGGTGAAGCTCTTGTCCTGATAGACGGTGATGATGACAGGGAGGATCAGACCGGGCTCATAACCCTTGGTCTTGTCGTTGAACTGCTGGACGAACTGGGGTGCGCTGACACCATGAGGTCCAAGGGCAGGTCCGATTGGAGGTGCCGGTGTGGCCTTCTGGGCAGGGCACTGCAGCTTGATGACAGCAGTAACCTTCTTCTTTGCCATTTTCTTTCTTTCTCCTTACGCATCGGCCATGGGCCATGCGCTGGTATTATCGCCAGTCATGCGATCTGGCTCCCACCTGGCCGGACTGGTCCGGGCAGGGAGTTTGGCTCATTTTCCTTGACGATGTCAAAAAACACGTGGCGGGACGGTCGTCAAGACCCGTCCCGTGACGCTTACCAGTCGACCTTCTCAGCCTGAAGGAACTCGACCTCGACAGGCGTTGAACGCCCAAAAATCTGGACTGAGACCTTCAAACGGCCCTTGACAGTGTCGATTTCATCAATCGTGCCACTGAAGGATTCGAAGGGACCATCTATGATGCGGACCTCCTCCCCCACCTGGAAGTTCTGGTGTGGGCGGAACTCCTTCTCCGTCGGCACTTCGCCTGTCTTCTGCATGATGCCCTTCATCTCAGCGGCGCTCATCGGGGTGGGCTTGCGGCCCTCCATGGCAGAGACAAAACCTGTGACACCCTGGATACGCTTGATCTTGGAATATGTGTTCTTCCAGCTGGCGTCCTCAGGGAAGTCGATCTCGACAAGGATGTACCCAGGAAGGATCTTGCGCTTGACTTCCTTCTTCTTGCCATCCTTGACCTCGGTCACGGTCTCCATCGGGACCTTGACCTCACTGACCACCAAGGCGAAATCCGTATCCATCTGACGCATCTTGTCAATGGTCCGCTGGATCTTCTGCTCGTAGCCGGAGTATGTATGTACGATGTACCAGCCCTTAGCCATCAGTCCCCCTACTAGAAGATGAGGTAGATACCCCTCAGCAGGACAAAGTCGACAAGGCCGAGGATGATGGCGAAGACGACGGTTGAGAAGATGACGATCTTGGCGGACTGGAGGACCTCTGTCCTGCCAGGCCAGGAGACCTTCTTCATCTCAAGCCAGCATTCCTTGAAATATTTTCCGATTCTCTTGAACATCTTTTGCCTATCCTCCTTCTAAAGTCCGTCGGCGGTCCAGCGGGTCAGGTACGATTCGAACGTACAACACTCGGTTTTGGAGACCGATGCTCTAACCGTTGGAGCTACTGGCCCGCTGGAACGCCGACTTAAGGGGAAGTCCTTACTTGATCTTGGTTTCCCTGTGGAGGGTGTGCTTCCTCTCGAACGGACAGTATTTCATAAGCTCGAGCTTGCCGGTGATGTTGCGGCGGTTCTTCGAGGTCGTGTAGTTCTTATGCTTGCATTCTGTGCACTGGAGGGCGATCTTCTCAACAGGCGTGTTCTTCTTTGCGTTGGCCATGATTTTTCTCCTCGCTGGATGGGAACAGCCCCCGAGCGGATTTGAACCGCTGACCCCCACCTTACCATGGTGGTGCTCTACCGACTGAGCTACAAGGGCGGTTGATCAAAAGCACTTCCGCTCATGCTGGTAAGGCATGGCACACGTGCAGAAGCAAAGATATCAGAAGGGGGTGAAGCTTGTCAATAAAGAAACCAAATGTTTTCCATATCACTTCCAATAAGCTCCGAGGAATCTTAAGACAGCTCTACTAATTCATCATGTCAGAAGAATGTGCATGTTGGAAAAGGCTCTTGCGCACACTTTGCCAATCCTATAGAGTAATCGCGTTCCATATACGAAAAACAGGAGGCAGCATGTCTACAGAACCCCGTACACGTTACGGACGCAGCGCGAAGGACATCGCCCAGGACTTCGCAGAACAGCTGAAGTACAACTTCGACGCCGATGTCTATCACACAACAGAAGGTGCACGCTACCAGGCCCTTGCAATGGCCATCCGTGACCGTGTGATCCACCAGTGGGACCTCTCCCGCAAGACCCAGAGGGCCAAGAGCGCCAAGAGGGTCTATTACCTCTCACTCGAGTTCCTCATGGGCCGCGCCATGACGAACAACATCATCAACCTTGGTCTTGAGAAGCCTGTAAGGGACGCCCTCTCGAGCCTTGGCTACCAACTCGAAGACCTGGTCGACCAGGAACCTGACGCAGGTCTTGGAAATGGAGGACTGGGCCGTCTGGCAGCCTGTTTCCTCGACTCACTCGCCACCCTTGAGATCCCTGCCTATGGTTATGGCATACGTTACAACTATGGCATCTTCAACCAGCAGGTACGTAATGGCTGGCAGGTCGAACAACCTGACAGCTGGCTCAAGGATGGCAACCCTTGGGAGCTGAAGAGGAGCGACCTGGTCTATCCTGTCTACTTCGGCGGTGAGGTCAAGGTCATCCGTGAGAACGGACGCGACATCTTCAAATGGATCCCTGCCGAACAGGTCAATGGCATGGCTTATGACACACCAGTCATCGGATACGGGGGTAAGACGATCAACACGCTCCGTCTCTGGTCGGCCCAGAGCCCGATGGAGTTCTCCTTCCAGGAGTTCAACTCCGGTGACTACACCGAGGCAGTCAGGCACAAGATCAACGCAGAGAACATCTCACAGGTCCTCTACCCCAACGACACGCTCTACATGGGCAAGGAACTGAGGCTGAAGCAGCAGTATTTCTTTGTCGCCTGTTCACTGGCAGACATCGTCCGCCGCTTCAAGCGCAAGGAGAAGTACTCCTGGTCCAAGTTCCCTGACGAGGCTGCGATCCAGCTGAACGACACGCATCCCTCGATCGCCGTACCTGAACTGATGAGGATCCTGATCGACCAGGAAGGCCTGAGCTGGGATGATGCCTGGGACATCACTGTGCGGACGATGGGTTACACCAACCATACACTGATGCCGGAAGCCCTCGAGAAGTGGTCGATCCCCATGCTCGAGTCCCTCCTGCCACGCCATATGCAGATCATCTATGAGATCAACCACCGCTTCCTCCAGGAGGCCGTCTCACACTTCCCGCTCCAGAGCGACAAGATCGCCAAGATCTCGATTATCGAGGAGTCAAACCCCAAGCAGGTCCGCATGGCCAACCTCGCCATCATCGGCACCCACAGCACGAACGGCGTCGCCCAGCTCCACAGCGACCTCTTGAAGAGCGAGATGTTCCCTGAGTTCAACCTGATCTTCCCAGAGCGCTTCAACAACAAGACGAATGGAATAACCCAGCGCCGCTGGCTGCTGGATGCGAATCCCGCCCTCGCCGCCAAGATCACTGAAGCCATTGGCGATGGCTGGATCACAGACTTCTCACAAATCTCCAAGCTGGCACCTTTCGCTGATGACAAGGCCTTCAGGGAGGATTTCGCCAAGATAAAGAACGAGGCCAAGGTCCGCGCGGCAGGCTTCCTGCGCCGTGACAGCGGCATCATCGTCAACCCGGACATGCTCTTCGATGTCCAGGTGAAGAGGATCCATGAGTACAAGAGGCAGTTAATGAACGCCCTCGACATACTCATGATCTACGACAGGTTGAAGAACGATGCCAGCTACGCCGCCTCATTCCCACCGACCACCTTCCTCTTCGGCGGCAAGGCAGCTCCTGGCTATGTCAATGCGAAGCTGATCATCAAGTTCATCAACAACATCGCACATGTGATCAACCATGACCCGGCGGTAAAGGGCCTCCTGTCTGTCTACTTCATGCCCAACTACAGGGTCACGATGGCTGAGAACATCATACCAGCGACCAACATCTCAGAACAGATCTCCACTGCAGGACTCGAAGCTTCCGGCACAGGCAACATGAAGTTCATGGTCAATGGTGCCCTGACGATGGGCACGCTGGATGGAGCCAATGTGGAAATCGCAGAGGAAGTCGGCATGGACAACATCTTCATCTTCGGCCACACCGAAGAGGAGATCACAGAGCTGAAGAAGGATTACAGGCCTTCCGAGTGGGTCCAGAAGGATGAGCTGATCCAGCATGTCATCACCTTGATTGATTCGAATCATTTCAACCTGAATGAGCCGAACATCTTCGAACCGCTGCGCCGCAGCCTCTTCGAACAGGGTGACAAATACTGCATCTTCGCCGACCTCAGGATGTACCACGACAGGCACAACGAGGCGACCAACCTCTACAGGACAGACCCGGACAGCTTCAACCGCAAGGCCATCCTCAACATCGCCGCATCAGGCAAGTTCTCCTCCGACCGTACAATCAAGGAGTACGCTGATGAGATCTGGCATGTGAAGCCCTGCCCGGTGAAACGAAGCACGAAGGACACTGTGCTCGAAGATGCCTACAACCCGATTTTCCGCAAATAAGGAAATGATGATGAAGGAGGCCGCTCAGTGATGGGCGGCCTCTTTCACATATAGTGGAGTATAGAGCATGCCATACGTCGTGCGCTCACTGAGCATCAGGGCGGCCTTCCTCACCACCGCAATAACAGGATGGACCTGATGGAAGGCCACAGGCCCTACCCTGCGGGCCAGTGTCACATGAGGTTTGTACGGACCGCGGTGGGAAGGCTTGAAACCAAGATCAGCAAGTCCAGCCATCAGGGATGAATGAAGCCTGAACAGGTCTTTGTCAGGCTTCGGAGCCGTCCACCAGGTGTCCCCATCACGGCCACGGAAACAACCTGCCTTGTTGAAGACAAGCTCCATGGCTTCGAAGTCCAGGTTTTCGATGAGCCTGGCGAGATCATCAGCCTGCCGCCCGTCACATTCCCCGAGGAATTCCAATGTGAGGTGTAGGTTCTCCTTCACAGTGTATGAGGCACGTCCTGCCACCAGGTGGAGGTCATCACGCAAAGCACATAAGGCATCAAGCGTCTCATCATCAAAGAGACATGCGATGAACAATCTCATGGCTCAATGATAACTCACAGTGGAAGGAGCCCATAGAGGGCCTGCATGATTGGTGCGAAAACGAGGGCTGGCAGGAAGTTGCCTGTCCTCACGCTCTTTACCCCCATTAGTCCCAGGGCGAGGAAGACAAGGAGGAAACCACCAACTGCGCTCATAGCAGTGATCCCGACCTCCCCGAGCAATGGCTCTATCCAACCACCAAGCAATGTGAAGAAACCTTGGTAGACGAGGATTGTCAGGACTGATGCCGCGACGCCCTTCCCATAGGCTGCGGCGAAGACTATGGCCATGAAACCATCCATGACACTCTTGACCAGGATCAGTTCCATGTCCCCGCTTGTACCAGCCTCGATCGAACCGATTATGCTCATGGAACCGGTGCAGAAAAGAAGGGAGGCATTGAGGAAGCCCTTGCCGAAATCAGAGCCACCAGCCCGGCCTCCAAGCTTGTTTCCCAGCGCCTCGATCCTGTCCTCAAGCCGCAAGGCATGTCCAATAAAGCCTCCAAGCAGGATGGAGAAGAGCGCTGCTACAGCAGAGGGGACGGCCAAGGCCATCTGCACTCCGAGGACCAAGGTGACAACACCAGACGACAGCATGACGATGTCGCGGAATGAGGGGCTCATGCGTTTGCCGAAGAGCAGGCCCAATGCGGTACCGGCAAGGACGGCAAGAGCGTTTATGATGGTAGCTGACATGACAAAATCCTAGCACCGAGGTGGCAAAGATGTCCATGAATGTGATCATACTTGCAGCAGGGCTTTCAACCAGGATGGGAGACGGGGGCAACAAGTTGTTGATGCCCATAGTGGGCCGGCCCCTGCTCGCATGGACGCTGGAACATGCCTTGGAATACACAAAATCCATCTGGGTCGTCACAGGGCATATGAAGACAGAGATGGACGCCTTCCTATCCTCCTACCCTGTCCATTTGATACACAACCCAGACTATGGGACAGGCCAGGAGTCATCGATAAGAGCCGCCCTCTCAGTGGTCGATGGACCGCTGATGATCCTCCCCGGGGACCTGCCGTTGATAAGGAAAGCGGACTACGAGGAATGTGGGAGGCACTTGGAAGGGCATCTGGCCGCCCGCCCCTTCACAAGGGAGGGTGCAGGACACCCGGTCGCCCTCTCACAAGACCTGGTGATGATGTATAGGAAGGACAAGAGCACCAGGCTTCGTGACCTGGTCCGTTTCAACGCCCATGACTTCTACCAGGCAGGTCCCAATGTGCGGACAGATGTCGACACAAAGGCCGACCTGGTCAAAGTCACACGCATGCTGGAGGCCAAGGGAAACTGACGCCGCCCAGGACGGGTGGCGTCAGTTGATGATTGTCACTGGCTGATCACGACATCCTCTCCGGACAGTGTCAGCAGTATTGGACGCTCTGTTGTGAGCGTGCCTGAGAGCATGGCCTTGGCCAATGGGTTCTCGATCTCATTCTGCACCGCCCTCCTGATTGGACGTGCACCATATGTCGGGTCGAAACCGACACGGGCGATGAATGAAGCCACATCCTCATCCCAGGTCAGGCTGTAGCCACGGCGCTCGAGGCGTCCGGCAAGCAACTTGAGCTGCAGGGTGACGATCTTCCTGACCTGCTCAGGACCAAGCGGGTTGAAGACGACGATTTCATCGATCCTGTTGATGAACTCGGGCTTGAAGGAGCCTTCGATGATTGACAAGACCTCTTCCTTGTTGACCTTGCCACCCTCTTCCAGGATCTGCTTGCTGCCCAGGTTGCTCGTCATGATGATGATGGTGTTGGTGAAGTCCACGACACGTCCCTGGCCATCGGTCAGGCGTCCATCATCAAGGACCTGCAAGAGGACATTAAACACATCTGGATGCGCCTTCTCAATCTCATCAAAGAGGATGACGGAATAAGGACGGCGCCTGACGACCTCTGTCAACTGTCCACCCTGGTCGTAACCGACATACCCGGGAGGGGCTCCAATCAACCTGGATACAGAGTGCTTCTCCATATACTCAGACATGTCTATCCTTGTCAGGGCCTTCTCATCATCAAAGAGGAAGGCGGCGAGCTTCTTTGCCAGGAGCGTTTTACCTACACCAGTAGGACCTGCGAAGAGGAAGCTGCCCAGCGGACGGTGTTCGTCGCCGATACCTGTCTTGTTACGCCTGATCGCGTTTGCGACAGCACTGATCGCCTCATCCTGTCCGATGACCTCCTCCTGGAGCGTCTTCTCAAGATTCAGGTACTTCTCCATCTCACTTGAGAGCATCCTGCTGACAGGCACGCCGGTCCAAGAGGAGACGATGCGTGCGATATCATCTTCAGTGACCTCCTCGCGGAGCAGGCGGTGATCGTCCTTCTGGATCTCCTTGAGGGTGTCCTCCTTGGCGGCGATCTCCTTCTGCTTGGCTGGAATCAAGGCGTACTTGATCTCAGCAGCCCTGTTCAGGTTGCCTTCCCTCTCGCACAACTGCTGTTCGGCGGACAGACGCTCGATTTCAGCCTTGAGTTCCTTGACACCATTGATCGCATCCTTCTCGTTCGTCCACTGCAGATGCATGGCGTCATGACGCCCTTGGAGTTCTGCAAGTTCCTGGTCGATCTTCTCAAGCCTCTCCTTGCTTGCCTCATCACTCTCACGTGAAAGAGCGCTCTTCTCAACAGAAAGCTGGAGCATCTTACGGTCGATCTTGTCCAGTTCGACGGGCTGGCTCTCGATTTCCATCTTCAGCTGGCTAGCAGCCTCATCTACCAAGTCGATCGCCTTGTCAGGCAGGAAACGGTTCGTGATGTACCTGTCGGAAAGCGTTGCAGCTGCGACAAGGGCCTCATCACGGATCCTGACACCATGGTGTACCTCGTAGCGCTGCTGGAGGCCACGGAGTATGGCGATGGTGTCTTCGACAGTAGGCTCCTTCGTGTAGACCGGCTGGAACCTCCTCTCAAGGGCCTTGTCACTCTCGATGTACTTACGATACTCATCGAGCGTCGTGGCGCCAATCGCATGCAGTTCACCTCGTGCAAGGGCTGGCTTGATCAGGTTGCTCGCATCTGTACTGCCCTCAGCGGCACCAGCACCTACAATCGTATGAAGCTCATCGATGAAGAGGATGACCTCTCCTTCGCTACGTGCGACCTCGTTGATCACACCCTTCAGCCTCTCCTCGAACTCACCGCGGAACTTCGCACCAGCGACCAAGGATCCCATGTCAAGTGACAGGAGGCTCTTGGACTTCAGGCTCTCAGGCACGTCTCCCTTGGCTATGCGCTGTGCAAGACCTTCGACGATGGCTGTCTTGCCGACACCAGGCTCACCAATCAAGACAGGGTTGTTCTTCGTCTTGCGGCAAAGCACCTGCATGACACGGCGAATCTCCTCGTCACGTCCGATGACGGGGTCCATCTTCCCCTCCCTGGCCAGGGCTGTGAGGTCCTTACAGTATTTCTTCAACGTCTGGTAGCCCTGTTCCGGATCCTGGTTCGTGATCCTCTGGCTGCCACGCACATCCTTCAATGCCTTCTGCAGGGCCTCTTTCGTGATACCCTGGTGGATGAAGACCTCACGCTCAGGACAATCCACCTCGAGCGTCGCAAGGAGTACATGTTCTGCCGACGTGTACTCATCCTTGAAATCCCGGCGTACCTTGTCAGCCTTGTCGAGGACCTGGTATGCGTTCTGGGAGAGCGAACGCTGCACATCCCCGTAGGCCTTAGGCAGGCCGTCTATGATGTGGCGGAGCCCATCCTCGAAGGCCTGGGTCGACACACCAATCTTCTCAAGCAGCGGCTTGGTTATACCTTCCTTCTGCTCAAGTAGTGCAAGGAGTATATGTGCAAGCTCCAGCTGGCTGTGCTTACACTCCCCTGCATAGCTGTTAGCCGTCTCAACGGCTTCCTGCAGCTTTACTGTGAATTTATTGAAATCCATGTTCTTTCCTCCATGTGGAGGAGTCTGCCCACGCAGCTTAAATTAACAAGACCGCACTCAATCGGCAAGTATTCACTTTTCCCTGATGCGGTAGGCGTCAAGATATGTGGAGATGAAGTCCTTGGAATCGGAAGCCGAGAAGTTGCCAAGGAAGGCGATCTGGAAACAGAAGGCCTCAAGCAGGGTGAAGATGTGGCCTGAGACCTTGTCAACGTCACACTTGACGACCTGGCCCTCATGCATTCCCGCATTCAAGAGGCGTTTGAAGAGTATGGTCATCTTGATTGTACGCTTGACAATCACACGGGAGAAGTCGACATGCTCCCTTTTACTCTGGAGCATGACATCCATCAGTGACTGCAAGGAAGCCTCATTGCGTACTGCCTCATCGATGATGTCATTGCAGATCCACTCGATACGGTCAATACAATCACCATAGGACTCATCCCAGGCGACAGCGACATAGCGGGTGAACATCCGCCCTGTGACAAGCTTGACCGCATAGTAGAAAATCTCATCCTTGTCCTTGAAATACTGATAGAGCGTCGGACGCGAAAGACCACACTGTTCTGCGATGACGGACAGGTTGGCGTCCCTGTAGCCATCACGTGCGAAAATCTCCAGTGCTGTCTTAAGGATCTTCTCCTTACGTTCCTCGTGGTCTATCCTCTTAGGCATATCGACATGTTACGGGAAAATGTCTAAAAAAACAAGAAGGCTGCAATGTGTAAATAAAAAAAACAGGGGCCTGCTCTTGCAACAGGACCCAGCATGGAGGGGAAAAACCACCACACAGTCCGCTCTGCCACGCGGCCTGTGCGATGGATTGAAACGCTTGTCTGCCGCCGTCAGCGGCTAAAGGCATCTCACCAGCGGCGTGCAAGACAAGACAGAATTCATGAAAAACATATCCTGTGTACTACACACCACTATTACAATAAAGTATAGTATTTTTTTTTTTTCAGTGCAATATTTAAGCAAATCTGATGAACACGATGCATCGCTTTTGGATCATCTTTCGTGGTGACTTGCAGGATCCACCCCACCACCCATAGTCTTTCCCGTTGGTTTTCCCAACCCAGGTCCATACCAGACGGAGGCCATGGCCAATGCGACGGATCCTATACACCGCACTACTGTTCTTGTTGATTCCAGCAGCACTCTGTGCTGACTTCGACTACAAGCTAGAACTCTTCTCATTCGATCCAATTTACAAGGAGTACGCTGCTGACAAGAACAAGCCCATGCCCGCCCTGAGCCCGGCTTGCTACACCAATGGATTATTTCCCACCTACATACTCCAAGACGGCTGGACCGGTGATGGCTATGTGATTGAGGAGTATCCACTGACGGAGGCCTTCGCAGGGGCACCCATGATGATTGAGATCAACCTGGGTGAGACGATCTCCATACTCCGACATACCTTCACCTTCGACCACTGGCTCAGCCCCATCTCCTTCGACTTCTCCTGGCAGGGGGCAGTCAACTTGTACATGGAAGGTGAGTTCGCAGATACGATCGGCTACGATGGAGTGTACTTCTATGACCTGACGATGAGCATCGCAGATGTCTTCTCCTTGCGTGCAGGTCTACACCACTACTGCTCACATTACGGGGATGCTGTCTGGAAGAGAATCAATCCAAGCCAGATCAACAACTTCTGGGTCACATACAAGTACGAGCGCATGGACACAATCGACATCGGTGTCTCAATAGGACCTATCGACTGGCTACGTGTCTATGTTGACATGAACTTCCCAGTACCAGTGATCACAACCAACCTACGTCCCTGGATCTTCGCTCCAAACTGGCTCGACCAGGACTCGGAACCACGCACCCCCTACCCGGACAGCTATCAGGCCTTGATTGTCAACTTTGGTGTGGAATTCAGCTATCATATCTTCGAATCACCGGGCAATACGACAATCGCCTACGACTGCCACATGTTCCAGGAAGGCCGTATACGACAACGGTTATGGACAACTGAGGAACATGCTCACCTACAAGCTGAATGACAGTGGGAAGATACTTGTGAAGGTCGATAGGTTCTTCCCTTCGAGCAAGCGATGCTCAGTGTGCCATGAGGTCAATCACGACCTGAAGCTTTCTGACCGTGAATGGACATGCCAGTCATGTGGCACACATCACGACAGGGACAAGAACAGTTGTAAGAACCTGCTGGATGAGGGTAAAGACATCCTGAACCGCTGGGCTAGCGGGGATAGCTCGCTGATACTGGCGCCATCAGGCGTCTTGAGCGGGAAGAAGCTCCATCCCCAGGCTCACAGCAATGTGAGGCAGGGTGGAGAGTAGGTCACCAGAATGTATTACCAGCACGTCCAATACATCTCACTGAGCGTACGTTACAACCCGGATGCATCCTGGACCATCTACGACAGCTCCAGGTAAGGGAAAGGCCTCTGCGGATGATGTTCCACAGGGGCCTTGCTTATCAGAAGTTCAAGCTTGTCGAGAGAGTCGCGACCATGACAGCCTTGATCGTATGCATGCGGTTCTCAGCCTCATCGAAGACGACGCTCTGTGGTGAACGGAAGACCTCGTCGGTGACTTCCATCTCCTTGAGACCGAACTTCTCAAAGACCATCTTGCCAGTCGTCGTCTCAAGGTCGTGGAAGCTTGGCAGGCAGTGCTCAAAGATGGACTCAGGGTTGCCTGTGGCCTTCATCAGGTCAGCTGTCACCTGATAAGGCTTCAAGAGGCCAATGCGCTCTGCCATCTTGTCCTCCTCGCCCATCGAGCACCAGATGTCCGTATAGATGATGTCAGCACCCTTCACCGCCTGATATGGGTCGTCTGTAATCTCAATCTTGCTGCCGCTTTCCGTTGCAAAGGCCTTACATTCAGCAACCAATGATTCCGCAGGGAAGAGGGATGCAGGGGCGGCGGCTGAGAAGTCCATGCCGACCTTGGTGGCCCCGATGAAGAGGGCGTTGGCGACATTGTTGCGGCCATCTCCAACATAGCAGAGCTTCATCTGGTCGAGTGGTTTGTTGATGTGTTCCTTGGCGGTCAGGAAGTCGGCAAGGACCTGGGTGGGATGGTCATCATCTGTCAGTCCGTTCCAGACAGGAACCCCAGACCATTTGGCCAGGTCTTCGACGATCCTGTGCTCAAACCCCCTGTACTCGATGCCATCATAAAGGCGTCCAAGGACCTTGGCGGTATCCTCAAGCGACTCCTTCTTGCCCATCTGGCTGTTCGTAAGATAGGTCACACCAGCACCTTCATCATAGGCTGCCACCTCAAAGGAGCACCTGGTCCTCGTGCTCGTCTTGTCAAAGAGGAGTACGATGTTACGTCCTGCGAGCAGGCGTCCCATGACACCAGGATCACAGGGCTGGGTCTTTTTCTTCTTCTTGAGTTCCGCAGCCAGGTCGATCAGGTACAGGATCTCATCCTTGCTGTAGTCTTTCAGTGTCAGGAAGCTTCTGCCTTTCAGGTTCATCGTTCACCTCCAATTATTCATTCCATATTCAGTAGAGCCCTAATTTATGCATAATATTGCAGATTGTCAACAATTCAACCGTATATTCATGCATCTGGAAGCAGATTATCATCACTTGGCCGATCGGCCTCCTCGGGGAGCTCTATCGCATCCAGACGGCTCTGTATGCGCGTCGTGCGGTTTGAGACATCCTCGATTTTACCTACAGCACCCTGAAGGCTGCGCTCAGCGGCCTCAAGCGAGGTCGAGAAAAGGCGGAACTGCTTACGCATCTGTGCGAAAAGCTTCCAGACTTCATGGCTGCGCTTCTCCACAGCCAATGTGCGGAAACCCATCTGCAGGCTGTTCACCAGGGCAGCCAGCGTCGTAGGGCCAGAGAGCGTGACACGGTACTTCGACTGCAGCTCCTCGGCGAAGCCTGGTATGGAGAGCACCTCGGCGTAGAGGCTCTCAGAAGGCAGGAACAGGATGGCGAAGTCTGTCGTACGTGGTGGCGCGATATACTTCATGCAGATATCCCGTGCCTCGGCTTGCACCCTGGCCCTCATCGCTCCTTGGAAAGCCCTGGCCTTCTCCTGGTCCCCCTCATCCAATGCCTTCAGATAAGCCTCATAGTCCTCCTTGGGGAACTTGGAGTCTATAGGCAGGTAGACATCATCCCCCTCACTCCTGCCAGGCAGGCGGATTGCGAACTCTACGACTTCGGGAGAACGCGGACGAGGATGGAAATTACGTACCCACTGTTCCGGGGAGAGGATGTCGCCAAGGATGGCGGCGGCTTGGACCTCGCCCCACACACCACGGCTCTTCACATTGGAGAAAATGCGCGAGAGGTCGCCCACATCCTTGGCAAGACCCTGCATCTCACCAAGCCCCTTGTAAACGGACTCGAGCTGGCGGCTGACCTGTTCAAAGGACTTTGTAAGACTGCCTTCAAGATTCTCACGGAGCTTATCGTCGACAGTGTGACGAATCTGCTCGAGCTGCTGGTTGTTCTCCCGTCTCAAGGCGGAGAGGTTGCGCTCGAGGTTGTCGGAAATCCTGTCAGTACGCAGCAGGAGGGCTTCCCGCAACTGGTCAATGGAAGCCTGCTGGGAGTCCCTGGCTTGTGCGGCCCTGAGTTCCATGGCATCGAAGCGGGCATCAAGAGTCTCCCGTAGGCCTTCACCCTCTTTCTTCTTCGACTTCCTGATGAAGAGGAGCACGAGCTGGAGTATGAGGTTCACAACGCTTAACGCGCATAGGACGGACAATGAGACAAGGAGAGGATCCATGACTTGGATATTAGTCCATTCCACTTGATAAGACAAAGGCCGGGGGACAGCGCCTCCGGCCTTGTGTTTCAATGGTGTGGACTTCAGTCGACGAGGATGACCTCTCCATTGGGATAAGTCTCGGCGACGAAGGAAGCGACTTCATCGCTCTTCAATGCCTGGACAAGAGCCTGGACCTTTGGGTCGTCCTGGTTGCCGTCCTTGACAGCGATGACGTTGACATAGGGGCTGTCTCCGCCCTCGACATAGAGGCCGTCACGTGTGGCGATGAGACCTGCCGGGATGGCGTAGTTGCCATTGATGACAGCAGCATCGACATCATCAAGGACACGTGGGATGGAAGCAGCCTCGATTTCGCTGAATGAGAAGTTGTGAGGATTGTCAGCGATATCAGCAGGAACAGCCTCAAGACCAGCATCCTCAGCCAGTGTGATCAGGCCGGCGCTCTGGAGCAGGAGGAGTGCCCTGCCCTCGTTGGTCGGATCGTTCGGTATGGCGATCGTGGCACCATCTGGAATCTCAGAAAGGGAAGCATACTGCCTTGAATAAAGAGCCATCGGTTCGATATGGATGCCACCAGCGTTGACCAGGTTGTAACCATGCTCGCTGTTGTAGGATTCGAGGTAAGGCAGGTGCTGGAAGTAGTTGGCATCAATCTCACCAGACTGGAGGGCCTCATTCGGCATGACATAGTCAGTGAACTCGACAATCTCAAGGTTGATACCCTGTTCTGCCAGGTCGTCGACAACGAGCGAGAGGAGGGTTCCATGTGGCTCTGGGGTGGCACCGACACGGAGTGTGGTGGACTCGGCAAGGTTGGACTCACTGCTGCCAGAAGCATAGACAGCTGTGATGCTGATGAGCGCGATGAGTGCGATAGCGATGGTTTTCTTCATTTTATTTCCTTCTCCAAATGGATTTAAGACTATATGGAGACAGCTCAGGCCGTCTTGGATGTTCTTTTGTTGTTCTTGGGAATTACTCGGGAAAATGGAAGTGATGGAAAAATAAGAATCTCATGCCCTGCCGGGCATCATCATGGAGGACATCATCATGGCGGTGAAGATGTTGTTGAGTGTCATCAGCCTTGTCCTCCTTTTCTGAGATGGCTGAATCCTACAAGATGGAGCGCATCTTTGTCCATAGGGAATATGCAATTTTTTCGATTTTCATGCAGAAAAGATGAATACAGACTTGGTGTGTAAGGAAATAAAAATATGAAAAAAACCCTGCCAGGAAGGTCCCAGCAGGGTTGATTTGGCCTAGAAGCCGGCTCAGGCCTTGGCAGCCTTGAGGTTCGCCTCGAGGGTGTCGAGCATTGCGCTCAGCTCCTTTGGGAGGTGCTTGCCGAACTTCGGATAGTGGTTGGTCCTGATGTCGTCAACCTCCTTCAGCCAGCCTTCGACATCGACAGTGAGGAGTTCCTTCATGTCTTCCTCGCTGACTCCCTCCGGGCGGTCGATGGCATCGACAGTCGGCATGATGCCAATCGGCGTGTCGACAGTCTTGGCAGTGCCTTCGCAGCACTCGAAGATCCACTTCAGGACGCGGCTGTTGTCACCGTAACCGGGCCAGAGCCACTTACCCTCAGGGGTCTTGCGGAACCAGTTGACGTAGAAGATCTTGGGCAGCTTCTCCGGGTCGCCGGCGGCACCAACATCAATCCAGTGCTGGAAGTAGTCGCCCATGTTGTAGCCACAGAAGGGCAGCATGGCGAATGGGTCGCGGCGGATCGTACCAGCCTTGACGTCCAGCGTGGCAGCTGTGACTTCTGAGCCAACGATCGATCCGAGGAAGACACCATGGTTCCAGTTGCGGGCCATGTGCACAAGTGGAATGGTTGACGGGCGGCGTCCGCCGAAGAGGATGGCAGACACTGGAACACCCTTCGGATCCTCCCACTCAGGAGCGATGCAGGGGCACTGTGAAGCAGGAGCTGTGAAGCGTGAGTTCGGATGAGCTGCAGGCTTGTCGCTCTTGCCCTGCTCCCACTCGTTGCCGGTCCAGTCGATCAGCTTGCCGGGAGCATCGTAGCCAATGCCTTCCCACCAGACATCCTTGTCCTCTGTGAGGGCGACGTTGGTGAAGATCGTGTTCTTGCTGGCAGCGACCAGGGCGTTGTAGTTGGACTGGGCGCTTGTACCAGGAGCGACACCAAAGAAGCCGGCTTCTGGGTTGATCGCATAGAGGCGGCCATCCTCGCCGTACTTCATCCAAGCGATGTCATCACCAACTGTATGGACTTCCCAACCTGGGATGGTGGGGATGAGCATGGCCAGGTTCGTCTTGCCACAGGCCGATGGGAAGGCTGCGGTCACGAAGCGGCTCTTGCCTTCTGGGTTGGTGATCTTCAAGATCAGCATGTGCTCAGCCAGCCAGCCCTCATCACGGGCCAGGACGGAAGCGATGCGCAGTGCGAGGCACTTCTTGCCAAGCAGGGCGTTGCCACCGTAACCAGAGCCATATGACCAGATTTCGCGGGTCTCTGGGAACTGGGCGATGTACTTGTGCTCCATTGGAGCGCAGGGCCACTTGCCACCATCGGTCTCACCCTCTGCAAGGGGCTTGCCGACAGAGTGGAGGCAGGGGACGAAATAACCATCAGTGCCAAGCAGGTCGAGGACTTTGACACCGACACGGGTCATGATCATCATGTTGATGACAACGTAGGGGGAATCGGTGATCTCGACACCAATCTTGGAAATCGGGGAACCGAGGGGACCCATTGAGAAGGGGATGACGTACATCGTGCGGCCCTTCATGCAACCGGTGTAGAGGCCGGTCAGGGTCTTCTTCAGCTCAACAGGGTCGATCCAGTTGTTGGTAGGACCTGCATCCTCCTCCTTGACGGACGAGATGAATGTCCTCTTCTCGACGCGGGCAACATCCGAGGGATCTGAATTGAAGAGGACGCTGTGAGGCTTCTTCTCCTCGTTCAGGCGGACGCAAAGGCCATTGTCGACGCATTCCTGCACAAGAGCGTCGTACTGCTCTGCAGAGCCATCAGCGAGGACAACCGCGTCAGGAGTCGTCAGGGCAGCGATCTCATCAACCCACTTGATGAGCTTTTCGTGCTTGATGTCCTTGATAGTCATTGAATTTCTCCTTATAGACTTTGTTGGAGGAAGCGGACATGGGGTCCACTCCCTGTTCCGTTTGGCGGGTCATTAACAACATAATTCAAGCGAAGGCTTTTTGCAAGCAAAAGCACGATTTGTGTACATTTGGGCTATAGCCCACCCAGGAGGAGCGCATGGACAGCATGCTACATGTCAGTGCGGCAGTCATCATGGACAAGGGGCGCATCTTCGCCGCCCAGAAGAAAGACGGCGGCTGGGAATTCCCCGGCGGCAAGCGGGAGGAAGGTGAAGACGCCCTCCAGACTGCCGTCAGGGAGATACAGGAGGAGTTCGGCACCACCATTGAAGCGGAGAGGTTGCTATTCACCATTGAATACAAGGACCTTGTCATGGATTGCGTGCTATGTCATATCGTCGATGGCGGCCTCGAACCAAGGGAACACCTTTCCACCAAGTGGCTCTCACTTGATGAGCTGGAAGCTCTCGACTGGCTTCCTGCCGACCGTATCGTCGCAGCAAGGCTGCATGACGTGCTAGGATAGCAGCATGATAGAACTCGCACTCCCCGCAGGGACACTGGACAAGGCCATGGCAGCCTTCGTCAATGGCGCAGATGCAGTCTACTTCGGCATGCAGGACTTCTCAGCACGCAAGAGCGCTGGGAACTTCACAGAAGACGACCTGGCCAGGATACGCCGCTACGCCGCGGACAACGGGCGCAAGGTCTATGTGACTGCCAACACGCTGGTCGATGATAGCGAGCTGGAGGAAGCCGACAAGCTCCTTGGCATGCTGGACTCTTACGAACCTGATGGAATCATCATCCAGGACCTCGGACTTGTCAGACTGGTCAAGGAGCGTTGGCCCCACCTCCCCCTGCATGGTTCCACCCAGCTGGCTGTGCACACGGTCGAAGGCGTCAAGGCGCTCCAGGACCTGGGGTTCGAGCGTGTCGTGTTGTCACGGGAGCTGACACTTGATGAGATCGCCTACATACGTGCCACCTGCCCTGATATCGAGCTCAAGGTCTTCATCCACGGTGCGCTCTGCTATGGTTTCTCAGGGCTATGCATGGCAAGTGCCAACATCTGTGGACGCAGTGCCAACCGGGGCGAGTGCGCCCAGGTATGCAGGACCTGGTTCACTGACAATGGTACAAATAGGAACGGTTACTTCTTCTCGATGGAGGACCTCGCCGCTGGACGCACCCTGCTGACACTAAATGAGATGGGGATAGAGAGCGCCAAGATCGAGGGGCGCATGAAGGATGAAGGCTATGTGGCTTCCCTCACCCGCTACTACCGTGCCCTGCTGGATGGAGGTGACGCAGATGCCCTTGAAGAAGCCTGGCGGACCTCGTTCAGCCGCAGAAGTGGCCAAGGCTGGTTCGACTACAGGAAGGACAGGGACAGCCTGCTGTCAGGCTATCCGGGACACCTGGGTACGCGCTGTGGCCTGATTGTCGACCAAGATGATGTGAGCATCACAGTGAGGAAGGACTGCAAGCTCCTTCCAAGGGATGGACTCCAGTACATCACGACTGACAGCAAGGGGCTGCCCAAGGCCACAGCCTTCCCATGTGAGATCCTCTCCCGTGATGGCAGCTACATCAGGCTGCGCCACAAAGCCAACGAAGACCTCGTAGGACTTCCACTCTACAAGAAGTCATCAGCCACTGGCCATGAGAAGAAGGCAACGCCACCAACAGCAACATGGAAGCAAGCTGTCGACATCACCTTCACGATAGCCCCAGACCGGCTCATCGCAGAGGCGCTGGGAGCCAAGGTTGAATGTGAGGTCACATTGCAGGAAGCGAAGACCCCTGGTGACATCCACAGGCAAGTCAGTGATGTCTTCCTCCAGTCAGACACCTCACGTTACACACTAGGCAAGCTGGAAGTGGTCAATGACAGCGGGCTTCTCAACCCCTTCATCCCGCTTTCACGGCTCAAGGCCCTGCGCCGTGACTTCTACAAGGCGATCGACTCCATCAAAACGGACACCAAGCCAATCGAATGGCCACAAGGGGGCTTCAAGGCGGTACAGCTCCCCGACAGGAAGCGCCTTGAAGGGGACCTGCCCTGGTCGCTTGTACCGCGTGAGGACGATGGACAGCGCTACATCACCCTTCCCCCTGTCACCTTCAACGAGGAAGGGCTCAAGGAAGAGCTCGATACATTACTTAGAGCCAATCCAGACCTAATGGTCGGACTCAACAACATCGGCCAGGTCAGGATCATCAAGGAACATCCTGGCACACGTTGCTTCGCCGACATCTACCTCTACCTGCCCAATGCAGCGGCGGCCTGGCTCCTCGCTGAGGAACTGGGCATCCAGTTGACAGGTGGTTATCTATGGATGGAGAGGAAGGAACATGGTGGACACTGGCCCTTCGAACCAACAATAACCAGTTACACCCCGCCAAGCTTCATCTCGCGCGCCTGTTACAGACACGATGCTATGGGACTGCCCTGCTCCAGCTGCACTGGCAAGGCGGACTTCCACATCCATCAGAATGACAAGCGGTACAGGGTGAAGGTACGCGACTGCCTGACAGTCGTGTCCTTGGAATGACCGAGGGGAGGCCGCCCTCCCCTCTAAAGTCCAAAAACTTAGTGCATCATGTAGCGTGAGACAAAGGCCTCAGCGTTCTGGATCGAACCTCCCGCCGCTCCCTTGACTATGTTGTTCACAAGGAGGACGAAGCCGATCTTGCCATTGTGCTTCTTGATGCGTCCTGTGTAGACGACCATGCCTCTTGGATTACCCCAGAAAGCATACTTCGACTGGGGGAATGAAGGCTCTGCGGAGTAGACGACAGACTTCTCTGGAGTCGAGGGGAGTCCACCTGCCTCCTGGAAGCCCTCCCAGGCGGTGATGACATCCTCGCACTCGACATCCTCCTCGAAATCGAGCCAGACAGTCTCGAGATGACCGAACATGACAGGCACGCGGACCGTGTAGGCGAAAATCTCAGGATTGATTGAAAGGATCTTCTTCGTCTCCTTCTCGATCTTCTCCTCTTCCCCCTTGATGAAGGGGATACAGTTATCCGTGATGTCAAAAGAGGACAGGCCCGGGTAACCAGCACCGGAGACACTCTGGTAGCTGTTGATCGTTACTGTCTTGATACCGAAGCGCCTCAGCGGGGCGAGCGCCATGGCAAGGCCCGTCGTGACACAGTTGGCGTTCGTGACGACGAAACCCGTCTGGGGGTAGCCCTGGCTGCGGATCAGGTCGAGCTGCTCGACATTGGCTTCTGGAATCAGGATTGGCACATTCGACTCATAGCGCATCGCGGCAGCATTGCTGAAAACGTAGAAGCCACGGGCACGGAGCTGGGGCTCCGCTTCCGCTGCGACAGCTGCTGGAAGTGCTGAGAAGACAATCCTGACACCAGCTTCCTCCATGGCGTCGAAATCGAATTCCCTGAGTTCGATGTCCCTGATCTGCGAGGGCATCTCGAAAGGCATGACCCAATGAACTGTAGAAGCGTATTTCTGTCCAATCCTTGCGGCGGAAGCCGTGCAATACGCGAGTTCAAACCACGGATGATCTGAAAGCATCCACATGAAAACCTGGCCGACCGCGCCAGTTGCGCCCATGACCGCAACCTTGATTTTCTGATCCATGGCAAACCCATCCTTAAACGGTGAATATTGCTATAAGCAAGCGAAGGGTATTGCAATTGTTTCGTTTGTGCAATAGATACGCAAAGTCTTCCAACAACTAGACTTCCACTGGAACACCAAACTTTTGCCATACCCTATGGACATTTTTCCCGCTTTGGGGTAATGTACCCAAGTCGTTTGACGAATGGGGCTGTAGCTCACCTGGCTAGAGCGATTGAATGGCATTCAATAGGTAGTCGGTTCGATCCCGATCAGCTCCACTACTCGCAACTCCCTTTCAAACAGGGAGTTGTTTCATTCTCAAGTGGTTTCGAGCATAGAAAAAGGAATAGAGAATCGCCCGCTTCTCCAGTTTTCCATTAGCGTACAACGCTGTCAAACATGGCACCAATTCAACATCAGGACGCTAACCATAGGGTCCTGATGCTTGGGATGAAACGGCAAATGGGATGTCAAAACTCTAGTCTCAATCTTCTTGATCAGCGGGTCCCGGTCATACTCAGACTGCGCACTCTGCCTTCATACACATTCCGTCAAGCTCCTTGACCTTTTCTACAACAGTCTCGGCGACAGCTGACATGAGTGGAACGACAACAGAATTGCCGAACTGTTTATATGACTGTGTGTCACTCACGACAATCTTGAAGTCATCAGGGAAGCCTTGGAGCCTTGCGCATTCCCTTGGAGTGAGACGGCGAGGAATTTCTCCTTCCCCACGGTTAATCAAAATCTCAGAACCGTCCTTGTAGTACCTTGCGCTGAGAGTTCTCGATATTCCATTCAGATCAGGCATTCCATAACCAAATCCATTACCAGCAGCTTTATGCTTGGCTGCATAATTCTGAAGATATTCCCAGAGATGAGGTGTAAGAGTGTATTTCTCAGGGACATCCTTCTCTAGAATGTCATTCAGACACTTCTTGTGTTCTGGCTTCTTGTAATTGAACTCGTACTTGATTCCTTCTCCGTAGCGGTGCTTGTCAAAACCGATGATGAGAATCCTTTCCCTGTGCTGTGGAACAAAGTCCTGCCCATCGAGAATCGCATTGAAAACTTCATAATCCAGTTCTTTGAGAGAACTCTCAATCACCTTCCATGTATTGCCTTTATCATGACTCTTGAGGTTTTTGACATTCTCAAGCATGAAAGCCTTTGGCCTCTTCTCTTTCAGGATCCTACAAACATCAAAGAACAATGTTCCTTGAGTCTTGTCTTCGAATCCTGTAGCCCTCCCAAGACTATTCTTCTTCGAAACGCCAGCAATCGAGAAAGGCTGACATGGGAATCCAGCTACCAAGATGTCATGATCTGGAATATCGGATGCACTGATTTTGGTGATATCTCCGTATGGAATCTCCCCAAAATTCTTGTAATAGGTTTCCTGACATTTCTTGTCCCACTCAGAAGAGAAGACACAGTGACCTCCCACAGACTGGTAAGCAATCCTCATGCCACCGATTCCTGCAAACAAATCAATGAAACTGAAATTGCCGACATCGGCAGGAGAGTCAACTTCACGCCTGGCCTTAATGAATGCCAGAACGGCATCGGATATCAGTTGCTGAGGAGAGACCTCCATAGCTTTACAAGCATCTTTGAGCTGCGAGCTGAAATCATCTGAGAACGTGCAATGGAACTGCTGGGACATCCATATCTCTCCTTCTGGGACTCTTTTGGTACCGATTTATACCTAGATGTTAGTCCAAATTGGAGCAACTATGCAAGAGACATTACACTCAGCGGTATAATACTTTTTATCCGTGTAACACATTCCCCGTTATCGATAGACTCGGTTTCTTTCTGTGTTTCAACAACGGCCTAGAATACTATTCTTCAAGTCGCTCAGGATTTCTGGATACGGATGTTGGTAAGCTCTTCTATTCGTCAGTTACTTTTGTGTTATAATTTCTAATAAAGGTAGTATCAACTAAACTTGAGGTATGGGCGTTATGCAAAAAAAGGAAGCCAAGAATTCTGTAAAGAAGCCAATTTATAAGAAATGGTGGTTTTGGGTTATTATTGTTGTTATTCTCGTTTCTGTTTTTGGAAATATAAGCAGCAAGGAAGTCAAGCAAGCCACTAGTGATGTTGCAATTGAAGCGCAAGAAATTTCTCCCGAAACTTTTATATCAGAGGTCGAGGAAATTCTTCAGCGAGAAATCGGGGAAAACGAATCCATTACTGGTGTTGTTCTAAAAGATGGAGATTTATGTGTAACAGTTAATTTGAGCAAGACAAATCCTGGACCGTTAACAATCGAGGATTTGGCAATTTCTCGTACTAGTTCAATTACAGACGCGATACTTACACTTACTGATTATGATAGTCTATGGAATATGATAACTATTGACTTTGAAGGCGTTGGAAAAATAACAAACAGTAAGGACAAAATTAAAGTGAATGAATTCGGAGGCCGCTACTTCCCATCAGAAAACTTTGTTTTTGAGTAGAAGAGAAAAGAGAGCTTGACAAAAATACCATTCACGTCAAGCTCTTACTTTTGACATAAGATTTTCTTTATTTTGATATGTCTACATGTTCGTACTTGCTATACAGAAGACACAAGTCCTTATGATTAATTCTGAACTGGCTTCTGGCCTTCATGCTTCCATCCAGCTTGACTCTGGATCCAGGATCATAGATGACAACATTCGCAAGAATGGCCCTTAGCAGGAAAATCGGAGATGTCCCTTCTCCTAAGAAGACCTTAGGAAGATAATTGATTTGAGTATCGGATTCCTTTTCATATCTTACATAACAGGCCTTGTTATGTTTGCGACCCCAGTGTCCAAGCAGATGTGAGAAAGACCATGTTGCAAGCTCTGTATCCTCATCTTGAAGCAATACAATAGCTCCATCAACATCTTCAATCTTGCCATCCTCTATATTGAACCCCTCGACGACAAGTTTGCGAGGACTACCGAACTTTGTGTTTTCAGTAGCGCGATATGGCCCTGTGAAATACATGCCACCGTCTTCTGCTACATGGCCATATTGTTCAACAAAATCCCTTGTCCCGAGCTTTTCATACAATCCACCATCCGGTTCTGGCGTCATGAGAGTGACAGAAGAACTGCCATAGCACTTGAGTTCCCAGCCTTTGAAATCAGGTTCCGGAGTTCCATTTGGAATGATGCCGAAACTTGCTTCAAGTGTGTATCCCGCTGCATTTCTTGCCTTGTAATGCCGGATTTCTCCATCGGGAAACATTCTGACAAGCTCGTGTGGGTTTGTAGCATATTGTATTCTGAGATGTCTGATGAGCTCGGTCTTCGAATCTTCATAACCGAATTCGACGTGGCCGAAAAGGCCATCATGGGGAAGGCCAATAAGATGAGCCGCTATAGAAGCTCCCCGAGGAGCAAGATAGGCATAAATCCGTTCTCCGACAGGAGCCATGACTAGGACTCGGCCATCCTTGTCTCCTGTCCGATCTTCACGATTGATTACCTGGAAGTGGGCAGAAGGTGCAGTAGGACAGCTTTTGAGGAAGCCAGAAAGACGAACTTCCGGATACTTGGGGTAGAGAATCAGCTGGGCACCTGGAGCATTGGCTGCAGATCCGTTGTCGGAGACCCACCAGAAATCAAGCTTCGCCTTCATGTTCGGTCTCTTGCAATCCGAGAAAGTCGTGATCTCACCATGTGGGATTTCTTGAAGGACTTCATAGGAGCCACCAAGATAGACCTGATTCTTCGAATTGTCATTCTCAGACAACTCCTTGAATATCATCCATGATGCGCCATATTGCTTCAGACAGCTGCAAAGTTGATTGAAGTCCATCTCTTACCCCTGGTATTTATCCGTACAAGTAAAGGATACCACACCAGGGAACGAATCAGAAGACAATCGCGGCCACACAAGGACATATTCAGAGAAAAACCGGGAATCAAACCTGATAGAAAACCCGGTAAAACAAGCGTTTACCTTCCGCTTTCACAGCTATTGCAAGGTAAACATGATAAACACTTACAGCACAGTCAGTTGCTTCTCAAAGGTAAACGCCCATTATTTATCTTGCCCAACGTACACATTTTCATGAAACTGAAATACACGAGGATTGAGTAGACAACGAGGTCAAAGCTACTCAATATGAGCATGAGGATAGACAATTGACTTACCCTCATGCCATGTTTCAAAGTCTTCAGAACTCGTCTGGGCTGTCTTCTCGGAGCACCTATTCATATCTGATTGTCTCAAGAATCTCCCTCAAGAGAGCCTCCTGCTCAGATGTCGCCCTGCAGGAAAATACCTCATGATAGCCATCACGTATTCTGAAATACACAACATCACCGTCATCCACCAAAGTTGTTCGGTACCAGAGATCTTCTCCAACAATCTCACTACTTATTGAATCTGGGTCAACTTGGATTGCTTCAGCAAGAATCTCCTTGTCCGGGTAATCAAGACTGCGTCTGCTTGTTGCCATCTTGTCTACTGGGGACAAGGATTCATAGAGGTCAGTAACTGAACATGTAAGCAATGTCTTATCCGCTTCAGGAGAATTCGAATGTATAGCCACACTATCAAGGAACAAGGATCTCTCCCACGAATAACCTTCAGGGCAATCGATGGTCAATCCGTTAGTCTCCATACGAATTACAGGAGAATAGCATTTTGGCAATTCTCCATATCCACTTAACGCAATGGAAGCAAGCAATGCTTCAAGCGCCTTTTCACCCTGTTGCTGATTGCCCGAAAACACAGTAAAGGTGAGACTGTACTTGTTTATAACAGTCTGATATTCGGATACATACATACCGGCATAGTATCCTTCCCCTGCGAACTGCAGTTTTATGAAATCAACAAGCCCAGCATCAAATACTGACGACCTCTGAAAATCCAAGCCTATAGCATCGTAATATTCATCGATATCAAGCATGTCAAACAGGTTATTGACCCAGCTTTCATCCAGATAGATGTATGTCTCGCTAGGCATATACGATGCTGTCACTGTTATGTAACATAACGCTTCAGAGTCGTTCATCTCCAATATGGGCAGTGCGCCGTCTTTTGTTACTCCAGATATTATCTCCTCATCAGTTGAGATCATTCCAACAGGCCCTTCGGGCAATTCAAAAGATATTCCTATGGAATCAAATTCAACCAATCGCTTTTCAGACGCTGGTGCGTCTGATACTGGACCTTCCTCTATCGAGTTCACTAAGGTGTCCGATTCCTGAAGATTGTGATTATAGTACGCATCATTAAGAAGCCAATACTCGTCCGTGTTATAAATTTGACTATTCGCTCTTGCATAATCCAGCGCTGTTTTGAACTGGCTATCATGAAGCGTTGGATCTGCTCCATTCTCGAGGAGGAATCTAATTCTTCCTGGCTCAGGCATAAAAATATTGCAGGCATACATCAAAGGTGTAGTGCCGGTACTGCTCTGGTCATTTATATCAAAGCCCATATCAAGCAACAATGAAAGGTTGTCGTTATATTCTCCAACACCGCAAATGTATGTAAATGCGCTGACTTCGCCTCTAAAGGTAGCATTGACCAAATCAGCTCCATTGCTGATTAGATATCTCGATATCTGTATATTGGGGTTGTGTGCCAAAGCGGACATGACAGGGGTAATGCCATCATTATCAGCTACATTGATTACAGCCCCAGCATTAAGCAGACATTCAATGACTCCAACATCATCTGTTTGGGAAGCTGCGAGACTCAATGGAGTCCATCCCCAATCAGTTCGGCTATTGACATCCAATCCTAATGAAAGAGCGTATCTGATTCCATCTACAGTACAATTCTTATCAGAATCGCAAATCGCATGGAGCAGATTGAATCCCAAGATATTTCTTTCATTCGGGTCGAACCCCTCGGTTACAAAGTATTTCACCATGTCAAGGGACTTGTATTTTGCAAGCGTGACAAGTACCCCACCAGATGCTTCTGTTTTCTTGTGTATATCTGCACCTGCTTCTATCAGAACCCAAACAAGACCCTCATCAACATTGTTTGTCGCCGCATACAAAAACGGAGTCCATCCATGATCATTTACATAATTTACATCAGCCCCATATTTTATGAGAAGGATTGGAATTTCACTGGGGATATCGGTCGGAGTTGATACGCTCAATGAATTCATCAATGGTGTATTGCCACCCTCTCCAACAGCATTTGGGTCAGCACCGGCAGAAAGTAACAACTCTACAATTTGAATCCTAGCCTCTGCTGGCATTTGGTACATTCGATTACAAGCAATATTCAAAGGTGTATTGTAGCCATTCTCAAAAAGAAGAGGAGTTTTCGCATTGGGGTTTGCATGATATTCAAGAAGTACTTCTACGATGTCTGCATATCCATAGAACACAGCGGAAAACAAAGGACTCCAATCTCGCTCTAGACCTTCTGGGCGTGCTCCTGCTTCCAGCAGAGCCTTAACAACTTCAATCCGACCATCACTAACTGCTCGTGCCAAAGCAGTCTCTCCAGTGTTCCTATCATAGTCACGGTCAACACTTATTCCAGCAGAACGAAAGGCCTCAATAGTGCTTATCACCTCTTCGTCAGAAGCCTCCTCTTCTGCTACTAGCTGGAACAAATTCACATTCGAAATCGTCTCTTGTAGAAAGACTTCACTTGAGTCAAGTTGTGATGTTGTACAAGAAGACGCTAACAGAGATAAAAATAGACAAAGCGCAATGATCAATCGCATATAACACCCATCAGAACGAAATTATACAAAGGCAGTTTACCATGCACGACAGTGCAGGTCGATGGAAAGACCCAAACGAAACATAAGATAGTGGTGCCTCGATGGCATCCATAAATACTGCAGGAATGCAATCACCTACGCTTGCCTCATCAATGTCTCATAAAGCTTCGAGTTGGCTATACTTCTTCAAAAGGTACGCTCTTCCTTGACAGCCTCTTCCTGATTGATGACAGCTCATTCATCGTGTCGTTCGCAATGACACGAAGTTCTGCATTGAAAGCCCTGATCTCATCTTCAGACATCCCCTTATAGCGTCCTTCATATGAAGCCCAGAGTGCGTCCCAACGATCAACATTGTCCCTGATCATCTTCAGCTTCAGCTGAATCAATGGACTCTGCATTTCTTTCCTGACTTTATCTTCCATTTCATCACCTTCAATCCTGTTGCAATGGCATTGATGAAACCAGCTTGCAAATGTGCAGTTCCAAGACTGGCTCTTCTTTTCTGATTGATTCTTGCAAGAGTGGAAAAATGCTCTACCTTTATGAAGGCCGCATTTTCCCCCTCTTCATTTTTCCACTCGTCAAAGGAGTTGGCTTTTTAAGCGAAGTGTGCGGCGTTGAACACTTCGCTGGCTCGAAAAAGCCCTCCTTTACTTACTTGGTTGCTTCTTTCATTAATTACTTCTAGGCCACACCAAGAACCAGAACAACATCCAGAAACAAATCCAGATTCTCTTCCAAGAATAAAGTCGGAACACATTACAGAATCTTTTCCACATTTGATTCCAGATGTTATTCCACATTCTATTCCAGACTAATTGAAAATCCTTGTAACATTCTCTATTGCAAGGATTTCCATTCACGAGTTCATTCAGAATCTTCGCCTTTTGATGCTGTTTTCCTTGTCGCTTTCCGGCGTGTAGACTTCGGCAGGTCTTCCTCCATTTTATAGGCGGCTTCGCCTCTCTCCCTCACCCTATAGAGGCCAGTGTATCTATCACGGACAAGACGCTTTCTGAATTCCAGCCGGGTTGACAGGTAATTCCTGTCACCCTTGAATGTGTTCATGAGATGCCAGTGCGTGATGGCGACATACTCAAATCCTGGTACTGCAATGATGTACTTGTTCTTCACCAGATACTGGAATGGCTCAGAATCCTCTGTCAGGTTGAAAATGGAGAGGATGCTGGGGTAAGGCACAATCCCTATATCATCGGCCGAAATGACAAGATACATATAGAGAGAACGTGCCTCAGCACCACCTTTGATGAATTCCGGTTCCATGATGACATCGTTGGAAATCATTCTTCTTCCTAGCGACATGTCATGCCTCTCCTGAAATCAGCTTCACCTCATATCCCTTGTCATTGTCAGGATCCGTTGAGCAGAGCCTTACGTAGTCTTCGAGATCCGAATCCAGAATGTAGACACGGCCACCGAACTTGCGACCTGTGAGCTTCTTCTTGTAGATTTCCCTCCTCAAGACGGAAACCGAGATTCCAAGCTTGTCAGCTGCTTCATAAATCGAGTATGTAGTCATACACTTTCCTCCTTGTTCCTTTTCCTTGAAGTCTTGTATTCATCCGAGAGGTCAAGAATGTCATGAGTCTTGAACCACCCGACAGATTCCTGGTCAAAGAGCACCTTCTGGGCATCCAGAATCTTCTGGTAATGGACAGGAAGAACCTGGAAGTAATGCTCAAGAGCAACGTTCTCGCTTGTCCATCCGAGGATTCCACGACGAATATCACTTGAGAGCGTGCCAGTCATCATCGAATTGAACATCTTCCTCAGGGAATGGAAATCGATACCGGATGCCTTCACCTCCTCTGCTGTCATACCCGTCACTGAGGCCAGAGCATTGCGGAACTGGTAGAGGTTCTTATCGATGGATATGGGCTTTTTGCCATGCGTATTGGAGAAGCAGAGCTGTGTCGAACTGAGGAGGAAGACAGGACTGATGAAGTCATAGACCCAGCGAGGAAGCACTGTCGTGCGCTCACGGCCGTTCTTAGGACTTTTCTCTTCATTCTTCTCGGTGAGGCTCCTGCGGATATGCAAGACGACACAATCCTCTGTACATGGATGGCCATAATAAGGCTCGAAATCGCTTTTCTTGAGTGCCCTGATCTCTGATACACGCATGCCAGTGAAGAAGCAGACAAGGGCGACAGCATGGTTGACGGGGTTGCTCCACCCTTTCATCAGCATCCTGCGGTAGTCTTCAATGTTTCCAGGAATGCGGTTTTTCTTCGGCTTGGGGCGGGCCATCTTGAATGTCGAGTCAAACGGAGTGTGATCAAGCCAGCCGACTTCAACACAATAGTCGAAGAACTCCCGTGCCTCATCAATGCAGTACTGGACTGTCTTGTCAGCAAGCCCTTTGGTTTGAAGCATATTGCGATACTTTGTGACATCCTCGACTGCAATATCCATCAATAGAGCTTTCTTGAAGAATGGGATGAAATGATTATTGAAGCGGCCAGTGACCTGAGAGATTGAATGACGCTGACAGATGACCTGACGGCCATCAGACCTGCGCTTGATGAAGATCCTGCAAGCAGATTCGACAGTTTTAGGTTTCTCTTCTCCTATCGCAGGCTTTGCCTGATTCTTCTCGATATAGTCCTCATACAGAGCTTTGGCCTTGACCCCAGCCTCCCTCTTTGATGAGTGGAATACAATCTGCTTGTATCCGGACTTCATCTTCTGGTCTCGGATGCAAAGGACATAACGATCCTTCTCACCTTTCCTGTTTGCTATTCCGTAGTAATAAGGCCCTGATGGAGTCCTTGCCATAATATCTCCTTTGCACAAATTTCATAAAATCTTATTTATGCAATCTGTATCATCAATATATGGCCATTTCTTACTGCTGTCAATATTCATAATTAGGTTTTTATGATTTTTGTATCCTGAGACAAAACATACATTCCACTTTAGGTGTTTTGTATTCATCTCTTTCGCTTTTAGCGTGGACTCAAAAGCCTCATCTGATATCAAATATTCATATGGATGAAAAGCTTGATGTAGCAGCCATAATGAAAAGGATTGAGAACCAGCAGAAGTTCCTGAACATGACAAGGCAGGATCTTATGGCCATCACTGACATCCCATATGCTACAATCACAAGCTGCGTCCAGAAGAATACTCTTCCCAGGTTCAATGATCTTTATCTGATTTCACTGGCAATCGGAATACCCATTGATACGTTGCTCACGGGATGGACAACTGGCGCGAATATCATGGGGAACATCATGTACTGGCGGCCTCATGTCTCTCTGGAAATACCCAGACGCTATCTTCTGCGCTTCCCTGACAAGGTTGCCATTTCGAAGACAATCGCGTCTCTTGTAGAAGGAAACAGTCCATTTGTCCTCAGTCTTCCTCCGGCGGAAATCTCCAAATCGCTGGAAGAACTCAAAGCTGCGATATTCTTCAACCTGCTCTTCATGGATGACATCTTCAGCATCTTCCAGTTCGCAGACATGGTGAAGGAAATCAACAAGTTCTTCGTTGTGAAATCAGATGAGGCTCCGACAATAGTTGATTATTTCCTTGCGAACAGCCAGATGGCCACCAGCCTCTGGGGATACCCCTATCTGGCTGTACAGAATCTCTGGCAAGTGGTTCATGAGCTTATCCCAACCAGATACACATCGGTGAATGCATTCTTAAAACACGCAGGAATCAATTCTCAGACCTATAGCAAATACCTGAATGCCTGCACATCTCATGCGTCCCCGGGTACCGAAACAGTATTGAAGGTATGCTCTCTTCTTGGAATAGATGATATCGACGGGGCTATCAGATCCAAGCTGCCGGATATTCCAGCCGAAAGCAGCAATCCATACCAGAAGGCAGGACTGATTCCCCATGAAATCGAAAATGATGCACTGAGAAACAATCTCAAGTCCTTGCCTTACCTGGCTATGTTCTTCGATGCTTTCTTCTCGCTGAATTACAACACTCTCCTGGGAATCTATAATCAGATACTGAGAACAGATTCGTCCAAAATCAAGTCGACTGAAGCACTGAGAAGATTGCCATTCCCTGAGAATGCCTACAGCATCGGATCGGATTCGCTGAATGCGATAATAGCAGAAGACTATCGGACTTGCTTTGAGCGCACATAAACGATTGACACTATAGTTATCCAGGCCAATCAGGAATTACAAGGAAATCGAGATGGCAAAGAAATTCCATAACTTCAGAAAGTCAATCATACCTCAGCAAAACAACAATCAGAATTCATCCATTGTGGAAAAAGTTGGAATAACAATCATCAAACCTGATGGCACTGTAATCAAGCACGAACCTGTGATAAAAAAGCCACCATACATCGAGGCAATGGCAGAAGCCCGAGAACAAAAGATTCGAAAAGCTATAGGAATTAACTACTCACAAAAGCCGCTTCCAGAGCTGAGTCAATCAGTAAAGAATCTCAAGAGGATTGCGACAGAAATTGACAAACAAAATGTCCCAAAAGTATCGGCAGAGTATTTATATGATTTCGATCAGCCAGAAAAGAATCTGAAAGGGATTGGTGTAAGGCTTGGCTACTCAGGCTTGGATGTAGATGGTGGTATAGTGCTATATGCACAACTGCGTATAGGAAATAGAAACAGGCTCTTCTTGAAACAAGTTGGTGAAGTAATATTTGTTAATCTCGAGAAGAAAACGACAGATTCTTTTCATTTTCTGGATGTAAAAACCGCCAAAAGGAAATACAAATGGTTTGCGCCTGACATAGAGTACCTGCTTGATCGGAGAATTTTGCATTCAAAGTTCAAGAATCTGATTTCTAAGGTTGTATCCAAACATGTACGAGCAATCGCCGACTACGCAATCTTTCTTGAAAAACACGGAAAGCATGAACTTGTTGAACATCTTATGTCTAATGATGGCGAAATCTCCGTTTCTGATCCAATCCCCTTCATCAAGTCACAAAAACAATCTTCAGTGCATCCTTGTAACGATAATGGCGATGAAACTTTGCATCCTGGAGACAAGATTTGTTGCAAGTTGACATCCGTCGTCACTGTGATGAATACCTTCAGATGTGTGGAAGAAGGCCATGAAATGATTCCAGTGCGGCTGGAGGTTCTTCTCAAGCATAAGTCTGAAGAAGTCCCACAAACTATCGAGATGAATGCCTACTATTGCAGACAATGCAGACGAATCTTCATGTACACATCTGAGTTTGAAGGTATCAGAAATTATTTAGAAAACCATCTGTATTATGTCTTCAATAGGTTTTCAGTCAACGGCATGCTAATGGGCTATACAAATAGCACTGAAACATGGGCAGACGAATCCATCCTAAGAGAAGCGGGATACTCGGTAGGACAAGATTCGTATCTCAATCAACAAGATCGGCTTAATATTCTGCAGGCACTGAATGACAGAGGTGTCCCGTACCACTTGATTGCAAGCTACCTCAATACATTCATAAACGTGTTAGGTGCATCCACAACTCGGAACATGACTTCTGCAATTGCTTCATGGAAATCTGATCTTACCAAGATAAAAGAGCTCTACACAAAAGGCCTTATGAGATGATTTGGTCACAAACAAAAACATAAGCATACGTTTAAGCAAATGGTGGCCTCATTTACAACCAGCAGAATGGAGCTTACCATAGATATGCGGAGCCAAAGCGAATGAAAAGAACATCATTGTTGTTAATCGGGCCTCTCCTTGTCCTGACATTGTTTTCCTCGTGTAATCCAGACACACCAGCAGTAGGCAATAGCGGAACATCAGACAATGACACAGTAGCATCTTCGGGCCTCACGCTAGTGCTTCCTCCGATGACTCAAGCCGATATCAATGACCTACAGCAGATTGTCATCTACAACAATGGAGATGAAATCGAGCGCTTCCATGCAGATACACTCCGCACAGCTATCAAAATCGTCAGCTCACCTCAAGCGCGATCTGCCGGAGACTTTTTGACAGCAGAACTGAATGTTCCTCTGGAAGCCGGGAATTACAACATATCGGCCATAGGCATTGGCTACAAAGGAAATGGTTTCGAACTGTCAGAGACAGCCGTAACCATAAACGATTCAGGCATACCAATCAAATACGAATGTGAACCTGACAAGACTTCATATGTTTATCTCGAATGCGAAGCATTCATCCCCTACTGGATTGATGATCTCATCAATCTCGAAATAAATTACCACAATGGACCTACTGTAACAACGACCATGAACATGCATAATGCGAAGGTCTCACTAAGAGATATACCAGGGCAAACGACAATTTTGGCCGCTCTTTCTGAAGAAGCTTCAAAAATGGGCTACTCTCTTCAGTACGAAGAGACTTTCTCCATCGATAGCAATGAAGCGGCAAGACATAAAATTATAATAAAGAACGAGTCCTTCAAACAGCCTGGCAATGGCACTCAAGTCACATTTTCTTTCGATGAAAAAGGCAATTACAGTTTCTTTAACAGCTTCGCTTCCTGGTTCCCCAAAAATGGTGTAAACACGGACAACGACGAAGAGAGGGAATCTGCCAGTTACGGGTTTGTCGTATGCTATGTCCCAGAATCCTATTCTCAGACAATTTATATCCCAGACAATTTGAACTTTAACTATCAGTCGTCAAGGTGGAAATACTGCACGAAGGCAGCAGAGAGACACACGATAAGTAGAATTACGGATACTGACTGGGAGATATCCACATCAGTTGCACAAGGCAAGACAGCATGGATGACAGTCACTATTAATCCATTACCACAGGAACTGATTGATGGACTTAGTAGGCTAACCCTGTATTATGGCGAAAGTTCTCTTGGGGGATGGTCGGAGAAATATATTCCATTAAACTTTAGTTCTACAAAATCTAAAACACAATCAATGCCCATCATACCCGGCGATTTTGTGTTCTCATCAAGACTGACACCGAAAGATGAGATAACTCTGAAATATGATTTGGTGCCAAATGTTCCAAGCATGAAGACAGAGGCGGATTACGAATATGCAATCACATTCAAGGCCATAAACAAGACAACTGGGGAGGAATATATACCGTGAGATGTGCAGA
Organism: uncultured Spirochaetales bacterium; assembly: GCA_944392695.1. Lineage (GTDB taxonomy): Bacteria > Spirochaetota > Spirochaetia > Sphaerochaetales > Sphaerochaetaceae > Bullifex. The sequence goes on along the minus strand of CALXXN010000007.1, from coordinate 2,583 downwards.
AGCACATTGTCGGCATGCACAGCGACTCATTTGGAAGGGAGAATCGCACAGAGAATACCTTGAAAAGACTGATAAAAGGCGTGAAGATTGAGCTAAAGTGAAAAGGATAACTACTTCCAATCGAAAGAATTATAAGTTTTTGACAAGATGTGGCAACCTTGTTAGGTTCTTCGATCCCGATCAGCTCCAATACCAGCAACTCTCTGCAAGTCAGGGAGTTGTTTCATTTCAAGGGCTCAACTGCAATGTTTTGCTGAAATGTTTTGAGCCGAATACCGTTCTTAACGGACATCGCTAAACGATAATTTAGCGGCATAGTTAATTGATCTCAATGTCACCTCGGAGCAGACGGGGAAGTAGCTCGTCTCTCATTTTCGCTAGCCTCAGACTCTCTATAGAATTGCACAGCATTAGCTGAAATAAAGGATTAGTCGTTTTTCCAAAAGTTTCGAATTCCTTTTCTGAGATTACTGGAAGCGAGAATTGGCTAATTGTTTCTGCTGATACTCTTTGTCGTCCGCTGCTTCCATTCATGTTTTTTACTGCATAGTCGACAAATGGTGTGTATCGAGACAAGCAATAAACAAAACCTGGAGAAACATGTGAGAATTTTGGACTTAAAACAATGTATTCAGTTGAGCCAAATGCTACTTCATCGGAATCGAGAAAGTTGATTAAGGCAGTCTTTCCATTTTCTAAGCATGGAGTTATCCGAGCAAGAATAGTATCGCCGTTACAAAACTTCATGCCTCCGTTATATTCCTTGTACTCCCAACCTGAAGGAAATGTTCCGCTAGTGGATAGTTTCGACATATCAATGCATCTAGCAATTTTACCTTTCGGCAATTGTCTATTTGGGTTTAGGCAAACATAATCGGATAGGCAGGTATCAGCCTCTTTCCCTTGCAGAAGCTTGTTGAAATGCAGGAATGCCTGCTCCTGTAAATTATCGTTTAGCTTACCATTTGTCACTATTTTCTTGCGGATTGTCTCAAGGAACTTAACAATTTCATGCTGAGTTTCCAGACTCGGTACTTCAATCTCTATTTCTTGGAAGGTTGTAGTAGCACGTGCCAATGCAGGCACTCCCACCTGAGAAGCGTTAGAAAGCAATTTATATTGCCCCTCTTTCGTATGAAAATAGTAGACGAGATACTCTGGCAAGATTTTCTCATTACACCTTACACGGAACTGGCTCTGAGAAATAACATACCTTTCATATTTAGAATCGTGAGGTATAAAAGCAATTTGTCCTAATGTTCCTCGGTGCGTAATGATTACATCGCCACTATGAGCATTTGCCCTACCAAGAGAATCTGCCTTATCTTTTGTAACATATCTAAAAGACTTCTCGTTAAGAGCGATTCCATCCAAATTGCTTCCGTTTAATACAGGTATCCCGTCATCTACAAAACACTCTACCTTGATATTTGAGCCAAACGGTCCCATTGAAATTTCGGAAATTAAATCACGGACCCTCTTTGTTTCAAATTTCATATCCAATCCCCTTCAGCTGTCTCCTAATCTCCTCTTCAAGTTCATGAGACTGTTTGAAAAACTCCGAGAGCTCTGATGTAAGAGACTTCATTTTCTCCTCGAATGGAATACCATCATCTTCTTTTTCTGGGATACCAACATATCGTCCAGGAGTAAGGATGAAATCTTGCTGTGCGATTTCATCTATTGTGACAACCTTAGCAAAGCCAAGCTCATCAACATCTTCCCCATTTCGGAATTTAGAGAATGTCTCAGCAATCCTCTTAATTTCCTCTTCTTTGATTTCCTTCTGCGTTCTTGAAACCATCTCTCCCAGGTTTCTTGCATCAACAAACAGTGTTTTGCCTTTCTGAGCTTTATTGCGAGAGATGAACCAGAGGCTGACAGGAATTTGAACTGTATAGAAGAGCTGACCAGGAAGAGAAACAATACCCTCGATCAGATCCGCATTAATGATGTTCTTTCTGATTACACCTTCATTGCTTGTATTAGAGGCGAGTGCTCCATTGGCAAGCACCAGACCAATTCTGCCATTATTTGAAAGATGAGAAATCATGTGCTCGATCCAAGCAAAGTTTGCATTACCGACAGGAGGGATACCATAAGCCCAGCGCGGATCATCCGTAAGTTTATCACCTCCCCAGTCTGAGAGGTTGAAAGGTGGATTGGCAAGTATAAAATCAAACTTCTTTGATTGATGCTTATCATCCAAGAATGTATCTGCATGGGAGTCGCCGAGGTCAGCTTCGATACCTCTTATTGCAAGATTCATCTTGCAAAGTTTCCATGTTTCCGGATTAGCCTCTTGTCCATAAATTGAAACTTGATTGATATTTCCAGAATGAGCTTCAATGAATTTCTTTGATTGGACAAACATTCCGCCAGACCCGCAGCAAGGGTCATAGATTCTCCCTTTTAGCGGATTTATCACGCCAACGAGGATTCTTACGATACAAGGAGGAGTAAAAAACTCTCCGCCTTTGCCAGCCTGATTTGAAAAATTGTTCAGGAGAGGTTTTTTCAAAACTCGAAATGACTGAATGAAAATACGCCTGTAAGGACATGAATATGCAAAATGATAGGGTT